>DATBJH010000068.1:0-20533 GCA_036556505.1 Gemmatimonadales bacterium
GACGATCGAAGTCGTCGCGCCGCCGGCGGCCGTGCAGCCCGGAGAGCGCGTGGGCATCCTCCCCAGTCGGCGGGCGGCCGGAGGGCTGCATCTCTTCCCGGCGGACGGCGCGTGACCCGGCCACGCAACTCCGTCGGCGCCGCGGTGCTGCTCGCGCTGCTCCTCTGGCTCGTGCTCTACCCCCTGGCGCTGGTGCTGGTGGAGGGCCTGCGTGGGCCTGAAGGCTGGACCCTCGACCACGTGCGCGAGTTCGTGGGCCGGCCCACGGAATTGCGCGCCCTGTGGGCCAGCCTCTGGATCTCGCTGGCCAGCGTGGCGCTCGCGGCGCTGATCGGCATTCCCCTCGCGCTGCTCCTGGGCCGCTACGATCTCCCGGGACGCCGGGTGCTCGGAGGGCTGGTGGCGCTGCCGGCGGTGCTCCCGCCGCTGGTCGGCGTGGTTGCCTTCCTCTTCCTGTACGGCGAGACCGGCTTCATTCCGCTGCTCCTCATGTGGCTCTTCCGGCTGGAGGAGCCACCGTGGCGGCTGCAGGGCCCCGGCGCGATCCTGCTGGTCCACGCCTATTCGATGTACGTCTACTTCTACCTCCTGGTGCGCGCCGCCCTGGTGTCGCTCGACGCTTCGCAGCTGGAGGCGGCGGCGAGCCTGGGCGCCGGACGCTGGCGCACCTTCCGCCGGGTCGTGGTCCCGCACCTCAGGCCCGCGCTGGCCGGCGCCTCGCTCCTCACCTTCATGACCGCGCTCGGCTCCTTCAGCGCGCCCTATGTGTTCGGCGGCGGCTTCCGCGTCATGCCCACGCAGATCGTGGCCACCAGGCTCAACGGCGAGGACCAGCTCGCGATGGTGCAGACCGCCTCGCTCACGGCGATGGCCCTGCTCGCCCTGCTGCTCTTCCGCAGCGATCCTCGAGAGCAGGTCGGCGGCGGTGGAAGGAAGGGTGCGGGGCCGGCCCCGATCGCGATCCGTCGACCGCTCGCCCGCCTGCTCGCGGGTCTGGCGGGATGGGGTCTCGCCGCGCTGCTGTTGCTGCCGCATCTCACGCTGGTGCTGGTGTCGTTCGTCCCGGTCGGCACCTGGACCACCGAGCCGCTGCCGCCGGTCTACACGCTGAACAACTACGCCGCCCTGGTGCTGGACCCGGTGCGGCTGCGGCCCCTGTTGAACAGCATCTGGCTCGCGACGGTGGCCACCATCGCCTCGGTGGCGATCGCGCTGGCGGGCGCGCTGGTGGGCGCGCGGCGGACCACCGGCCCCCGCCGTGCCATCCAGAGTCTGCTCGCTCTGCCGTGGGCCGTGCCCGGGACCGTCTTCGCCATCGCGCTGGCGACGGCCTTCAGCGTCAACCGGCCGCTGGCCGGGCGCTTCGTGCTGGTGGGTACGCTCTGGATCCTGCCGCTCGCCTACATCGTCAGGAATCTGCCGATCACCAGCCGGGCCATCTCCGCCGGCGTGCGCGCACTGGATCCGTCCTTGGACGAAGCCGCGGCGAGCCTGGGCGCCGGGCGCCGCCGGACGCTGCTGAGGGTGACGGTGCCGCTGCTCCGGCCGGCGCTCCTGGCCGGCGCGAGTCTGGCGTTCGTGACCGCGTTCGGAGACTTCGTGACCTCGATCATGCTCTACACCTACGACACCCGGCCCATCTCGCTGGAGATCCTCTCCAGCCTGCGCCAGGCCGACGTGGGCGTCGCCGCGGCGTACGGCGTGGTGCTGATGCTGGTGAGCGCCGCGGTGTTCGCGCTGGGCTCGGGCGGGCAGGGGCGGGGAGGGAGTCCCGGGTGACGGCCCCCCAGGCCGGGGGCTTCCGGCGCCTCGCGGTGCTCATCGCGGTCAACTTCGTGGACATGGTCGGTTTCATGATCGTGCTCCCGCTGCTGCCGTTCTACGCCCTCGAGCTGAAGGCCTCACCCGAGCTCGTCGGTCTCCTGATCGCCTCGTTTTCCATCGCCCAGCTCGTCGCCGCGCCCTTCTGGGGGCGGGTCTCCGACCGCTACGGTCGCCGGCCGGCACTGCTCATCGGGCTCACTGCCTCCGCCATCGCCTACGGCGTGTTCGCCTTCGCGGAGACCCTGTGGCTGCTCTTCCTGATGCGGCTGGTCCAGGGTGCCGGCGGCGGCACGACGGGCGTGGCTCAGGCCTATGTGGCGGACACCATGGCCCCCGGCGAGCGCGCCAAGGCGCTCGGCTGGCTCTCGGCTGCCACGTCCGCGGGCGTCGCCTTCGGCCCCGCGATCGGCTCCTTCGCGGCGCACTTCGGGCGCGAGGCGCCGGGCCTGGCGGCGGCGGCGCTGTGCCTGACGAACGTGCTGTTCGCCTGGCGACTGCTCCCCGAGTCGAGGCCGAAGGACGACGGGCCGCCACGACCCCGAAGGCCGGTGTGGCATCCGGCGTGGACGGCGATCCGCCACCCGGGCGCGCCGCTCGCGCGGCTCCTCTGGATCTATGGCATCGGCATGGTGGCGTTCTCCGCGCAGACCTCCGTGCTCGCGCTCTATCTGGGCGCGGAGTTCGGGCTCGACGCTCGCACCATCGGGCCGATCTTCACCTACATCGGCGTGCTGTCCTTCGTGATGCGGAGCGCGCTGCTCGGGCCGGTGGTCCATCGCCTCGGGGAGCTGTGGACCATGCGTCTCGGCACCCTGGCACTGACCCTGGGACTGTGGCTGTATCCGGTGCCGGAGTCGCTGTGGACGTTCGCGATCGTGATCCCCCTTGTGCCGGTCGGTACCGCGTTACTGTTTCCATCCACTACCTCACTCATGTCCCGCCAGTCCGACCCCCGCGAGCTGGGCACCACCATGGGGGTGGCGCAGACCTTCGCCGGCGTGGCGCGCGTGCTGGCCCCGCTTCTCGCGACCGCGGCCTTCCAGCGCCTTGGCCATGGCGCGCCGTTCTACCTGGCGGGTGTCTGCGTGGCTCTGGTCGGGCTGCTGGCCTTTCAGATGCAGGTCGATCCCGGCGTCTCCCACCGTCCCACCGAGGAGAAGGCGAGCGTCTCATGAGCACGGACGAGCGGCTGGAACGGCTGGAGCGTCGGGTGGCGGTGCTGGAGGCTCTGCTGCGAGGCTCGCCGCAAGTGGAGACCGCGGAGCCGGCGCCGCCGCCACCCCCGCTCGAGCCGGCCCGGCCCGCTCCCCCGCCCCGGCGCGCTGCTTCCTCGAGCGGCGTCGGCATCGACGAGCGGTGGATCGGCCAGCGCGGCCTTCTCGCGGTCGGTGTCGTCGCATTACTCATGGCGACCGGCTACCTCCTGAAGCTCAGCTTCGAGCGGGGGTGGATCCCGCCCCTCATGCGCTGCATCGGCGGCGCGCTTCTGGGCGGTGTCGTGGGCGCCATCGGATGGCGGCTGCACCGGCGCTATCGCACCTACGGCGCCGCGCTGGTGGGATGCGGAGCGGGCATCATCTACCTGAGCGTGTGGGCCGCCTGCCGTCTGTACGAGGTGATCCCTCCCACCACGGGCATCGTGGGGCTGGCGCTGGTCTCGGTCGCGCTCGCGGTCATCGCCTACGCGATCGACGTCGAGGCGCTCGGCATCACCGCCGCCCTCGGCGCCTTCATGGCCCCGGTGCTGTTGGGCCGGAACGACGCCAATGCCAATCTGCTGCTGCTCTATCTGGCCTGCATGGCCGCTGGTCTCGGGCTGGTTGCTGCCCGGCGGCGTTGGCGGCTCGCCATGCTCGTCGTCGCGGCGAGCTATTTCGGTGTGGCGGTGGCCGGGGCGCGGGAGACGGCGGAGCCCTGGGGACTGCTGTTCTACGGCGTGCTCGGCGGCGCGGCGGGGCTCTACGTCGGGCTGAGCGAGCGGTGGGCTGAGACGCGCTTCCTCGCGTTCACCGGCGGCTGGGCGCTGCTGGCGGCCGCCAGCGAGCGGATAGCGATCCACTGGCCGGTGTTCGCGGCGGGACTGGTGCTGTCGGCGCCCGTCTGGTGGCACGGGCTGCGGCTCCCCAAGGTGCTTCCGTTTCGCTCGGCCGCCGGCTCCGCCGGCGGCTGGTCGCTGGGCGAGGCCCTGTATTTCTTCACCACACCACTTCTTCTCGGCTGGGCGGCCTACGGCCTCGCGCCGGACCGGTTCGACCGCGTGCCCGGCCTGCTGCCCTCGCTCGTGGCCGTTCCGTACCTCCTCGCGGGCTACCTGCGGCCGCGCCCGCCATTCGCCCTGGTCGGAGTCGCGGCGGCGGCGGTCGCGGCGCAGGCGCAGTGGAGCGGCACGCCGGAGACGTGGGCCCTCCTGGGACTCGCGCTGCTCTGGGCTGGGCTCGATCACGGGCTCGATCGGCGCGACGGGCGCTGGTACGCGTGCCTGACCTGGGCCGTGGGGTTGAACCAGCTCATGGGCGATGCCCTGCGGGTGCGCACCGCGGCGGACTCCGCCTTCACCGGGGCCTGGGCCATTGCGCTCTGGGGCACTACCGCAGCGGCGGTCGTCCTGGCCGCCGGTCTCCTCAGGGCTCGACCGGACGAGGGCGAAGCGCGACTGGCGCGCAGCGGGCTGTGGATCATGGCCGGCCTGCTGCTCCTTTTCGGCGTCACCGCGGAGGTCCGTCGCTACTTCGATCTGGAGAGCATCTCCCGGGTGAGAGCGGAGCTGGCGTCGGGACTGGCGGTGAGCGCCTGGTGGCTGATCTTCGCCGCGGCGCTGGTGCTGGTCGGCTTCCGGCGCTCGCTCAAGCAGCTCCGGCTCGCGGGGCTGGCGGTCGCGGGGCTCGCGGTGGCCAAGGTGGTGATCTACGACCTCTCCTCGTTGGATGCGTTGTACCGGGTGGGATCGGTCTTCCTGCTGGGACTCGTCATGCTGTCGCTGGCGTATCTGTACTACCGGAACGATCGGTCGGAGGACACCCCGTAGCCACTCCTGTCACCCCGAGCGAAGCGAGGGATCTTTCCCGGACTGGCAGGATCCCTCGCTTCGCTCGGGATGACACTGGGCCGGAGGTCACATGTCCGACATGAACCGACGCGAGTTCGCCGAGGCGATCGCTCTCGTCAGCCTCGCCCCGCTCCTGGGTGAGCGGGTGGGGTGGTCGAGCCTTGCGGCCGTCGAGTCGGGTGCCGCCCTCGACGACCCCGGCTCGCTGGCGAAGGCTCTGGCCGGCGTGATCCGGGCCCAGTACGGCACCCGGCTGAGCGAAGCCGACTTCGGTGTGATCACCCGACAGATCCAGTCCTCCCTCGAGCGGGCGGCGAAGGTGCGCAAGGTGCCTCTCACCAACGGGGACGAGCCCGACTTCGTGTTCTCACCGATTCGCGTACCGGGTGTCGGGTGAGCGATCTCACCTGGCGCACACTCCCCGAGCTCGGCCACATGCTCCGCGGCCGCGAAGTGTCCGCGGTCGAGTTGGCGGCGCACTTTCTCGCCCGGCTCGAGCGACTGGGACCGGCCTACAACGCGGTCGTCACCGTGCTCCGCACGCAGGCGCTGGCGGAAGCGAAGCAGCGCGACGCCGAGCTCGCGAAGGGGAAGGATCGCGGGCCGCTGCACGGCATTCCCTACGGCGCCAAAGACCTCCTCGCCGCCGACGGCGCGCCGACCACATGGGGAGCCCAGCCGTACCGACGGCAGCTGCTCCACCGCGACGCCACGGTCGTGAGGAAGCTCCGCGAGGCGGGCGCGGTGCTCTGCGCCAAGCTCGCCATGGTCGAGCTGGCCGGAGGGATGGGCTACAACCAGGCCTTCGCGAGCTTCACCGGGCCGGGTCGCTCGCCGTGGGACCGGGCCCGCTGGTCGGGTGGCAGCTCCAGCGGCTCGGGCTCCGCGGTGGGTGCCGGCCTGGTGCCGTTCGCCATCGGCTCCGAGACCTGGGGCTCGATCCAGTTTCCGGCGGCGTTCTGTGGCGTCACCGGGCTGCGGCCCACGTATGGTCGGGTGAGCCGGCACGGCGCCATGGCCCTCAGCTGGACCATGGACAAGCTGGGCCCGCTCGCGCGCACCGCGGAGGACTGCGGCCTCGTTCTCGCCGCCATCGCGGGTGCGGATCCGGCCGACCCCTCCGCCCTGGACCGGCCGTTCGTGTTTCCGGATCGCTCCACCGAGCGAAAGCACTACCGGCTCGGCATCCTGAAGGGCACCCTGGAGAAGACCCAGCCCGAGGTCCGCCGGAACTTCGAGGAGTCGCTGCGGGTGCTGCGCGATTTCGCCGAGGTCGAGGAGTCGCTGGAGCTGCCCGGCTATCCCTACGACGAGATGGCCTCGATCGTGATCGATGCCGAGGCGGCGAGCGCGTTCGAGCCGTTGGTCGAGAGCGGAAGGATCACCGGGCTCACCGCCCCGGAGGACCGCATCGGCGGCTACGCGGGACAGGTGGTTCTGGCCAAGGATTACATTCGCGCTCTTCGCGTGCGTCGGCCCGCGGCCGCAGCGCTGGACGCGGTGCTGGCGCAGGTGGATGCCATCGCCGCTCCGACCCTGCCGACCGTGGCGTGGCCGATCGACGCCGCGTTCGACAAGGTGTATCCCGACTATCCCGGCGGTACCAGTATCGGCGGCGCGGCAAACCTGTGCGGTGTGCCGGGGCTGTTCCTCATCAACGGCACCGGCGAGGGTGGCCTCCCCACCAGTCTGCAGCTCACCGGACGGGCTCTCGGCGAGGGTGTGCTGCTCGCCATCGGCCGCCGTTACCAGCAGCGCACAAATTTTCACCGGCTGGTTCCACCGGGATTGTGACCCGCGCCATCTTCGCCTATATCTCCTGACCGACCGATCCCTTCGTCTCAGGAGCCCGTCTTGCCCGTGCTGGCCCTCCCATCATCTCCCGCCGCGCTCGCCAAGGCGCGCTGGGAGGACCTCGTGCCGTACTTCGACGACCTCGCCGAGCGCCCGCTGGACGAGGGTACGATCGAAGGCTGGCTGCAGGCATGGTCCACGCTGGAGGAGCTGGTCACCGAAGCGGCGGCGGTGGCCATGATCGCCTACACCATCGACACGTCGGATGCGGAGAAAGAGGCCGACCATCTCCGCTTCTCCACCGAGGTGCTGCCCAAGATGGAGGAGCGCAGCGTGGAGCTGGCCCGGCGTCTGGTGGAGTCCGGCTATCGCACGCCCGCGCTGGAAACCACCCTCGCCCGGTTCCGGACTTCGATCGCCATCTTCCGCGAGGCCAACGTCCCCATCTTCTCGGAGCTGGAGGAGCTGAGCACGCGGTACCAGCGGATCACCGGGTCGATGACGGTCGAGTGGGAAGGCCAGGAGCGTCCGCTGCCGCAGCTGCAGCCCTTCCTCAAGAGCCCGGATCGCAGCGTGCGGGAACGCGCCTTCCGTGCCGCAGCGGGGCCCTACATCGAGCAGCGTGCCAACCTGGCCTCGCTCTTCGACCGCATGTACGAGCTGCGCCAGCGCGCGGCACGGAATGCCGGCTTCCCCAACTTCAGGGACTACATCTTCCCCGCCAAGTTCCGGTTCGACTACACCCCGGCGGACTGCGTGCGCTTCCACGAGGCCGTGGAGGCCACGGTGGCGCCGGCGGTGGAGCGGATGCTCGCGGTGAGGCGGCGGCGGCTCTCGCTGGACGTCCTGCGGCCCTGGGACCTCGCCGTCGACCCGTACCGCAAGTCGCCGCTCCGGCCTTTCGCCACGACCGAGGAGTTCGTCGGCAAGGCGCGCGCCGTCTTCGAGCGGGTCGATCCGTCGCTCGGCGCCGAGTTCCAGATGATGATCGACGAGGGACTGCTGGACCTCGACAGCCGGAAGGGCAAGGCGCCGGGTGGCTACTGCGAGACGCTGCATTACCGGGGGCGCCCCTTCATCTTCATGAACGCAGTGGGCCTGGTGGACGACGTCATGACCCTGCTGCACGAGGCGGGGCACGCGTTCCATGCCTTTGCCGCCCATGCGCAGCCGCTCATCTGGCAGCGGCACCCCGGCTCGGAGGCCGCCGAGCTGGCCTCCATGTCCATGGAGCTGCTGGCGGGGCCGCAGCTCGGCCAGCCGGTCGGCTACTTTACCGCGGAGGACCACCGCAGCGCCTGGCTCGAGCACCTGGAGGACATCCTGCTCAGCCTCGCGCACATCGCATCGGTAGACGCGTTCCAGAGCTGGATCTACACCAGCGGGGAAGGTGGCGATGCGGCGGCGCGCGATGCCGCCTGGCTTCGCATCCGCCAGCGGTTCGAGCGGGGCGTGGACTGGAACGGCCTGCCCCAGCAGCGGGTGGCCCGCTGGTACCGTCAGCTCCACATCTTTCAGTATCCCTTCTACTACATCGAGTACGGGATCGCCCAGATCGGCGCGCTCCAGGTCTGGCGCAACAGCCGTCGTGATCAGGCCCGGGCGGTGGCCCAGTACCGCGGCGCTCTCGCGCTCGGTGCCGTGCGCGGGCTCCCCGACATCTACCGCGCCGCCGGCGCGGAGCTCACCTTCGACGCGAAAAAGCTGGGCGAGCTGGTGCAGCTGGTCGAGGCCGAGATCGAGCGCGTCCGGGCGGAGTTGCCCGCTGCCTGATTCGGGTCCGGCCCTTCCGCCCACCCGAGCGAGGATGTTGCTTCCTGCGCCTGCTGGCGCAAGATTCCGTCCCGTCCGGCCCGGGGTTCCGGCGCCGTGTGAGACGGTTCCCGCAGCGGAGAGAGTGGATGGCGAAAGAAGAAGGGATCGAAATGGAGGGCGTCGTGACCGAGGTCCTGCCCGACCGCAATTACCGGGTCATGCTGGAGAACGGCCATGAGATCCTGGCGTACGCTGCCGGGAAGATGAGCAAGTTCAAGATCCGGGTGCTGGAAGGCGACCGCGTGAGCGTGGTGCTCTCGCCCTACGATCTCACCCGCGGGCGGGTCATCTACAGGCACAAATAGGAACAGCGTGAACGGTGAAACGTAAAGTGAAAAGGGGAGGGATTCCTCGCGGGATCCCTCCCCTTTCACTTTCACCTGTTACCGTTCACGCCTCTCTTACTTGACCTTGACGACGTTCTCGGCGGCGGGGCCCTTCGCACCCTGCACGATGTCGAACTCCACCCGGTCACCCTCGGAGAGACTGCGGAACCCATCCGCCTTGATGGCGGTGTGGTGGACAAAGCAGTCCTTGTCCCCGTTCTCCGGCGTGATGAAACCAAAACCCTTTGCGTCGTTGAACCACTTCACCGTGCCGAGCGTGCGAGCCATTGGTCCTACTCCATGTTGGTTTGACTGCGTCGGCGCTCCGGATACTCCGGCACACCGAGTTTCTATGATCGCAGGCCTGTCCTGCGTCATAAAAAATGAAAAGACCCGTCAGCGAAAAACCCGGGTCTCAGAACGCCTGTGATGCTGTAAGAGCTCCGAAGGGCGAGTTTCGCGCGGACAAATCTGTACAGACGCGTCGTTTAGTCAAGGGGGGAGCCGCGAAGCCAGCGCGCCGCCGCCCGGGCCCAGTCCGCCACCGGCTCCCGGCTTCCGGTATCCACCGCCCGGTTGACCGCCTGGAGGAACTCGGCTGCCGAGGCGAACCGGGCCTCGGGATCGGCCCGGAGCGCACGATCGAGCACCTCCCACAGCTCGAGACTGACGTCCTCTCGCTGGTCCACGCCCCCGGGTAGCTGATCGGTGGTCTGCCGAGCGAGCACCTGCTCGACGGTGAGTCCAGGGAACGGCGGCCGGCCCAGTAGGGCGTAGTAGGCAACGGCCGCCAGGCTGTACAGGTCCGAGCGCTGGTCCACCCGTTCCCCCAGAAGCTGTTCGGGGCTGGCGAACTGGGGCGTCCCGCTCTGGCTGGTGGCACCCCCGAACTTTTGCCGAAGGGCGAGCGCCAGCCCGAAGTCCGTGATCTGCAGACTTCCGTCGGAAGCGATCAGGAGGTTCTCCGGCTTGATGTCCCGGTGCACCAGGCCCAGGCCGTGAGCATGGGCCAGAGCGGAGAGGCCCTCACGCAGAAGCCGAAGCACCCGGTCCAGCGCAAGCGGCCCCTCCCGAGCCACCAGCTGCGCCACGCTGGGGCCGTCGATCAGCTCCATCGTGTACCAGATGAGCCCCGACCGGCCGCCGATCTCGTAGATGTTGACGATATTCGGGTGATCCAGCCGTGCGGCGAGCTGGGCCTCCCGGCGGAAGCGCTCCACCACGCTCGGATCGCGGATCAGCGCGGGGTGCAGGACCTTGAGCGCGACCAGTCGTTCCAGGTGCAGATCGCGCACCCGGTACACCCGGCCGAAGCCACCGGTCCCCAGCAGGTCGAGGAGCTCGTAGTCGTCGCCCAGGGCTCGGCGGAGGCGCTGCTCCCATCCCGCCCGGTCCTCGTCCGCCGAGATGATCGTCCCGAGCGTGGTGGGCGCGTTGTCGTAGATCCCGGCATTGGAGGCGAAGTCCTCCAGCATCTCCGCGGCCGTGAAGTACCGCGACTCCGGCTGAGCGCGGAGAGCGCGCAGGACGATCCGCTCGATCACCCGGGGGCAGGTGGGGCGCAGCTCCGCCGGTGAGCGCACGGCCGCGGGATCCGGCGCAGGCTCCTGTGCGGTGACCGCGAAGTAGAGCAGGGCCCCGGCAGCGTAGATGTCCGAGGCCGCGTCGCCGGGCGCGCCGTCGCGCACCTCCGGGGCCATGAAGGCCGGTGCCGGCGGCCGGACACCGGCGGGGATCGCCGTCAGGCAGTAGCTGCAGTGGCGCAGATCCGTGACCGTCGCGCGCCCGCCCGCGCTCACCATGACCGAGGGCGGCGAGATGCTGCGCATGATGATCCCGCGCAGGTGGGCGTGCTCCAGGGCGCCGAGGAGGTCGCGCGCCAGCGCGAGCACGACCGGGATCGGCCTGGGTCCGCGGCGCACGGCATCGCGCAGTCCCTCGCCGTCGACCCACTTTCCGACCCGATAGGCGAGGTCTTCGGCGACGCCGGCGTCGTAGATGTGCAGGATCCCCGGATCGTCCAGCTGACCTAATGCCTCGGACTCGCGCATGAACCATGCGCGCACGGCGTCGTCGAGGTAGAAGTTGACCCGCAGGCTGACCGGTCGCTTCAGCAGCTCGTCGTGGGCCTGAAACAGCACCCGCTCGACGGACGAGGCCACGATCCGCTCCAGGTGGTAGCGGCCGCCCATCCGCGCACGCGTGCGCTCGAAGGCGAGCAGGGGCTCAGGTGCGGAATCCGCGGTGGGGCGAGTCAGCGGATCATACCCCGACGGCGCTCGACCCGAAGACTGGCGCCACACGCCCCGGGACTGCACCATCGGCGGCTTCGGGTCGGCGATGCGTCGACGAAGAAGAGGGAGCAGCCCTCGCCGGCGCAGCGGCGGACCACGACCGAGCGGTCCGCCAGCGTCGCGGCCGCGGAGCGGGCGATCGCCTCGAGAGGGGAGAGCGGCCGCGAGGCGGCGAAGTGCAGGTTCCATTCGCCGGAGACTCGCACCAGGCGGTGGCTGCCGGTGCAGGCCGCCAACAGCTCGTTGACCACGGCGATCGCGCCGGCCGGCGGCTGTTTCCCGGCGTGGAGGGCCTCGGCGAGCGAGGTCAGGTGGTCGCGGAGGTCGCGCACCGCCTGGTAGGGCGGCCCGCGGTCGACCTGCAGCAGCCGCTGGGTGACCGCCCAGCGGGCGAACGAGGCCGCGTCGGGCAGGAGATCGGGGGAATTCGGAGTGCGGCCCAGTGCGGAGTTGACGAAGTCCAGCCAGACGGCATCGCCGAGCAGGGTGAACTCTGGGTGCTCCATGGCCTAGCTGTCCGCCACCTCGACCGCGTTGCGACCGGCACGCTTCGCCTTGTACAGGGCGTTGTCGGCCGCGGCCAGCACGCTGCTGACGGTGGTGCCGTGCCGGGGTGATTCGGCGATGCCCATGCTCATGGTGCAGGGGCCCAGATCGGGGTTTGCCTTCTCGAACTCACGCAGGCTGTTCTGCACCCGGCCGACGAACACCTGCGCCTCGGCGGGCTTCGTCATCGGCAGGATCACCAGGAACTCGTCGCCGCCCAGCCGGCCGACCACGTCGAGCGCCCGGCACTGCTGGCGGAGGATGCGGGCGATCTGAATCAGCAGCCGGTCGCCTGCGGCGTGTCCCATGGTGTCGTTGACCACCTTGAAGTGATCCAGGTCCAGCAGCAGGACGCTGGTGTGCAGCTGGTGGCGGAGACTGCGGGAGATTTCCGCGGCCAGCCGTTCCTCCAGCGCTCGCCGGTTGTAGAGTCCGGTGAGCTCGTCGGTGGTGGCGGCGCTGTGGAGCTGCTCGACCAGCTCCGAGTTCTTGAGCGCGATGGCGGCGGCGAAGGAGAGTGTCCCCGCCAGCTCCAGCTCCGCCCGACCGTACAGCTTGTCGCTGATCCGCGAGCCCAGCACCAGGACCGCCATGCGCTCGGCCCCGGCGTCGAGTGGAACGACCAGCTCCGCGCCCGGCCCGACCAGCGAGGCCACCGCGACGTCGTCCGCGCCGGTGGACGCGCTCCCCGTGGGGAGGGCCTCGTCGAGCGCGGCTTTGTCGATGGGCGCGGGGCGGAGTCGGTCGTTGAGGGAGCGGAAGACCTTGGGAGCGTACACCGTGTCCTCGGGGCGGTAGAGACACGCCCACCAGGCGAAAAAGACCTCCGCCATGAAGTCGAGGATCAGCTGTTCGGTCTCCTCGATCGAATGCACCGAGGAGAGCAGCCGGGCCACCTGGCGGAGCGCGCGCAGCTGGAAGACCGCGTCGTCCAGGGCCCCCTGGCGCTCGAGCAGGATACTCCGCAGCTCGAAGACGACGCTGAGCCCGAGCGCCAGGGGCATCGCCACCGCGCGCATCTCGCCGACGACGGAAGGGTCGGCGTGAATGACCACCTCGGTCTCTCCGCTCCCCAACCGGGCGACCTCGACCGCCTGCTCGAAGCCCTCGTGGGGGCCGACCCGGGGGATGTTCTCGCCGGGGGTGACCAGCCCGAACCAGATGCGCTCGCTCTGGAAGCGGCGGACCAGCGCCACGCGACAGCGCTCGAACAGCTCCCCTTCGGTTCGGGAGAGTCTGCACGCTGCGGCAAAAGCACTGGGGAGACTGGCGAGAGCGGCTGGCGTTGAAGCCATGTCCAATAATACCCGGGGGCTCGGGTTGTCGGGAGCGGTCCCGGCTCAGCCCGGGGACGCGGCGGCTTGCACGATCCTGCCACCCTGCGGGAGCGCGATCCTGCCGCCAAGCGAGTCCGACAGGTGGCGCATCAGGAGATCCGCGGCGCGGGGCCCCGAGCCCGCCTGAGTGCAGCTTTCCGCGGCCTCGGGGATCGCATAGCCGTCGCCACCCTGGCAGGCGGGATAGGTCGGCATGACGACCCGGACCGTGTCTCCGGCGCCGAGTGCCGTGCCTCCGACCCGTGTGACCTCGCCCACCAGCCGGGAACCGGACGGCCTGGCACGGTCGTACGTGAACAGGATGCCGGACACCTGCAGGAATCCTCCCTTGCCCAGCACCCCGTCCGCGACACCGTGCTCCAGCACCTCTCGGAGCCGGGCGCCGGAGAGCGGAAAGGTGACTACCCGGGTCTCGTCCGCGAAGAGGAAGATGCTCTCGAGCTGATAGTTGCTCACGGGCCCCGCGGGGATCACATCGTCCAGCCGCATCGCGCCGGCATTGATGAGGGCCACGTCCGCCCCGGTCCCTGCCCGGATCGCATCCGCCACCAACGACCCCAGCGGCGACTCCCGGTTACGGGACAGGGCATCCCGGGCGTCGATCGGGGCTTCCGCCGTCCCGATCACGCGCTCCGGGCCCAGGCGCGCGCGGAGGCTGTCTGCCCACGCCTCCGCCACCAGTGCCGTGGCGCTGTCGTCCGGGAGGCGGGAATCGATGGTGACCAGTCCCACCGCCTGCCGCCAGTTGCCCTTCCCGCCCCACAGGGTGGCGAACTGGGCGGTGCGCGAGTTGGCGTCGGCCTTGAGCACGTGCCGGCCGGAGACCACCGAGTCGTGCGCCTCGTGCTCGTGGCCGCCCAGGATCAGGTCGATGCGCGGGTCGCGGGCGAGGAGCTCGCGGTCCGCCTCGACGGTCTGGTGGGTGAGGCCGACGATCAGGTCAACATTCAGCCGCGTCAGCGAATCGGCCACCGTCAGGGCGGCGCTGTCGGGATCGCTGCAACGCACATAGCTCCGGTAGTCGCCCTGAAGGGTCAGCCCAAAGAGGCCGACCAGGTGGCCCGACACCCGCACCGTGTCCCATGGCTGGACCTTGGGAAACGGTGCGCCGTCGGCGAGCGTGCAGTTGGCCGAAATCCACCTGAACGACGAGGCGGCGATCCGGGCGATCAGCGTGTCCCGCGGGAGCTCGAACTCATGGTTCCCGAAGGTGGCATAGTCCAGCTGGGCCGCGTTCAACGCCTCGACCATCTGGCGCCCGCCATAGTACTTGCTGAGGAGGCTGGGACTCAGGAAGTCGCCCGCGAGCACGAACAGGACCGGACCCTGATCGTCCAGGCGGTGGCGCACGGTTGCCACGCGGGCCAGGCCCCCGCTCCCGTCGTTCAGGGTGTCGGCGACGTACACGTCGTTGATGAGGAGGAAGCGCACCGGGTTGAGCGGCTCCGGCGGCTTCGGGCCTGGATAGCACGCCGCCGCCAGCGTCAGCCCCAGCACGCCCCGCCACGTCGGCTTCACAGCTCCTCCTCGCTGAGCCGGAGGCCGCGCACCAGGTCGGTGCTCAGGATTCTCAGCTCGGACAGCATTTCCCGGCGCGGCCAGTCCGGCCGGGCATCCAGAATCTCCAGCATGGAGCGGTACCACCAGATGGTCTGGGTCGAGCCCGCGCGCGAGAGGGTGCGCAGGTACTCGACGCCGAGCCGCCGGAGGGCGGTGATGGTGGAGCCGCAGGCGTGCAGCTCGTCGGCCACGCAGATGTCGAGCGCCCGCGGCTCGGCCGCGGCGAGCTGGCCCAGGTACTCCTGCTTGCGAGCCTGCCAGCCGCGCTCCCCGCCGCGGGCGTCGTACTTGGGCTCCAGGGCGTCCTTCGCGATGGCGAGGGCGACGGGCCCGAACTTGTCCGCGATCTTGCGCTCGAGGACGGGACGGCCGCCGGGCGTGGCCTCCTCCAGCACGTGGTGGAGAATCCCGGCGACGATGGTGATCTGCTCGCAGCCGTAGCGAGCGAGGATGATGGCGACGTTGGCCGGGTGGGCAAGATAGTCCATGCCCGCCCCCGCCGGCGCGACGGCCCCGTAGTACTTGGCGGCGAAGGCGAACGCGTGATTGATGCGGTCGGAATAACCGTGCATGAGGGCAGGGCAGAGGGCAGCAGGCCGCGGGGCTCGGCTGCCCCGCCGTCACGGAATGCCAAGAAGCTTATGCGTTTGCAGGCTGAGTCGCCAGCGCGGATGCTCGAGGCAGTAGCGGAGCGCGGCGGCGGTGTTGGCCTCGCGGGCCGGCCCGTCCATGGGTTGGAGGAAGAACCGGGCGAACTCGAGCCCCTCGAACCGGGACGGGTCGGCACCGGGCTGAGGGTAGACCAGCTTGAGCTCGTCGCCGCCTCGAATCACCAGCGGGGCCCCCGCCTTCGGGCTGACGCAGAGCCAGTCGATCCCGGGCGGCGGCTCGACCGTGCCGTTGGTCTCCACCGCCACCTCGAAGCCCTCCCGGTGAAAGGCGCCCACCAGGTCGGTGTCGAGCTGGAGCAACGGCTCCCCCCCGGTACACACCACGAAGCGCCGGCCGTCGCTGTCGGAGGGCCACGCCGCGGCTACCGCGCGCGCGAGTGCGGCGGCATCGGGAAACCTGCCCCCGCCGGGACCGTCGGTGCCGACGAAGTCCGTGTCGCAGAAGCTGCACACCGCCGCGGCGCGGTCGGTCTCACGGCCGGTCCAGAGGTTGCAGCCGGCGAACCGGCAGAACACGGCGGGTCGACCGGTGTTCGCGCCTTCTCCCTGGAGGGTGTAGAAGATTTCCTTGACAGCGTAGGGCATGGCCATGAAACCGTAAAATGTGAAACGTAAAAGGTAAAAAGGAGAGTCAGCCCCTGCCTTTCACCTAAACTTCTCACCTCTTACGCTCCTGAACCCTTTCGCGGGTCTTCAACTGCCGCTTCCCTGAACCCCTTCTCCCTGAGGATGCACGCATCGCAGTGGCCGCAGGGCATCCCCTCGCCCGTCGGATCGTAGCAGCTCCATGTCATCCCATAGTCCACCCCCAGCCGCTGCCCCAGTTTCACGATCTCGGCCTTGGTCAGGCCGATCAGCGGAGTGTGGACTCGGAGCGGTCGGCCTTCGACGCCGGCCCGGGTGGCGAGTCTCGCCATCCGCTCGAAGGCTTCGATGTACTCCGGGCGACAGTCGGGATACCCGCTGTAATCCAGGGCGTTGGCCCCGATGAAGATGTCGGCGGCTTCGAGGACCTCGGCCCAGCCGAGGGCGAAGGAGAGGAAGATGGTATTCCGCGCGGGGACGTAGGTCGCGGGGATCCCATCGCCGATCCGCTCCAGCGGTGTGTCCTTGGGGACGTCGAGATCCCCGGTGAGCGCCGACCCGCCGAAGGCACGGAGATCGATCTCCAGCACCACATGCCGGCGGGCGTCCAGCCATTCGGCCACCCGCTTCGCGGCCTCCAGCTCAGCCGCGTGACGCTGTCCATAATGGAAGCTGAGGGCATAGAGCTCGAAGCCCTGCTCGCGGGCCACCGCCGCGGCAGTGGCCGAGTCCATCCCTCCGCTGACGAGCACGACGGCCCTGGGTGCGGTCATCCGGGAAAGCTACAGCGGAATTTCGGGGTCAGGCCTCGCCTCTTCCCAGGACATGTCGCAGGGCGACCTCCAGCGTCGGGTGCCGGAAGGCGTACCCCGATTCGACCAGTCGAGCGGCGGACAGACGCTGGCTGGACAGGAGCGCCGTGTCCGCCATCTCACCGAAGAGGAGCTTGAGCGCGGGCGCGGGGGCAGGCAGCAGGGCCGGCCGATTCAGCACCCGACCGAGGGTCGCGGCGAAGGTACGGCTGGTGACCGGCTCAGGTGCGGCGGTGTTCACCGGTCCGGCGAGCTCCCGGGTGAGGAGCGCGTGGTGGATGACGCCGATGGCGTCGTCGATCGAGATCCAGCTGACCCACTGTTTTCCGCTCCCGAGCGGGCCGCCCCCGCCGAGGTGGAACGGCGGCAGCATCCGCCCGAGTGCGCCTCCCGCAGGCGTCAACACCAGGCCGAACCGGGGAGTCACGACCCGGATGCCGGCCGCCCGGGCCGGATCGGTGGCGCTCTCCCAGTCGCGGCCGAGCTCCACGAAGAAATCGGGGGGCCGACCCTCGGGAACCGAGTCCTCCGCCAGCACTTCGTCGCTCCTATCCCCGTAGATGCCCATGGCCGACGCGGAGACCAGCACGCGCGGCGGTCGCCTCAGCCCGGCCAGGGCCTCGGCCAGGAACATGGTCCCCTCGACCCGGCTGTCTCGGATCCGCCGCTTCCGGTGCTCGGTCCAGCGGGTGCCGACTGTCTCGCCGGCGAGGTGCACGACCGCATCCACGCCCTCGAGGCCGCCACAGTCGATGACGCCCGCCGCCGGATCCCAATGAATCGCGTCGCGCAGGCCGCGGCGCCGGCTCACCGCGATGACCTGGTGCCCGCCGGTGGTGAGGAAGGGGACCAGCGCGGAGCCCAACAGGCCGGTTGCGCCGGTGACGGCCACCCGGAGCCGTGGCTGCTCGCGGTGCCGCGCGTGGAGGGCCAGATCGTCCCGCAATGTCGCATGGCGGTAAGCCAGCATCCGTTCGGCTCGAGGCCGCGCCAGCCAGTGTGCAGCGGCAGCGCCAACCGGGCCGAGCGGCGGACCGAACTCGATGCGGTCGGTGTACCGTGTACTTCCGGGCCCTTCGGGATCGAAGCGATGTTCGTGGACCCAGTGGGAGAAGGGTCCCTCCACCTGCTCGTCCACGAACCTGCGCCCCGCTTCGTAATTGCGGTGGCGCGCGATCCACCGGAGCCGCACCGGCCCGACCCGCACCTTCAAGACCGTGCGCGCCCCCTCCCGGATGCCCCCGGACCGTTCGATCACGGTGACCTGTTCCCAGGGAGGCGTGAGCCGCTCGAATGCGCCGGGCTGCTCGTGCCAGGCGAAGGCTTGCTCGACGGGGGCCGGCAGCGTGCTGGTGCGCTCGACGATCTCGAATGACGGTGTCATCGCCAAAATCTTCTCCTAGATTCCCGGCCATGCCTCAGCATCGCTTCGCCGGGCTTCTGCTGGCCGGTCTCGCACTCCCATCCTGTGGCAACAGTCCCGGGTCCGCTGCGGCCCAGCCCGCGCCCTGCGTGGTCGAGCGGATCGCGGACGGCGACACCTTCAGCTGTCGCGACGGGCGGAGAGTTCGTCTCATCGGGGTCGACACGCCCGAGCTGGGTCAGGGCGAGTCGGGACGCCAGGCTCGTGCCGCACTCGGCCGGCTCGCTCCCCCTGGCACGTCTGTCCGCCTGGAAAGAGATGTCGCTACTCACGACCGCTACGGCCGCGACCTGGCTCATGTGTGGAACGGCGCGCAGCTGGTGAACGAGGCGCTGGTCCTCGAAGGCTGGGCTCTGCTCTACACGGTGCCACCGAATGTGAAGTATGCCGAGCGGCTGGAGCGGGCGCAAAAGAAGGCGCGGGCGGCCCGTGTGGGCCTGTGGGGAAGCGGCGGGTTCGAGTGCGCGCCGGCGGCTTATCGGAGGGGAGAGTGCCGTTGACGCTGCCAGCTATCCGCTGTTATTCGCTATCCGTATCCGCTAACCGCTAAGCACACCGACCAGCCACGGTGTGCTCAACTGATACCTGATAGCTGATAGCAGCTATCAGCCTTCAAGGAGAACCGGCGGTCCCCGCCCGGCGCACCAGCAGCAGGTCCGTGATGTTGTCCATCGTCAGCAGTCCGACCAGTCGGCCGGTGGCATCCACCACCGGCAGCGCGGGTAGCCCGCTCGCTCGGAGCCGCTCTAGGGCTTCCTGGAACCCCAGCGTCGGCGCCACCACCGGCGCCTGGGCCGCCATCGCCTCGCCCGCCGTGGACCCCGGCCCTCGCTGGCTGAGTCCCTTGATGATGTGGTCCCGGGTCAGGATCCCTTCGACCCGCCCCAGATTGTCCACCACCGGGAACTCGCGCTGCTCGCCGGAGAGGAGCAGCTCGACCGCCTGTCCGAGGGTCGCGTGAATCGGGATCGTCCGGAAGTGGGTCACCATCATCTGGGCGGCCTGGAGGCCCGCACCCGCGACCCGGGTCTCCACCGCGGCGGCTTCGGCGCCGGCTCCCAGGAAGACGAAGAGCGAGATGAGCAGGAGGATCGGCATCCCCGCCGTGAGACCATAGAAGCCGGCGACCACCGCGCTCGCCTGGCCGAGGCGGGCGGCGATTCTGGTGCCCGCGACCAGGCCCAGCCTGATCGCGAGCAAGGCGCGGAGCACCCGCCCGCCGTCCATCGGGAAGGCGGGGAACAGGTTGAACAGCAGCAGGTAGAGGTTGACCCGCATCAGGTTGTCGAGGAACGGTCCGGCGGGCTCGAGTCCCCAGAGCGACGGCTGGGGACCCGACAGCGCCAGCACCAGGTACAACAGCACGACGATCGCCAGCGTCACCGCCGGTCCCGCCAGCGCGATGAGCAGCTCCTGCCGGGGCTCGTCGGGGATGCGCTCGAGGCGGGCGACGCCGCCGATGGGAAGGAGGATGACGTCCGGAGTGCGAACCCCGAAGCGTTTCGCCATCAGGATGTGGCCGAACTCGTGGAGCAGAACGCAGGCGAAAAGCGCCAACAGCGAGAGCGAGGCGAGCAGCGCGCCCGAAGGGCCGCCCTGCTGGTAACCGGCCATCGCCCAGAAGGCAACCAGAATGAAGAACGTGAGGTGGACCTTGACCTCGGTCCCCGCCACCCGTCCGATCGTGATGGTCCAGCCCATGTCTAATGAAAGGCGTGAAACGCGAAAAGTGAAAGGTGAAACGGGAACTCCGCCGGAGCGGCCCCCTTTCACCTTTCACGTTTCCCGCTTCTCTGGGGCTAACTGATTGCCCGGAGCCCCATCCGGAGCCGGCTGTTGAAGTCCACCTGCGCGCCGCTGGCACAGATCGCCAGTGGCGGCACCACCGGCTCCACCCGATCCAGCCCGAGCGGATCCCGCTCCGCCCAGCAGGCCATCGCCCGGCGGAAGATGATCTGGGCGCCGATCGCCGGAAGGTTGAAGGAGCGGATGTAGTGCATGATGGACTCGTCCGGCGTGCACTCGGCCGCCAGCAGTTCCGCGACCTCGAGCGCCATGCGCACGTGGGTGGCGGCTACCGACTCCTCGGCGACGGACGCCGCCAGCCGGCACTCGAGGTTGGTCTCCTCCACGTACCGCGCCCGGCGGCGCAGGGCGCCGATAAGCTGGTCGGGGCGAAGCGGGTTCCAGCCGACTTCAGTCGCTTCCGCCGGCTCCTGGGTCTCCTCTTCGATCATCGGCGCGAGCGCCATGAGCGCCCGGGCGCGCACGGTGTCGGTCATGGCCGCCGGCACGCCCACTTCGCGGAAGAAGCGATCCAGCGCCTCCTCGATCGGGAGCTGGTGCTTGAGCCGCCGGACGAACTCCGCGGCCTGGGCGTGGTAGGTATCGGCGAGCGCTTCCCAGGCGCGGGCGAACAGCACCTGGAGGCGCAGACGGGTCGCAGCAGGAAAACGGCGGGTCGACATCAGGCTGGGCGCTGCCATGAAACCTCCCATCA
>DATBJH010000069.1:0-9808 GCA_036556505.1 Gemmatimonadales bacterium
CACCAAGGGCTGATCCCGACCTCTTGCGCTCTGCCCGTTGAGCACGTATGATAGTCATCATATGAGTACCGCTGCCACGAGGCGACCTGCCTCCAGCCGCAAGGAGGCCACCCACGAGCGTATCGTGGAGTCCGCCGCCCGCGCCATCCGGCGCAGCGGCTACCATGGCAGCGGGGTGGCGGAGATCATGAAGGAAGCCGGTCTTACTCATGGCGGCTTCTACGCTCACTTCGAGTCCCGTGAGGGGATGCTGGCCGAGGCGGCCGACCAGGCGGGTGCCGAGGGAGTGGCCATGCTCGCGCGCGTAGCCGCCGCGGCACCACCCAAGAAGGCGCTCGAGGCCATGCTTCGCGCTTATCTCTCAAAGCAGCATGTGGAAGGCGTCGAGACGGGCTGCCCGATCGCAGCCCTGGGCTCGGAGATGCCGCGTCAGACCTCCAAGGTGCGGCGGGCCGCCACCCGCCGGATCAAGGAGATGATTGATCTAGTCGCCCGCCAGTCACCCGACTGGGGCCAGCCGGGCGCGCATGAGCAGGCGCTCGTGACTGTGGCCACGGCCCTCGGCGCGCTGGTGTTGGCGCGGGCCGTAGATGACCCCAAGCTCTCCGGCGCGGTGCGCCAGGCGGCTCTGAACCACCTCACCCCCACAGACTAAGTACCCATGACCGGTGGCGGGATTCGCGTTCACTTTGAAATATGATGATCATCATACGCAAGCAGGCAAATCGACCTCAAGGGAAAGAGAGTACAGCATGTCAGGCAATCGGGAGCAGCAGAGTCGGCCCGTGGCGATCGTGACGGGCGCTTCGGGAGGGATCGGAGAGGCGACCGCGCGGGCGCTGCATGCGGCCGGCTATCGGGTGTTCGGTACCTATCGCCGCCCTCCGGCGACGAAGTCGCCGGGTATCGAGTACCTGGCGTGCGATGTGACCAGTGACGAGTCGGTAAAGACGGCGGTCGGTGAAGTACTGACCAACGCCGGCCGCATCGACCTGCTGGTCAACAACGCAGGGGTAGGATTGCTCGGGGGGGCGGAGGAGTCATCACTGGAGCAGGCGAAGTCTCTATTCGACGTCAACCTGTTCGGCGCGATTCGCATGACCAAGGCCGTGCTTCCCATCATGCGCCGGCACGGGTCTGGGCGGATCGTCAACATCAGCTCGGTCATGGGCCTGATCCCGGCCCCGTTCATGGCGCTGTACGCCGCGAGCAAGCACGCCCTGGAGGGGTATTCCGAATCTCTGGACCATGAGATCAGAGGCTCGGGGGTCAGAGTTGTGCTGGTCGAGCCCGCCTACACCCGGACGTTCTTCGAGGGGAACTCCTATCAGGCGGACCAGCAGCTCGAAATTTACCGGCCGGTCCGATCGAACGCGGAGGCAGTGTTCCGGGACGCGATGAAGAATGCCGACGCGCCGGAGCTGGTCGCGAGCGCGGTCGTGAAGGCCTCGACCGCGGCCACTCCGCGGCCTCGCTACACGGCCGGCCGGATGGCCCGCCAGGTCAGTCTGCTTCGGCGCTTCGTTCCAGAGTCGGCGTTCGGCAAGAGTCTGCGGAAGCAGATGCGCTTGCCCGCGTAGACAAGATTGCTACGAAAATGGCTGCTGTGAGCGAACATTGGAGAAGGGGTGTCCCGCAGCGTAGGCTGGGGAAGCGGGGTTTGCCCCGCTTCGCCGAGGAGGTCATATGATGACGGAACGCGAAAGCGCAACCCAGAGCGGGGGCTTCGCTCATCGCGGTGACTGCTCCCGCCGTCTCCGAACGCGGGCTGAAGCACTGCTAGACCGGTCGCTCCGTTGACAGCGGTGGCCCCTCGTCCGTCCCCCGTACCTCGACGTAGTGGCTGGAGAGCGCGTCGTCGGCGACCAACGCGATCCGTGCCCGGTCGGCCCGCAGCCGGTAGCCCTCCTGCTCGGCGATGGACAGGCCGGTCCACCACTGCAGGTTCACGACGATGGTCGAGGCCCCGCGGAGCCGTTCGGCCTCGATCTCACCGAGAGCCTCCTCCAGGCTGTCACGTCGCGTGATCAAGGTGCCTCTCCCGCCAGCCTAGGGCCGGCTGATCCATCTCGGCCTTCGGTGGAGGGGACCTCCTCTTGCCGGGGTGCGAGGGGGGACATGCCAACCTAGCGGGGCACACGGGGAAAAGCGACGGCGACGAGCGGGGCGTCGCAGCAACGGTTATACTTCGCCTGGCTGCTCGGACCTCCCGCCACTCCCGGACGTCGCTTCCGGGTCCAAAGGCTTCCATGCCTCCCGCGACGGATCTCGATTTCCACCGCCAGGTCATCGTCGTGGCCGACCACGACGATCCTGCGACCAGCCTCGTCGTCGAAACGCTGCGGCTTGACGGTCACCGGGTCACCCACGTCCGCGAGATAGAGTTCGCCGCCATCGACCTGGCGCTCCGGGACTGCCACCTCTTCATCTGCGGTCCGGGGACCGGCGGCATGCACGCCGTCCATCTCCTCTCCGAACTGCGCGACAACATGCCCGACGTGCCGGTCCTCTGTCTCGCGACCGCTCTGCGGTGGACTCGGCGGCTGGAGGGACTGCTGCCCGCCGACATCACGATGCTCCGCGAGCCGTTCACGGCGGAACGGCTGCGGGCGGGGGTCCGGCCGCTGCTGCCGCTGACCTCCGGCGGCACCACCCTGGCCTGGGCCACCGCGGCTCGGCCATCGGGCGGTGTGGGCGCGGAGAAGACCGCCCGCGACACCTAGTCGGCCCCGGCCGCAGCCTCAGCCGACCATATCGTGGTCGAGCCGATCCAGCGATGCGGCCACCCAGACCAGCGAGGGCAGGTCCAACTCCCGTCGAAACCGCCGCGCGGCTTCGCGCACCTCCGGCGACACGGGCTCGCCGGTGCGTTGGCGATAGCTGCGATAGGAGTCACCGAGATCGAGGAAGACTCGCCGGAGCGCGCGAGTGTCCGAATCGGTGATGCGCCGACGCCGACCCTTGCCAGCAGGACCGAAACGGGAGCCCCCCTGGACCGCGCGATGGGCATCCTTGACACGAGCGAGCACTCGATCCGTGAGCGTCTGATCTGGTGCGGGGCCGCCGGTGGAGTGGGAGGTGGGGTCGGACATGGGAACCGCCAGGTGGGAGAGTGCCTCCATGCCGAATGGGCTGAGGCTTCCAGTAATCTACCGGCGCGGTGGACCGATCGCGACTGCGACGGGCCCGCACCGATCGCCTAAAGCTGCTTCACGTTCTCCGCCGCCGCGCGCCAACTCCGCTAGCTTCCCGCATGCCCGCGAACGGTGCGACCGGCCCTCGGCCTCCCGTCTCCGGACTTCGAGAGGGGACCGTGCCCGTGGCCAGGAAGCATTACGGCTTCGAGAAGCGACAGCGAGAGCTGAGCAAGGAGCGGAAGAAGGAAGAGAAGCGTCAGCGCAAGCTGGATCGGAAGAACACCGACCAGGACGCGCCCGCCCCGACGCAGGAGCCTGGTGAGCCTGCGGCAGGTGAGCGAAACGCCTGACGCCTCAGCTTGTCCCTCCCGGCAGAAGCGATCTCGACCATAGGCCTCCCCCCGGCCAGGGGTGTATGTTTCGGCATGCGGCGTCGCCGCGCCCGCCCCGAGCACCCCGCTCAAAGCCGCCGCCTCGCCATCACAAGAAAGAAGGCCCCATGCGGGGCCCGGCCTCGTGAAGCACGGGCGAGAGGCGGTCGATGCCTTCGCCACCGAGGTTCTCCAACTGGTCCAGCGCCTGCGGCCCGTCCTCGCGGGCAGTCCCACCGCCTGGCCCGACGGCCGCGGCCGGCAGGCCGCCGCCATCGCCGGTGACCTGGGCAGGGCCGTCGAGGCGCTCGACATCGCCGTCGAGCAGCTCTACTTCCAGGCGGACAGCCTGGAGGCGGCGCACGCCGCGCTGGAGATCGAGCGGCGCTCCTACCAAGAGCTGTTCGAGGGGGGGCCGGACGGGTATCTAGTGACCGATCCCGAAGGCGTGATCCTGCGGGCCAACCGCCGCGCGGGCGAGCTCTTCGCCTGCTCGGCCGAGGATCTGGTGGGCGAGCTGCTGCCGGCGCTGGTGCAGGACCAGCACCGTCCTTCACTCCAGGCCGGGATCGCCGCCTTCGAGCTACGTGACTGGGACGGCGAATGGATCGGGCAAGGGGTCCGCGCCTCCGGCCTGCCCTTTTCGCTGGCGCTGACCGCGGCGGTCGTTCGCCACGAGGACGGCTCGGTCTACCGGGTGCGCTGGTCTCTCCGCGACGTCAGCCACCGGCCCGCCGCTGACTGAGCGTCAGCGATCGCCCGCGGCCTCCCGGTGCTCGACCAGAAAGGCCCGCCGCGCCTCACGCAGCACCTGGTCCAACTCCTCGTTGAGCTCTTCGATCTCGCCTTCCACCTCCTCGAGCGAGGAGCAGATCGGCGTGACCGACAGCATGCCGTTGGAGTGGCGCACGATGCGCTGCAGGAAGACATGAGCGAAGGGCGCGCGGGTACGCGCACGCCATCGGACATTCAGGCAGAAACGCGGATCCAGGCTGGCCACGGGCCCCTCGTCAGTTGGGCGTAGCGGGGATCGGCGCCATGACCGCTGCCCCGGCGCGCGCGCGACGGCCGCCCTGCAGGGGAATGACGGGCGTAGGCCCCTCGCTCTTCAGGTACGCGTTGGGGTCGTGCATGACGGCCCCCTCCGGCAGGTGCCGGTGCAGCTCGCCCAGGTCCCGGCGAATCCGTGTCTCGTAGAACTCGGGCAGCCGGGACTCCTCCCCCTCCATGAAGCCGCGCACACTGCGGTCGCTGTCCAGCAGGCTGCGAATGGTCCTGTGGTAGGCGATCCGCCCCCATCCTTCCGACGACATGGCGCGCACCACGTTCATCCAGCGAGGGATCATCGCCGAGGTGGCACCCAGCCGTCTGCGGATCGCGCGCCAGGAGAAGGAATAGCTGGTGAGATCCACCAACCGGTCGTAGAACTCGACCCACGAGTAGTTGACCGGGCGGACGTTCATCGCGTGGTTGTTGTTCAGGAACGTGAAGGGGAACGGCAGGACCCGCCCGGCGCGCTGGTAGTCCAGGTTCATGGGGGCGGCCCGGCCGAAGGCCGACAGCAGTGAATAGGCCGGAAAGGCACCGGGCGCGAGGTCGATGAACTGCTTGGTGAGCTCGAACGGCTCCGGGCCCTGGTCGCTGTCGAGGCCGAGCACGAAATTGGTCTGAACGTAGGGGACGTAGCGCAGGAGCAGGTTCACGTGCTCGGCGACCTGCCGGACCTTGTCCAGCCCGGTGTGGCGGGTCTTCGACTTGTTGCCCAGGGCGAACCATGACTCGATGCCCGGCAGCAACGCCTGGAAGCCGTTCCTGCGCAATCGCTGCAGATGCGGCTCCGAGAGCAGCGAGAGGCTGCTCTCGGCGACGTGGCGCATCCGCCCCGGTGGCACCACCGCCTCGATCGCGTCCATGTAGTCGTCGAACCGCACCCCGAAGTTGGGGTCGTGCCAGCCGACGATCGGGTCCCGCAGCTTGGTGAGCAGGAACGCCAGATCCTCGCTCAACCCGCCGAAGCCGAGCGGCTGATAGTCCACCGTGGAATCGATGCAGAAGCTGCAGGTGTAGGGACAGCCCAGGCTGCCGATCATCGGCACGAACTTGATCACCGGCGCCTTCGCCAGGGTCGCCTCCACGAACTTCCACCGCGCCGCCAGGCTCGGCAGCTCGGCGGGATGGCGAACGGCGGCCAGCACCCGGCCCAGGGGCCGCGAGGGCGCACACTCCTCCAGGACCTCCTCCAGCACCGGCCGGTCGGTGAAGCCGAGCACGTAGTCGAAGTAGCGCTGGGCGTCCTCCGGGTAGCAGCGGGCGTGCGGCCCACCCAGCACGGTGATCGCACCCCGCTGCCGAAACAGGTTGCTCAGCGCGTAGGCGAGCTGCGCCGCCTCGGTGAAGGCGCCGATGAAGAGCAGGTCCACGTCCCGCGGGATCTCGCTGAGCAGGTCCTCCGCCCCGGTATAACAGACGTACCGCACCTCGTGCCCCGCCTCCTCGCACCACACCGCCAGCGCCTGGGGCATGATGCTCGCGAGGTTGGCGTTCATGATCCGCCCGTACAGGCTGCGGCGGGAGTTCTTGGTGACGAGGTCGACGATGCCGATTCTGCGGCGGCGGGAGCGGGAGCCTGGGGCGGCGGTACCAGGGGATGCAACGAGCACGAGGGCACCTACCGGCCGGGGGTGGGCACTCGAATCGCTGGGTCCCGGGAGCGGGGCGGAGTAATTGGAGTGGGTACTGGGCGCTTTGGCCTATAGGGGCCGGGGCTCTTGGATGCTATACTGCAGCGCTGTATACCGCAAGGCTACACTCCGCAGCCGGCGCGGTCCCGCCCCGAAAGGCCCCATGGTACGCCTCACAGTTCACCAACTCATGGCGCGGCGCGGCATCACGGCATACGCGCTGAGCCGCGGCGCGCAGCTGAGCTACCCCAGCGCGTATCGTCTCTCCCGCCCCGGCGCCGGCTTCGGCCGCCTGCACGCAGACACGCTGGACCGGCTGTGCGCGTACTTCGGAGTACAGCCCGGCGAGCTGCTGGAGTGGATCCCGGCCAAGCGGCGCGCGGCGCGGGGGCGCTCGCGGCGCCGCCGGTGAGCCATCGACCGGCACAGGGCTGCAGAGAACAGATGACTGGACGGGTCGCTCGAGAGCCGCGGCCGCCGGTCTCGGCTGGCGCTGGGGCGCGCGGGCTGCGGGTCCGGCCACGCACCCAGCGTCCTCGTTCCCAGGAATTCAGGCGGCGTGGTGGCCGTAGCTGCACAAGTTGTTCCCGGAAAACACCGGGTGCCCGAACTCACAGACGCGCGGCGACGCCGGCGTCCGATCGCCCTTGAGGCGATCGAGGAGATCCTGGCCCAGGATTCGCTCGATCATCCGCTCGATAGACTTGGTGATTTGCATGCCGACCTCCCGTGAGTAGCCGTCGTCCGCGAGCGCCCGCCCGGCCGGAGACCACGACGGCCGACTCATCCGAGACGAGCCGGCCGCCACATGCATCAGCCGTGCGGCTCGCGCCGCACTGCACTTGCTTACTGGGCGAGTCTCGCCACGTTCTCCGCCGCCGGCCCCTTCTGGCCCGCCACGATGTCGAACTCGACCTTCTCCCCCTCCGCCAGGCTCTTAAAGCCCTGGCCCTGGATCGCCGTGTGATGGACGAAACAGTCCTTCTCGCCGTTCTCAGGGGTGATGAACCCGAAGCCCTTGGCGTCGTTGAACCACTTGACCGTGCCGGTCGTGCGCATTGTTCCTGCTCCTTGCGAGGTTGCGTGATCGGAGTAGGGACGTCCGCCCGACAAAGAAAAAGGGCCGGCGTCAACGCCAGCCCCTCCCTGATCACGTTGGCTCGGCCGCGCGTGCGTGGCCGATGTGCCAACAACATACCTCGAAGCACACCAAACAGCAAGCGCGTTTGACGCCGGCGCAGGTCCGAGACTCAGCCGGGCGGCGTCGCCGCAGGCCGGGCACGGCCCCAGGACAGCGGGATGCCAGGGGTTGCTGCAGCCCCCCCGTGCGCTCCTCGTAGTCCTGCTCCACGACACGTTCCGAGATGGCGAGATAGCCGAACATGACTGCAACGGCGAGTGCCATGGGGAGCTACACCAGTCATCTCATGCAGCGATGCCGCTGCAACACCGTCGCTCGAGCCTACCGACACGCGAGGGATGACCGCGCCTCGCGCTCCGTTGCTCATGACGGACCCCGGCGCTTTTTCCCGATCCTCCTGAGCTCACGGGCGATCCGTTTGGCACCGTCCGAGGGTGTGCCACGCAGCGCGAAATGCTCAGGGTCCAGCGCGTGCTGGAACCCCCGCGGCTCTGGGGTGCGGCGCTGCAGGGTGCCGTTCACTTGGTCCAGCATCGCGACGGCGGGCTGCCACACGTTCGACGCGATGCCGGGATACAGATGCGCGAACTGTGACAAAAGCAAAGCCTGTCGAACTCCGGACTTCTCGCGCATTGGACCGTTCCTCCGTTTCTCACGAGCTGAAGGGCCTCGGGCCTTCCAAGCCCTTCGCTAGCGGGTTATCTGCTTCCGATCGCCATCAAGTATTGCGGCTACATGAGCCCGTAAGTCGTCGGCGGTGAATGGCTCCCGCGGAACCGGCACATCCTCCGGAAGCTGGCCCTCAATGGCGGGGTGTATCGGTTGGTGCTCATCTAGGTATGATCGGGAGTCCTGGCAGGTGCGTGCGGAGCATCCGGATAAGCTCGATCCCCGGAAGCCCGTCCAACCTGGTGTTGGCAATGGCGAGGGTGGCACTCGTCGGCTGAACGCCAATTCAATGGCCGACAGGCCGGCGAAGGCGTGAAGCACGGTGTGGCCGTCCATGCGCAAGGTCATGATGAAGAACTCGATGACCTTGGATCCTCGTCAGAGACGAGGATGCGCCGCCGACTGATCAGGTTCGGAGCGGCGGGGGAACGCATTGTAAACCTTGGGCCCGGGAGACATCCGGGAGTGGCAGGAGTGAAGGGACGACTACCGACTCAATATATCCTGTTCCGTGGTTATCGCGCCAGGCGCTCGGTACGGCGTATCTCTTGGAGCTCGGACCGGAGTTGCTCCACGCACGAGCCGGAGAGTTCCCCACTCATTCCCACACCCAGTTCAGACCTCACCTCGAGCGAACCGCTCCAGCCGATCGCGCACAGCCCGTGGGACCTCGGCGCGATCTATGGGGGGCTACCTCTTCGGTTCCAGACCTGCCATTGCACCTTGGTCGAGACGGCCGTCTCCTACCCGGCACCCCGTGTGGCGCATGCTCCCGCTGAAGCCTCGAGTGTGACCTTGCCTCTTCGCTCACGCCACGAGGTACTCCGGCAGCTCGAACTCGTCGTGCAGTGAGCGCGCCAGCAGCCGCGTCGCGACAAACCGAGTGGAGAGGGCGTTGATGACCAGCGTGCGCACTTTCAGCGCGAGCGCCGTCTGCGGTGCGAAGAACCCACGGAACCGCCGAGCCGCCTTCTGCTTCGCGGTCACGAACGAGCGCAGACGCGCATCGTACGCCGCGAAGGCTCGTGCGAAGTCGCCAGCCGATCGGTGAAGCTCTCCGGCGAGTACGTAGGCCTCAATCATCGCCAGCCCGGTGCCTTCACCGGCGAGAAGCGAGGGGCAGGCTGCGGCGTCTCCGAGCAGGGCGACACGTCCCGAGGACCAGCGCGGGAGGTGAATTTGGCTGACGCGATCGAAATAGACGTCGTCGACCTCCTCCATTCGATCCAGAATGTCGGGCACCTCCCAGCGCATGTCGCCGAACGCACGCCGTAGGGCCGCTCTCTGCTGTTCGCGTGGAGGATCGCCGTCGATGAGCTCCGCGCGGCAGACCATCAGTACGAGCGTCGCGTCGTCGCGCAGCGCCACGCGCCCGACCTGACGCTGAGGCACGGTGTGGGAAACGTACGTCAGACCGTCACGACGCGGATAACCCGGAATTCGGAAGGCCGCCACGTAGCAGTCCAGGAATTCTTCGAACTGCGCTTCCGGGCCGAATATCAGCTCTCGCACCCCTGAGTGCAGCCCGCCGGCGCCGATGACCAGATCGAAGCGCTCTCGCCGGCCGTCGGACAGAGTCGCGACAACTCCATGGTCGTCTTGCTGGATCGCCGTGACCCACACACCGAAATGGGCCGGAATGCCGCGGCAGGCGCTGAAGAGCGCGGCCGCGAGATCGGCCCGAGCGAGGCTGATGAATCGCCCCTCGAGCAGCTCGCGCATCGGCGTCAGGTCCAACGCCGCCTCCTCACGACCGTCGCCGTCCACCATGCGCATCCGCTCCATCTCGTAGCAGCGTTCGCGCAAGGT
>DATBJH010000070.1:0-15629 GCA_036556505.1 Gemmatimonadales bacterium
GGCACCCCGACCATGAGGCTACGGTCCTCCCGCTCCCACTCGCGCACCTCTTCGTGCACGTCACCCAGCTCGCGCATCGAGACCGCGAGCAGGAACCACTCCGGATCGATGCACGCCTCGGGAGGATAGACACCCGGCCGCCGCAGCTTGCCCAGCCCGAGCAGGCACGCGCCGATCGACGCCGGCACCCCGGTACCGATGCCGATCCGGCCCGAGGCCGTATAGACGATGCGCGTTGGCCGGCCCTCCAGCTCCCCGCGCACCTCGGTGCGGAGCGCGGCGATGGTGGGCACGCCGGTGAGTCGGCCGCAGCTCTGGTGCAAGTAGGCCGCGGCGAAGGCCATGGGGTCGACGCTGGCGTCGTCCACCACGACCGGAAACGCCGAGCGCGCGAGCGGGCCGAGCTCCACGATCATGCGCGCCACCTCGACCGGCAGGAAGGTCGCCTTATCGTCGGCATAGCGGACGCCCGGGATGTAGCGCGAGAGCGTGAAGGGCTCGGGGTGGCCGATGTGGGTTACCTCGACCGGGCCGAGCTCGGGGAAGTCGAGTGTCTCACGACCCTCCACGAACGGGCGGACCTCCCGCATGGCGCCGTCCTGGAACACGAACGCGCGGTGCGGCAGGGAGTAGAGCAGGTGCATGCTGAGCGCCGGTCCGCCCATGTCCGACCCGCGCATCACCCAGGCGGTGCGCACCTCATCCACACGGTCGAGGCGATCGGCGCCGGCGCGAGCGAGGACGTTGGTGACCCCGGGACTCGCGCCGAGCCCCACGACGATCGTGACACCGGCCCGCACCGCCTCGCCGTGCAGGTCCAGAATGGCGAGGGTGGCCTCCCAGTCATCCGAGACGTCGACCAGGTGCACCCGCGCCGCGATCGCGGCGCGCGCCGCCGGCACCGCGTTGAGATAGTTCGGACCGGCGAGATTGCAGACCACGTCGTAACCCCGCATGAGCGCGACGAGCGACGCTTCATTCCGGAGGTCGCCCGCGTGGATGACGGCGCGCCGGCGGTCGCGCGTCGTGCCCAGGAACTCCTCCACCCGCTCGGGGTGACGCGTGAGGATGCCGACCGTGCGAAACAGCTCACCATAGCGCAGCAGGTCGGAGACGGCGACCCGGCCCATCTCGCCGCAGCCGAGGACCAGCACTTTCATGGCGCCTCCGGGGGCAATCGGTAGAAAAACGCGAGGCTGAGCCCGGCCAGCAGCGTGAGGACTGGCCACACCATGGCCCATGCGGGCCGCCGCAGGAGGCCCACCCGAAACAGTCCGAGGGAAACACCGGCGATCACCAGTCCGCCTCCGAGCAAGTGATGCTGCGACTGTTCGATCCGGAAGGGGAGATGGTGCGCGGTCCCACCGTGAATGCCGAACATCAGCCCGGCGGTCATCAGCGCGACCGGCAGCACGTGTCGCCAGGTCGTGGACTGCAGCCACCGGCGGGCGAGGCCGAGCTCCACCAGCCCCCCGATCATCGCGGCGAGGCCTCCGATCTTGTGCTGGATGACGTGAGTACGCCGGGTCATATCCAGCCAGTCGCTGATCCAGGTGTCCGGATGGTCGGGGGCGATGGTGCGGAGCAGCTCCAGCCAGCCCACCTGCGTGTAGGTACGGGTATTGGCCTCGACCGGGATGAACAGGATCAGCCCGGCAAGGAACGCGAGGATCGGCCAGCTCGCGGCCACCCCGCGGCTGTGCCGCCGCTCGGCCAGGATCGCCAGGGCGCCGATCAGCGCCAGCCCGGCCCCGAAGAGCACATGCACCCGCTCGGTATGGGTCATCGCCCGATCCTCCACCCGGCGGTTCCGGCGCCGGACCACCACCACCACCACGCGGCGAGCGCCAGCGCCACGCCCGCCACGGCGTCCAGCACGTAGTGCTCCTTGAGCGTGAGCGTGGCGACGGTGATGGCCAGGGCACCAGTGGCCGCGGCGAGGACTCCGAGCCGGGAGTCACCGACGCTGCCGTACATCGCGGCGGCGAGCACGGCGAACGCGACGTGCATGGAGGGGAGATTCGCGTAGGGGAGCACCAGCCCCGAGGAGTGATAGAGGTGCTGCATCGGCGCGGGTGAGTCGGGCCACGGCGCGCGCGCGGGCAGGAGCAGCTGCACCAGGGCTCCGAGGAGGAGCATGCCCGAGAACGCCAGCACGCAGCGGCGGAAGAGCGGATCGCTCATGCGCCGCATCGCCAGCATTCCCACGGCCGGCACGAAGGGATAGACCAGCCAGTAGAAGGGCCAGGTGAGCGGGAGGTGCGGGATCGAGCCGTCGAGCGCCGTGGCCAGGTCCCAGAGTGCGTGCTCGGGCCGTGCGGCGTTGACTCGCGTGACCACGAGGTACGCCACCAGGTGGAGCAGCGCGACCCCGGCGACCGCGAGGACGCGGGGCCCGGCAGAGGTACCGGCCGGAGCCATTGAGGAGGCCTATCGAGGTCGAGTGGGTCCAATTATGGTCGCGGTCGACCGGCGCGCAAGAGAGGTCCGCCCGGCCATGCCCGCGTTGACCGCACCGGGCTGGCGCCGTAGGCTCTCCCCATGCTCCCCCCAGTGCGGATCGCGCCGGTCAGCAGTCGCAGCGCGCATCGGGCGTTCTGGACCCTCCCCTATCGGCTCTACCGCGGCATGCCGGGCTGGCCGGCTCCGCTCCGGCGCGACGAGCGGCGCCGGTGGGATCCGGCACGCAACCCGGCGCTCGAGGGGCGGGACGTGTGGCGGTTCGTCGCCTGGCGGAGCGGGAAGCCGATCGGTCGCATCGCGGCGTTCTATGACCCGGCCTTCGCGGAGCGCTGGGCGCCGGCGACGGGCGGATTCGGCTGCTTCGAGACCGTGGACGATTCCGTGGTGGCGGAGGCACTGCTGGCGGCGGCGGCCGCCGCCCTGCGCGGTCGCGGTGCGCGCACGATGTTCGGCCCGGTGGGGCTCACCTTCCACGACGAGATGGGGCTGCTGATCGAAGGTCACGAGCAGCCGGCCTCCCTCCTGACTCCCGTGAACCACGCGTATTACGGGCGCCTGCTCGAGGAGCAGGGGTGCCGTCCGTGGTTCGATCAGCATGCGTATGGGTGGAGCAGCGAGGCCCGGCTTTCTCCGGTGGCGCTCCGCGCGGCGCGGACGGCCGCCGCCGCCGGGATCACGGTCCGCTCGATGCGACCCGCCGCGTGGAGCGACGAGCTTCGTTTGCTCCACCGGCTCTACAACGAGTCGTTCCACGACACCTGGGGATTCCTTCCGATCGGGTGGGAGGACTTCCGGCGGCGGGCGGAGGACTTCCGGCCGTTCTACCGGCCGGAGTTGATCCTGGTCGCGGAGCAACGGCGTGAGGCGATTGGATTCGCGCTCGCGCTGCCGGAGCTGAGCCCGCTGCTGGCCCGCATTCGCGGCGATCTCTGGCCCCTCGGACTCGTCCGGCTCACGCTCGGCGCGCGCAGCGTCCGCCGAAGCAGGATGATGATGCTCGGCGTTCGCCCGGCGTGGCGTGCCGCCGGCGTGGCCGCGGCGCTGGTGGCGGAGATGGTCGCCAGCGGGTCCCGGCTGGGGCTCACGGGTGGCGAGCTGTCGCTGGTGCACGAAGGCAACCGGGCCGTCCGACACGTCATCGCCGCCGCCGGCGGGGTGCGCACCAAGACGTTCCGGATCTATCGGAAGACGCTCGAGGCTGGGCGCCATGCGCCTGATCCTCTGCGCGACTTGGCGCCGCGAGGGCCTCCGTCAGACCTCGATCAACTGATACACCGAGGTCCAGAAGTCGCGGACCATCGGGGAGAGGGCCAGCTGATCCGGCCGCCGCTGGGTCATGAGCACGCCGACCAGCTCTTCTTTGGGATCGACGAACCACGACGTCCCGAACGCCCCATCCCATCCGAACCGACCAGGGACCTCCGCGACATCGCCCCGGGCGGTGATGACCCCCAGGCCGAGGCCCCAACCGCGCGTGCCCCAGAAGTTCGGGAAGAAGGCCGAAAGCCCCTTCTGCTCCGGCGTGAGGTGATCCATGGTCATCAATGCGATCGATGGCCGCGACAGAATGCGTTCCCCTCCGAGCGCTGCGTTCGGCAGCATCATCTCGCCGAAGGCGAGCAGATCATCCGCCGTGGACACCAGCCCGCCGGCGCCGGATTCGAATGAGGAAGGCCGCGTCGCATAGCCGCCCCCCGCTTCCTGCAGGACGACCAACTGTCCGGTGACCATGTCCCTCCCGTAGCAGGGCGGCAGCCGGTCGCGTTTCCTCTCGGGCAGCTGGAAGGTGGTATCGGTCATGCCGAGCGGGTCGAAGATGCGCTCGCGAAGAAAAGTGCCGAGCGGGATGCCGGCGACTCGGGAGATGAGCACGCCGAGGATTTCGCCGCTGGTGTGGTACAGCCATCGCTCACCCGGCTGATGCGCCAGCGGGAGCTCGCCCAGACGCTGCATGAACTCCTCGGGCGTGCCGACAAACGGCCATTCGGCCAGCGACAGCCGGGCCTCCGACAGCGCCCGCTGGAACGGACACGTAGGTGAGAGGAAGAAGGTCTCGCCATAGCCCGAGCGGAACGTCAGGAGGTCGCGCAGCGTGATGGGACGATTCGAGGGCACCGTGTCCTCCAGCGGACCGTCGATCGTTCGCAGCACCCTTCGCTGCTTGAGTTCCGGCAACCATTGATCCACCGGATCGTCGAGCCGGATTCTGCACTCTTCGACGAGGACCATCGCGCCCGCCGCGGTGATGGGCTTGGTCGTGGAGGCGAGCCGGAAAATCGTGTCTCGCCGCATCGGCACGTCACCGTCGAAGTCCAGGGTGCCGATCACTTCGGCATGCTCGTGACCGCGTCGATGAACGAGCGCGACCAGGCCTGGAACCTCACCACTCCGGACGTACCGCTCGAGGATTGCGTGCATTCGCGCGAGACGGGTGCGCGAGAATCCCCTGTTCCTGGTCCCTGCTGAGCGCGCGAATGTCCTCGCTGGCCTATGGGAGAGAACGGAATGCTCTGACATGATTCGATCCTTTGGGACGGCGCAATGTGCGTCCACGCTGGACCACCTCCGACGAAACTCAACCACCAGGGCGTGGACGGGGCGGTGGCGGCGGCTGGGGAGGATGGCTGATGGACCAGACATACGCCGCCACCGCCCGCACCGCTTCCTCGGACATTGGCACTTTCCCTCGCGGCGGCATGCCTTCACCCGTATAGGAGCGCGATGCCGGTACCCCGTGCTTCACCTGCTCGATGAGGGACTCGTACGTTCCCGGGCCATGAAGCCAGATGGCACCGGTGATGTTGGGCCCGCGCTCCGTCCCTCGTCCGCCCTCGCCGTGACAGGTGGCGCACCCGGCGGATCCGTGGAACAGGTGCTGCCCCCAGACGATCGCGGAGTCCGTGACACCAGGTGGCCACCGGGAGGGCTCTTGTCCTTGCGCCGCCAGGTCGCCCGCAGCGGCGAGGAGTGACAGGACCAGCCAGCCGGACCTCATGGTTCGGCTTCCGGAGCGTCGATGACCTCGTCGAGCGGCCGTCGGGGAGTGCGATGCCCGCTCGGGTGTCGCGCGAGACCGACGCGCACCAGTTGCTGCGCCCAGGGGAATCGCGCGCCCATGAGGCTGGAGAGTCGGCTCCTGAGGCGCGGCACCGCGAGCGCGGCGCTCACCGGTTGCAGCCCCAGTCCGCGCGCCGTGGCGGCGAGCCAGAGACGTTCCAGAAGCTGTCCGCTCCGGATCTGCGATGGTCGGTCGTCGTCGCGCGAGCTGATGAGCACCAGGAGCGGTGCCGAGCCCACGGCGATAGCGTCGAACCGCGCCAGCTGGCGGGCCACGCGCCCGCTCGCGATCGCCGCGCGTCCGAGCCTCGAGATCGGCCAGGGGGTGCCGAAGGCGCCGCCCTCGACCCAGTTCGCCAGCTCGTCCCGGTACGCCGGATCCGCGAGGGCGATCTCGTGGGCGATCCGGTGCAGCCCCTGGATCACCCGACGGCGCTCCGGCTGGGTCGCGAACGAGAGCTCGAGATCGGACTCGGTGAGACACTGGCCGAGCGCCATGAGGTCGGCGGCGCAGACTTCCTCGCTGGAGAACCGGCCATGGGCCGACCGCCGTGCCAACAGCGTGCTGAGCGTGAGCCCCAGCCGCTCGGGCGTGCCGCGTCCGCCGGGCCGGAACGCCACCGCCGCCGCCACTTCTTCGTCAGGCCAAGCGGGCAAGTAGGCGACCGCGTGTCGAAAGCCGAACTGCTCGGCGGCCACGAGCAGATTCTCGATCGCGCAGCCGAGGCTCAGGTACAGCTCCCGGCGATCGGGATCGGCGACGGAGTGCCACCGGGTGAGGTCCGCCCGGATCTCGATCCGCTCCCGGTCCACCCGGAACCGCCAGGGTTGCGTGTTCCTGGTGGAGGGCGCGAGGATCGCATACCGGACGAGAAAGCGCAGCTGTTCCTGGATCGGATAGATGCGGGGAAAATCCTGGACCGAAGGCTCGCGAAGTCGGCTGGACATGGTGCCCTCCCACCGCTCATGATGTCGGCGGGGAGGCGAAACGGCGCTGAAACCACGATGAAGGTGCCTTCACGACGAACCCTGGGTTGTCTGGCCGTGCTGCTGGTGTTGGCGGCGCTACAATCCACGTCCGCAGCCGGGCAGGACCCTGATGCAAGCGCCGTCCGGGCGGCAATCGCTGCGGCCCGTCTGCCCTGGTCTCGCTGGCCCGACTTCGCGCGCCATGTGGACGACGTCTCGCGTCTGTACCAGGCACATGCCGATCGGCCCCTCTGGCTCGAGGCGGGGCAGCCTTCCCCCTCGGCGCAGGAAGCCGTGACCCGGCTGGCGGGCGCCTCGGCCCACGGCCTGGATCCTGCGGACTACGACGCCGCCGCCCTCGACAGCCTGATACGCGCGCTGCGTGTGACCACGGACGACGTGACGGGGTGGCGCTTCGACCTGCTGCTCAGCGTGGCGTTCGTCCGCTTCATCTCGGACCTGCGCGGCGGCCGGGCGCCGCACGCGCCGTTGAGCCGCACCATACCTGAGCCGCGGCTCGACCTCGCAGCGGCCGTTTCCGCAGCGATCGCCGGCGACTCCATCCCGCGACTGGTCGACGCGGTGACTCCCCACCTTGCCCAGTATCGAAATCTCCGCCTGGCGTTGGCGCGCTACCGGGCGCTGGCCGCGGATTCGTCCATTCCGCTGGCGCCGGTCGCGAGGCTGGTTCGGCCCGGTGACCCCTACGACGGCGCCACCGCCCTGGCACGGCGGCTGTCGGCGCTGGGGGATCTGCCCGCGACTGCGACGGTGGCGGAGTACCGTTATGCCGGGGACCTGGTCGGCGCGGTTCGCCGATTCCAGCGTCGCCATGGCCTGATCCCCGACGGCGTGATCGGACCGCTGACCTTTCGTTTCCTCAACACGCCGCTGACACACCGCGTGCGGCAGATCGAGCTGGCTCTCGAGCGCCTGCGCTGGCTGCCGCCACTGGCAGGGCGCCTGCTCGTGGTGAACATTCCGGCCTTCCGCCTTTTCGCCTTCGACACGGTCGGCACGACCGGCGCGCCCACCCTGCACATGTCGGTGATCGTCGGGAAGGCGGTGGATACGCGGACACCGGTGCTGCTCGAGCAGCTCCGGTACCTGGAGTTCCATCCCTACTGGAACGTCCCCCGCAGCATCCTGGTGGGCGAGATCCTGCCTCAGCTCCGCCGCCGGCCAAGCTACCTGCGGGAGCACGAGATGGAGGTGATCGGCCCGCGCGACCGCGGACTCGGCGAGGCACTCACACCGGCCGTCCTCCAGGGGCTCGCCCGGGGCGAGCTGCGCCTGCGCCAGCGCCCGGGGCCGCGCAATCCGCTCGGGCGGGTGAAGTTCGTCTTTCCCAACGCCGCCGAGGTCTATCTGCACGGCACCCCGGACACGGCACTGTTCGCCCGCGAGCGCCGCGACTTCAGCCACGGCTGCATTCGAGTACAGCGGCCCACCGAACTTGCCGTCTGGGTTCTCGGCGATCAGCCTGCCTGGCCCCGCGACAGGGTGGAGGCCGCGATCGCCGCGAAAGCGACCCGGCGAGCGCTCCTGTCCCGGCCCATACCGGTGGTGCTGTTCTACGCCACCGCGGTGGCGCTGCCGGACATAGGTATGGCCTTCTATGAAGACATCTATGGACACGACCGCGGCCTGGACGAGGCCTTGCGCGCCGGGCGGACCCCGCCGTAGCCTCCCACCGATGTCTCGACCGTTTCTCGCGCTTCTGTTCGGGCTTGTCTTGCTGTCGAGCCCCGCTTCGGCCGGTCCGCCGGGCCGACGGCTGCTCGAGGCCGCGGCGCACGCGGGCCTGGGCGCCCCTGCTCTGGAGTCCGCGCTGCGGGCCTATCATCGCGCTATCACGCGTCGGCTCACCACCAGTTCCCTGCTCACCATCATCGACTATTCCCTGCCCTCCCGCGTGCGTCGGCTCTGGGTGCTCGATCTTCGCGCCGAGCGGGTCCTCGCGCGGGAGTACGTGGCCCACGGTCGGAACTCCGGAGCGGACCTGGCCCGGCGGTTCTCCAATCGGGCGGGGAGCCTGCAGTCCAGCCTGGGACTGTTCCTGACCGGCAAGACGTACCCTGGCAAGCACGGCCTCTCGCTCCGCCTCCGCGGGCTGGATCCGCGGCTCAACAGCCACGCCGAGGCTCGGGCCATCGTGATCCATGGCGCCGACTACGTGAGCGAGCGATCCATCGCCGCGCTCGGCAGGCTGGGCCGGAGCCAGGGATGCCCGGCGCTCGATCGCGCGGTCGCCGCCCGGGTCATCGAGCTGATCAGCGACGGCACGGTGCTGTACGCGTACCATCCGTCCGCCCGAGAGTCGCCCCTCGCCACCCGCTGATTTCGCGGGACGGTCCCCTGTTCCCCGGCGCGCCGCGATCCTGGTCGCGATGCTCGCGGTCGCCATCGCGCTGCTCGCAGCGCGGCCCGCCCACGATTGGCTTCTCGACCGCTTCGCCGAGGCCGAACTGGTCATCCGGCAGCGGCCGATCGCCGGTCTGGTCGTGTTCGTGCTGCTCACCGCCATCACGGCGATGATCGCATTTGTCAGCGCCGCGGTGCTCATCCCGGTCGCCATTTATGTCTGGGGACCGACCCTCTGCTTCGTCCTGCTCTGGTCTGGCTGGTTCCTCGGAGGCCTGGCGGCCTACGCGATCGGCCGGTATCTGGGCCGGCCGGTCGTGCGTCGGCTGGTACGTCCGCAGACACTGGAGCGGCAGGAGCGATGGGCCCGGTCGGGGAGGGGATCGCTGGTGGCCGTTCTGCTGATCCAGCTGGCGATTCCGTCCGACCTGGCCGGCTACGTCTTCGGGCTGATCCGCTGTCCCTTCGGCTGGTTCACGGTGGCCCTGGCGCTGGTCGAGATCCCGTACGCCCTGGGGGCCGTGTTCCTCGGCATGAGCTTCGTCGAACGGCGACTGCTGCCACTGGTGATCGTCGGGGTGGCCGGGACGGTGCTAAGTCTCGCAGCCTTCAAGGCCTACCACCGGCACCTGGAGGTCTCCCGAACCGAGGGGGCGCCTTCCGCCTGACCTCACGATTCCTTCATCATGGCCATGCCATTCTCCCTAGCGTGCCGCTCCCCGGTCATGCCACCACCCCGCGCTGCCATCGGAGACTCCCATGCGCATACTCGTCGTCGAGGACGATCACAAGCTCGGCACCCTGCTCAGGGAAGGCCTTGGCGAGGAGGGGTTTGATGTCCTATGGGTGAAGACCGGCGAGGAAGGGATTGCGCGGGCCGTGGGGGAGGCCTGGGATCTGTTGCTGCTGGACTACATGCTGCCCACGAAGAACGGCCGCGAAGTCGCGATGGAGGTGCGCAGCGCCGGCCGGCTGTTCCCCATTCTCATGCTGACCGCCCGCGACTCGGCCGAGGATCTCGAGGAGGCGCTGCGGTCCGGCGTGAGCGACCTGATGGGCAAGCCGTTCCGCTTCGCGGAGCTGGTGGACCGGATCGTCCGACTCACCTCGACCCCTGCCGCTGGCTAGTCTACCGCGATGGCCTACAGCCTCGGCCGGACACTGGCAGTGCGATTCGCCCTCACCATGGGGGCGGCTCTGGTCCTTATGGCTCTCTGGGCGTATCGAGGCGTGACCGTCATCATGCACGACAGCCTCGACCGCTCGCTCGAGGCAACCTACGAGATCCAGTCGGGGGTTGTCGCAGTCCACGGCGATTTCGCTCCGCTGCGCCCAATCGACGAGCGGCACTTCGTGGAGCAGGTGAACCGCATGGTCGTGGGATGGGACGCCAGCGGCCGCATGGAGCAGGTCAACCTGGAGCTGGCGAGGGATCTGGCACTGGATTCCGCCGCCTTTCGCCGGGCGCTGGAGGGTGTGCGCACGAGTGCGGACGGGAAATGGCGCGGCCACGACATCCGGGTCCTTTATGGACCGGCGCCCCCGGGCGCGGGGGCCATCGCCGTGATCGAGATAGCAGCGTTCCGAGAGCCGATGGACGCCGCAGCCCTGCAGGTGCTGTTGCGGATGGGCTCCGTCGCCCTGCTCGGGGTGCTCGCCTCCTTCGTGGGGGCGGTCTGGCTGATCAGGTCTGCCCTCGACCCGGTGGAGACCATTGCCCGGCAGGCCAGCGCGATCCACGGGGGCCGGACCGGCCAGCGTATCACCGCGCATGCCGAAGTGCTCGAGCTCCGCAGCCTGATCCAGGTCCTGAACGAGATGCTCGCACGACTGGAGCGAAGCTACGAGTGGCACCGGGAGATCATCCGCGACCTCGGCCATGATCTTCGGACGCCGCTCGCTACCATGCGCGCCGCCGTGGAGGTAGCGCTCTGGACCGAGCGCCGTCCCGAGCAGTATCGCGCGGCGCTCGCGAGCACCCTGGAGGAGATCGACCGGCTGACGCTGATCAGCGATGCCCTGAGCCTGCTGGCCAAGCTGGAGTCGGGCGACCTGAAGCCGGTGCTCGCGACGATGGACGTGCGTACGGTGGCCAACCAGGCGGTGGATCGCGCGCGGGAGCGAGTCGGTGGCCATGAGATCAGGTTCACGCCTCCCGCCGAGGCGCTCCCCGCCACGCTGGACGCCCGCCTGCTCGGGATGGTGCTGGATCAGCTGCTCGACAACGCGCGACGGCATACGCCTCCGGGGACCCGGGTCAACGTCACGGTGGGGGCGCAGGACAGTCGGGTGCGACTGACGGTGGAGGACGAGGGACCGGGCGTACCAGAGGAGATGCTGGGTCGGCTCTTCAACCACTTCTATCGGGTGGACCCCGCCCGCGGCCGTCAGGCCAGCCTGGGGCTCGGGCTTACGCTGGCGGCCTCCATCGTGGATCTCCACGGGGGCCTTATCACCGCCGAGCGGCACAGCCCGCATGGGCTGCGCATCCGGATCGAGCTGCCCCGCGAGCCGCTGATCGAACCGGGCTCCAGCGGCCATCAGTGACCGACGTCCTTCCCCGCGCGCCGATCCGGCGCGTCCCGGTGACCCCGGCGGCCTCGCTCGACGACTACTCCGCGGTTGCCCACCTCGCGGGGGCGGTGGCCGAGCTGAAGCTCGAAGCGCAGGAGGTCGCTTCCCGACTCTCCGGCCGCACGGTGTGGATGGTCAGCTCCACGGCACGGGGCGGCGGCGTAGCCGAGATGCTGCCGCCGATCGTCTCCATCCTGCGGGACCTCGGCGTGCGGGTGGAGTGGGTGGTGATCGGCAGCACCGAGCCCGCCTTCTTCGAGCTCACCAAGCGCCTCCACAACCTGATCCACGGCGAGGGCGACCCGGAGCTGACCGGCGCGGACCGCGCCCTCTACGAGCGGGTGAACCGGGAAAACGCGGCCGGCCTGCGCGAGCTGCTCGCGCCGGGCGATCTCCTGGTGGTGCACGACCCGCAGCCCCTCCCGCTGGCGATGCAGCTACGGGACACGGGACCGTTCACCACTGTCTGGCGGTCCCACATCGGGCTCGACATGGAGAACGCAGCCACCCGGGCCGCCTGGGAGTTCCTAGCTCCCTACCTGGACGCCTACCAGGGGGCCGTGTTCTCGGCCCCGGAGTACATCCCCGAGCGCCTGGCCGGGCGAGCCAGCGTGATCTATCCCGGCATCGATCCGCTCTCGCCCAAGAACCGCGAGCTCTCGATCCGGCAGACCGTCGAGGCGATGTGCCGCGGGGGCCTCATCACCTGCCCCGGCCCCACGGTCGGTGAGCGGTATCTGGGCCTGGCCCAGCGGCTGCTGCCCGACGGAGTATGGGCTCCGGTTGTGGCGGCGGACGATTTCGGGCTCCTCACCCGCCCGATCGTCACCCAGGTCTCGCGCTGGGACCGCCTCAAGGGCTATCTGCCCCTGCTGGAGGCGTTCATCGCCCTGAAGCGGCAGCTTCCCGCCACCACCTCGCTCGATCCGATCCACCGGCGACATCTCGAGCTGGTGCGGCTGGTGCTGGCCGGACCCGATCCCTCGGCCATTCAGGACGACCCCGAAGGGCGCAGGGTGCTCGATGAGCTCGTCGGCGTCTATCGGACGCTGCCGGCCGAGGCCCAGCGCGACGTCGCCATCCTTCTCTTGCCGCTGCACTCGCTGGAGGAAAACGCACTGATGGTGAACGCGCTCCAGCGCGCATCGACCATCGTCGCTCAGAACTCGCTCCGGGAGGGATTCGGTCTCACGATCGCCGAAGCCATGTGGAAGCGGGTGCCGGTCCTCAGCAACAGCCGCGCGTGCGGACCCCGGCAGCAGGTGCGCGACGGGCTCGACGGGCGGCTGATCGCGGATCCGGAGGACCGCGACCAGTTACGGCAGGCCATCAGCGACATGCTCGGGGATCCGGCGCGGCTGGAGCGCTGGGGCCAAGCCGCTCAGCGGCGCGCGCACGATCATCTCCTGGTGTTCGACCAGCTCCGGGCCTGGGGACGGCTGCTGGGGACGCTGGTAACCCGCCCCGGGCTTCACAGTCCGAAGGGATAGGTCTCCGGAAGCCCGGGAGCGGCCGGGCCCAGCAGCGGTGTCACCGCCTCGGTCCGGTCGAACCACACGTACTCGTCGAACTGCTCCGCCAGCGAGGCGGCGAAGTAGTGGCTCGCCATCTCGGTCTCGGGGCGGTACACGACGCCGATGGCTCGCTCCAGCCTCGGAGGGAGAAGCTCCTCCCGGACCTCGGCGCGGGCCGGCTGGGCCAGCCCCAGCAGGAAGGCCGGTACCCCGCTCTCGTGGCACACCCGTTCGTAGCTGTCCGGATGCGATGGCCGCACGGCCATGATCTCCATCGCCTCGTCCCAGTCGGCCGCCGCGGCGACGGTCCCGTGGTCGGTGCCGAAGCCGACCAGGTATACATGCGCCCCCAAGGCGCGCCGGCAGAGCTGGCCGATGTTGTGCTCCCCTCTCGCCCCCATCTCGGTCGCGGCGGCGTCGCCGATATGGGAGTTGTGCGCCCACACCACCGCGCGGGAGTCCGGCCCGTTGAAGGCGAGGAGTGTCGCGAGGGTGTCGAACATGTGCTGGTCCCGCAGGTTCCATGACGCCACCGAGCCCTGGTACATGACGCGATAGTACCGCTCGGCATTCGCGATCAGGCGCGCGTTCTGCGCCGCGTCGAAGAAGTGACGGCCGTCCAACCGGGCGTATTCCAGCTGACGGGCGACCATGTCCATCAGCACTGCCAGCACCTCGTTCTCGCAGCCGCGGGCGCGGCCGCTGAGGGCGGCATGCCCGTACGCCGCCGGGCTCGCACTCCACGGCGTGAGACAACTGTACCGGGCGCGCGCCAGGCGGGCGGCAGTGGGATCCACCCGGTCCAGATAATCCACCACCACCCCGATCGAGCCGTACATGCTGTAGAGGTCGAGCCCGTAGAATCCCACCCGCGGTTTAGACTCGGCGATCGCCGCGTTGTGCTCGCGCAGCCACTCCACGAATTCCGCCACCTGGGCGTTCCGCCACATCCAGCGCGGAAACCGCGCGAAGGGAGGACCTCCGGGCGGTGCCTCGACGGCATGGCCGATATAGCGATCCACCCAGGCAGCGTCGGGCCAGTCCGCTTCGACCGCAACCAGCGAGAAGCCCTTCCGCTCGATCAACTCCCGGGTGACCCGTGCCCGCATCAGGTAGAACTCGGCGCTCCCGTGGGTGGCCTCGCCCAGCAGGACGACCCGCGCGTCGCCGATCCGCTCCAGCAAGGCGCCCAGGTCGGCGTCCGCGATGCCCGAGAGCGGCTCTGCGGTCTCGCGCAGGAGTCGGGCGATGCTGCCGCTCCGATACGCCGATCCGGGCGCGAGGCCAGTCATCGTTGTGTGCTGCGCCAGTGCGGCGCCATGACCAGCTGCTCGACCAGCCAGCTCGCCGCCGCCTGGCCGGCGGCCTCCAGGGTCCCCGGCTCCTCGAAGAGGTGGGTCGCGCCAGGGATCACCAGGAGACGCTTGGGGCAGGTGAGACGGCGGTAAGCCTGTCGGTTCAATTCCAGCACTTCCTCGTCGCGGCCGCCGACGATGAGGAGCGTCGGCGCGCGCACCGAGTAGAGCGCGTCACCCGCGAGGTCGGGGCGGCCGCCGCGGGAAACGATCCCGCTGACGCGAGCGCCCGGCAGGGAGGCGGCAAGCAGCGCCGCGGCCGCGCCGGTACTCGCGCCGAAGTAACCCACCGGCAGGCTGGCGACTTCTGCCTGGGTTACCGCCCAGTCCGTCGCGGCGCGCAAACGAGCCGCCAGCAAGGGGATCTCGAAAACTTTCTGTCGTTGCTCCGCCTCGTGCGGCGTGAGAAGGTCGAAGAGGAGGGTCGCCAGACCGGCTGCGCGCAGCCGGCTGGCCACCGCCTGGTTCCGGGGGCTGAGACGGCTGCTTCCGCTGCCGTGTGCGAAGAGGACGAGGCCGCTGGGATGATCCGGCCAGGCCAGCGTGCCCTGCAGAGCCACACGCCCCAGGGGCAGGGTCACCTCCCGGTTGCCCGCGGCGTTGAGGATGGCGCTCATGCCGGCACCCTCTGCTCGTCGACCGGCCGCAGGCACCGGACGACCTCGGCGTCGGTGGTTGCGGTAAAGTCACGATACCAGAACCCCACGGCCCACAGGTCGGCCGGGCACTCGAGACACTCGACCACGTCGGCGACCGCCCGGAGTTCCTCGACTCCCTCCCGGGAGCACACCGGCGCCGCGAAAACGATCCGACGCGGGGCGAGCGCGCGGAGCGCGCGGACCGCGGCCTGGGCGGTGGCGCCGGTGGCCAGGCCGTCGTCCACCACGATCACGGTCCGTCCCCGGACGTCGACCGGCGGCCGCGCGCCCCGATACAGGGCCTCGCGGCGGTGCAGCTCGGCGGTTTCCCGCCGCACGATCGCGTCCACGACGGCGGGAGGAATGCGCAGGCGCCCGACCAGGTCGGCATCCACCATGGTGATGCCGCCCGCGGTCGCGCCCATCGCGAACTCCTCCGCTCCGGGCACGCCGATCTTGCGGACCACCAGCACATCGAGTGGCGCGCCCAGGGCGCGCGCGACCTCGTATGCCACGAGGACGCCTCCTCGCGGCAGCCCGAGGACGACAGGCTGCTCCTGCCGATAGCCTTCCAGCAGCCAGGCCAGCCGCCGCCCTGCGTCGTGTCTATCCTCGAATACCATGGAACCCTCCTTCCGCTTGTGGCACCAATTTGCGGTCCGGAGGATGAAGCGGCCCTGAACCCTCGGTGAAGA
>DATBJH010000071.1:0-34131 GCA_036556505.1 Gemmatimonadales bacterium
GGCCGCGGGCAGACGCCCGCGGCCGTCCGTCTTAGGTCCTGCGCGAGCTCGCGACCAGCAGCACCACGCCGCCGACGAGCGCCAGACCAGCGAGGATCGGCGGGATCGGCACGGTGTCCTTGTCTTCTGCGCTGGCCTCGATCGGCCCCACGTCCAGCACCTTCTCCTTGTGCGTGAAGGAGAATCCGCCTAGGGCGAACCCTACCACGCCGACCACGATCAGGAGGATGCCGATGATCGTACCGGGTTTCATACCGCGCGGCGGCCCGAGATGACGCGGATCAGGAGAATCGCCAGCGCGATGACCAGCAGAATGTGGATGAAACCACCCAGCGTGTACGACGACACCATTCCGAGCAGCCACAGCACCAGCAGGATCACGAAGATCGTCCACAACATACCGGCCTCCCAGTGTGAATCCATGGCGGTCCTTCAGACCCGGATATCCTACCGGGAGGCGGATTTGACCGCCGTGACGACCCTCACCCGCCGCACGGGATGCGGGCGGGGCGTGACGGGTGACCGGCCCCGGAGCGCGCCTTCCGGCCGACGGCCGGGGGCCGTACTATCCTGACACCTTCCACCCACCGGAACGCATGGCCCCAGCATCCGTAGCCCGCCCGACGTCCGAGACGCACGGCTTCAAGCCCTTCGTTCCGCCAACCCAGACACCCGCCGAGCTGACCGTTCGCGCCGTGGTGCTGGGCGCGATTCTCGGCATCGTCTTCGCGGCCTCCAGCGTCTACCTGGCGCTCAAGATCGGCCTGACGGTGTCAGCCTCCATTCCGATCGCCGTACTCGCGGTGGCCTTCTTCAGGACCCTGGGGAAATCCACCATCCTGGAGAACAACATGGTGCAGACGACCGGCTCCGCGGGCGAATCCATTGCCGCGGGCATCGTCTTCACCCTCCCGGCCATACTCCTGTTGGGCTACGACCTGACGATCAGCAAGGTGGCGGTGGTGGCGGTGGTCGGCGGCATCCTGGGCGTGCTGCTCATGATCCCCCTCCGGCGGGCGCTGATCGTGAAGGAGCACGGCACGCTGCCGTACCCCGAGGGCACGGCCTGCGCCGAGGTGCTCATTGCGGGTGAGAAGGGCGGACTGCAGGCCAGGCGGCTCTTCCAGGCGTTCGGGATCGCTTTCGCCTACAAGTTCCTGATGGCCGGCCTCCGCGGGTGGAAGGAGTATCCCGGCTGGACCTCGCGCACCTATCAGGGTGCCTCGATCTCGGCGGAGGTCTCGCCCGAGCTGATGGGCGTCGGCTACATCATCGGGCCGCGGATCGCGGGCTATCTGTTTGCCGGCGGGTTCCTCGCCTACATGGTGCTCATCCCCGCCATCAAGCTCTTCGGCTCCGGGCTCACGACGCCGATCTTCGCCGAGCCCAAGCTCATCGGCGAGATGAGCCCGAGCGAGGTCCGCTCGTACTTCGTGTTCTACATCGGCGCCGGCGCGGTCGCGGCGGCCGGGATCATCGCGCTGGTCCGCGCGCTCCCCACCATCGTGGCCGCCTTCCGCTCCGGCTTCGAAGACCTGCGGCGCAGCGTCGGAGACGTGGCCGCACGGGTCCGCACGGACATCGACCTTCCGATCTGGGTGACTCCAGTGGGCGCCGTGCTGCTGGCGCTGATTCTTACCACGCTGCCACAGCTCGCGGTGAACCTGCTGGGCGCGGTACTGATCGTGATCTTCGGGTTTTTCTTCGTGGTCGTCTCTTCCCGGATCACCGGCGAGATCGGGGTGAGCGCGAATCCGATCTCGGGCATGACCATCGCCGCGCTGATCGGGACCGCAACGATCTTCTTCCTGATCGGCTGGACCGGGGTGGATCACCGGGTCGGGGCCCTCACCATCGCCGCGGTGATTGCGGTGGCCGCGGGCAATGCCGGCGCCACCAGTCAGGATTTGAAGACCGGATTCCTGGTCGGCGCCACTCCGAAGCGGCAGCAGATCGGTATCCTGATCGGCGCGGTTACCTCCGCGCTTGCCATCGGCTGGACCCTGGCCTTGCTCAACAACACCTATACCACCATCGTCCCCGAGCGGCATCCGGGTGTCGCCCTCGAGGCCGCCGCGCCTGGTGCCGGTGAGCGCTCCGTGACCACCTTGGGCGAGACCATGAGGCACGACGGGCGGGACTGGGAGGTCGTGCGGGTGAACCTGCCGGTCGGAGGCGTCCAGCCGGGCAAGTACCTCCTCGACCCGGCGACGAAGGAAGTCGCCTACCTGGTGGATCCCGGCATCGGCGGACGCATCCGCGAGATCGACGGTCGCCCGATCACCAAGCTCGATTCCCCCAAGGCCACCATCATGGCGCTGGTGACCGACGGGATCCTGACGCAAAAGCTGCCCTGGGGGCTGGTGCTGATCGGGGTGTGCCTCACGATCGCGATCGAGATCATGGGCCTCCAGTCGCTTCCGATCGCCGTGGGGGTCTACCTGCCGATCTCGACCTCCGCGTCGATGTTCATCGGCGGGGTCATCCGCTGGCTGGTGGAACGCAAGCGGACGACCGGCGAGTCGCTGGCCGAGGTGGAGTCCGGCCCCGGCGTGCTGTTCTCCAGCGGGCTCATTGCCGGCGGCGCGATCGCGGGAATCACCATCGCCGGCATCGCGGCGATGATGGTGGCCCGGGCCGATGCGGCGGGTGTTCCGGCGGCCGAGTATCTGGCGCATACGGTCGGTCTGCAGGAGCGGTTGGGGGCCGTCTCCCAGAGCGACGTCGTCGCCCTGGTGATCTACGCCGGACTCGGCTACCTGCTGTATCGGGTCGCGAGCCGCTGAGATGCCGCCGGCCAGCCAAGTCTCACCGGCGATCAGCGCCCGGATCATCCACGCTGCGCTGGTGCTCGGTGTGCTCCTGTTCTGGCTGGTCGGCTGGTACATCGGGCGGTCATCCGCCGTGCCCGCGGAAGCACTGCCCGACCGCCGAGTGCTCTACGTAGCGCTGGCCCTGGTGAGCGCGACGCTGTTCGGCGGCGCCATGTTCACCGCGAGCCGGCTGGGCCCCAGTGGCTCCGGCATCTCCCAGGACGACTGGTGGCGGCGGAACCTTGGCAGGGCCATCGTCATCTGGTCGCTGGTCGAGGCGCCCTCGCTGCTCGGGTTGGTCGCCTACGTCCTGACACGAGATTTCCGGACCCTGATCGCTACCTTCATCGGGCTGCTGTTCTTCGCCAGCTATCGTCCCAGTCGTTTGATCGAGCGTTGAATGCGGGTGGTAACTCTGCTGCCGGCGGCTACCGAGATCGTGGCGGCACTCGGAGAGGCCGGCAGCCTGGTGGGTATTTCCCACGAGTGCGACTATCCGGCCCAGGTCCTGGGCCTTCCCCGGATCACGGCCACACCGATCGACTCCGGGGCCACCGGCTCGGTGATCGATGCCGAGGTGAGGCGGCTGCGCGCGGCGGGCAAGCCGGTCATCGGCGTGGACGCGGAACAGCTCCGCCGGCTCGCCCCCACCTTGATCGTCACCCAGGATCTCTGCGAGGTGTGCGCCGTCGCGGACGGAGCGGTCTACCGCCTGGCGGCCGTCCTCCGCCCCGAGCCCGCAGTGCTGACGCTGTCCGGCCGTACCGTCGGCGGCATCATGGACGACATCCTCACGGTGGCCGGCAGGCTGGGGCGGACCGCCGAGGGTCGGGATCTCGTCAATGGACTGGAAGACCGCCTGCGGCGGATCCGCAGCCGGCCGGCAAGGCGGCGCCCTAGGGTGGTCTGTGTGGAATGGCTGGAGCCGCTCTACCTGGCCGGCCACTGGGTGCCCGAGCTGGTGGAGGCGGCCGGTGGGACCGACGTGGGGGCCGCACCGGGCCGTCACTCGGCCCGGCGTGAGTGGAAGGATGTGGCTGGGCTGCGGCCGGACCTGATCGTCGTGATGCTCTGCGGCTTCGGGCTGCGCCGCTCCCAGGCCGAGCTGTCGGCGCTCACGGATCGGGCCGCGCTCGAGGTGCTGGGCTCGGTGCCGACCTGGGTGATCGACGGGAACGCCTACACCTCGCGGTCAGGTCCCCGGATAGTGGATGGAGCCGAGCGGCTCGCCGCGGCGCTCCTGGGACAGGAAGGGCAGGACATCGCGCGCTGGCGCTCCGGCTTCAGGCCATCGGTCGGCGTCTGAGCGAGGCGGTGATGGCGCCCAGGATCATCGAGGCAGAGACTCCGGAGACGCTCGCGATCGTCCGGCGGCTGTTCGAGGAATACGCCGTCGCGCTCGAGGTGGACCTCGAGTTCCAGCGTTTCGAGGAGGAGCTGGCCCGACTTCCAGGCGAGTACACCCGTCCCGCCGGCGGCCTGCTGCTCGGGTTCGACGACGCCGAGCCGGTGGGGTGTGTGGCGTTCCGCCCGCTGGAGCCCGGGGTCGCGGAAATGAAGCGCCTCTACGTGCGGCTCGCCGCCCGGGGCGGTGGCTGGGGCCGGCGGCTGGCCGAGCGTGCGGTGAGCGACGTGCGCGACGCCGGGTACCAGCGTATGCGACTCGATACGCTGCCCGCGATGCGGTCGGCGCAGGGTCTCTATCTCGCGCTGGGCTTCGTGGAGATCGCTCCTTATCGTCACAACCCCGTGCCGGGCGCCCGCTTTCTCGAGCTCGATCTGCGGCCGAACCCACATCCTCCACTGTACTCACCATGACGCCTGAATCCCTCGCGTTTCTCAAGTCCCTGCTCGACACGCCGGGCCCCTCCGCCTTCGAGACCGCACCGGCCAGGGCATGGCGGCGGGAGGCGGAAGCGCTCGCGGACGAGGTCCGCGCGGACGTGGCCGGGAACTCCTACGCCACCCTGAATCAGGGCGGGCGGCCGCGGGTGATGCTGGCCGGTCACATCGACGAGATCGGCGTCATGGTCACCCACATCGACGACGAGGGATTCATCAGCTTCGATACCATCGGCGGGTGGGACCCGCAGGTGTTCGTCGGTCAGCGGGTGAAGTTGCTGGGGCGCAGTGGCCCGGTCACCGGCGTCGTGGGCAAGAAGGCGATCCACATCATGGACAAGGACGACCGGGAGAAGGTCTCCAAGGTCGAGACTCTGTGGATCGACATCGGGGCCGCCGACCGGGCCGAGGCCGAGCGGCAGCTCCGGATCGGTGACCCGGGGGTGCTGGCGACCGGGGTGGTCGAGTTCCCCAATGGCCGGCTCGTAAGCCGAAGCATCGACAACCGGATCGGGGCTTTCGTCGTGCTGGAGGCCATTCGCCACCTCGCGGTGGGAGACCCGCCTGCTGCTGCCGTCACCGCGGTGGCCACCACCCGCGAGGAGATTGCCGCCACCGGCGGTGGCGCGCGCAGCTCGGCCGTGTCGCTGGAGCCGGACGTCGCCGTCGTGGTGGACGTCACCCACGCCACCGACTATCCCGGGGTCGACAAGCGCCGGCACGGGGATTACCGTCTCGGTGGCGGCCCGGTGCTCTCGCGCGGGGCCTCGGTCAGCGAACTGGTCTTCGAGCTGCTCGCTGCCGCCGCGGAAGCGGAACGGATCCCCTATTCCATCGAGGCCGCCTCCCGCGACACCCACACGGACGCGGAAGGAATCTTCAACGCGCACCGCGGCGTGGCGACGGCCCTGGTATCGGTTCCAAATCGCTACATGCACAGCCCTAACGAGATGATCGCGCTGGAAGATCTGGACCGGACCGCTCGGCTACTGGCCGCCTTCGCCCGCCGGTTGAGCGCAAACACTGATTTCGTGCCCCGCTAGCAGCGCTATCTTTGCAGTATGACCCACCAGACATTCAGGTCCTGCCTCGCGGCGTTTCTTCTGGTGGCCGCGCCGGCGGGATTGCAGGCTCAGTTCGGCACCCGACAGCAGTCGGTGGCGAAGCCCAGCCCGCCGCCGATCACCGCGATCGACGACATCCGCTACCTGAGCGACGACCGGTTGCAAGGCCGGATGACCGGCTCGCCCGGCGCCGACACCGCGGCCGCCTACCTTGCCCGCCGCTTCCAGCAGGTCGGGCTCCAGCCCGCGGCCGGCGGCTGGTTCCAGTCGTTCACCGTCGCCAAGGAGGCGCCGGTAGCGCAGTCGGCACGAGTGGGAGGGCTGGTCGGGCGGAATGTGATCGGTCTGCTTCCGGGGCACGATCCCAATCTCCGGAACGAGGCCGTGATCGTAGGCGCCCACTACGATCACCTGGGTCTCGGCGGGTTCGGCAGTCTCGATCCCGACAGCACGGGCAAGGTGCACAACGGAGCGGACGACAATGCCTCGGGGGCCGCGATGCTGATCCAGATCGCGGCTCGGCTGGCCCAGGCTCCGCCGGCGCGCACGGTCCTCTTCATAGCCTTCAGCGGCGAGGAGCTGGGTCTGCTGGGCTCGGCATACTACGTCAAGCAGCCGGTCTACCCCCTCACCACCACGTTGGCAATGATCAACCTCGACATGGTGGGGAGACTGCGGAACGGCCGTCTGATCGTGTACGGGACGCGAACGGCGAAGGAGTTCCCCGGACTGATCGACTCCCTGAACTGGCACGCCGGCTTCGACCTCAAGGCACAAGGGGACGGCTACGGCCCGAGCGACCAGTCGTCTTTCTACGCTGCCGGCCTGCCGGTGCTGCACATCTTCACCGACCTGCACGACGACTACCATCGTACCACGGACGACTGGGAAAAGATCGACCCCGAGGGCTTCCGCCGGGTGACCAACTTCACGGTGGGACTGGTAACCGCGATCGCCAACCGGCCCAGCCGGCTCACGCCCGTCGAGGTCCCACCCCCCTCCCACGCGCTGGGCACGATGAGCAGCGCGCCAGCCTATGGCACCTACCTCGGTACGATCCCGGACATGACCGACAACCCGGGCGGGGTCCGGCTGCTGGGCGTGCGCGCGGGCAGCCCGGCCGAGAAGGCCGGGCTCCGGGGTGACGACATCATCACCCGCATCGGCGACATGGAGATCCCCGACCTCCAGGCGATGACCAACGCGCTCCGAAGCCACGAGCCCGGCGACACCGTGAGCATCGTGATCCGCCGGGGCGACAAGGTGACGACGCTTCGCGCCACGCTCGGGACGCGGGGAGGCTGACCCATGCCGGTGCTCGACGCGGACAAGGTGATCCCGGGCCTGCGCGGCGCATTCGCCCGGGAGGTGGGGCGGGTGGAGCTGCTTCGGATAGCGGCGCAGAAGATCCAGGCGGCAGGCTCGCCCTATACCTCGGTCTACATGTACATGCTGCACGGCGACGAGCTGGTGCTCGAGGCCTACGCTGGCCGGGACACCGATCACACCCGGATCCCGGTCGGCAAGGGCGTGTGCGGAACCGCCGTGGCGACGGGGCGGGACCAGAACGTCCCGGACGTCCGCGCGGTGGAGAACTACATCGCGTGCAACACCTGGACCCGCTCCGAGCTGGTGGTGCTGATCCGCCGGGGCGACCGGATCCTGGGTCAGATCGACGTGGACAGCGACGAGCCCGACCCCTTCACCGCCACGGAAGAAGCAGAGGTCCGCCGCGTCGCCGACGCGCTGGCCGTACTCCTGTAGCTGGTGACGAGCCGAGGCATCACCGAGACCGTCGCCCGCGTCCGGGGCGTGGACCTGTTCGTGCGCCGGATCGGCGACGGGCCGCCAGTCGTGGTGCTGCACGGCGGGCCCGGAGCCCATCACGACTACCTGCTCCCCGGCTTCGACGCGCTCGCCAACGGCCGCGCGCTGATCTACTACGATCAGCGCGGTGGCGGACGATCCCCGGTGCCGCGCGACGTCCCCGTCGGGTGGACCGAGCACGTGGCCGACTTGGAGGCCCTCCGCGCGGAGTGGGGGCTCCGCCGGATGACGATTGCGGGGTACTCGTGGGGCGGCTTGCTCGCACTGCTCTATGCACTCGGCCACGGGGAGCGGGTGGAGCGACTGGCGCTGATCTCGCCCGCGCCTGCCTGGCGCGCTGCGCGGGAGAAGTTCGAGGAGCGATTCGGGAAGCGGAATCTCGACCCCGAGTTCCAGAAGGCGCGCAAGGCGCTCAGGGAGAGCGGCCTGCGGGAGAGAGACCCGGACGCCTACCAGCAACGCATCTTCGAGCTTTCCGTGGCGCCCTACTTCTACGATCCAGCGCTCGCGAGGGACTTGACGCCCTTCCGGGTCACCGGACGCACCCAACAGGAGGTCTGGGCCAGTCTCGGCGATTTCGACCTCCGTGAGCGGCTCCCAATACTCCGCGGGATTCCATCGCTCATCCTCCACGGCGAGAACGATCCCATCCCCCTGGAAGCTTCCCGAGCCACCGCCGGCCTGATCGGGGCCGAACTCCATCCGGTGCCGCGCTGCGGGCACGTGCCGTATGTGGAAGCGCGGGACGAGTTTGTGCGGGTCGTCGGCGGCTTCCTCAGGGCCTGAGCTCGACCCCACGCATTACCTTTCGTCCCATGCCCCGGGCGACCCCCTTCGACCTCGTGTTCCAGCCCGCGGCGGCGACGAGCTTTCCCCGAATCGCCGCCAGTCTGGCCTCCGCCGGGCGCGACCCCGCCGATCGTGATGCCTTCCTGATGGACCCCGAGGTAATCACCCTCCTGCGCGAGCTGCGCCCCGACGAGGGCCTGGGCGAGGCGATGGACCAGATGGTGGCCCTGGTGCACCACGCCTATCTCAGCTGGGCCGCCGGCGGCGTGACGGTTCCGATCGCCCGTGAGACCGCGGAGGGACTGCTCGACGCGGTGCTGCCCGACGGAGAAGCCCCGGGCGGTCTGCCGCCGTACTACGCGCAGTTTCCCGAACGGATGATCTGGGCCAGGGTGATCGAGGACGACGCTCCGGAACCGCTGGATGGCGTGTTCGTCGCCCGCGATCCGGTGGGGTTGCTGCGGGTGCTCGGCATCTTCGGGCTGCGTCCCGACCGACCGGGCTTCAGTGCGGTGGAGGCGACCGGCTCCCGGGCGCCGCGACTCACGCGTGAGGACGGCAGCGCGCTCTTCGCGCCCACGCTGCCTGGCGCCGCCGCCGCCGGCCTCCGCTCCATTATCGGGGAGGAGGAGCTGCTCGAGCTCGGCTGGCGAACCCAGGCTCCCGCCGCCGCCGTTGCCGGTGGAGAGGCTTGATGGAGACCCTGAAGGACTTCATGGACAAGAAGGCCGTGGCCGACGTGCTGGAGCAGATCGCGGCCTTCCTCGAGCTCAAGGGCGAGAATCCGTTTCGGATCCGGGCCTTCCGCACCGCATCGCGCGCCATCGCGGGCTTCAACGGGGATCTGCGCCAGGGTCTGGAGGACGGCTCGCTCGCCGCGGCGAAAGGCGTGGGCCCGGCCACCCTCCAGATCGCGACCGAGCTGATCAACACCGGCCGGACCGGCATGCTGGAAGAGCTGCGCGAGCAGATTCCACCTGGCCTGGTCGAGATGCTTTCCATTGCCGGGCTCGGCGTCGCCAAGATCCGCCAGATTCACGACGTGCTCGGCATCGACTCGCTGCCCGAGCTGGAGGCTGCCGCCACGGACGGTCGTCTCGCCAAGCTGCCGCGATTCGGCCAAAAGACGTCGGAGAACATCCTCAAGGGCATCGCCTTTCTCCGCCAGGCGACCGCCTACCGTCTCTCCCACCATGCCGCCGACGAAGCCGAGGGGCTGCGGAGCGCGCTGGCGAAGCTTCCCGGTGTGACCGCCGCCTTCGTCGCCGGAGACGTTCGGCGCCGGACCGAGGTCGTGCGCGACCTGGTGATGGTCCTGGTAGCCGACGTCGCCCCGGGCGAGCTCTTCAAGCGCCTGAATCAGCATCCGGGAGTGCACGAGTTCGCGGGTCAGGACGAGCGGCGCCTCACCTTGCGCTTCGCCGGGGGGGCCAGCGCGCAAATCATCGTGACCACGCCGGTGAACGTAGGCGCCGTGCTGGTCCAGGCCACCGGCAGCGAACAGCACGTCGCTCAGCTCGCCGCGCACGCGTCGGTTCGGGGGCTGGCGCTCACCGGGGCCGCGCTGTGGCGGGGAAGCGAGTTCGTGTACACGCCCGACGAGGAGAGTCTCTACCGGGCCCTGGGGCTGGCCTACATCGAGCCCGAGCTCCGCGAGGGACGAGGAGAGATCGCCGCCGCGGAGCGGGGTGAGCTTCCCCGCCTGGTGACGCGCGGGGACCTGCGCGGGTTTCTCCATTGCCACACCAGCTACTCCGACGGCTCCAACTCGGTCGAGGATCTGGCGCTCGCGTGCCGGACGGCGGGCTATCAGTGGATCGGCATCACCGACCACAGCCAGGCGGCTGCGTACGCCGGCGGCCTCAAGTCCGATGACCTGCTTCGCCAGGGTGACGAGATCGACGAGGTGAACGCGAGGCTCGAGGGCATCCGGGTGCTCAAGGGGGTGGAAGCGGACATCCTCGCGGATGGGCGGGTGGACTTCGAGGACCGGGTGCTGGAGCGACTCGATTTCGTGATCGCCTCGATCCATTCCCGGTTCAACATGACGGACGCGGACATGACGGCGCGACTCCTCACCGCGATGGACAACCCCTACCTCACCATCGTCGGGCATCCGACCGGGCGTCTCCTGCTTTCCCGCGACCCCTACGGGCTCGATCTCGATCTCATCATCGAGAAAGCCGCCGAGAAGGGCGTGGCCCTGGAGGTCAACGCCGATCCGCACCGGCTGGACCTGGACTGGCGAGTGCTGCCGCGGGTGCGCGAAGGAGGCGTGATGGTCTCCATCGGCGCCGACGCACACAGCGTGGCCGGCATCGGTCACGTCGACTACGGCGTCGGCATCGCCAGGAAGGGCTGGCTCGGCCCGACCGACATTCTCAACACCCGCTCCGCCGAGGAGTTCACCGCCTGGGCCGGGCGCCGACGGTCTTGAAGACCCGCAGGCGGAAGGGACCCGAATCCGCGGCCTCCAGGGCGGCTCGGGCCACGGCGATCCTCGGGCGGTTGCAGAGGGCGTATCCCGACGCTGCGTGTGCGCTCGACCATGCCGATGCCTATCAGCTCCTCGTAGCCACGATCCTCAGCGCCCAGTGTACCGACGCCCGGGTCAACATGGTGACGCCGGCGTTCTTCGCCCGCTATCCCACACCCGCAGATCTCGCCCGAGCCGACCGCGCCGAGGTGGAGGAGCTGATCCGCTCCACCGGGTTCTTCCGCAACAAGACGCGCAGCCTGGTGGGGATGGCGCAGGCCCTGGTGGCCGACCATCGCGGCGAAGTGCCGCGCAGCATGGAGGAGCTCAGGGTGCTCCCCGGGGTCGGGCGGAAGACCGCGAACGTGATCCTGGGCAACGCCTTCGGCATCAACGAAGGGATCACGGTAGACACCCACGTGACCCGGCTCTCACGGCTGCTTGGTCTCACCCGGCACGATGACCCCGTCCGGATCGAACAAGACCTGATACCGCTCTTCCCCCGGGAGGATTGGACCCAGGTGTCCCACCTCCTCATCACGCACGGCCGCCAGGTGTGCATTGCCCGGCGGCCCCGCTGTACCGAGTGCGTGATCGCGGATCTCTGTCCCTCCGCCGCCGTTTGAGGCGCTCCGCGTTCTTCCTCGCCGTCATCGCGCTGCTCGTCGGATTGGGCGTGGCCGCCGGCCTCGTCCCGAGGCGGGCGAGCGAGCCTCCTTGGGCGGTCCGACGCACGACGGATCCACGACGGACGGGCGTCATCATGGACCCGAGAGTGCGTGAGAGCTCCGGCGTCGCCGCCAGTCGGGCACAGCCAGGCGTCCTCTGGACCCTCAACGATTCGGGAGACAACGCCTGGATCTATGCGATCGACACCCTGGGCCGGTTGCAGGGGGCCTTCGAGGTGGTGGGCGCACGAAACTTTGATTGGGAGGCGATCTCACTGGGGCCATGCGCGAGGCGGGACTGCCTGTACATCGCCGACACGGGGGACAACGCTCAAGACCGGAAGACCGCGACCATCTACCGTGTGGCCGAGCCCGCTCTATCGGACGCGGGAGGTCGAACCCAGCCGGCCCAAGCGCTCAAGTTCCGCTATCCAAGAGGCAGCCCGGATGTGGAGGCCCTCTTCGTGGACCCCCGCGGCGCGATCACCCTGATCAGCAAGGGACGTGGAGCTCCCCCCACGGTGTATCGACTCGAGCCGGAGATCTGGGAGGCAAAAGGGCTGGCGACCGCCGAGAAGGCGGAAGAGCTGTCGATCGATACCGGCGGTCTCGGCAACTGGGTGACGGATGCCGCGCTGTCGCCGTCGGGGACTATCGTGGCGGTTCGAACCTATGTCGCGATCTATCTGTTCGAGCGGTCGGAAGACCCTCCCCTGCGTGGCACCGGGATCCTGTGCGACGCCGCGGGACTCCAGCTTCAGGGCGAGGGCCTGACCTGGCTGAACGAGCGGGAGCTGGCCCTGACCAGCGAAGGAGGATTCGGCACCCAGGGAACCGTCGTGGTGCTCGGTTGTGGTCCTGGTTACTGAGCCACGACCCCTTCACGGGCAGGGTTCTTGCTGACCGGTCATAAACTCGGGTCGGACAGCCTCGCCTGGAGGGAGCGTAACTTGTTGACCTACTTGTGCTGACGGTCAAATGGTTCAGCCCAGTCTGGATGCCTCCGGCGAACGGCGAACGGTCTGGTGCAAGGCGGTTCACCGGCGCCGGCCAGATAGGGTCGCGCCGTATTCTGGCGGTGGCGCCCCAGCCGTTCTATCAGGACCGGGGGACGCCCATCGCGCTCCGGCAGGTCCTCCAGGCTCTGAGCGAGCTGGGGTATCGGGTGGATCTTCTCACCTTTCCCGTCGGGAGCAACATCCAGCTTCCCGGTCTGCGGATCTTCCGGGTCGGCAACCCGCTCGGCATCCGCTCGGTTCCTATCGGTCTCTCCGCTCGGAAGCTGGCGTTGGACGTGTCGCTGTTCCGGACGCTGCGTCATCGGCTCGCTCTCGAGACCTATACCTGCGTGCACGCGCTGGAAGAGGCCGCCTGGCCGGCACTCGTGCTGGCCCGGCGCCACCAGGTTCCGCTCCTGTACGACATGCAGTCCAGCCTGCCTGAGCAACTCCTGAAGCATCCCCTGGCCCATGTGCCTCCCGCCCCGATGCTGCTGCGGGAAGCTGAACGCTGGATGGTGACCCGGGCGGACCTCGTGGTGGCGAGCGCGGGACTCGGCGATCGGGTCCGTCACCTGGCCCCCGGCACCAGAGTCCGGGAGTGGAAATTCCCCAGCACGCCGGGCGATGTGCCGACGTACGAATCGCTCTCCCTGCGACGCCGGCTTGGTCTCTCTCACGACGCGCCGATCATCCTGTACAGCGGCACCTTCGAGCCTTACCAGGGGCTGGACGATCTGATCGCGGCCGTACCCTCGGTGCTCACCGCTGTGCCGAAGGCCAGGTTCGTCCTGGTCGGCGCCGACAGCGCTGGCGAGGCGCCGCTGGGTCGGGGAGCGGAGGATCTGGTGCGAAGCGGCATCCTGACGATCGTGGAGCGTCAGCCGCGGAGCGCGATGCCGGTGTATCTCGCCATGGCCGACGTGCTCGTCTCGCCACGCGCGTTCGGCGGCAATCTTCCGCTCAAGATCTTCGACTATCTCGCTGCCGGACGACCGATCGTCGCCACCGACATCTCGACCCATCGGACCGTGCTCACGCAGGACACGGCCGTGCTGGTCCAGCCGAATGCCGGCGCCCTGGCCGAGGGGATCGTCTCCGTGCTCCGTTACCCCTCCCGAGGCCGCGAGCTGGGGCACGCCGCCCGCGAGTATGCGCTCGAGCACCTCGGCTGGAGCCGCTTCGTTCGCACGGTGGGCGAGATCTACGACGACGCACACGGCCGTGTCTCCGCCTGATTCCAAGCTGGTCACGGTCGTCATCCCCGCGCGCAACGAGGCGGGCCGGATCGGCTCTCTGGTTCGCGCGGTTCTGGCGCAGGACGCCCGCGGGCGGGAAATCGAGGTGGTCGTGGTCGATGACGGCTCGACCGATGGCACCGTCGCCGAAGCGGTGGCCGCCGGCGCTCGCGTGCTCGAGCCCGAGCCCGGCAGGGAGACCGGGAACCCCGCGATCGGCCGCAATCGGGGTGCGGCGCTCGCCGGCGGCGACCCGATCGTGTTTCTCGACGCCGACTGCGTGCCCGCGGTAGGCTGGCTCGGTCTCCTGCTGGACGAGCACCAGCAGGGCGCAGAAGTGGTGGGTGGATCGCTCGACCTGCCGCCGGACCTCAGCCTCTCCGCGCGATGTGACTACTACTGCGGGTGGTATCACGTGCATTCGCGGCGCGAGGGCGGCGAGGTCTCCAATCACCCTCCTGGAAACCTCAGCGTCCGGCGCGAGGTGTTCGCCAAGGCGGGGGGGTTCACCGAGCAACAGCCGATCGCCTATTCGCACGAGGAGCTGGCCTGGCAGGCGGCAGTGCGTCGCGCGGGGGGCAGGATCGTCTTCGTCCCGGGCGCTCGGGTCTATCACTACAACCGCCCCGGGTTCGGCAACCTCCTGCGCCGCAACTACCGCTGGGGCTACAGCGCGATCGAGAGCAAGGCGCGGACCGGCGCCGCCAGGGCCGCCTGGATCTACCGCTATCCCGGTCTGCTGGTGGCCGGCAGCCTGCCCATCGCGCTCGGCACCACCGCCTACATCGTGGGATGCTGGATCCAGGCGCGCGTGGTGGAGCCTCTGCTCATGCTGCCCGCGGTGCTCGCCGCCCGACTCGCCTACTCCGCGGGCCTGGTGGCCGGGGGCGTTCGCTGGATTCGACAGGGCCAGGCCGCCCTGCCCGTGAGGTCACGCTGGGAATGAGCCCCATCCGGCTCAGCGCGGCCGTGTGCACCCGGGACCGGCCCACGCTGCTCCAGCGCTCGCTGGAATCCCTGCTGCGCCAGGCCACGCCAGCGGCCGAGATCCTCGTGGTGGACAACGCCCCCGCGAGTGGCGAGGTCCGCACGCTGGTGGCGGATCGGTTCCCTGCCGTCCGCTACGTCGTGGAGCCGGTTCCCGGACTGGATTTCGCCCGCAACCGGGCCCTCGCCGAGGCCCGATATGAAGTGATCGCGTTTCTCGACGACGACGCGGTGGCGGACGTGGACTGGGCCGGCACGCTGCGCCGGGTCTTCGAGGCGGAGCCCCGGGTGGCCGTGTGCACGGGTCGGGTCGAGGCCCTGGGACTGAACACGCCGGGCGAGCGGATCTTCGAGGCCAACGGTGGGTTCTCCCGCGGCAGCGAGCGGATCGTCCTCCCGGATCATGCCGGCCGGCCGCTGCACGGTCGGCCGGCACCCCTCATCGCCTGGGCGATCAGTGTCGGGAGCGGCTGCAGCTACGCCGTCCGTCGCGATGTCGCGCTCAGGCTCGGCGGCTTCGACGAGGCACTCGATCTGGGGATGCCGCTGCCGGGAGGCGGCGATCACGATCTCCTCTGGCGGGCCCTCCGGTCGGGCCACGCGGTGGTCTACGAGCCGCGGGCCCTCGCCTGGCACGAGCACCGGACGGAGGCCGCCGCCGCGTGTGACCAGATCATCGGCCATCAGCGGGCCGTGGTGGCCTTCCTGGCCAAGCATCTGGTGACCGACCGCGGCGCGCGGCCCGCGCTGGCCGGCTACACCGGTTGGCGACTCGCGAAGCCCGGCGTGCGCCTGTTACGGCGCGCGCTCGGCCGCGATCCGCTCCCGGCGCCGGTCCTACTGCGGATGTGGTGGAACTGCTGGCTGGGACTGGCCGCCTATCCCCGTGCGCGGCGGCTGGCGCGCGAGCGGCGGGAGCGGTACGCCGCATGACGGCCGCGCTCCGGCCACTGGGCCGCGTCTGGCGCTACCGCGAGCTGCTGCACAGCCTCGTGGTGCGGAACCTCAAGGTGAAGTACCAGCGCTCGCTGCTCGGCTTCGTCTGGACGCTGGTCAACCCACTCTTCACGGTCGCGGTCCTCGGGGTGGTGTTCAGCCACGTGGTCCGGATCCCGCTGGCCCAGTACTGGGCCTTCCTCCTGAGCGGGTACTTCGTCTGGAACTTCACGCTCCAGACGCTGAACACCGGCACCTACATCTTTGCCGAACATTCGCGCCTGACCCGCAGCGTCGCGTTCCCCAGCGAGATCCTGGTGTTCGGTGCGGCCGGCTCGCGCCTGATCGAGTTCGCGGTGGAGATAGGGCTGGTCCTCGCCGTGCTGGCGATCTTTCACCATCACGCGGTGCCCGACAGCTATCTCGTGTTGCCGGTTCTTCTGGCCATCCAGCTGCTGCTGGTGATCGGTCTGGCCCTGCCGATCGCGACGCTTTCGGTCTTCTACTACGACGTGTACCACGCGCTGCCGATCGCGCTCACGACGCTGTTCTACCTCTCGCCGGTATTCTATCCGGCCGAGATGGTCCCCGCCGCGGCGCGGGGACTCTACTTCCTCAATCCCATCGCGGGGCTGCTGACTCTCTACCACGACGTCCTCTACTGGGGCCGGATGCCGTCGCCCCATCTCCTCGCCGGCATGCTGCTGGCGGCAGTCCTGATCTACCTGGCCGGATATGCTCTCTTCCGTCGCTACGCCGCGATCTTCCCCGAGATCGTCTGAGCCGGCGGTGCCGGCCGTCGAGCTTCGGGGGGTCTCGAAGCGGTTCTACTTCTACGAGCACCGCACCAGCTCGCTGCGGGAGTGGTTCATCCGCCGCGTCCTCCGGCGCCCCATTCACGTCCGGCGGGCGGCGTTCACCCTCCACGACGTCGACCTGACGGTCGGCCGTGGGGATGCCGTCGCGCTGCTGGGCCGGAACGGCTCCGGAAAGAGCACGGTTCTCCGCCTGATCGCCGGGATCTACCATCCCTCGAGCGGCACGGTGCGCACCGAGGGACGCATCACGGCGGTGATCGAGCTCGGCGCCGGCTTCCACCCCGAGCTGACCGGAGCCGAGAACATCGCGCTGTACGCCGCGGTGCTGGGGCTCAGGCGCAAAGAGCTGGCGGAGCGCTACGACGACATCGTCGAGTTCGCCGCGATCCCCGATCTCCCCGACACACCGCTCAAGTACTACTCCTCGGGTATGGAGGCCCGGCTGGCGTTCTCGGTCGCCGTCTGTCTCCAGCCCGACATCCTCCTGCTGGACGAGGTCCTCGCGGTAGGCGACCAGGCGTTCCGGGAGCGCTGCCTCGAGCGGCTGCGGCAGTACCATGCGCGCGGCGGGACCCTCATCCTGGTCTCGCACGAGCTGGAGCAGCTGCGCGAGCTGTGCACCCGGGGAGTGTGGCTGGACCAGGGTCGCGTGGTGATGGACGGCCCGATCGACGCGGTGCTGGAGCGATACCGTGCCTGACATGGGCCGCACACTGGCGCCGGTTGCCCTGGCGGAGATCGAGCTCGAGCGCCCAATCGAGTCGCTCCTGGGTCTCGGCGATGCGGTCGCCGTCGAAGCGCTGGTCCGGCGGCGGGGAGAGCCGGTGGGATGGGTACGGGTCGAGACCGCCGGCGGCGAGTGCCACGCACCCCTGATCCGCGCCGCGCTCGACGGCCTTGCGCTCCCGGCTCCGAGAGCCGTTACGCCGGCGCCCGGGCTCAGTGTGACCGTCGCGGTCTGCACCCGGGACCGACCGGACGACCTGGCCACCTGTCTCGACTCGCTCGAGCGGGTGGAGTACCCCGGGCTCGAGGTCCTGGTGGTGGACAACGCCCCTTCCAGCGAGGCGAGCCGAGTGCTGGTCGAGGGGCGAAGCGGGCGGGTGCGCTATGTGCGCGAGCCCAGGCCGGGGCTCGACTGGGCCCGCAACCGCGCGATCGCGGAGTCCGGCGGCGACGTCATCGCCTTCACCGACGACGATGTCTCGGTGGACCCGGGCTGGGTCCGCGCGCTGGTCGCCGCCTTCGGCTCCGACGAGTCGATCGTGGCGGTGACCGGGCTGGTGCTCCCGGCGGCGCTCCAAACCGAGGCGCAGGTGCTGTTCGAGCGCTACCGCGGCTTCGGCCGGGGGTTCGCTCCGCGCCGGATCGGGGTGGAGGGCCGCGGATCGGTGGCGCGCCGCTACGGCGCCGCCGGCGCCTACGGCACCGGCGCCAACATGGCCTTCCGCCGCTCGCTCTTCGGGCGCATCGGCGGCTTCGACCCGGCGCTCGGCGCCGGCACGCCGACCCGCGGCGGGGATGACCTGGAGATGTTCTTTCGAGTCCTGAAGGAGGGACACGCGCTGGTGTACGAGCCCCGGGCGATCGTACGGCATCGGCACCGGCACTCCTTGGAGGGCCTCCGGCGCCAGATCGCCGATCATGGGGTCAGCTTTTCCTCCTACGTCGTTCGCGGCGCGCTGACATACCCGGATGAGCGGCTCGGGTTTGCCCGATTGGCCTGCTGGTGGTGGGGCAAGCTCGCGTTCCGCGCTCTGTGGCCCAGGTCGGGCCCGGTCTGGGCGCTCCGTCGGCTCGCGCTGGCCGAGCTTGGCGGCTGCCTCGCCGGACTCGGCCGGTACCCTCTGGCGAAGCGGGCGGCGGCCCGCCTCGTGAGGTTTGCCCCTCAGTCGGAGACCCGGGCATGAGTCACGACGGTGCGGCCGACCCCGAGATCTCGGTGGTGATGCCCTGCCTGAACGAAGAGGCGGCGATCGGCGCCTGCATCGAGAAGATCAGGCGGACCTTCGTCCAGGCGGGATTGCACGGGGAGATCGTCGTGTGTGACAACGGGTCCACCGATCGCTCGGTCGCGATCGCCCAGGCCATGGGGGCGCGTGTCGTGCATCAACCCCTGCGCGGATACGGCAACGCGTACCTGAAGGGGTTCGACAGCGCACGCGGACGCTATCTGGTGATGGGTGACGCCGACGACACGTACGACTTCACCATGATCCCCGAGTTCCTGAAGTCGCTCCGCGCGGACGACAACGCCTTCGTGACGGGGAGCCGGTACCTCGGGGGCGGTGACCGGCACATCACGGCTCTGCACCGCTGGTTCGGCAACCCGGCGCTGACCCGCATCCTCAACACGCTCTTCGGCACCCGGTACACCGATGTGTACTGTGGGTTCCGGGCCTTCTCCCGGGCGGCATACCACCGGATCCGGCCGTTGAGCCCGGGCATGGAGTTCAACCTCGAGCTGGCGATCAACGCCCAGCTGGCCGGCCTCCGGACGGTCGAGATTCCGATCGTGCTGGGAGAGCGCAAGGGAGCTTCCAAGCTGAGAACCTTTCGCGACGGCTGGCGCAGCCTGCGGATGATGCTGCTCTACTCCCCCAACAAGCTGTTCCTGATCCCGGGTGGGGTGCTGTTCGCTCTCGGTATCATGATCCATCTCGCGGTCCTGTTCGGCCTGGTCCACTTCGGCGGGCGGCCGGCCGCCGGGGTCACCTCGGTGTTCGCCACCATCTTCAGCGCGGTCGGCTTTCAGATTCTGAGCCTCGGCCTCCACGCCAAAACCTATTCCTGGAGCCGTCGCTTCGATCCCCACAATCGCGCCCTGACCCGCTTCTACGGCCGCTTCAAGCTGGAGGCGGGGTTGCTCCTCGGGGCAGGCCTCGGCCTCGCGGGCTTCGGCATCCTGGGCGCGCTCGTGGTGCAGTGGCTCCGATCCGATCTGCTGCCGCTGCCGCACCCCGAGTGGGCGTCCTTTGGGGCCACGCTCGTGATCCTGGGGTGCAGCACGCTGTTCTCGTCGCTCTTCATTTCGGCGATGTCGATGAGCAGGTCGGAGGAAGTCGTATGACTTTGCTCCGTCCGATCCCCCGGATGGGAGCCGATGGACGGTTCCTGCTCGGTCTCCTGGTGGTGACGGCGCTGCTGTGGGTACCGCGGCTTCGTGGACCGATCGATCTGCGGTGGGACGCCGGGGTCTACTACATGCTGGGCACTTCGCTCGCCGAGGGCGACGGGTACCGGCTGCCCAACGAGCCTCGGCCGATCCGCGCCATCCAGTATCCTCCCCTGCTTGCGACGGTGGCGGCGGCACACCAAACGCTGCTGGGTACCGACGACCCCGTGGTCGTGGGGAGCTGGCTGCGGCGACTTTACCTCGCGCTCACCTTCTGTTACGCCGCGGGTGCGTTCGCCTTGTGCCGCCGGTTTCTGCCGTCGGGTGAAGCATTCCTCGCAGGACTGATCACCATCCTCAACCCGCAGACCCTGTTCTTCTCCGACGTCTTCATGGCCGACCTGCCGTTCGCCGTCGTGACGGTGCTCTTTCTGCTGGTCGTGACCGGCAAGGCGCCGACCCGGCAGCTGCTGGGTGGCATCCTGGCGGTGGCGGCGTTTGGTCTACGCGCGACGGGGCTCGCCCTGCTCGCCGGCTGGGCTGGCGAGAGCCTGCTCCAGCGGCAGTGGAAGGCCTTGGCCCTCCGGGCGGCGCTAACGGCCGCGGTATTCGGCGGCTGGCACGCCTACACCTCGAGCGTCAAATCGAGCCTCGAGTACCGGCAGCCGGATTACGCGTATCAGCGAGCCCATTACCAGTTCTACAACGTGGACTATTCGGATAATTCCCGATACGTCGATCCCTTCCGGCCCGAGCTGGGCGTCGTCGCATCGGATGCGGCAATCGAGCGGCTCGCCGGCAACGTCAGCCGTCTTCCGGCGGCCGTCGGTGAATCGGTCAGCATTCAGAAGAGCTGGTGGAAGGGCGAGATCCAGCACCTCAATGACGGGCTGGGTGGGCCGTGGCTGCCGCAGTGGCTGGCCAGCGTGGCGGTGATCACGATCAGTCTGCCGGTCCTCGCCGGACTGGTGCTGTTGGGCCTCCAGGGGCAGCTGTTGGTCCCGCTCTATGCGGCCGCTTCCCTGGCGCTCATCGCGATCACCCCGTGGTCGAATCAGTTCACCCGGTACATGGTGCCGCTCACGCCGATTTTCGCGCTGGGACTCCTCAACTCCTATGTCCGGGTGTCTTCACGCGCGGCTTCCCGTGAGGCTCGCCACTGGAGAGTGGCGAAGGCCGTCCTCGCGGGCGGTCTCACAATCGCGCTGGTGCAGGAGATGGTGACGGTGGGGAGCATGTTCGCGACCCATCACGACCGCACGAGCTACATGGACGCGAGCGGCACCCACCCGTACAAGCTGTTCTATTTCGATGAGCCCTGGCAGGACCACGACGGTTCCCTGCGGTGGCTCGCCGCTCACGGCGCCGCCGGTGCCATCGTGGCGACCTCGACGCCCCCACTGGTCTACCTTCGGACCGGCCTCAAGGCGGTCATGCCGCCCTATGAACCGGCGCCGGCAACCGCGCAATACCTGCTGGACGGAGTTCCGGCGACCTACCTCCTCGTGGACTCGCTGGATTCGCCGGACGTGGCCCGGCGGTACCTGGAGCCCGTGCTGGTCGCCTACCCGGAGCGATGGCGCCTGGTGTACGGCCCCACGGCCGGAGGGACCCGAGTCTATCAGCGGGTGAAGGAAAACGGCCCGCTGGTCTCGGGCTCGAAGTAGAAGATCTCGGTCATCTGATGCTTGCGCAGCGCTTCGAGACCGGCGGGGGTCCAGGTGACCGTGTCGGCCATCATCATGCGGTCCAACTCCCCGTTGTAGATCTCGTGGTACACGAGCTTCGCGTGTCGTCGCAGCCAGGCTTCGGCCGGGGCCGGCTGAGAGAGGTGGTGGACCTGCACCAGGGCTACGCGACGGCGTCCTGCCAGCAGGCGCTCGAGGTCCTCCGGCACGCGTCGGCGCGCCAGGGGGGCGATCCACGAGGCCAGCGTCAGCTTCGGCTCGAGATACCGGTCCACGGCGATGACTCCCGAGGGGATCGAGTGGACCAGCACGAGATCCGACGGGCTCAGTCGGTCGCGCAGAGCGTGGTCGAGGGTGATGTACGATGCGCCGGGACGGACCGGGCGAGTGAGCTGGGGCCATGCGCCCGCGCTCCACGCCAACACAATGAGGGCGAGAACGCCGGTCCGCGCGCTCGCGGGAAGCTGTCCGACGGCGAGGGCAACCAGCAGTATCGCGGCCGGAAAGCCGGCCAGGGCGTATCGGGTCAGATAAGACGCGCTCGTGCCGCGCAGGAGGTCGAACACGAAGACGCCGAACACGGCCGCGAGCACCCAGGCCCAAGGAAGGAGCCGATCCCGCTCCAGCAATGTCCGGATGCCGCCACGGCGGCCGAGATGCACCGCCATGCCGACGAACATGAGCGCGAGGAGGCCGTCCACCCACTCCGAGCCACCCCAAAGGCCCCCGCCTGCAAGCAGCCGCCACCCGAGCGACACCGGGACGGCAAGCGCACCGGGCCAAGGGAGGGGCTGCGCCAGCCAATCTCCGGTCACCCGCCAGCGGCCGAGGCTCTCGGGTACCTGGGAGTACCAGGGAGCGACGGCCAGCGCCGTAAGCATGGCCATGCCCGCCACTGCCCATCGGCGTCCGCGCGCTCCGGCCGAGCCCAGCCAGGCCAGCATGCCGCACCACGCGAACAGGAAGAAGTAGTGGGTGAGCAATCCGCCCGCGCTGAGACTCACCCACGCGGCGACCAGCATCGGACGGAAGCCGCGCCGGCTCAGCGCGAGCGTGGTCCAGGCAAGTGCCGTAGCGAAAACCCACAGGAGGGAGTACATCCGTCCCTCGACGGAGTAGAACAGGCTGACCGGCGAAAGAGCGAAGAGCAGCACCGCGGTCTGACCAACCCCGTCGCCGCCAAGCTCCCGCCCGAGGTGCCACACGATAGGGATCGCCAAGAGGAAGCAGGCGACCGACAACAGATGGAGGGCCGCGTCGCTGGTGCCGAACAGCCGAGTCCAGGCATGAAGCAGCAGGTAGTACAAGGGAGGATTGGTGTCGGACAGGGTGACTGCTCGAATCACGCGCGCGGGGCTCGCCGGCGGGCTCTCCTGCTCGACGTAGCGATGGAAGCTCCCCGAGGGTACCGCCGGTTCGGGTTCGACGAAGTCGCCCAGCTCGGGGCGGGCCTCGGCCGCCGGATGCTCCAGACTGTGTCCGGTGGCCATCGCCAATGAAAAGATCTCGTCGCCCCAGATGCCGGGACGCGCGGCGAGCGCCAGCCGCGTCACGCACGCCGCGGCTACCGCGAGGAGGACAAGCCTGGGCCAGGCGGCTCTGTGCACCTCGGCTCCGTTCGGTTGAGAGGTGGGTGAGTTCCCGTACCGGTGCTCCCTGCATGCTTGGTGCCGTGTGAGGAACGAATCCCTGGCGGGATCGGCAGCCAATTCTACAAGGTCCAGCCCCTCATCGCCGTCGGCAGTCGTCCTCGGCGGCGGGCTGTCGGGCATTGCCGCCGCCTTGACGCTGGCGGGAGCCGGCCTCGACGTGACGGTGGTCGAGCGCGGCGAGACACTGGGAGGGCTGGCCGGGAGCCTGGAGCAGGACGGGCACTTCTACCCCCTCGGGTACCACCACATCCTGCACCGCGATCGCACCCTGCTCTTCTTCCTCGACCGCATTGGGGCGTTACCGAGGGTACGCTGGCGACGAATCAGAATGCGCTTCGAGCGCGGCGGCGAGCTGTACGAGCTGGGCACCCCGAGCGGCTTCCTCCGGTTCCCCATGCGGGTGCCCGACAAGCTCCGCTTCACCCGGCTCATGCTTACGGCGTTCGCACGCAGGGACTGGTCGGCCTGGCAGGACCGCAGCGCCGCCGACCTGGTGGACGAACTCGGCGGGTCTGGGGTACGGCAGGCGCTCTTCGAGGACTTGACCCGGCTCAAGTTCGAGCTGCCCTGCCGCGAGGTGAGCGGGGCTTGGCTGGGAGCGAGACTCCACTTCCGGGAAGGCTCGGCCCCGCTGGGCTACATTCCGGGCGCGAATTGGACCAAGGTGCTCTGCGACGGACTGCTGCGCCTGCTCGGGGAGTCGGGTGTGCGGGTGCTGCTGCAGACCCGCGTCGCCCGGCTGCGGGCCGGCGATGGCCGGGTCGTGGCGGCCGAGCTGACCGACGGAACCCCGCTCGCGGGCGACGTGTTCGTCAGCACGGTCCCGACCGAAGTGTATCGTGGGCTGGTGCCGGGCGACGATAGCCCGGTGCTCTCCGACATCCGGTATTCCGCCCTGATCTCGGTGGTGTGCGCGACTCGCCGGCCTGTGCCGCCAAGAGCGTACTGGACCAACCTGGTCTCACCCGAGCGGACGGCCGGCGCGATCTTCGTGCTGAGCGAGCTCAATCCCACGATCGGGCGACCGGGCGATGCCTGCGTCAACTTCGTGACCCACCTGCGCGGCCGGGACCGGCCTCTGTTTCACGAGAGCGACGAGAGCCTGATGACTCGGTATGCGGCGGACTTCTCGGCGGTGTTCGGCGGCGACCTGGATCCTCTCTGGACCCGGGTGACGCGGGTGCAGATGTACTCGCCGGTCTTCTACCGCCACTACCGCAATCCACCGATCCGCAGTGCCACCTGGAGCAACGTGTGGTTCGCCGGGAACTACCGGACCTTCCCATCCATCGTGTCCACAGGCACCGCTCTTGGCTCTGGAGTCGAGACCGGGGCGGCGCTGCTCGCCGAGCTGGGCCGGTCCACTCCCCTGACCGACTCGGTGGCGAGGTTCCGCCTGGAGAGGATGCCTCGTGACTGAAGCCGCCGCGCGGCTCGCGCCGACTGCCGCGCTCGTCCGGGCTTTGCGCCCGCACCAATGGGTGAAGAACCTGCTGCTCTTCGTTCCCATTCTGCTGGACCATCGGCTCACGCAACCGGAGGTCGTCGGGCGGGGCGTTGTGGCGTTCGCGGCCTTCTGCCTGGCGGCGTCCGGCGCGTATGTGCTCAACGACCTGCTCGACCTCGAGGCGGATCGCGGCCACCCGATCAAGCGGCATCGCTCCTTCGCCTCGGGTGCGCTGGCTCCGGGCGTAGGCTATGTGGTCGCGCCGCTGCTGATCGGGGCCTCGCTGGTCGTCGGCGCGGGTCTCTTCGCGCCCGGCTTCCTCGCGCTCCTGCTGCTGTACATCGGGCTCACCACCGCGTATTCCGGATACCTGAAGCGTATCGTGGTGCTGGACGTGCTGCTGCTGGCCGGTCTGTATACGCTCCGGGTGCTTGCCGGCATCACGGCGAGCGGCGTCCGCTTCTCGACCTGGCTCCTGGCGTTCTCCACTTTCCTGTTTCTGAGCCTCGCCTTTCTCAAGCGACACGGCGAGCTGGCGAGCCTCTCCGACCATCCCGCGCCTGCCGTTCGGCGCCGCGGATACCTTCCCCAGGACATGGAGTGGCTGCGTACCATGGGCGCCGCCAGCGCCTATCTCGCGGTGCTGGTGTTGGCACTCTATCTCAACAGCGACGAGGTCGTGAAGCTCTACCGAAAGCCGGCCGTCCTCTTCCTCGTGTGCCCGCTCCTGCTCTACTGGACCAGCCGGATGTGGCTGCTCGCCCATCGGGGACGCATCAACGAGGACCCGATCGTCGCCGCGGCACGCGACCCCTCCAGCTACGTCGTCGGCGTCTTGGTGCTCGTCGTGCTCTACGCGGCGCTCTGAGGTGACGCCCTTCCCCATTCGACCCGGCCGCTCCTGGGGGCGGTATCCGGCCACGCGGCACAGCCGTGTGCTGCGGGCCCGATGGCGGGACCAGCCGCCCACCCTCTCCGACCTTCGCGGCCCGCTCCTGGCTTCGGGATGCGGCCGCAGCTACGGCGACAGCGGGCTCAACGCAGACGGGGTCCTCATCGACGCGACCGGGCTGGACCGGTTCATCGAGCTCGGAGAGCACGGGCTCCTGCGTTGCGAGGCCGGCGTCACCCTGGCGGAGATCCTCGACCTCGTGGTGCCCCGCGGCTGGTGCCTGCCGGTGGTGCCCGGCACCCGCTGGGTGACGGTCGGCGGCGCCATCGCAAACGACATCCACGGGAAGAACCACCACCGGCTGGGAACCTTCGGGGCCCACGTGACCCGTTTCGAGCTGGCGCGGTCCTCTGGAGAGCGGCTGCTGTGCTCCGCGGAGTCCAACCCGGAGCTGTTCGCCGCCACGATCGGCGGCCTGGGGCTGACGGGTCTCATTCTCTGGGCCGAGCTCCGGCTTCAGCGGGTCCCCGGCCCCGGCATCGACCAGGAGACGATCCGGTTCGAGGGACTCGACGGGTTCCTCACCATCGCCGCCGAAGACGTGCACCACGAGTACACCGTCGCCTGGGTGGACTGCCTGAGTCGGGGGCGGCACCTGGGCCGGGGTGTGTATCTGCGAGGCGCTCATCACCCGTTGCCGGCGGACTGGGCCCCCCTGGCGGTCGGCCCACGGTTGCGGGTGCCCTGCGATGCCCCGAGCGCCCTGCTCAATCGCCTTACCATCTCGGCGTTCAATGCCCTGAATTACCGACGCGCCCCGCGGGTACGCAGCCGGCGAGCCGTTCCCTTCGCCCCCTTCTTCTTTCCGCTCGACGCTATCGGCGACTGGAACCGGCTCTACGGTCGCCGCGGATTCGTCCAGTATCAGTGCGTGGTGCCCGAGACCGCCGGCGCCGAGGCGATCCACGAGATCCTGGAGCGGGTCGGAACTTCCCGCGAGGTCCCCGGACTGGGCGTGCTCAAGCGGTTCGGCGCTCAACGGTCGCCGGGGCTGCTTTCGTTCCCGAGGCCCGGGCTCACGCTCGCGGTAGATCTCGCGTTCCGCGGCCATGCCACGCTGGAGTTGCTGGAAGGACTCGACGCCGTGGTCCGGCAAGCGGGCGGAGCGGTCTACCCCGCGAAGGATGCGCGCATGAGCGGCGAAAGCTTCCGGGCCTTTTTTCCGGCGTGGGAGCGCTTCTCCCGGCACATGGACCCCCGGTTCTCGTCCTCCTTCTGGCGCAGGGTCAATGGAAGCTGAGGGCCGCCCCCGCCGGGTGCTGATCGTGGGTGCCACCTCGGCGATCGCTTCCGAGGTGGCGAGGCGCTACGCCGCCGGGGGCGCGAGTCTCGTTCTGACCGGACGAAACCCGGCGCGTCTGGCGGCCGTCGGAGACGATCTCCGAGTCCGAGGCGCCGGCTCGGTCGAGACCGAAATCCTCGACCTGCTCGACCGCGGGCGGCACGCCGCCGTGGTCAAGCGCGCGTTCGGGGGACCGCTCGATGTGGCCCTCATAGCCCACGGCGACCTCCCGGACCAGCAGCGATGCCAGACGGACCCCGGCGAGGCAGCGCGCGCCCTGGAGCTGAACCTGGTGGCCACCGTCGAGCTCCTCACCCTTCTCGCGGGCGAGTTCCAGGCCCAGGGCTCCGGCACGATCGCCGTCGTCACCTCCGTGGCCGGCGATCGAGGCAGGCAGAGTAACTACGTCTATGGTGCCGCCAAGGCCGGGGTGGGCGTCTTTCTCCAGGGCCTGCGCCAGCGCCTTCGCGCCACCGGGGTGCGCGTCGTGACGCTGAAGCCGGGATTCGTGGACACGCCGATGACCGCGCACCTGCCCCCGAATCCACTGGCCAGCTCGCCGCAGCGGGCCGCCCGGGCCATCTACCGGGCGATCGAGTCGCATCGCGACGTGGCGTACATTCCATGGTTCTGGCGTCCGGTGATGGCACTGATCCGCGCCGTGCCGGAATCCCTGTTCAAGAGACTTCGACTGTAGGGCTACCCATGAGATCGTGCCTGACCCTTCTGCTCCTCGCCTTCGGTGCCAGCGTCCTGCCCGCGCAACAGACCGCGGCCACACGCGTGGCTACGGCACTCAGCGCCGACGTGCTCCGGGGACATCTGGAGTTTCTCGCCGACGACGCGCTCGAAGGCCGCGCACCCGGCACCCGTGGCGGAGAGCTGGCCCAGAAGTACATCGCGTCGCAGTTCCGCCGCCTGGGGCTCGAGCCCGCTGGCGACAGCGGCACCTACTATCAGCGGGTCCCCATCATCTCGCTGACGCCCAGCCCGACGCTGGCCCTGACCGCGCCGTCGCCCCTGCCGCTCAAGTGGAAGGACGACTATGTCCTCTGGTCCATGCGAAACGACACCAGCGTCCGGGTGCGCGGTGAGGCGGTGTTCGTCGGCTACGGGATCGTGGCGCCCGAGGCGGGATGGAACGACTACGCAGGGCTCGACGCCAGGGGCAAGATCGTGGTCGCTCTGGTGAACGATCCCGGGCTGCAGGACTCGTCGCTCTTCCGCGGCAGGATTCTGACCTACTACGGCCGCTGGACCTACAAGATCGAAGAGGCCCGCCGCCAGGGCGCGGCCGGCTTGTTGATGATCCACACCACCGAGAGCGCGACCTATCCGTGGACCACCGTGCTCTCCGGTTGGGGAGGACCCCAGGTCCGCCTGGAGAGCCCGCCCGACTCCCTGATCGTGGCGGGCTGGCTTCAGGAACCGACCGCCGCCGGGCTGTTCAAGGCCGGCGGGAAAGACCTCGCCTCGATGACGGCTGCAGCCGCCCGAAAGGGCTTCAAGCCGGTACCGCTGGGCCTCACGCTGGAGGGGTCGGTGCGCAGCACGATCCGCCGTACCGAGACCGCGAACGTTGTGGGCCGCCTGCCGGGCAAGGGGCCGCTGGCGAAGGAGGCGGTGCTGATCGGGGGCCATTACGACGGGTTCGGAATCAGCGCGGCACAGAACGGGGACTCGATCTACAACGGGGCGGAGGACAACGCTTCGGGTACGGCTGCCGTGCTCACCGCCGCGGAGGCGTTCGTGCGCACCGGGGTCCGGCCGTCACGCTCGCTGATCTTCGTGGCCTTTGCCGCCGAGGAATCCGGGCTGATCGGCTCCCAGGCGCTGGCCGACAAGCCGCCGGTCCCGCTGGGTGACCTGGCCGCCATCCTCAATCTCGACGTGATGAACCTCTACGGACGCACCACCGATGTGTCCGCTCTGGGGCTCGACCAGTCCACCCTGGGCAGGGCGTTCACGGCGGCCGCAACGGCGGAAGGCCTGAAGGTGACCAGCAACGAGGAGGCGCTGATTCGGGGGGCCTATTTCCGCTCGGATCACTTTCCCCTCGCGAGGGTAGGCGTGCCTGGTACGTCGGTGGAGAACGGCAACGACTACGTCGGCAAGCCGGCCGGCTACGGCAAGGAGCAGAAGGACAAGTACGTTGCCGAACGGTACCACCAGGCGAACGACGAAATTTTGCCCTGGTTCACCTATGAGGGGGCCATCCAGCAGCTTCGCGTCACCGTCCGGACAGCGGTGGCAATTGCGGATGCCGCCCGCCAGCCGGAATGGGTGGCCGGCTCCGAGTTCCGTGAAGCCGGGCTAGCGAGGCGTAAAGCGGCCGGATCGTAGGGTTTCGAGGAAGGCGCGCCCTACCGCCGCCTCCCCGCCCCCTCTATCTTTGCGGCCGTTTCCCGCCCCCTACCCAGGAGCGCTCCTGGAACTGCCGCACCAGCACCGGATTCCGCTCACCTGGCTGCTCGAGAACGCTGGGGCGTCCATCCGGTACCGCACCCTGACCGAGCTGGCCCCGGCTGGGTACGCGACGCCGGAGGCGCGTGAGGCTGCTCATCAGGCGGTATGCGAATCGAAGACCGCGCTGGCGGTAGTTAAAAAGCAGAGGGACGTCGGTACCTGGGGGGGCAATCTCCTGGGCCTGGCGCCGTCTCCCGCCCACGGGATCAAAGACGTCGGCACCATCCCCAACTATCGGCGGCTCTTGCAGTTGGAATGGCCCCGCACGGGCCGGCCCTTCAAGCTCGCCGACCGGGTACTCTTCCGACTCCTCTCCCGCGACGAGGACCCCGGCCTCCTCTTCGAACTCCAGAAGCTGGTGAAGAGCGACCCCGAGGCCAGCATCTGGGCCCGGGAGAACATCCGTGAGGCGGCCTCCGCCGCCCTGGCCGAGGCCGGGTTCGCCGAGGATCCTCGGCTCCGGGGGGCGGGGCACAAGATCGCCAGCTTGATCTCCCAGTTCCTCCGAAGCCCGGTCGCCGAGAAGCCGTTCGTGAAGTCCGGGAAGGTGATCGCGCTCCACCCGGAGGCACACCCGCCGAGCTGGTATTCGGTCGCGATGATTGCGGCGATGCCCAATCTCCGCCGGGAGCGGGCTGGGTTCACGGAGCGGCTGGGCCACTACCTGGCACAGCCGGCCCCGAAAAAGGCCTTCGTGATCCAGGTCGGGAAGCGCTCGATCAAGCCGCAGCACCTCCTGCTGGGCGACCCGATCGAGGCGGACTCCAAGGGCTACCCCAAGGACATCCCACTGGCCCTTCACTACATCGAGCTGCTGGCGCGGATGGGGGCGCTGGAGTGGGCACCGGTCGCAACCCGGGTGCTGGCCCGGCTGCTGAAGGACTGCGACGACACCGGCGTGTGGACCCCCAAGAACCTGCGCTCCCAGCCGAAGGCCATCAACAAGATCACCTATCACTATTACCCGCTGCACCTGGACGCCAAGACGACCGAGGGCCGGGAGGTGGATATCACCTTCCGCCTGGCGGTGATCGCCAAGCTGCTCGGCTGGCAGCTGGAATTCGTTTAGGCCAGCTTTACAGAATAGGTCGTAGTCCCCCATACTACGTCATGCCGGATCTCACCCGTTTCGGCTTCACCCCCACCGAAGGCTTGGTCTACCAGGTCCTGCTCACCGGGGGACCGGGTACCGGCTACGCCATCGCTCGCGCCGCCGGTCTGGCGCGCGCGAATGCCTACAGCGCCCTGGAGGGACTGGTCGCCAAGGGCGCGGCGAGGGTGGATGGCGGCCGGCCGAAGCACTACCGGCCAGAATCTCCCGCCGCCCTGATCGCCCGGATCTCCAACGACCACGGCCAGGCCCTCGAACGGCTCAGCCGAGAGCTCGAGTCCGTGACCGTGCCCGAGACGGAAACGCTCGTCGAGCTGCTCTCCAGTCGAGCCCTGCTGCAGCTCATGACGCACGACGTGGCCCGGGCGAACAAATCCGTCGGGCTGCTCGCGCCCGCGGACGCGTACCCGCTGCTCGCCCCAGCTCTTCGCCGTCCCTATGCCGCTGGAGTACCCCTTCGACTCTCGGCGACCGGTCCTGTGGAGCTCGGGTTCGTGATGGTGGATCTCGTCTCATCCGAGGCTCAGGCCTGGCCAGGGATGCCCGTCATCCTGGTGGTGGACGACCGAAGCGCGATCCTGGCATCGCGAAACGGCTCCGAGGTTCGCGGACACTGGAGCACCGCTCCGACCTTCGTGGCCGGCGCGCGGCTGGCGCTTGAACGGTTCGCGGCGGCATGAGCAACGACCTGCACGAAGAGGCCTATCGCGAGCTTCAACGCGAGTACCTGGCGGAGCTCCCGGCGGCGCTCGCCGGTCTCCGCCAGAGTATCCAGGCCCTCCGTCGAGGCGAGGACGTGGCCGCAGATCTCAAGACCGGGTTCCATCGGCTCGCCGGCTCGGGCGGCTCCTACGGGTTTCCGGAGATCAGCGGCATTGCTCGAGCGGCGGAGCACCTGGTGGCGGCGTCGCCGACGGCTGGGGGGGCGGACCAGCTGGAGGATGCGGTCCAACGGCTGGAAGCCGCCCTCACCGTCGCACGCGCGCAGGTGGCGGCGGGGCCGGACGTTCGCGGCACCGGCCTCCGCGCGGTACTGGTTCTCCCCGCGGGCACGGAGCGCGAGCGGGTGACGGAGGCGCTGGTCGGCGCGGGCTTCGCCGTGAGCCTGCGCGGCCGTAACGAGGATCCCCTCGCCGTGACCGGTGACCGGCGCGTGGACCTTCTCGTGATCGGCACCGCTCCGGGCGAAGGCGATCCCTCGGCCGTCGCTTCATCATGGACCAGCCGCCGTTCCACTCGGCCGCGCGCGGTGATCCTGATCGAGACCTTGAGGGCGGTGGACCGCCTGCGGGCCGTAGCCGCGGGCGTGGATGCCGTCTTCCCCGCCGAGCGGATGGTGGTCGATCTCCCGGGGTATGCGCGGACCCTGGCGACGTGCGGGCCGCCTCCCTCGACCGTGCTCCTGCTCGACGGCGAGGTGGATCGCTCCAACCGCATCATCACCCTGCTGGAGCAGGCGCATATCCGCGTCGTGCGCAGTCCGTCGGCCCGGGCTTCGCGGGAACTGCTGGACCGGGAAAACCCGGACCTTCTGGCCGTCGCGCCGCGCCTGTCCGACGGCGACGGCATCGCCGTGCTGCGCGATGTCCGGGAGGACCCGAGGTTCCACCTGTTGCCGACGCTGGTGATCAGCGCGCCGGATCCGGCGACCCAGATCGACGCGCTCCGCGCCGGCGCCGACGACTTCGTGTCCGACGACGCGCCGGCGGAGCTGCTCCTGCAATCGGTGATCACCCGGGCCGAGCGGGGTCGCCGCCTGCGAGAGATGCTTCTCCGGGACGAGCTCACCGGTCTCCTGAATCACGGCGCCCTGATGGGGGAACTGGAGTACGCGGTGGACTACGGCCGGCGTCACGGCAGCCCGCTCGCCTTCGTGCTGTTCGATCTCGATCGCTTCAGCGAGGTGCACGAGCGCTTCGGCCAGATCGTGGGCGACCAGGTCCTGCTGCACGTGGCCAACGTCTTCCGCGCCAGCGTCCGTGCCAGCGACGTGATCGGCCGCTACGGCGCGGAGGAGTTCGGCATGATCCTCCGCGGCGCAGGCCCCAGCGGCGCCGCCGTGGTCGCCGCCAAGCTGCGCCAGGTGCTCGGCGACCACGCCGCCTCCACGGCGGAGGGCGTGATCATCCCGTTGCACGTGAGCGTGGGTTGGGCCACACACCCGGTGGACGGCACGACCGCCGGCGAGCTGGCGCACGCGGCCATGCGGGCGTTGAGGAGGGTGAAGGTGGAGGGGCGGTAGGGCGGTACGACGGTAGGGCGGTACGACGGTACGACGGTAGGGCGGTACGACGGTACGACGGTACGACGGTACGACGGTACGACGGTACGACGGCCGCCCGCGCAACTTAAGGCCCTACCGTCGTACCGCCCTACCGTCGTACCGTCGTACCGCCCTACCGCCCTACCGCCTAGTGGGTGAACCCACTGGACAGCGGCATCACATCTCTCGGGTTCTTTTCATCGCCGAAGAGCAGCCGCCCCTCGCGGAAGCTGGCGCCACGGAGCGTGAGCGCCAGAACCTCGCCCAGCTCCTGCACCAGGTAGATCTCGATCGTGTCCCGGACTTCTTGGGGCAGGTCCTCGAGATCCGGCTCGTTCTCCTTCGGCAGGATGATGTGGTTGATGCCCGCCCGTACCGCGCCGAGCACCTTCTCCTTCACGCCACCGATCGGGAGCACGCGGCCGCGCAGCGTGATCTCGCCGGTCATGGCGATGTCGTGCCGCACCGGCCGGCCTGAGAGAGTCGATACCACGGCCGATGCCATGGTCACACCGGCGGAAGGGCCATCCTTCGGGATCGCCCCCGCGGGGACGTGGATGTGGATGTCGCGGTCGAACATCTCGTCCGCGATCTGGAGACCGGCCGCATGGGAACGAGCGTAGGTCCACGCCGCCCGGGCCGACTCCTTCATCACGTCGCCGAGCTGGCCGGTCAGCACCAGCTCGCCCTTGCCGCGCATTGTGCTCGCCTCGACGAACATGATGTCGCCGCCGGTCGGCGTGTAATACATCCCGGTGGCCACGCCGATCTCGTCCTGCCTGGCCGCCTTCTCCGGATGCACCTTCGGCCGGCCCAGCAGGTCGTCGACCATCTCCTTATCCACCACGACGGTCTCGACCTCTCTCGCGGCGATCTTCCGGGCCACCTTCCTGGCCAGCCGGCCGATCTCCCGCTCGAGCTGACGGACGCCCGACTCGCGGGTGTAGCTGGTGATCACTTCGGAGAGCGCCTCGTCGGTGACGGTCAGCTGCTCCGGCGAGACCCCGTTCTCCGTGAACTGCCGGGGAATGAGGTACTTCCGCGCGATCTCCCGCTTCTCCCGCTCGGTGTAGCCGGCGAAGTCCACCACCTCCATCCGGTCCAGCAGCGGCCCGGGGATGCTCTGGATGAAGTTCGCCGTGGCGATGAACAGCACCTCGCTCAGGTCGAACGGCACCCCAAGGTAGTGGTCCACGAAGGTGTCGTTCTGGGCCGGGTCGAGCACCTCGAGCAGCGCGCTCGCCGGGTCGCCCTGGTAGGAGACGCCCAGCTTGTCCACCTCGTCGAGCAGGAAGACCGGGTTCTTCGTGCCCGCCTGCTTCATCCCCTGGATGATGCGGCCCGGGAGCGCGCCGACGTAGGTGCGCCGGTGGCCGCGGATGTCGGCCTCGTCGCGGACGCCGCCGAGCGACACGCGGACGTACTCGCGGCCCATCGAACGGGCGATCGACTTGGCGATCGAGGTCTTGCCGACGCCGGGCGGGCCGACGAACAGCAGGATGGGCCCCTTGGAGATGCGGTCGTCTTCGTTGCCGCGCAGCTTGGGCTGCGGCGGCGCGATCGGCTCGTCGACCGCCTTGCCCTCGCCCTCCCCCTCGCCGGCCTCGGCCGCCTCGGCCGCCGCCGCCACCGCCTCCTGCTCCGACGACTTCTGCGCCTCGGCGGTCTGCTGGCGCAGCTGCCGCACCGCCAGGTACTC
>DATBJH010000072.1:0-33005 GCA_036556505.1 Gemmatimonadales bacterium
CGGGGCCAAGGACGACCTCCTGGGCCTCAAGGAGAACATCATCATCGGCCACCTGATCCCGGCGGGCAGCGGCATCTACCGCTACGCCGAGATCGACATCCAGCCGCCGGCGGGCTACGAGGCGCCGCCGCCGCGGGTGGAAGAGCCGGCGCCGCCGCAGCTGGTGCCGGCGGGGGTGGCGGACGACGACCTGTAGGCCGCCGCAGCAGTGAGCAATACGAAGCGCCCGGGATCGATCCCGGGCGCGTCGTGCCATGGGCTGAACCGGCCCATCTCTCTAGAGGCCGAAGAAGGCCAACCCTACGTTCGCCTCCAGCGCCTTGCGGTGGGGCTCCACCAGGGGCCTGAGGGCGGGGGAGGCGGCCGCAGGCGGTGTCAGACGGTAGGTCGGCGCGGCGGCCTGGCGGCCTTCCTTCACGTCCTCGATGATGCGGGCGATGTCCAGGTCCATGAGCGACATGCCGAGGGCCGCATAGACCTGCGATCGCGTCCAGCGGTACTCCTCCATCGACAGCCCGGCGCGGTTGAGCGCGTCTACCTGGACCCGCTTGGCGTCCATGTAAGCTGCGGCAAGGTCGCGGTAGGCACTGATGATCTCCGGGGCATCGACAGCGGTCGCCCTGTCCTTCGCGAGCAGCCGCTCATAGCGGCGGTCCATCTCCTCGGCCCGGACGCCGAGCCTTGTCCGCACCGCTCCCTGAATCTCCACCAAATGTTCGATCTGTGCCCGGCTGGGCTCTCCGTCCGCAGGCGGCGCGAAGGTGCGCTGGTTGCGTATGGACCGCTCCAGCTCCGGGAGGGAGCCGAGCTCGGCAAACCCCGCGAAGGCCGAGCTCACCTTCCGGTAGGCCATGTACGAGGCCGCCCCGACGCCGACCATACCGAGTGCCAGGACCACAGCGCAGCCGATCGCGAGCTTCTTCATCGCGTCCCCCTTGGGCCGTGGCGAACCGTCAGGCGAATACCCCAGCGAACCACCGCTGGTAGTGCTCGCCGAGAATCGGAACCGGACGCATCTCGCCCTTCAGTGCGGCGAGCAGGCCGATCAGCCAAAGAATGAACCCGCCGATGACCACCAGGATCCAGACGATCCAGCCGAGTATGGGGACGACCGCACACACGGCTCCGGCCGCACCGGTCAGCACCAGTCCGAGTACCTGCCGGAGGTGGAATGCACCGAGCTCGGTCTTGCGGCTCTGGTGGATCACGATGGCGGCGATGAACCCGATAATCGTGATGTAGCTGAGGATGGCTACGGTCTTGTCCTCCGCCGCCAGGGCGGGGGCTGCCGCTCCGGAGGGGGGCACGGTGGATTCCATAGGTACGCTCCTGGTGTGGGAGGACGGGGGCACGGTGTGCCGCCTATCGAGCAACGCCCCGAATGGGCCCATGATCCCTCACGCCTCCCGCGCGGCGGCACGACCGGGCCGTGGCAGGTTCCATCGGTTAGGAACGCCCGGTTTCGCTCATCCGCCCCTCGCGGGTCCGGTGGAGCCCTGTTCGTCATGCGGCGGACGGAAGACGCCCCGGGGCGATTCCCGGGGCGTCGCCTTGCCGATCCTCTGCCGACGCACCCTCGCCTCGTGGCGGTCACGGCCGAGGCGGCGAGGGCGAGGAGCCCGGTCCGGCCCAGCGCCGGCATGCGCATGGGGAAGGCTCCTGGATGGGTGACATCCGGAGTACGCCGGCCACCCTCGGATCTGATGGGTGAGGGCCCAGTCGTCCCGATCCCGCTAGATTTCCACGGTGACCCACACCGACCCCACGACTCAACCTGATGCATCCGGCGGCGAAACGACCCGCAAGGACTTCCTCCGCGAGAGGGTTGCCGCGGACGTCGCCAGCGGCCGTTTCGGCCGGCCGGTGCGTACCCGGTTTCCGCCCGAGCCCAACGGCTACCTTCACATCGGGCACGCCAAGTCCATCTGCCTCAACTTCGGCGTCGCCGCAGAGTTCGCCGGTCGCTGCAACCTGCGGTTCGACGACACTAATCCCACCACGGAGGACCTCCGGTACGTGGACGCCATCCGGAACGACGTCCGGTGGCTCGGCTTCGAGTGGGACGAGGAGCGCTTCGCCAGCGACTACTTCGAGCGGCTGTACCAGATCGCCGAGGGGCTGGTCCGGGCCGGCAAGGCCTACGTGGATTCCCAGAGCGAGGAGGCGATCCGCGAGGGGCGCGGCACGGTGACGGCGGCCGGCACGCCCAGTCCGTACCGGGATCGCCCAGTAAAGGAGAACCTCGATCTGCTAGGGCGGATGCGCGCGGGCGAGTTTCCGGACGGGGCCCACGTGCTCCGCGCCCGCATCGACATGGCGCACCCCAACATGCTGATGCGGGATCCTCTCCTGCTCCGCATCAGGCACGCGGCCCACTACCGCCGCGGCACCGACTGGTGCGTGTATCCCTTGTACGACTTCGCTCATGGGCTGTCCGACGCGTTCGAGGGGATTACCCACTCGTTCTGCACCCTCGAGTTCAAGGACAATCGTGAGCTCTACGATTGGCTGGTGCGAGAGGCGGGATTCGAGCGGCCACCGGAGCAGACCGAGTTCGCCCGGCTGGAGCTGGACTACACCGTCCTGAGCAAGCGGAAGCTGCTCAAGCTGGTCAACGATGGGCAGGTGACGGGATGGGACGATCCTCGGATGCCGACCCTCGCGGGGCTCCGGCGCAGGGGGGTGACACCGGAGGCGATCCGGGCCTTCGCCGACAAGATCGGCGTGGCCCGGTCCGATGCGCGAATCGAGCTTGCCACCTTCGAGTACGCCGTTCGTGACGACCTCAACATGCGGGTCCCCCGCGTGATGGCGGTGACCCGTCCGGTCAAGCTGGTGCTCACGAATTATCCCGCCGATCAGGTGGAGACGTTCGACGCACCGCTGTACCCGCACGACGTTCCCAAGACCGGCTCGCGGCCGGTGCCGTTCAGCCGCGAACTGTGGATCGAGCGGGACGACTTCATGGAGGATGCGCCGAGGAAGTTCTTCCGTCTGACGCCGGGGCGGGAGGTGCGTCTGCGCTACGGCTACCTGGTGACCTGCACCGGGGTGGTCAAGGATGTCTCAGGTGAGGTGGCGGAAGTCCATGCCACCTACGATCCGGCTACCCGCGGCGGCGATGCACCCGACGGCCGTCGGGTGCAGGGCACCATCCACTGGGTGTCGGCCCGGCACGCGCTCGACTGCGAGCTCCGGCTCTACGACCGCCTCTTCGCAGTGCCCGATCCCGATGCCTTGCCGGAGGGCCGCGACTTCATCTCGGCACTCAATCCCCAGTCCCTGGTCACGCTCCGGGGCAAGGTCGAGCCCAGCGTGGCGGCGGACCCGCCAGGAACGCGCTATCAGTTCGAGCGGGTCGGCTATTTCATCAGCGACCCCCTGGATTCTCGGGAGGGCGCGCTGGTGTTCAACCGGACCGTGGGATTGCGGGACTCCTGGGCCAAGGTCAAGGACAAGTAGCCGGGCGACGGGCTGCTGAGCTTCCGTGTCAGTGTGACAGCCAGGCAGAGCGAGGCACTCAGTTCGTTGTCGCTAACCCTCCCAGCTCCTGCTCGACCTGGTTCAGCGGGCTGAAGACGAAGTTCTGCGAGCCGCTGCCGCCCCACAGGATACCCATCAGACGCACATTGTTCCCTGAGGTTATCTGGAAGACGGGCGATCCGCTGTCGCCGGAGCCGACCGTGGCCGAGACGAAGTTCTGACAGATCTGCGTGATGTTGGTACCCGACACGTTGGTGTTCACGCAGGTGTTGGTGACGCTGCCCTGAGACCAGCCGGTGGTGCGCCCGACCTTGTTCACCACGTTGCCCACCACCGCCGAACCCTCGGCGGTGATTGTGAAGTCGCCGACGATCGTGAGTGAGCGACCAGGGCGATTGGTCCGGGCGATTCGGCCGACCGCGAACTGATTGAATCCGTTGACGTATCCCGCCCGGGACGCGTCGCTGCGGCGACAGACGCGGCCCGACGGACAGCCCTGGAGGTTGCCGGAGTACGGCGGGTCTGCGGCCTCGGTGGCGACCTGAGAGGGGCTGGCGCTCTGCGTCGGTTGCCAATAGGGAGTGCCCTCGGTGCCGCCCTGGGTATTGGTACAGTGGGAGTTGGTGACGAAGCTGCCGTTCACGTTGAAGCCGAGGGTACAGAGGAAGCCCGGGAAGTTGATCTGGACGCCGCCGATGATAGGCCGCACGGTGCCCTGCAGGCTGGGCCCGCTGCCCGGCTTGGCCTTCGGCTTGGGTCCTCGGCCCACGGCGAACGTCACGGGCGCCCGCTCTTCGAGGATCACGGCGGCATCGGGCATCCGGAGCTTCGCCAGTGCGGCGCGCACCCGGCCGCCGGCACCGGGCTCCACTCCGATTCGCACCCGGTTGCTCGCCTCGTCAGCGTCCACGAAGACCGCACCAGGCACCGCCAACGCCTCGGCGCTGGCTCCGGTGAACCAACCTTCCAGCTGACTCCAGTCGTAGTCGCCCTTCCGCACTTTGAGCTGCCCCGCGCCTACGCCGTGCGCCCGCAGGTAGGGAGCGAGCGCCTGTTCGGCCCGGCCCCGCTGGCCCGGGTCTCGGAGGTAGACCGTAGGAGCACCCTGGGCGTCGATGAAAAATCCGCCGAACCCCGGGACGGTCCGCGCGAGGGCGGCGGGGTCGTCGGAGCCCTGGGCTGGTGCCAGGTCGGGCCCGGACGGCGTGTCGGTCGGTCCGACAGGTTCGCGTTGGTCGGTACAGGAGGCCAGGAGAAGGAGGGCACCGGCCGCTGTCGCGCCGGCTAATGTGCGGCGAAGCATGAACACCTCTCGGCTGGAAAGGGAACTGCTGCTCCGGAAGTCGGGACGAGCCCCTCGGAGGTCGGGTGGACCCCTCTCCACGTTACACGGCGGAACGCAAGGGCGCCATGGCCGATCCCGGGCACCGCGGCCGACGGCGCTATGCCGCCACGGCCCTCATGTCGCGCCCGTCCGGGGCCGGGCCGCGGCTCGCCTGCGCCGGTCCCTGAAACCCCACGCGGCGAGCATCCCGATCAGCGGGAGCCCAACCACGATGGGCAGGTAATGGTACCGGTTGCGCACCACGAAAGTCCTCTTCGCTTCCGTGACAAGGGCTGCACGCGGGTCCCCCTCCGGGTGCCGCACTCGCAGCACCGCCCCGAATGCCAGACCAGCTACGCTTCCCGAATCGACGGCATCCACCGCCAGCACCGAATCCGGACGCCCCTGAACCGGGACCAGGAGCTGGAGGACCTGGTAGGGCACCGCCAGGCGCCTCACGGACTCCGAGGAGACTGCCCGCGAGCGCCGTCTCCCGGTACCCCGCGACGGGGATTTGGCCACCAGCGTGATTCCCTTGACCCTAGCCGTCGTCTCGAGGCCCGCGGCCATCGGCACGGGTGGGGAGTGCAGCAGGAGGAGATGGCCCGCCGCCATCCACAGCAGGCCGGTCATCAGGATCGGCAGCATGCCCAGCCGCGCCGCGACCACCATTGCCAGCCCGCCGCCGCCGATCCACCACAGCAACCGACTGCCCAGGAGATGCTGCGCGGCCTCGGCGGCAACGGTTGCGGTAGAGCGATCTGGTGTGCGGGCGATCAGTGGCAGGGCGGGGAGGTAGCGGATCTCGACCGAGTCCCCCAGCCGCAGCCGGTCGTAGCGCTCTCGATCCACCGTGAGAGTGGCGATGGTTGCACCACCCGCGGCATCGAAAGCGGCTCCCACCCGGAAGTACCGGTACCATCCACCCTGCGGGTCACGCGTGACGGTAATCTCCTCGCTCTTCCCCGTCACACTGGCGCTGGTCGGCACGCCGCGGCTGTCGAGCCATAGCGAGCTGCCGACGAGGATCGCCAGGATCACGATCCCGTAGAACAGACTGAGTCGGCTGACGCGGCGCCCGCGGGGCATGGATGACCTCGTTCAGCGGATGGCCAGCTCGAGCACGCGGACCATGGCGTCCTTCTGGTCGCCGATGGTCTCGAGCCCCATGTACTCCATGTTCGCCTGATACAGACGGCCCTTGGCTACGACGGCGGCCCGACTCATCCCGCCGGAGCCGAAGGCCCACCCTCCCTCCCCGAGGTCCAGACGGTCCGGCGTCGCCTCTTGACCTTTCATCCCTTTGACGACCCGCCGCATATCCGCGAAAACGTCATCGGCACGTGACGCGGGCTGGGTAATCAACTCGACGAAGACCCCGCGATGCTGCCCCGTGAGCTCATACATGCAGAAACCGCCGAACGATCGGGTGAACGTGACCGGAGTAGCCATCGCTGTGCTCATGTCCTCCACGGAGGGACAGGGAGATCCTTTCGCTGTGAGGCGGGCAACCCGCTCGCCGCGTGCACTCTCACCCGCTGCGCCCTCATTGCAGGCAGGGAGGGTAGCCACGGCGACCGCCGCGAACAGGGAAGCTCGAATCCACTCCGATACCGGCCTCATGCAGGGTGACCCCTCAGGACTCACGTGCCGCCACGACCTCGGCGATCGCCTCCGAGGCGCTCTGCACCATCGGCGTCAGCAGGTCCTGGCCGTTCGCCTCCGCCTTCTTCTTCTCCTTGCCCTTCTTCAGCTCGGTGCCGTCGTGCCGCTCGAGTCGCCAGCCGAGGGTGAGCTCGTCCTTGGCCTGGAAATGGTTGGCGTAGTCATAGGCCGCCGTCCGGGCGGCGCCGGCCGCCGCGCTGGCCACCACGCGCTCGGCCGTAGAGCCCGCGCCTGATGCCACCGAATACGCCCCCTGCTCGGCGGCGCTGCCCGCGACCCGGCTGAGGAAACCGCCCCCGGTCTTGCGCTGATGCTTGATGGAGGGCAGCAGCAGATAGCCACAGCCGGCCAGCTTGGCCTCCTGGCGTGCTTGGGACTCGAGCCGCGCGGTGAGTGGGATGACGCCGAGGGTGGGACCAGTGAGGAAGCCGGTGAAGGTCTCACGCACCGCCGTGACCGGGTCGACGTCGCTGGGCGCGGCTTCCACCGTTGCCGGGGCGAGACAGATCTTCTTGGCTGCGGAGGTCGGGGCATCCTGCGCGGCCGCGGACATGATCGGCAGCAGCAGGAACGAGAGCGTCAGAGGTCGCGGATACATGGAATCCTCGGTTCCGGAGTGAAGCGCAACGGGGCCGGCGACCCGAAGTGGCCCCGTCGGCATATCGGGAACGCCCGAAAATCCGATTTATCCCCTCATCCGCTGGCCCGGGTCGGGCATTGAGAAAGGCCCCAATCGGGCGTACAATCGTTCAGACCGGCCAACCCTCCAGACCCCCGAGTCGATCCCCGGATGACCGACGACCCAGCCTCCCCTCAAGGCGCCATCACCCAATGGCTTCTTGACTGGGGCCGCAGCGACAAACCGGGTCTGGACCAGATGCTCCCGGTGCTCTACCAGGAGCTGCATCGGCTTGCGTCCTCCTATCTGAGCCGGGAAGCCCCCGGCCACACCCTGCAGCCCACCGCCCTGGTCCACGAGGCCTACCTGCGGCTGGTGGACCAGCGACGGGTGGACTGGCGCAACCGGGCCCAGTTCCTCGGCGTCGCCGCCGCCATGATGCGGCGGATCCTGGTCAACCACGCCCGTGACCGGGCGGCCAGGAAGCGCGGAGGGAACCCCGAGCGGGTCTCGCTGAGCCTCGTGGAGTCGCCGTCCGGCAGGCCGGACGTGGAGCTCATTGCGCTGGAGGACGCCCTCGAGCGCCTGGCAGCGCTCGATGAGCGGAAAAGCAAAGTCGTGGAGCTCAAGTTTTTCGGGGGACTGACCATCGAGGAGATCGCGGAGGTGCTGCAGATCTCCGGCGCCACGGTGGAGCGTGAGTGGGCCTTCGCCCGCGCCTGGTTGTACGATGCGATCGAGGGCTCTGGAGCGACCGGGTGACCAGCGAACGGTTCCAGCGGTGCGAAGAGCTGTTCCACGCCGCCGTGGCGCTTCCGGACGAACAGCGGGCTGTCTTCCTGCAACAGCGCTGCGCCGATGACCCGGACCTTCGAGCCGAGGTCGAGCGGCTCCTCGCCGCACACACCCGGGCCGGCGACTTCATCTCCTCCCCCGCGATCGCCTCCTCCAGGACCTGGAGCGGTGCCGACGAAAGCTGGGTGGGGCGGCTGGTGGGCCCCTACCGAGTGAACCGGGAGATCGGCCGGGGAGGGATGGGCGCCGTCTATCTCGCCGAGCGCGCGGATGGGCAGTATCGGCACCGGGTCGCCCTCAAGGTCATCAAGCGCGGGATGGATACCGAGCAGGTCCTCGCCCGCTTTCGGGCCGAGCGGCAGATCCTCGCCTCGCTGGACCACCCCAACATCGCCCGGCTGCTGGATGGTGGAAGCACCGAACAGGGCGTGCCGTTCTTCGCCATGGAGTACATCGAAGGCGAGCCGATCGACGCCTGGTGCACCGGTCGGGAGCTCTCGGTCGAGGATCGGCTGCGCCTCTTTCTCCAGGTCTGCGGCGCGGTCACCTACGCGCACCAGAACCTGGTGGTGCACCGGGACATCAAGCCGCTCAACATCCTGGTGACGGCCGACGGGACCCCGAAGCTGCTGGACTTCGGCATCGCCAAGGTGCTGCACGAGGGCGCGGATGAGATGACCTCCACCGTCACCGGCATGCGGCTGCTGACCCCGGAATACGCCAGCCCGGAACAGGTCGAGGGCCGGCACGCCACGACGGTGAGCGACGTCTACGCGCTCGGCGTGGTGCTCTACGAGCTCCTGACCGGCCGATCACCCTACCGCACCCGAAGCCGGGCCCCGCTCGATCTGGTCGAGGCCGTGCGTACGACCGACCCCGAGCGACCATCCGCGGTCGGCGGTACCGAGAAGCTTCGCCGCCGTCTGCGGGGCGACCTCGACACGATTCTGCTCACCGCGCTTCGCAAGGAGCCGTCACGCCGCTACCAGTCGGTCGAGCAGTTCGCCGGCGATCTGCGGCGGCACCTGGAGGGCCTCCCGGTGAGAGCCCGGCCCGATACGTTCCGCTACCGGGCCGGCAAGTTCATCCGCCGGAATCGTGTGCCGGTCGCCGCGGCCGCGCTGCTGGCGCTGGCGCTCCTCGGCGGCACCGCCGCTACCGCCTACCAGGCACAACAGGCTCGGGTGGCGCAGGCGGTCGCGGAGCGGCGCTTCGCCGATGTGCGCAAGCTCGCCAACTCGCTGCTGTTCGACTATCACGACGCCATCCGCAACCTGCGCGGCGCGAGACCGGTGCGCGAGCGGATGGTCCGCGACGCCCTGGGCTACCTCGACGTGCTTGCCGGCGAGTCCCGTGAGGATCCCTCGCTCCAACGCGAGCTGGCGGGCGCCTATCAGCGCATCGGAGACCTGCAGGGAGGGGAGCCCTCTAGCCTCGGCGATACCGAAGGCGCCGTCCGGAGCTACACTAAGGCGCTCGGGATCTTGGAGACTCTGATCCGCGCCGACAGCGGCAACGCCCTATTGCATCGGGAGGCAGCTCGCACCGCATTGTCGCTGGGGCGCGTGGTCTGGGAGAGAGGAGACGTTCCCGGCGGATTGACCCATGCCCGCCGTGCCCGTGCCCTGCTCGATCCCCTGGTCCTTGGCTCGCCCACCGACACCGACCTGCGCCTGGACCTCAGTGCAGCCAACAACCTGCTGGGACAGATCTTCCTCGAGGAAGGCAAGATCGCCGATGCGCTGGAGTATCACTCGGCCGACTTGAGGCAGTTCGAGGCCGCTCCCGAGTCCGTGCGAAAGTTGCCCGGAGTGCGCTACGCGATCTCGGTGACGAACGGCTATCTGGCGGATGCCCAGGCCGAGTCGGGCGACTTGGCCGGCGCGCTGGAGAGCCACCGCCGGAGCCGAACGCTCCGGCGCCAGCTCAGCGCCGAGTTCCCGGAGAACGAGACCTATGCCAACGCGGCCTCGAGCGCGCGCTATTACGAGGCGACGATGCTCGGTCGGCTGGGTCGCTGGGAGGAGGCGCTCGTGCTCCATCGAGAGAACGAGTCCGAGAATCCCAGGGGTTCCTTTGTCTGCCGTGTGGGTGAGGCGCTCGCGGCCCTCGGCAGGCACCAGGAGGCGATCCCGTATTTCATTACCGCGCTCGAGAGACACGAGCGGGAGCTGCGGGCCGATACCTCCAATCTCTTCCATCGCCTGGCCATCATAGAGGACCTCGGGCGCGTCTGTAGGAGCTCCGCGATCCTGGGCCGCGCGGACGCCGCGGCCGTCTGCCGCCGGACCGGCACGTTCGGGGATCGGATCGTGGTTGAGGCCAGCCACGTTTTTCCCCGGGCCATTATAGCCACGGCCTGGACGGATATGGGCCGTGCCTACGACACGCTGGCTGGCCGTCACAGCATTCCCGAAGCGGATCGTCGAAACTATCGATTCGCGGCCGTGGAGCGGTACCGCAAGAGCCACGAGATCTGGAAGGATCTGGAGACCCGTGGGCTCGTGAGCCCGGTCGATACCGGCCTCGTCACCGCTTCGGCTCGGGATCTCGCCCAGGCCCAACGCCTGGTGATGGCCGCGGACAAGTGACACCGATCGTCGAGGAGGCTCAATGAATCTGGAGCGGCCGGTCGCGCCTGACCCCTACGAACTGCTACCCCGAGTGCCCTCGTTCACCCTCGAAAGCACCGACGTACGTCACGGCACACCCGTGTCCGAGGCGCACGTCTACGGCGCGGGCAACCGCTCACCCCAACTCACCTGGCGAGACGCGCCCCAAGGAACTCGGAGCTTCGTGGTCACCTGCTTCGACCCCGATGCGCCGACGCCTTCGGGCTTCTGGCACTGGGTTGTGGTGGACCTGCCGGCGAGCAGTACCTCGCTCGCCACCGGAGCAGGGAAGGAGGACGGCTCAGGCCTGCCCCAAGGCGCCTTTCACTGCCGGAACGACTATGGGAGCATGGGATACGGAGGGCCCGCGCCTCCCAAGGGAGACCGGGCCCACCGCTACTACTTCGTGGTGCACGCGCTGGACGTCGAGAAGCTCGGCGTGAACGAGAAGACGGCTCCCGCCGCCGTCTCGTTCACCCTGCTCGGACACACCCTCGGTCGCGCGATCCTGGTGCCGACGTATCGAGCCACCTGACCGAGAGGTACGCCGGCTTCAGTACCCCGGATTCTGGGAGACCCCCGGCGCGACGTCGATCTCGGTCTGGGGAATCGGGTAGAGGGTCTGGTAGGCCGGGATCCCCCCCATGACTTCCACGGCCCGGCCGCTGCGCACCAGGTCGGGCCAGCGGTCGCCCTCGAACGCCAGCTCGAGCTGGCGCTGCAGGTCGATCTCCGCGAGCACCTCGGCCTGGCTGTTCACCTCGTTGCCCAAGGTGTGAGGATCGAGGCCGGCCCGCTCGCGGATCAGGTTGTAGGCATCCACCGCTCCCACCAGGTCGTTCTGTCGCGCCAGCGCCTCCGCCTTGATTAACAGGACCTCCGCCAGCCGGATGACGTGGAAGTCCTCGGCCCCGATCGTGGTGGGGAACTTGTGACCTGACGCCTCTCCCTCGGTATCACCCACGATCGACCAGGCGCCGCGAACATCGTCCGGCTGGTACAGGTCGATGAGGTGCTGCGACGGACCGACGGTCCCCTCGCCGCCGTCGTCGGACGAAGTGTAGTAGAACCCGTGCCAGGCGAACTGCTCGGCGGTGAAGGTGAGCTTGAGGATGTCCTCTTCCGTGTCGGTGCCCTCGGCGTCGAACAGGGTCGTGAAGTCGTCCGCCAGCTGGTAGCCCTGAGCCAGGACCTCGTCGGCCTCGGCGACCGCCGTCGCCCAGTTCCCTTCGTACAGCGCGACCCGGGCCTGGAGTGCGTCCACCAAGCCGGTGCTGACCCGGGTGGTGGAATCGGGTCCAAAAGCGACCAGCGTCTCCGCCTCCGCGAGGTCGGCACGGATCTGGGCGTAGACCTCTGCGGCGGGCGTTCGGGTGATCTGCGAGGCCTCCTCGACGCTCTTCGGGCTGACCAACGGCATCGGCACATCGCCCCAGAACTTGGTCAGGTTGTGCAGGTTCAGCGCCCGCAGTGCGTGCGCTTCCCCAAGGATCTGATTCTTCTCTGCGTCATCCAGATCGGTCAGGCCGGGGACCGCCTCGAGGATGACGTTCACCCGGTTGAGGGCCTCGTAGATGTCCTCCCAGACCCCCGCCACCGAGGAGTTGTTGGCCCGCAGCTCGTTCGCGTCCGCGAAGTCGAACGGGCCGGAAATTCCGACGCTCACCACGCCGTCCGCGGAAAGGTCGCCCAGGGTGATGAACTCGGCGGCGTAGTAGAACTCGTCCGCGCCTCGAAGCCCGTCGTAGGCGCCGGCCAGGGCGGCGCGGGCGCCCCGGGCATCGGTGATGGCGTCCTCGGTCGGCAAAGCGTCCGGCGGGTTCTGGTCCAGAATGGAATCGCAGGCCGCCAGCGACCCGACCAGGAGGACGGCGAAAGCAGCTGGATGACGCATCGCGTGATCTCCGTATGGGCGTGGCGGCTTACCAGGAGGCCTGGATGCCGAAGCTGTAGGTGCGGGCCTGCGGGTACGAGTAGAAGTCCGTCCCCAGCCCGACGTCCGACTCGAATTGGCCGTTGCTGTTCACGTCCGGGGAATACCCGGAGTAGTCGGTGATCGTGAACAGGTTGCGGATCGAGCCGTAGAACCGGGCAGTGCCGACGCCGATGCTGCCGGCCCACTTCTCAGGGAGCCGGTAGCCGAGCGTCAGGTCCTGCAGGCGCCAGTAGGAGCCGTCCTCCATGTAGCGGCTGGAGATCTCCGCCGCACCGGAGACGCCGTCGAAGCTGGCTCGGGGCGTGTCGGTGACGTCACCCGGCTGCTGCCAGCGGTCCAGCACGTCCCGGAACTGGTTGTCCAGGAACCACCCGCCGGCGTCGCTGAAGATCCGCATCGCGTTGAAGACCTCGTTGCCCTGACTGAAGGTCAGGAAGCCGGTGAGATCCCAGCCCTTCCAGGTGAAGGTGCTGGTGAATCCGCCGGTGTAGTCCGGATGCGGACTCCCGACGATGGTGAAGTCGTCGGAGTTGATGCTGCCGTCGCCGTTCATGTCCTTGTAGATCGCGTCGCCGGTGGCCGGATCCACCCCAAGGAACTGCAGGGTGTAGAACGCGCCGATGGGCTGTCCTACCGCCACCCGGTTGAGGCTGCGGATGCCGTCCGAGAACGGCTGGTCGTTGAACAGCGCCGTCACCTTGTTCCGGTTGAGGGCAAGGTTGAGCGTCGTGGTCCAGCGGAACCCCTCGGCCTTGCGAGAGTCGATGTTCACCGTGGTGAGCCCCAGCTCGAAACCCCGGTTGATCACGTTACCCACGTTGTCGAACACCGTGGTGTACCCACTCGTCGCCGTGATCGGCCGCTCCAGCAGCAGATCGCGCGTCTTCTTCTGATACCAGTCCGCGCTCAGGCTCACCCGGCCCGTGAAGAAGGCCATGTCGACCCCCGCGTTGAATTGCGCGGTGGTCTCCCACTTCAAGTCGGGGTTGGGCAGGTTGTCCGGGGCGATGCCCGGCTGGTCGCCGTAGTTGGCGCTGGTCACCAGCCCCTGGAAGGGGTAGTCGCTGATCGCCTGGTTGCCGGTGAGCCCAAGGCTGGCGCGCAGCTTCAGGAAATCGAAGAACCCGCCCTTGACGAACGACTCCTCGCTGAGGAGCCATGACGCGGAGACTGCCGGGAACACACCCCAGCGGTCGTTGGGGCCGAACCGGGAGGAGCCGTCGGTGCGAAGGCTGCCGCCGAAGGTGTACTTCCGGTCGAGGGTGTAGTCGGCGCGGGCGAAGAACGACGCCAGGTTGTTCTCCGACTCGGTGCCGTCGAACTCGGTGATGATCGTCGCGTTCCGCACCTGCTGGAAGTCGTCGCTGCTGAAGCCTTCACCGCGGACGAAGTTGAGCTCGCCCTTGTTCAGCTCGAGGCTGCCGCCTGCCGTCACCTCCAGCTCGTGCCGGGTGCCGAGATCAGGCAGCAGGGTGGCGAAGCTCTCGAAGAGGTACCGGTTGGCGTCGCTGAAGCCGGTTTTGGCGACGCCGTCGGCGCTGGAGGCATAGGTGCCGGACACCAGGCGCGACTCGAATTGCTCCTCACGAAGGTTGACCATGTCCACCCCCAACCGTCCGGTGAGGTGGAAGGTCGGCGTCACTCGGACCTTGGCCTCGAGGTTGCCGAGGATGTTCGTGCTCCGCGCCCGGATGTTGTTGTAGTTCAGGAGCGCGGCCGGATTGGGATACTCGAGGCCGTCATCCAGCCCGGTGAAATCCCCGTTGACATGCTGAACCGGTACCAGGGGGGCCTCGCCCACGGCGTTGGTGATGATGCCTACATCACTGCCGTCGTTCTCGATCCGGTCGTTCTTGTCACCGGAGACGGCCAGACCGGTGCGCAGCGAAAGGGTCCCGCTGGGATTGAAGTCGAGGTTCACCCGGCCGCCGAACCGGCGATAACCCGAGGACTGGACGATGCCCTCCTGTCCGAACCAGGATCCCGAAACGCGGTAATGGAGTCGGTCGTCGCCGCCGCTCACAGCCAGCTCCGCATTGCCGACCGGCGCCGACCGGAGCACGGCGTCCTGCCAGTCCGTGCTCACGCTGTCGGCCAGGCCGAGCTCCCCGTAGTAGTTGTCGCCATAGCCGTCATTCGCCGCGCTCTCGTTGAAGAACTCCAGATACTCGGCACTGTTCATCAGGTCCAGTCTCCGGGAGGCGGACTGAGTCCCGACAAAGGAGCTGAACGTGACGTCGGTGCGGCCGGGGGTGCCGCGCTTGGTCGTGATCATCACTACGCCGTTGGAGCCGCGGGACCCGTAGATGGCTGCAGCGGCGGCGTCCTTGAGGATGTCGACCCGCTCGACATCGTCCACGCTGAGCCCGTTGATGGCCGCGATACCCTGGCCACCGGCATCGAGCTGGGAGATGTCGTTCGAGATCATGGGCACCCCATCCACCACGTAGAGCGGGTCGTTGCTGGCCGAGACCGACGCCGCGCCCCTGACGCGCACACTGACGGCATTCCCAGGGTTGCCGGCGTTCTGGACGACCTGCACGCCCGGCGCCTTGCCCTGGAGCGCCGCGTCCACGCTGGCGACCGGCTTGTTCGCCAGCTCCGAGCTGTCGACTGAGGACACCGCGGTACTCAGTTCGGCGCGCTCGCGGAGGCCGTAGCCCACCGACACGACCTCCTCCAGTTGCGTGACCCCAGGCATCAGCGCGAAGTCCACCGTCATCTCCGCGTCGCCCACCGTCACCGTGCGCTCCGCCGGGTAGTACCCGATCAACTGGGCCCGGATCACGGCCGGCCCGGGGGGCACGTCGGGGAGCGTGTACTGTCCGTTCGCATTGGTCTCCACTCTGATCTGGGTTCCGACCACCGAGATCGAGGCGCCCTCGAGCGGCGTGCCCGCCGAATCGGTAACGGTCCCGCGGATGACGGCGAGCGACTCCTGCTTCCGCACCAGCACGCCGCCGCCGTCGCGGGAGAAGAGGATGTCCACATCGGCGTCGATCAGAAGCTCCGTCAGCGCCGCGGCCACCGTGATGTTGTCCGCCCGGAACTCGACGGTCCGATCGGGCGGCAGCACCGCGTCGCTGAACGCCAGCCGCACACCCGACTTCCGGGAGACGTCCCGCAATGCCTCGCCCAGCGAAACCCCCTGGAGGTCCACCGAGATCCGCTGCCGCAGCACCGGCGTCCTGCGGGCATCCACCCGCACCGGCTCCTTGGCGGAGGCCAGCAGGAACCGGGGGCCGCGTTCGATGTATCCGCCCTCCTCCTGTGCGAGGGCCGGCCGGACGGCCACGAGGGCCAGAACCGCCATGAGCGTACCAAGGTGACGCATGTTTCAGTTCTCCCGTTGATGACTGGAGAGGGGAACGATCAGGCTGGTGCTGCCCCGGTGAACGACCCGGGCGCGGATGGCCGTGGCGAGCTCGCGCACCACGGTCGCTTCCGAGACGGCGCCGTAGCTCGCGGTGAAGCGGAGGGCCGCCAACCCCGGGTCGCCAAGTCGTACATCGGCGTCATACCACCGGTTGAGCCGCGTGATCACTTCGGCGACCGGCGTATCGGTAAAGACCAAACGCCCTTCGGTCCACGCCAGCGTCGACCGGAGGTCAACGCCGCGACGAATCGTGACCCGCCCGGCACGCTCGAGCCGCACCAGATCGCCGGTTCGGAGCAACGTGGTCGGACTGGCGGTGTCGGCCTCCACGCTGCGCACGGCCACGGTTCCCGACGCGACCACCACCACGCCGGCCGAGTCGGCGGCGTAGTCGGTGACGGCGAACTCGGTGCCGAGGTCTTCCGTCACCGTTCGAGCCGTCCGAACCAGGAAGGGCCGGTGAGGATCGTGCGCGACGGTGAAATGTGCCTGGCCGTCGAGCAGCAGCTCGCGGGTGAAGCCGCCGAACCGCGTGGTGTCGTAGCGGAGGACACTGCCGGGGCCGAGCAGCACTCGGGTTCCGTCGATGAGCTGGAACTGGGCCCGTTGACCCATCGGGACACGCACGTCCTTGAGGGGCGTGGAGATCGCGACGCCGCCGTCGGACCGCTCGGTAGCCCGGGTCCACCAGACTCCACTGCCCAGGGCCAGCGCCGTCGCGGCCGCGACCATAGTCCAGCGTGCGGCGCGAGTGCCACTCTGGCCGCTCGGCAGATCGGCGTCCACCAGGGTCAGCCCGTGTCCCCGCTCCCGCGAGCGAAGGCGGGCGGCCAGGCGGCGCCACCCGGACGGTGTGTCCCACCTGGTGGTCGTGGCTGCGGCGGCGCCCCAGACGGCGCGCAGCTCATCGACCAGTCGCGCATGCGCCGGATCGGCCTCCATCCAGCGCCGGATCGTCTCGGCCTCGCTGCGCGTGCACTCGCCGGCGAGGTAGCGCCCGAGTCTGGTCCAGTCGGGTTCGTGGTTCACGGGTGGGTCGTCTCCGGAGGGCCGGTGCTCCATAGACGCACGAGGCCTCCGGATACCCTTACAGGCCCGACGAAGTGGTGAAAGAGTGGCTCAGGGCCGATGGTGGGCGAGGTGCTTCCGGAGCGCCTTGAGCGCGCGTCCGATCTGCACCTCCACGGTTCGGGGCGAGATGCCCAAAACCTCGGCCACCTCGCTGTAGGTCAGTCCTTGCTCCCGGTGAAGGGTGAAGACGAGGCGGCAGCGCTCCGGCAGCCGGCCGATCGCCTCCCGGACCGCGGTGATCGTTTCCCCCTCCATTGCCCGGACCTCGGGGCTCGGCGCGAACGCATCCTGAGCGTCGGAGATCTCGGTCCGGCGGCGACGGACGACGCGCTCGTGGCGGAGGTAGCTCAGAGCGGCATTCCGGACGGCGGTGAGCAGATAGCTCCTGACCGAGGTGCGAACATGCCAGGTCCGTCGCCGCTCCCAGACGCAGAGGAACACCTCCTGCACGATCTCCTCGGCCAGGTCACGGGCGCCGAGATAGCGGTAGGCGAAGGAGCACAGCCCGGCATGGTAAGCGTGGAACAGGGCCTCGAAGGCGGAGGCATCCCCGGCGCGGACCGCCTCGAGCCAGTCCGGCTCCTCCGGAAGCCGCCTGGCCTCGTTCGTCGCCCGGCTCGGGGTCACAGGTCGCCGCCTCCGGTTCGGGGATCGAAGGCGGCCCCTGCGGGCAGCACGTGCACCCGGAGCCCGGTCGCTCCCAGCAGCGGCTTCTTGCCCCCGGTTACGTGCGCATGGCGGGCGTCGTAGATCACCACCGCGCTCTCACCCAGCACTCGCCAGCGTCCGTCGGGACCGACCTCGAGCGCGGTGCTCTCATCGATGCCGACCCCGAGCAGGGAAGGACGCTCCAGCACTGCGCTCAGCAGGCGGTTGTGGCGCTCCCGGCGGATGAAGTGCTGGTCCACGATCGCTTCGGGAAGGAAGCCGAGGCCGGGCACGATCTCCACCCGATGACGCGCGATCGCGGGATACTCGTCTCCGTAGTAGCCGGTGGTGTCGCCCGGCGGTGTCTGGTTGCCGGTGATCATCGAGTCCGACATGATCGCCGCGCCCGCGGACGTGCCGCCGACCACCGCGCCTTCCCGGTAGCGACGCAGCATCGCCCGCTGCACCGGAGTGCCTGCCAGCACGGCCGTGACCCGCGCCTGGTCCCCGCCGCTGAACCAGATGCCCGTGGCCGAGTCAAGTCTCCGGGCCGACGCCGCCAAGGCGGCCGCGGCGCGGTCCAGATGGTAGACGAAGGCCCGCGCGCCGAGGCTGTCCAGCTCCGCCACGAGCTCGCGACCGGTTTCCTCCGGCTCCGAGCTGGCGTTCGGCACCACCGCGATCCGGGCCCCCCGGCCGCCGGCCAGCTCGACGAACCGGCGCATCATCGCCTCTGAGCGGTCACCTCCGCCCACGATCACCAGCGAGCCGCGGGGCGGGTCGGGAGCGCGGGCGATGGGGGAGGCCGAGCTGAGGAGGCCTGCCGCTGCCAGGAGCGGAACCAACCGGAGGCCATGGTTCATGACGTCTGCTGCCCGGGTATCAGGTCGAGTTGGTCCAGCCGAGTCGCTGCGAGATCCGGCCGGCTGCATCCCGGACCGCCTTGATCAGCCCGGGGATCCGGGCCTCCGTGAACCTGGTGCTGGGACCGCCCAATGAGATGGCGGCCACGGTGCTGCCGTCATGCCGTCGGACCGGCGCGCCGATGGCGACGTAGCCCGCCTCCAGCTCCCCGTCGGCCGTGGCGTATCCCTGGCGCGACACGCGCGCCAGCTCGCTCACGAGCCGGGAGGTCGAGCGGATGGTCCTCGGCGTGATTCCCCGCAGCCGCCCGCCGTTACGCCGTGCCATCTGTCGCACCAGCTCCGGATCCCGCTCCAGCGTGGCGGCCAGGAGCACCTTCCCGGTGGAGGTGGCGTGTGCCGGCCAGCGGGTACCGATGCTGGGCGAGGTGCCGATCAGGTGGTCTCCCTGCACCTCGTCTAGGATCAGCGTCTCGTCGCCCTCGAGCACCTCGACGCTCGACGTCTCGCCCGTCGCCCGAGTGAGCGACTCCATCTCCGGGCGCGCGGCTCCGGCCACGCTGCTGGCCCGCTGCGCCCGCGCGCCGAGCTCGATCGCCGTGGGCCCGAGGCGATACCCGCCGGCCGCCTCCTGCCGCACGACCAGGCCTTCGTCCTCCAGCGCGGCGAGCAACCGGTAGGCGGTGGGTTTGCTGAGTTTCAGCTCGCGGGAGAGATCGGCGAGGCTCCACTCCGGCCGCGCGTCGGTGAAGGCCCGCAGCAGCCTGAGGGCGCGCACCACGGCCTGCGTGCCGGCGAGCGGCCGGCCGGGCGCAGACTTGGAATGGTGTTTCACGATACCGGCAATGTTCGAGACGCGGCCGCGCGTGTCAAGGCGCGGCCGCGTCGGCTATGATGCTTCGCGGGTGGGTTAGGAGCCCGCCTGCTTGGCGGGGTCGGAAGGCTGAGCGCGCCGTCTGCGGCTGAAGAGTCCTCGCAGACCCCGGGGCTTGGGAGCCGGCTCGCTGGTGTCGGGTTGGCTCACGGCCCCGCCCTGGGTCTCGTCGATCTGGCGGCCCGGGGCCTCAGTGCCGAAGAAGGTCCACTGCTTCCGCGGCAGCGGCGGCAGCGGCTCCGCCGCCCGGGCGGCCATCGCCTTTCGGTACTCGGGATGGAAGGTGATGGAGATCCAGCTCGACGAGGTGCGATGAAAGATCCGCGAATTGGGTTTGATGACCCCGCCGCAAATGGCTGCGGCGAGTGCCTCGGGCGTCTGGTAGAGCTGTTCCCGACCTGTCTCGATCTCGACCAGGTACATGGCGGGTTCCGGTGGAGTACGGGGACCTCGGGCGGACCACGGCAAGACCGACCATCCTTGTCGCATGATCCGAGCCAGCCATTGCACCGGCATGGGGCCCTGCCCGCCTCTCGTAAGTGCTGAGCCGAGAATGTGTTCGGACAGGTGCAGAAAGCTGCGGTGGGGGAAGGTGGCGCTGATGTCACAGCATTGCCGTTCCCCGACACCACCGGCCGGTGCTCCGCCGAAGGAGCGATCCATCCGTTCCGAGCCAATATCCCGCCCATCCGGACCGCCCGCCAGTCCGTCCCTGGCGGCCGGCCGATTCTCTAACGCCAGCGAAAGAGTCGGACCGCGAGCAGGAAGCTCACCACCAGCCACCCGGCTACGATGGCGAGCTCGGGGGCCAACCGCGTCAGGCCCGCGCCCTCCAGCATGCTGGCCCGAAGGGCGTCGTTCACCGCCGTGAGCGGCAACGCCTGGATAAACGGCTGCAGCGCCTCGGGAAACCGACTCGACGAGAAGAAGACACCCGAGAAGATCCACATGGGCAGCATCACCAGGTTCATGAGCCCCGAGGCACCCTCGATGGTCTGGGTGCGGGACGCGAGGAGCAGGCCAAGGGCACCGAACGCGAGCGCCGAGAGCAGGCAGATGGCGAGCAGGGACACCGGAGAGCCGCGGACCGGCACCCCGAAGACGAGGACCGCGAACCCCACCAGCGCGCCCACCTCGATGATCAGCATCGTGAGTCGCGAGAGGACGAACGAGGCCAGGAACTGGGTACGCGACATCGGCGTCGCGATCATGCGCTTGAGGAGCTTCTTGCGCCTGGCGTCCACGATCGAGAAGCCGAGACCCCAGATGCCGCTTCCCATCAGGTTCATGCCCAGCAGTCCCGGTACCACGAAATCCACGTAGCGGGAGCCCGGCTCGCTCACCCGGTCATCGTTCACCGCGATCGGATCGCCGCGGCCCGAGCCGCGTTGGAGGGCATCGTCCACCTGCAGCCTGGCGGTTCGACTCTCGGGGCGGTCGGGGTCGAACCGGTACGCCACGGCGCCGCCGGCTCTCGGGACCACCACGATCTCGGCCCTGCCGGTGCGAAGCGCCTGGGCGGCCGCTGTGTCCGTCAGGACCTCCGTCCGGAGGACGGCGCTCTGGGCCAGCGCCTCCTGCACCCGCCGGGCACCCTCGCTTTCCACGATCGCGACCCGGGTCCGCTCCGGCGCCTGGTTCCGGAACGCCAGGCCAAGGCCGGCAGTGAGCAGCACCGGGAAAACGAAAACCCAGAACACCGCCTCGGGCTCCCGGAAGAACTCGCGGTAGCGGACCAGCGTGAGCTGGACCAGCGGGTGGTCGCGCCAGCCGCGGCGCTCACTCGTCACGGAGACGCCTCCCGGTCAGTTCCACGAACACATCCTCGAGCGTGGCGGAATGGGTGCGCAGCTCGGTGAGCTGCGCGTTCTGGCGGTGCAGCTCGTCCAGGAGGGCGGGAACGGTGCGATGGAGCTCCGCCACCCGTAACCGCCAGGTGCCGTCTCTCCGCGCCGCCGCGCTCACGCCCACCACGGCCTGGAGGGCGCCCTCGTCCAGCCGCACCGCGGACCCGACGGCGAACTCCACCACGTGCTCCGCGCGCAACGACGCCACCAGCTCGCGGGGCGTTCCCAGGGCGATAATGCGCCCGTGGTCGACGATGGCGACGCGATCGCAGAGGCGCTCCGCCTCTTCCATATAGTGGGTGGTCAGCAGAATGGCGCGGCCGTCGGCCTTGAACCGCTCGATCAGCTCCCAGAGCTGCCGCCGCGACTGCGGGTCCAGCCCGGTGGTGGGCTCGTCGAGAAACAGGAGGTCCGGGTCGCCCACCAGCGCACAGGCCAGGGCCAGCCGCTGGCGCTGTCCTCCGGAGAGCTGTCCGACTCGCGAGCCCCGCTTCTCCGTGAGCTGCACCGTGGCGATCACCCCGTCCACCGTGGGACCCTGGCGGTAGAAGCTCCGGAACAGCCGGACCGTCTCCTCCACCGTGAGCTTCTCGGAGAACTGGGTCTCCTGGAGCGAGATGCCGAGCCGTGCGCGGAGCTCGCGGTCGTGGTGGCCCCACCGTCGGCCGAGCACGAGCACCTCACCCTCGTCGGGCGTTGTCAATCCCTCGCAGATCTCGATAGTGGTTGTCTTGCCGGCGCCGTTGGGACCCAGGAGGCCGAAGCACTCGCCGGTCCGGATCTCGAGGTCGAGGCCGTCCACGGCGACGACATCGGCGTAACGCTTGCGCAGCCCGCGGACGAGGAGGGGTGGGGAGGAGGTGGCGGTTCCCGTCATGCGCGGGAAAGCTTATCGGGACCGCCTTGTGAGGCTACCCCCGGCGCCGCCGGGTCCAGGCCTGCCGCACCGTCTGCCAGGCCCGCTGCCACTCCTCCGGCGCGGTGAGGAGTGCGTACCCGGTGACGATGCCCACCATGTAGAGGGCGGTAAGCAGCAGGGGCGAAGGATCGCCGGAACCGACCGACTCGGGCGACATCGAAGTCCTACCTGAGAGATGGGGGTGGCTGGATCATCTGGGCGTCGAGGGCCCGCGCGATCCGCTCGCGCGAGTCCACCAGGTGCGCCCTGGTGTAGGCGTCGAGGTCGGCGCCGTCGTCCTCCAGCGCATGACCCAGGCCGCCGTCGAGCTCCACCAGGGTCGCGCGGGCCAGGGAACGGGCGTCCTCAGGCGTGCCGGCCGCGGGCTCCACTACCAGGGCGATCATCGCGTTCAGGTGGAGTCGCTGCAGGTCCCGCCGAACCGAGTTGATGCTCCGGGGTCGGCCCTGCTTCGCGCCCGGCCGAATACCCAGCTCGGCCCAGACCGACCGGGTGAGGGTCTCGAAGACCTCGGGGATGCCCAGGGTGGACTCGCCGGGGAGCGCGCGCAGCCCGGCATCGCGGATTCGAGAGAGAGCCACCGGATCCAGCAGCCGGGCGAGCAGGGAGCGCTGCTGGACCAGCGCCCACTCGTGGACTGGGAAGTCGGCCCGCGCGGTGGCACCCGACGCTCCCCAGTGGCGCCAGCGATCCGGCGCGAGCCGGCTCAGCAGCTCCGGCGGAAAGGTCCAGGCCCCCTCACCGAACCCCGCGTCCACCACGAACCGCAGCGCCTCGCGCTGGCCCTCGGCTGGCACGGTAGTGAGCGCAGGCCGGGCGTCCGGGTCACCGCGATGATCGCGGGCGGTCGTAGCCCCGCCGAGATACTTGGTGCTCACCATCAAGGCGTACCAGCGGTCCGACAGGAGGTCCACGAAGGCCGAACGCAGCCTGCCGTAGCCCTCGCCCGGCGCCACGACTCGCGTTTCCAGCGAATCGAAGAGGCCGTCGATCAGCGCGACCCGGTCCCGCGCCCAGCCCAGCGGGTCGTCGGTCATGTCGTAACGGGAAACGGTCGGGTCGAGACCGGCGGCGCCGAAACCGGCGTCCTCGTCGCTGGCATAGAGGTGCCCCGGCTCGGCCGCACGCGATGCGATGACCCGGAGCGCGTTGATCTCGACATCCGGAGTCCAGCCGGCGACGTCCTCGCCGGCGCCCTTGGCCGCGCGGCCGGCGGAAACCCCGCCCGCCTCGGCGTAGCCGTAGGTGATGGCCCAGCGGTCGTAGCTGCCGATCGTCGGGGAGTAGAAGCGTCCCTGCTGCCGCGGGTCGAGCGCGAGCGCCGGCGGCGTGTAGTCCATAACCGAGACCCCGTGCCCGTAGCGCTCGGTGTAATCCCGGTCCGCCAACTGTGCCGCGGTGATACCGGCCGAGCCGCGAAAGTTGTGGCGAAGGCCGAGGGTATGACCGACCTCGTGCATCACCAGCGCCTTCAGTGCCTGGCCGATGTACTCACGAGGGGCCGCGCCGCCCGAGGGCACCACGCCGCGCGCGGCCAGCACCGCCCTGGCGACGGTACCCTGGCGATCCAGGCCTTCGGCGAAGCGGCAGAGCAGGGTGGGATCTTCGGCTCCCAGCGCGGAATCCGCGGCGAGAGCGGATTCCACCGAGGCCACTGGCGCCGTGTAGTCGTGCGACTCGCCGCGCCAGGTCTGAATCCAGGCGGCGGAGACCAGGATATCGGCGTTGAGGATCTCGCCGGTGCGCGGATCCACGTTGGTGGGGCCGATGGCGTAGACCGAGCGGTTGGTGGCGGTCCACCGCACGGTCGAGAAACGGGCGTCGGCCGCGCTGTAGACCGAGTCCTCCGGCGCGTCGAGCACCTGGATCGCATTGCGGTAGCCCGCGTCCTCGAAAGCGCGGTTCCACTCCAGAATGCCGGCCCGGATGTAGGGTCGCCACTCCAGCGGCACCGTGTGATCGATGTAGTAGGTGATCGGTCGAACCGGCTCGCTGATGGTGCCGGGCGCCCGCTTCTCCAGCCGCCACCGGTTCACGTACCGGACGAAGAAGCTTTCGGCGGTATCGCGGGAGAAGTCCTTGAAGGCGGAGATGAAGTAGCCGACGCGCTCGTCGGCGTACCGCGGCCGCATCGGCGCGGCGGGCAGCTCCAGGAGCGAGTAGTGCACCCCGACCGGGACCGACCGGGCGTCGGAGACGGTCTCCAGGCCGAGGCTGCGAGGGCTCTGGAAGGTGAGCCGGACCTCCGCCTCGAGGTTCGCCGGGAAGAGCCGGAGCTCCTGGAGGCTCGACCGCTTGTCGTCCAGCGTGACCGTGCCGGTGAGCTTCCGGCGAGTCGCCACGGCCTGGAGCGTGGCGCCCACGTCGGCCCAGTCGGACAGCAGAAACGGCGTGAGGTCGAACAGGATCTGGCTCCCACCGGTGTCGCGAACGCTGGCGATGGGGAAGGCCTGCGCCACCGAGTGGCCGAAGGAGTAGTCCACGGCACGCGCCATCGGGGTGCCGGGGGTGGCAGCGAAACGTGGGTTCACGACCCAGAGCTCGACGCGGTCGCCCTGCCGATGGAACCGGATCAGGTCGGAGCGGAGCGAGGTGCCGCCGTCCAATCCGAGATCGCCGATGCCCTGCGAGAGCTGGGTGACGAGGAGATAGTCGCGGTCGAACTGCTCGGGCGTGAGACCGAGCAACACCTGGTCACGCTGGTAATAAACGGAAAACAGTCCCGTCGCGGCTTCGGCGCCCTGGGTGACCTCAGCGTAGCTCTTCCAGGGAATGTCCTGAGCGGCCGCGGAGCTCGAAGCCACGACGACAGCGGCCAACAGGACGAGAAAGCGGGACAGGCGCACGACGAGCTCCGCACGACGAGGTTGCTGCCGGGCGAGGAGCGCCGGCGCCGCGCGGAAAAGGCAAGGACGGGGCCGCCTGGGCGGCCTCCGCTAACCGCAGGACTTGTGTGGGGTTGGGCGCGGGGCGCCTGTCAAAACGCCAACCGCGGTGCAAAAGGCGGCAAGCCCGCTATCCCGTCGGGTCGAGGTCCAGCTCCTGCCCGCAGGAAGAGCAGTGCACGCGCCGGGGCAGCCGGTACTTCCGGCCCGCGAGCCCGAGACGCTGGCGGGTGCCGCAGAAGGGGCAGGAACCCTCCGCCGAGCGGACGACCTCCCGCTGCGACACGCGGACGGCGGCGAGGATCAGCCCGGCGAGCAGCGAGCCGGGCACCAGCACGAAGTGGACGATGGGAATGGGGATGGCGATGGCGGCCGCCGCGACGCCCATGCCGAGCACGGCGGCCGCGCGGCCGAGCCGGCGGCCGGGCGTGAGCCGCTCGACCACGAGGGTCGCGGTGGTGGCCGGAGTGCCGAACCCGCGGAGGGTGGCGTTGACCGTCTGGGTGCTCATGCGTGTAATATATGGGACCCCATGCGACGCGCCGCCCCCGCCGACCGCCAGGCTGTGACCGCCGCTCTCGATGCGCTCCGCCGCATCGTCCGCGTCCTCCGGCAGTCCTCCGCCCGCACCGAGCGCGAGCTGGGGATCGGCGGCGCGCAGCTCTTTGTGTTGCATCAGCTCGCCGTGTCCCCGGCGGGGTCGATCAACGAGCTGGCCGAGCGGACCTACACCCACCAGAGCTCCGTGTCGGTGGTGGTGCGGCGACTGGTCGAGCAGGGCCTGGTCGCTCGACGGCCCGCCGCCGACGATGCCCGCCGGCGGGAGCTGCGCCTCACGGCCGCCGGCCGCCGGCTGGTCCAGCGCGCGCCCTTGCCGGCGCAGGTACGCCTGATCCAGGGCCTCGGCGCGCTGGGGCGTAAGGAGCTCCCGGGCCTGAGTCGGTCGCTGCGGAAGGTGGTGCAGGGGATGGGCGCCGCCGGGGAGCCGCCGTCCATGCTCTTTGCCGAGAACGCCGAACGACTCGCGACGAGGAGCCGCAGGTGAGCCGCGGACGGGGAGAGGAGCTGGGAGACTTCACCGCCAACCGGCGGGTCTGCGGGACCGGGCGCGACTGTCGGAGAGGCTGCTTCCCGGCCGCTGATCGTCGCCTATCCCGACGAGCTGCTGGCGGTAGCGGTGGACCGCATGGTTCGCCACGGGGTGGATCACGGCCCGCACTCGGCTGCTCCGCGGCAGGTCCGCCAGCTGCTGCGGAGTGGCCGTTCGGCTTGACCCAAACCCGCGCATAGCCTACATTTGCCAGTCTGTTTCCGAACCGGAGCGAGGCCCGCTCCACGAGGGTTCTACCAGCACCAGGGTTATGCCGACCATCAATCAGCTCATCCGGCGCGGCCGGAAAGACGTCGAAGCGAAGGACAAGGCTCCCGCGCTCCGCTCCAATCCCCAGAAGCGCGGCGTTTGCACCCGCGTGTACACCACCACCCCGAAGAAGCCGAACTCGGCCCTGCGGAAGGTGGCCCGCGTGCGGCTGGTCAACGGCTTCGAGGTCACGGCCTACATCCCGGGCGAGGGGCACAACCTGCAGGAGCACTCGATCGTGCTGATCCGAGGCGGCCGGGTGAAGGACCTCCCGGGCGTGCGCTATCACATCGTCCGGGGGACGCTCGACTCCGCCGGAGTTAACGACCGCCGGCAAAGCCGCTCCAAGTACGGGGCCAAGCGGCCCAAGGAAGCGGGAGGGAAGAAGTGAGCCGACGCAACAAGGCGGTCAAGCGGCCGGTACCGCCCGATCCGCGGTACGACAGCCAGACGGTGTCGAAGTTCGTGAACAACCTGATGTTCGAGGGCAAGAAGAGCGTTGCCGAAGGGATCTTCTACTCGGCCATGGACCTGATCGAGGAGCGCACCGGGCAGCCCGGGGTCGCCGTCTTCAAGCAGGCCGTGAACAACGCCAAGCCCACGCTGGAAGTGAAGAGCCGGCGGGTCGGCGGTGCCTCGCTTCAGGTGCCCGTGGAAGTCCGCCCGGATCGGCGGACGGCGCTGTCCATGCGGTGGCTCATCTCCTTCGCCCGGGCCCGCACCGAGAAGACGATGTCGGAGCGTCTTGCGGCCGAGCTGATCCTGGCGTCCAAGGGCGAGGGGAACACGATCAAGAAGAAGGAAGACACCCACCGGATGGCGGAAGCGAATCGGGCCTTCGCCCACTATCGCTGGTAACAGCCGTTTCTCCGCAAGCATTCGAGCGGGCGCTCCACCGGGCGCCCGCTCCGCTTTTTAAGAATGGGCGGCGCTGGTGCAGTCGGCGGCGCACGGGAGTACCTGACCCTGGCCAACACGTCCCCGCGCTAGCGGACCCGCATCACGAGCGGGATGATCCATCCCGGCATCTGCGTCCTCACCTCGAGTCGCAGATCGCCGGCGACTTGCGGGGTGAGCTCAAAATCCGCGGTCTCGCGCGTCTACCGGAATCAAGACTCACGGGTCGTGTTACCACTCATCCGGGCGCCGGTGTCGCCAGGCGTGGGACGACTCGTGAGCCCGCACACGCTAAGCGTCGAATCAGGGAACGCATTGCGAATCTTGACCCGGAGCTCGGTGCCTTGCGGCACCCGAATCAGTGGTCCGGACGTGCGGCTCTTTGCCGACCTCCGCGAACGCCGGCGCGGGTACGCCAGGTCCGTATCACCTTCCGGCCGCAGGACACCTTCCCGAACCTCCAGCTCCAGCGTGAGCGCGCCCCGTTCCAAGCGCCCGGCGGGTCGCCGGTTGTCGTTCGCGGCGATGTCGGCCGGCTCATGCATTGAATGTGGGATGCCGGGATGGAGAGGAGAGCGAGCGTCACGGGAAGGTTCCGGCTCATGAACGCGTCCTCGCCTGTGGAATCTGGCGCTCATTCGACCCACGCGCGAAGCCCGGCCGGAAGGGGACGGATCGGAGCTTCTCTCCCCTTCAATCATCACTTCAACAGCTGCGCCATCTCCTCCGCTGCGGCCGCTCGTGCTTGCGATTCGGCCCGAAGCTCCGCGATCGAGCCGGCCAGCTCCGATTCCTCCGCGCCCAGATCGGCCGTTTGTCCCTGAAGCTGTCCCAGGACAGTCATGGCCTCGAGCAGTCGCTGCACCAGGGCATCCCGGGTTCGCTCGCAGCGCGCGAGCGTCTCCATGGAGCCGGAAGGGCGGGCCGCGAGCCGTTCGCGCTGACGCTCGAACCTGCTCAGGTTCGCGTCCAGCAGAGCCAGGTCGGAGGCCGCGGACGCGGATGCCAGCAGCAGCTCGCCCAGCACTGCGGCGGAATTCTGGGAATCGCCCGTGCGCCGAAGCCCGGCGTAGAGACCATGTCCCATGCGGGTCAGGTCGGCCAGCAGGTCCCGCGCCGTTCCTGGTGGGAGCTCGGCGAGGGTGGAGAGCAGGGGCCGAGCGACATCGTCGGGCAGCTCCACGGCGTGCCCCCGGGGCGAGAGCATCGGAGTGGCAGCCGTCCGAAGGGCGCCTACCAGCAACAGGCCGGCGAAGACCGGTGTGATCCAGCGAAGCGAGGGCGCCGTGTCCATTCCCGCCGCGGTGCCCGCGATCAACACCGCCGACAGCATGAAGAAGAAGCCAACCGGTAGCGCGCTCATCGCGGATCGGACGGGGACCGCCCGCGCGGGGAGCTCCCGCCGGGCCAGGACCTCGATGATGCGCTCGGCACCGCCGACCGAGGCACGGAAGAGGGGCCGCTCTCCGCGTATCGCGGCTCCAGCATCGGCAATCGTGGGCAGCGCAGCCACCAGGCGGCTCTCGGCCAATCGTGCCTCTCCACCCGGAGGGCGCTGGAGGAACACCAGCGAATCGGACGGGCCGGCGTCACCGCCGCAGGCCGGGCAGAGGCCCAGTCCGAGCGGATCGGGGCCGTTGCAGAGGACGCACCGGGGCGTGGGGGAGGGCGCTTCACCGGTCGAGCGGGACAGCGCCCCCTCGAACGCCGAGGCGGTCGGAAACCGGTCCTCGGGTGAGGGGGCCGTCGCCCGTGCCACCGCCTCGTCGAGCCAGTCGGGCACGGTGGACGTCACCCGCCCGGGATGCTGACCGGACCCCGCATTGCTGGTTGACGCCGCTGGCTCATGGCCCGGGAGATCGCCGGTCAGCCCGAAGTACATGGTCAGGCCCAGGGCGTAGAGGTCGGCGCGCGCGTCACCCCGGCGGCCACCGAGCACTTCGGGCGCGGTATAGTCCGGGGTTCCGGTCAGCGCCCCGGTCGTGGTCACTCCCACCTGGCCGTCGAGCCGTGCCGATCCGAAGTCCGTCAGTCGATACCGCCCGTCCGGGTCGAGCAGGACGTTCTGCGGCTTGACGTCGCGGTGCAGGATGCCGTGGCGGTGGGCGGTACTCAGGGCCGCGGCTATGTCGCGGCCGAGCCGAACCGCCTGGTCCGCCGACAATGGGCCGCGATCGCGCACCCGGACATGCAGGTCCGGCCCGGCGACGTACTCCATGATGATGAAGCTCCACGCGCCATCCTCCACGAAGTCGTAGACGGCAACGATGTTCTCGTGAGAGAGGCCGCGAACCACCTGGACTTCCCGCCGCATCCGCTCCCGGGCCACCTTCGCCGCGGCCGGCGGCGGGACCAGCAGCTTCACCGCCACCTCGGTCTCCAATGCCTTGTCATGAGCGAGATACACCACGGAGTAGCCGCCCCGGCCCAGCTCGCGGTCGATGGTCCAGCGGCCCTGAATCGTGGCGCCCGGCGCCAGGTAGGGGTCGTTCATGACCCGATTCGGCCCAGGACCTCCCGGGCGTTGGACCGCCAGCCGTCCTCCGGCGTGTAGAGCTCGAGGAAGCGGGTGAGGTGGGTGCGAGCGAAGTCCATCTCGCCCAGCATGTACTCCGAGATGCCTGCGTGGTACAGTGCCATGTAGTTCTCCGGCTGGTACTCGACCACGAGGCGCATGATGGGGCCGGCGGAGGCATCGTCTCCCGCGTCGGCCACCGGGTGGCCGATCGCGAACACGATGCCGGCTGCGGTGGCGCGCCCATCCTGGGGCAGAGCGTCGATGGCCTCGCGGGCCCGGTCGATCTTGCCGGCGAGGGCATAGCAGGCGGCGGAGTATCCTGCCCCCTCGGTGCCGCCCGGCGGAGGCAGGTGCTGCTGCTGGACCTCCACCTCGACGGCATTGCAGAAGGGCTTGATCCGGGCGAACCACGCGCCCGCCTCGCCTGGGAACGGCGCCGGCTGGCTGGGCGGCTCGCCCCCGGCCGGGGGCCGAGGCTGGATGGCCATGATGGCGCCGCAGAGCGCGACGTAGCTCCATCCGGCGATGGTGAGCGTTCGACTCACGGGACCCCTCGGAGTGTCGCTGGTTCTCGGGACCGGGCAGCAACCGGCGTGCCCACGGGTAGAGGGGCGACGGTTGAAGATGCCAGATACGCACGTTTCCGGGCAGGTGACCATGTCCGAGCTGGGCACCACCGGGTGGTTGACTTCAGGGCCTAACCCGCTACTTTCACAAGGCTTGGCGCTTTTGTGCAGTTTCGATCGCGCCGGCGACGACATCGGACCACGTGACGGGCCGCCCGCCACCTCTGGTCTTCCAGCGACAACGCGTGGACGCCCCTGCGGGGGCTCCTCATCCAGGGCTCCGGCCCGGATGCGCGCGGAGCGATACCACCGGATTCCCCGGGTCGGTCGCCCCGCTTTTTCGTTGGCGTTGCCGCTGGTGGAAGGCTCAACCGGCAGACAGGACACGACAGGACACATGGCCCGGCAAACCCCGCTCGAGCGGTACCGCAACATCGGCATCATGGCCCACATCGATGCCGGGAAGACGACTACGACCGAGCGCATCCTCTATTACACCGGCAAGAACTACAAGATCGGTGAGGTCCATGAAGGCGCCGCCACCATGGACTGGATGGAGCAGGAGCAGGAGCGGGGTATCACCATCACCTCCGCCGCCACGACCTGCTTCTGGAACCGGAACGGCACCCAGTACCGGATCAACATCATCGACACCCCGGGACACGTGGACTTCACCGTCGAGGTGGAGCGCTCCCTTCGTGTGCTCGACGGCGCCGTCACCCTGCTCGACTCGGTGGCCGGCGTGGAGCCCCAGACCGAGACCGTGTGGCGCCAGGCCGACCGGTACGGCGTCCCCCGCCTGATCTTCGCCAACAAGATGGACCGCGTGGGCGCGGACTTCGACCGCTGCCTCGCCATGATCCGCGACCGCCTCACCAAGAAGGCCTACCCGATCCAGCTGCCGGTCGGCTCCGGCGAGATGTTCACCGGGCACATCGACGTGCTTCGCCGGGTCGAGGTCATCTTCGACGAAGAGACGCTCGGCAAGACCTTCACCGAGATGCCGGTGCCCGAGGCGTACCGCGAGCGGGTCGAGGCAGCGCGCCACGAGGTCATCGAGGCGGCGGTGGAACACGACGAGGAGCTGCTGGAGAAGTATCTGGGCGGCCAGGAGCTGTCCTTCGAGGAGATCCAGCGGGCCATCCGGAAGGCGACGGTCTCCGGGTCCCTCGTCCCGGTGCTCTGCGGTGCCTCCTTCAAGAACAAGGGCGTGCAGGCGCTGCTCGACGCGGTCATCGACTACCTGCCGAGTCCGACGGACATTCCGGCCATAAAGGGCCACCTCCCGCTCCACGACGACACCCACGTCGAGCGCTGCGCCTCGGACACCGAGCCTTTCTCCGCACTCGCGTTCAAGGTGGCGACCGACCCCTACGTCGGCCGGCTCACCTTCTTCCGGGTCTACTCCGGCTCGCTCAAGAGCGGGAGCTACGTCTACAACAGCACCAAGGACCGGAAGGAGCGGATCGGGCGGCTGCTCCAGATGCACGCCAACAAGCGGGACGAGATCGAGGAGGTGCTCGCCGGGGACATCGCCGCGGCCATCGGCCTCAAGGAGACCCGCACCGGCGACACCCTGTCCGACGAGGACAAGGCGATCATCCTGGAGGCGATGAAGTTCCCCAACCCGGTAATCGACGTCGCCATCGAGCCCAAGACCAAGGCCGACCAGGACAAGCTCGCCACCGCGCTGCAGAAGCTGCAGGAAGAGGATCCCACCTTCCGAGTCCGCTCCGACGCCGAGACCGGTCAGACCATCATCGCCGGCATGGGCGAGCTGCACCTGGAGATTCTCGTGGACCGGATGAAGCGCGAGTTCAAGGTCGAGGCCAACGTCGGCAAGCCGCAGGTGGCCTTCCGGGAGACGATCCGCAAGAAGGTCACCGACGTCGAAGGCAAGTTCATCCGCCAGTCAGGTGGTAAGGGCCAGTACGGTCACGTGGTGATCACGCTGGAGCCGACGGAGGCGGGCGCGGGCTTCGTCTTCGAGGACAAGATCGTCGGCGGGGTGATTCCCCGCGAGTTCATCAAGCCGGTCGAGGCCGGGATCCGGGAGGCGCTGGAGAACGGCGTGCTCGCCGGCTATCCGATGGTGGACGTGAAGGCGACGCTCACCTTCGGCAGCTACCACGACGTGGACAGCTCCGAGATGGCGTTCAAGATCGCGGGCTCGATGGCGGTGAAGGAGGCCGCCCGCCGGGCCAACGCAGTGCTGCTGGAGCCGGTGATGGAGGTCGAGGTGGTGACACCCTCCGACTTCCTGGGCGATGTGATCGGCGACCTCTCCAGCCGGCGCGGCAAGATCGGTGGCATGACCCAGCGCGGCGACGCGCAGGTCGTTGCGGCCGACGTGCCCCTGGCCGAGATGTTCGGCTATTCCACCACGCTCCGCAGCATGACCCAGGGGCGGGCGGTGTACACGATGCAGTTCGATCACTATGAGGAGGTCCCGAAGAACATCGCGGACCAGATCATCACGAAAGCGAAAAGCTAGGCGGTATGACGGTAGGGCGGTACGACGGTACGACGGTACCCTACCGCCGTACCGCCGGGGAGCAGGGCGGGGGCGGTGGGTACCGTCCTACCGCCGGCACCAGGCACTCAACCGGACATCGGGAACCCGACATGGCCAAGGCCAAATTCGAGCGGACGAAGCCGCATGTGAACGTGGGGACGATCGGGCACGTGGACCACGGGAAGACCACGCTGACGGCGGCGATCACGGCGATCCAGGCGAAGAAGGGGAT
>DATBJH010000073.1:0-6589 GCA_036556505.1 Gemmatimonadales bacterium
CGGCGGTACGACGGTACGACGGTACGTGACGACGGAGCACTCCCGCATATCCCTAATCGCCGCTACCGCCGTACCGCCGTACCGCCGTACCGCCGTACCGCCCTACCGCCGTACCGCCGTACCGCCCTACAGCCCTACAGCCCTACCGCCTAGCTTCCCCGCGTGCCCTCACCGTCCGTCTTCTCCGCCCTCCGCCACCGTGACTTCCGGCTGTTCCTGGGCGGGCAGCTGGTCTCCCAGTGCGGCACCTGGGTGCAGACGGTTGCACAGGGCTGGCTGGTGCTCCAGCTGACCGACTCCGCCTTTGCGGTCGGCCTGGTCACCGCCCTCGGCTCGCTGCCGATCCTGCTGTTCACGCTCTACGGCGGCGTGGTCGCGGACCGGGTGGACAAGCGCCGGTTCGTGATCCTGCTGCAGAGCGGCATGCTCCTGGAGGCGTTGGCACTCGCGCTGCTGACCCACCTGGGGCTGATCACGGTGCACCTGGTCATGGGGCTGGCCTCGTTCTACGGCCTTCTCTCCGCCTTCGAGGTCCCGACGCGGCAGTCGCTGGTGAGCGAGATCGTCGGGAAGGACGATCTGATGAACGCGATCGCCCTCAACTCCAGCGCCTTCAATGTGGCCAGGGTGATCGGGCCTTCCATCGCCGGTGCGCTCATCGCCACCGTGGGGCTGGCGGCCTGCTTCTACCTGAACGCGGCCAGCTACCTCGCGGTCCTGACCGGGCTGATGCTGATGCGGGTGCGGCGTCCCGCCGTTCCGACGCGGACGCCGGCACTGGGGGCGCTGAAGGAAGGGTTCGGGTACATCTTCGGGAATCCCTGGCCCCGGGCGCTGGTCATCATCGTGGCGAGCTTCACCGTCTTCGGGTCGTCGTTCCTGCCGATGATGCCCGTGTACACCCGCGACGTGCTCGGGCTGGACGCCGACGGGTACGGCGCCATGGTCTCCGCCATCGGGATCGGCGCGGCCTCGGGAGCGATCGCCATGGCCGCCACCGGTGCGCGGATCCGGCGGGGAAGGGTGGTGGTCGCGACGTTCGCGATCTTCGGTGTGATCCTGGCCACTGCCGGCCGTGCGAACGAATTCTGGACCGCCCTGGCGCTGTTCACCCTCGCGGGCTGCCTGATGGCGGTGAACGGCATCATGGCCAACACCATGCTCCAGCTCGAGGCGCCCGACCGGCTGCGCGGCCGGGTGATGGGCTTCTACTCGTTCGTGGTCCTCGGCATGGCGCCGTTCGGGGCGTTCCAGGCGGGATGGGTGTCGGAGCACTTCGGCGTTCGGACGGCGTTCGCACTCGGTGGGCTCGCGTGCGTGCTCATGGCGGGGCTGGTCGGGCTCGCCACGCGGCGGGAGACGCGGGCGGTGAGTGTACCTCACATGCAGGAGGAGGGTCCCTCGCTATGACACCGGCGTCGAGGCAACCGGCATGCTGATCACCGTCTCCCGGCAGTATGGGGCCGGCGGCTCCGAGGTCGCCGCGCGGGTTGCGAGCACGCTCGGCTGGCGGGTGGTGGACAACGAGCTCGTCGAGCGGGTGGCCGCGCGGGCGGGTCTCACCCCCGAGGACGTGGCCCAGTGGGAGGAGCGGGTCTCCACCTTCATCGAGCGGCTGGCGCAGACCGTCGTGGCCGCGACGCCGGAGCTGGTCGTGCCTCCGGACGCGAGCGGCACCGCGCCGGGCCTGTCCGAAGGCGACCTGGTACGGCTGACGGAGCATGTCGTGGAAGAGGCCGCCGCCGAGGGGAAGGTCGTGCTGGTGGGCCGGGCGGCGCCTGCGGTGCTGGCGCGAGAGCGGGACGCGATCCACGTGAAGGTGGTGGCGCCGCGCGACTGGCGCATCCGCGCGGTGGCGCAACGACTCGGTGTGCCGGCGGAGGAGGCGGCCAGGCTCACGGACGAGACCGACAAGAACCGCGCCCGCTATCACCGGCAGCACTACCAGCGGGACTGGAGCGATCCGGCGAACTATCACCTGGTATTGAACACGGCCGCGCTCGGACTGGACGGGGCGGCGGAAGTGATCGTGGGGAGGGCGAGGGCGCTCGGGTGGACAGCCAACGAAAAGCGTGAAAGGTAAGAAGCAAAAAGTGAAAGGATCGACCATCCCTTTCACTTTTTGCTTTTCACCTTTCACGCCTTATCTAGCCAAAGCTTATCCCTCCTTTTCCATACCCCGGCTCCCTTCGCTCCGGCCGAGCACGGGTATAGCCCAGCTCCTCGCTCCGACTGATGCGCTTCTGGGCGGCGAGACCCTCGAGCACCAACTCGCAGGCCGCCACCGAGCGCGCCTGGTCGGACTTGGGGGACAGGCCGGCGTCGTTGACGATGTCGAGCAACCCGGGCACCACGCCGAAGCCGCGGTAACAGAGCTCCGCCCGCTCGTCGCCCGGCACCTTGAGCGCACCGCCCTGGTCGAACCAGGCCACGATCCGCCCCAGGTCGGCACCGCCGGCGCGCTCCTCCAGCACCCGACCCGCCGCGCGGCGGATCAGCTCCCGCGCGATGGTGTCGCCACCCTGCAGCTCGCCTTCGTACTCCAGCTCCAGCTTGCCGGTGATGGACGGCACCGCCGCATACACGTCGCTGATCCGGGGCACGACCTTCTTCTCGCCCAGCGCCATCGTGCGGCGCTCGGCGTTGGAGACCGCGTTCTCCAGCACGCTGATCGGGAGCCGCTGGCTCACGCCCGAGCGCTTGTCCACCCGCTTGTCCTCCCGGGCCTCGAACGCCACCCGCTCGATCACCTCCAGCACGAAGTCCGGGACTTCCAGCGGCAGGCCGCCGCGCAGCACCCACGCCTCCTGCGCGGTGATCTCCATGCCCAGCGGCACGGTGCGCGGGTAGTGGGTGATGATCTCCGAGCCGATCCGGTCCTTGAGCGGAGTGATGATCTTGCCGCGCGCGGTGTAGTCCTCCGGATTGGCGGTGAAGGCGAGCAGCACGTCCAGCGGCAAGCGCACCGGATACCCTTTGATCTGGACGTCGCCTTCCTGCATGATGTTGAACAGGCCCACCTGGACCTTGCCGCTGAGATCGGGCAGCTCGTTGATGGCGAAGATTCCGCGGTTGGCGCGCGGCAGGAGCCCGAAGTGCATCGTCAGCTCGTCGGACAGCAGGTGGCCGCCCCGGGCCGCCTTGATCGGGTCCACGTCGCCGATCAGGTCGGCGATGGTGACGTCGGGCGTGGCCAGTTTCTCCACGTAGCGCTGGTCGCGGCGCAGCCACGCGATCGGCGTCGCGTCCCCGCACTCGCCGAGCATGTCCCGGGCGTACTTCGAGATCGGGGCGAAGGGGTCGTCGTTCACCTCGCTGCCGGCCACGACCGGGATCCGGTCGTCGAGCAGTCCGGTCAGGTCGCGGAGGATCCGGCTCTTGGCCTGGCCCCGAAGGCCGAGGAGGATGAAGTGGTGGCGCGCGAGCAGCGCGTTGACGATGTGGGGGATGATGGTGTCTTCGTAGCCGACGATGCCGGGGAAGAGCGCATCGCCCGAGGCGATCCGCGCCATCAGGTTGGCGCGGATCTCGTCCCGCACCGTCCGCCCGCGGAGAGGTGGCTCGGCCCAGCGGCTGTTCTTGAGATCACCGAACGTGCGTGGCTCGATCATGTCGAAAGTCGCTCTCGCTGAATCGGAATTTCGGAAGTTCTTGCACCGTAAAGATTTCGGCCGCTCGGCCCGGGGCGCCGGGCTTGACAAACCCCCGGCGCCGTATAGCTTCGCCCCCCGTGCAACCGGCGGCCTGATCGCTGTTTACCCCGGAGATTGGCGGTACCCCCCAACCCCGTGAAGGAGTAAACGATGAAGAAGCTGCTCTTGATGACCGCGGTCCTCGCAATCGCGGCCTGTGGCGAGAAGAAGGCGGATGAAGCTCCGCCCGCGGAGACCACCGGCGAGATGGCCGCCCCGGCCGATACCGGCATGGGCGGAATGTCGCACGATACCTCCATGATGGGTTCGGATACCACCATGGCCCGGGACACCGCCGCCCAGTAAGCGGGGCGACCGGAAGGGTCCGTCGGGCTCCGGGCTTCGCCCGGGGCCCGCTGTGTTTCAGGCATCCAGCTCCTCTCCCCCGAAAGGCAATCTCACCACCTTTGCCCCGCGGCCCCCGGCCATCACCTCGGCACCAGGCTCCACCTCACGCCGCAGGATCGCCAGCCCCAGGGTGCGGCCGGCTACCGTCAGGGTCGAGCGCACCGTCCCGACGTCCTTCTCTCCCGCCAGCACGCTCCGCCCGGCAGGAGCACCGGGCTCGCGCCAGGTGAGGCCCCGCAGCTCCCGATTGGTGTGGCCGCGGAAATGGAGCCGGGCGACGGTTTCCTGCCCGGTATAGCAGCCCTTGGTGTAGGATACCCCGCCGATCTCGTCGTAGCGCACCTCCTGGGGCAGGGTCTTCTCGTCGATCTCTGCGCCGAGCGCGGGCCATCCGGCCAGGATGCGGGCGGCGTGCAGATCGCCCTCGTCACCTCGGAGGGCGCCCGCGAGCTGCAGCCGGCGAGCCGCGTTCTCCACCTCCTGCGCGGGCCCCGCGACCAGCGCCACGAAGGGCGCGCCGTCCGGGGCGAGCGCCAGCAGGAGCGGCCCGTGCTCCACCACCCGGCCCGTCGTGTCCGGTGCGCCGATACCCGACTGGAGCAGCGTGTGGAAGCCGCGGTCGCCCAGGATCCAGGCGACGGCCCAGGCGTCGGTCGTGTCCTCCGCCAGGGCCAGCCGGGGCGGGAGGCCCCGTTGGAAAATGGCCAGCACCGCCTCGCGGCCGCGTCCCGGCGCGACCAGGGTGAGGGCCCCGCCGTGGCGCGCGATCCACGCGTCGGCCACGATCATCCCCTTCGGGGTGAGCATGGCGCCATAGACCAGGCTCTCGTCCCCGGACTTCTCCAGGTCGTTGGTGAAGAGACCCTGGAGACAGGTCAGCGCGCCGGAGCCGGTGATGCGGAAGACCGCGGGACGGTTCACCACCACCGCCGCCTCGCGGCGCACCCGCTCGAGGCGCTCGCGGTCGAGCGTCAGGTCCACGTCACTCATGGGCCCAGGGGAGGTCGCGCGGCGACCGTCCGATGAAATCGCGCCACACCACGTCGGCTGTCGCCAGCGCGTTCTCCGGGTGCGAGGTGGTGAGCATCGCGCAGCGCAGACCGGCCGCCCGTGCGGCAGCGAGCCCGGGCAGGGAATCCTCCACCACGACGCACCGGCCTCCCGGCTGGCCCAGTGCCTCGCGGGCCCGGTTGAAGCCCTGCGGATCCGGCTTGCACGCGCTCACATCTTCCGCCGAGACGATCTCCCTGAAGTGCCGCCGCAGTCCGGCGAGCTCGAGCACCAGCTCGATCTCCCGACGGAGCGCGCCGGAGACGATGGCGAGCCCGTGTCCCTCCTCGGCCGCGGCCGTGACGAACTCGGCCGCGCCGGGAACCAACCGCATGTCCGCGCTGATCGCCTGAAGGTAGTGCCCGTTCTTCCTCTCGACGGCCTCCGCGATGCGTCCCGCCCCCGGCTCCTCGCCCTCGCGGGCGAAGGTGAAGCGAAAACATTCGCGGTCATCGAAGCCGAGGTAGTCGCGGTAGTAGGTCTCGCGATCGAGCGGATAGCCGTACTCCGCCAGCGTCGCGATCAGCGCTTCGCAGTGCTGGGGCTCGTCGTCGATGATCACGCCGTTGAAGTCGAACAGGATGGCGGAACCCATTGAGATAACAGATAACATGGTCGGACGGGAAAAGCCCGTGCTTGAAATGCGTGAACGGTAAGAGGTAAAGAGTGAAAGGATCGACCATCCCTTTCACTTCTTACTTTTCACACCTCTCACGCTTTCACCTCTCACGACCTCGGTCTCCATAACTCCAGTCCAGCACCTCCACGGGGTGTGCGACCTTGGTGTCCAGTCCCGCGGCGAGGAGTCCGGCACCGATCTGCATCAGGCAGCCGGGGTTGCCGGTCGCCAGGACGGCGGGGCGCGGGTCCGCGGCGGCGATGCTCTCGATCTTGGACGCCAGCACGGCGCGCGCCATGCCGGGCTTCAGGACCGAGTAGATGCCTGCGCTGCCGCAGCAGCGATCGTGGCCGGGGAGGAGCTGAAGGCGAAGCCCCGGGATCGCCCGCAGCACCGCCAGCGGGGCCTCGTGCACCCGTTGGGCGTGCTGGAGGTGACAGGGCGCGTCGTAGGCGACGTCCAGATCCAGGGGGACGCCGGGCTTCGGTCCCGCGGCCGCGAGCAGCTCGCTGACGTCGCGGGCCTTCTCCGCCACGCGGGCGGACATCTCGTCGCCGAGCAGGTGGCCGTAGTCCTTGAGCAGCGCGCCGCAGCCGGCGCTGTTGGTGACGATATAGTCGGCCGAGTCGGCCAGGACGGCGACGTTCCGGCGAGCCAGGGCGATCGCGGCGGCCCGGTCTCCCGCGTGCTCGTGCAGCGCGCCGCAGCAGGTCTGCCCTTCGACCTCGACCACGCGGTAACCGTTGTGCTCGAGGGTCCGGCGGGTCGCGTCGTGAACGTGGCGGAACAGGGTGTCCATGACGCAGCCGCGGAAGAGGGCGGCGGGGGGGGGGGGGGGGGGGGGGGGGGGGGGGGGGGGGGGGGGGGGGGGGGGGGGGGG
>DATBJH010000074.1:0-22736 GCA_036556505.1 Gemmatimonadales bacterium
GGATCGAGACGGTGCCCGCCGGAATGTTGTTGATGAAGTAGTAGCCCTGGGGGTTCGTCAGGGCGTTGAACGCCGTCCCCACGACGAACACCTGGGCGTTGGCGATGGGTGCGCCGGCCTGATCGCGCACCCTGCCTTCGATCTTACCGGTCGAGCCCTGGGCCAGGAGCGTACCGGCTCCCAGGGCCAGCCCGACCGCCGCGAGCGCGACGAGTCGCGCGGCGCGTGCGAAGGCGCTGACACGGCTTTGCTTCATGAGTACGTCCTCCGAAGACGTGAACCTGCAGGTCCTGCGATTGTGGAGCGGGGAGGGCACACGCCTCCCCTCAAGGCTCAATGGCCTGCGCTGGGGTGCGACTGCTGTGGGAGTTCTGCCTGCATTGAGGGGACGGAAATGTCCGCTTCACGACAGCGAGAAATGCGACGACCGCGGCCCGGTCGGCTGCCTAATATGGAGCGTGCAAAAATGCGTGTCAAGGAAACGTCACGTCGGAACGACGCTCCGCGCTGTCGCCACGTAACTCTCTGAAACCGAGACGGTTGCCCGATGAAACGCCACCAGGCTTCGGCGGCGGTTGCTGTGTCGCTGGGAATCGGCGGAAAAAATCCGACGCGATGTTACTGGCGACCGGGGGCGGAGTCAATAGGTGGAAGGCGGGGAGGGGGACCGAGCACAGGTTGTCGTCCCAGACGATGCGAGAGATGACAACGACTTCGTTCCGTCGGTCCGCCGAGTGGTGCGGTGTGGTGGTGGGGGTACCGCCTGACCGCCTACTCGTAGATCTCCGCCGCCGCCGTCCGCCACACGCACGCGTCGTCCCCCCGCCCGAGGCAGCGATCATGGAGCATTGCGCCCTCGAACCCGGTGACTCGCCGGAGCAGCTCGCCGTACGCCGCGCCATAGAAGTCACAGGCCGAGCCGTCCGGCAACGCCCGCACCGAGAGCGGCTCCGCCATCCGGACTTGGACGCCCTCGGGCACCGGGCCCAGCTCGCCGCCGAAGGCCCGCCTCGCGAGGTGGGCCGCGGAGCGCCGCGAGACCCGGCGGGCGAGCCCCCCGGCACCCGATCGCGAGAAGGTCCACGCCGGCCGCGCGTGCACCTTGGTGGCGTACCGCGCCGCCCGTCGGCCGGCGTCGGCGAAGGCCAGCGGCGCGTCGGCCCGACGGCCCACCAGTCGCAGCACCGAGACGACCTCCTCGAAGTCCACCCCGCCGTCCTTCTCCGCCGCCTGCCGATACCGCTGGATCTGCGCGGCCACCGTCGGACTCAGCCCCAGCCGGCGCACCACGATCTCCTCGGCCAGCTCGTCGAGGCCGTCCTCGAGCGGGGTGTCGAGGTTGCGGATCGCCTCCAGCAGGCTGAGCGGAATGAGGGCCGGGACCGTCGCTGATGTGGGCACAGTGGGTCGGCGGGAACTTAGTGCGGGCTCCAGTTGCTAACCAGGGGTCCCTTGCGTCGGGACGGAGGCTCCGGGACATTCCCGCATGGCCGAGCCTTCCGCTCCTTCGGTGCGCTCCTTCGACGACGAAGCGCTGCCTCACCTGGACGCGCTGTACCGGGTAGCGCTCCGGCTCACGGGAGACCCGGCGCAGGCGGAGGACCTGGTGCAGGACACGATGCTCAAGGCGTACCGATCCTGGCGACAGTATCGCCCGGGCACCAACGCCAAGGGCTGGCTCCTCACCATCCTCCGGAACACGTTCATCAACTCGTACCGGCGGCGGAAACTGGAGCCGGTGGCGATGGACCTGGAGGCGGTCGAGCCTCACGCGCTGTACCGTGCGGTGGCGACGGCCGACCCCGAGGGCAGCTTCTTCGGGCAGCTGGTGGACGAGAAGGTGCTGGAGGCGGTGGACGCGCTGCCTCCCGAGTTTCGCGAGGTGCTGGTGCTGAGTGACGTCGAAGGATTGCGGTATGCCGAGATCGCGGAAGCGCTGGAGGTGCCGGTCGGCACGGTGAAGTCGCGCCTGTTCCGGGCCCGCCGGCTGCTGCAGGCCCGGCTCTACGAGTACGCGGTGGAGATGGGTTACATCAAGCCGAGGGAAGGCGCGCATGGGTGACCCGATAGACTGCCGCGAAGCGAAGGAGCGGCTCACCGACTACCTGAAGCAGGAGCTCACGGCCGAGCTCGCGGTGGAGGTGCACGAGCACCTGGTCCGCTGCCGCAGCTGCTTCGGCCGGGCGAAGTTCGAGGAGACCCTGGTCCAGCTCCTCGAGGCCCGCGCCCGGCGGGTGACCTGTCCCGACGCTCTGCGCGAGCGGATCTGCGCCCTGCTGCGCGCGGAGGCGGAGCGCAGCTGAGCGCCGGGGCGCTCGCCGCCGCGCTTGCCGCATCGGCTGCCGCGGCGCTGCTGGCGCACCGCGCGGGGACGCTCACCCGATCCGGTACGGTCGCCGCGTGGCTGGTGGGAAGCGCGGTGCTCGCGGGCACCGGGTGGCAAGGCGGCGGGGTTCTCGCCGCCTTCTTCGTGTCCAGCAACCTCGTCTCCCGCAGCGCACCGCGGCCCGTCGGCTTCGATCCCAAGAGCGAGAGGCGGGACCACCGGCAAGTCCTCGCCAACGGAGGTGTGGCCGCCGTCGCTGCCCTCCTCGGTCTGCACCGCGAGGCGCTCGGACTGTGGCTGGTGACCGGCTCCCTCGCCGCGGCCGCGGCCGATACCTGGGCCACGGCACTCGGCGCGCGGAGCACCGCCTTGCCGCGACTGATCATCGACGGCCGCACGGTGGCGCCCGGTACGGGCGGCGGCGTCACTCTGCTCGGCACGGTGGGCGGAGCGGCCGGCGCGCTCTGTGTGGCCACCGTCGGCGCGCTCGCGGCGGGCAGCCCCGCCCTGCTCCCGGTCGGATCGCTGGTAGGTTTCGGGGGGATGGTGCTCGACTCGGTGCTCGGCGCCGCGGCACAGGGCAGGTTTCGCTGCCCCCGGTGCGCGGAGTTCAGCGAATGGCCCAGACACCGCTGCGGCGCCATCACGATCCACGAGGGAGGTCTTCCATGGCTGGACAACGACGGGGTGAACCTGGTCTCCTCCGCGGCCGCGGCCCTCACCGCCGCCGCCGCGTGGCGCTGGTTCTGCCCTTGCCCCTGAGCCATGACCGCAGCTCCTGAGCTCGAGGGGGTCGATGTCCTCGTCGCCGGAGCCGGCCCCGCGGGCAGCGCGACCGCGCGCCTCCTGGCGGAGGCCGGTCGTTCGGTGCTCGCGGTGGACCGGGCCGAGTTCCCCCGCGATAAGCCCTGCTCGGAGTACATGAGCCCCGAGGCGGTGCGCATTCTGGACCGCCTCGGCGTGGTCGGCGACCTGGAAGCGGCCGGCGCCGCGCCGCTCGCCGGCACCGTGGTCACAGCGGCACGTGGCGCGCGACTCCACGGACGCTTCGCCCTCGCCGGCCGCCGGCCGTTCCGTCCGACCGGCCTGTCGGTGTCGCGCCGGATCCTCGACCAGCATCTGGTGGACGCGGCGCGCCGGGCCGGGGTGACCGTGCTGGAGCGGACCGCGGTGGAATCGCTGGTGTACGATGCCGCCGGGGTGGCGGGGGCCGTGGTCCGCGATGGCGACGGGCGCCGCCGCACCATCGCCGCGCGGCTCACGGTGGGCGCGGACGGGCTGCGCTCGGTGGTCGGCCGGCGGCTCGGCGGGTGGAGTCAGGGCGGCCTCCGGCGGGTGGCCTTCGTCGCGCACGTGGAAGGCGTGGAGGGGATGGGAGACTCCGCCGAGATGTTCGTGGGGCGGCGAGGGTATCTCGGATTGAATCCTATCGGCGGGGGCCGGACCAACGTGGCGCTCGTTGTTCCGCTCCGCCGCGCCGGTGCAGCCCGGGGCCGGACAGAGGAGTTCTTCCTCGAGGCCTTGGCCGACTTCCCCGGCGTGAGTCGGCGAGTCGTCCGCGGCCGGCTGGTGCGTCGCGTGCTCGCCACCGGACCATTCGCCGCTCGGTCCGGGCGGGTGCTCACCGACGGCGCCGCGCTCGTGGGTGATGCCGCCGACTTCTTCGATCCCTTCACCGGCGAGGGGATCTACAGCGCGCTCCGAGGAGCGGAACTGTTGGCCGCAACGGCGGACGCGGCGCTGGCCCGCCCGGGGCGAGTCACGGCCGAGGCTCTGGCCCCCTATCATCGCTCCCGTCGCCGCGCGTTCCTCGGCAAGTGGGCCGTCGAGCGGCTCATCGCTTACGGCATGCTCTTCCCCGACCTGTTCGACCGCGCCGTGAATCGGCTGGCGCGCCGCGGCCTCGCGCACACCCTGGTCGGGGTGACGGGCGATTTCGTCCCGGCGCGGGCGGTGCTCAACCCGGTTTTCCTCGCCAGGATGCTCCTCTGAACGCCATCGACGTCGATCCCGCCCAGTTCCGAGAGCTCATGGGACGATTCGCCACCGGGGTGACGGTGCTCACGGTGAACGGGCCAAGCGATCGCCCGCTGGGCATGACCGCGAGCAGTCTCGCATCGGTATCGCTGGTCCCGCCACTGGTCTCGGTGTGCGTGGACCACCAGGCCGAGCTGCACGACACGATAGCGGCGTCGCCGGTGTTCGTAGTGAACATCCTCGAGAGCCGCCAGGAGACGCTCTCCCGCCGCTTCGCCGACCGGCACGAGGACCGATTCGACGGCGTGGGCTACCATCGAAGCCCCGAAGGACTGGTATTGCTGGACGGAGCCCTGGCCCACATCGAATGCGACCGCTTCGCCAGTTACCGCGCGGGCGACCACACGATCATCATCGGCCGGGTGATCGGCGGCACCACCGGTGAGGGCCGGCCATTGCTCTACTACCGCGGCGGGTACGGAGCGCTCGGATGACCGCGGGACCTCTCCGCCTCTCTTCGCTCGGTACCGAGCTGCTCGACGATCCCGGCGCCGATCCGACGACGGTCAGGCGCTCGCTTCGCAACGTGGCCCGCGCCAACCGCTGGTTCGGTGGCGCGGCGGCGGCGCGATACGGGCTGGGGCTGCTGTTGCGTGGCCTCGCCCCGGGCCGACCGCTCACCCTGCTCGACCTCGGCACGGGCGCGGGGGATCTCCCGCGGCGCGCTGTCGGCTGGGCCCGGCGATGCGGGCACGTGCTGCGTCCTCTCGGCCTGGAGCTGAGCCGTCCGGCAGCGGCGTTGGCGGTGGGCGCGGGCGTGCCCTGCGCCGTGGCCTGCGCCGGCGCGCCACCACTCCGGAACCGGTCGGTGGACGTGGTCCTGGTGAGCCAGGTCGCCCATCACTTCAACCGCGAGTCGGCGATGCGACTGTTCCGCACCTGCGACTCGCTGGCACGGGTGGGCGTCGTGGTGGCCGACCTCCGCCGGGGGCGGTGGGCGCCGCTCGCCTTTCGGGTGGGAGCCACGGCGCTCTTCTTCGACCCCGTGACCAAGGCAGACGGGCTCACCTCGATTCGGCGCGGCTACACCGCCGGCGAGCTGCGGGACCTGTTGCTGGCGGCGGGCATTCGTGCGCGGGTGGCGCGGCGGCCGGGCTACCGCCTGGTCGCGACCTGGCGGGTCGGCCCGTGAGGACCCTGGATCGCACCCATGTCCGCGCACCGTTGGAGCGCGTATTCCAGACGGCCGCCGACGTGGAGCGCTGGCCCGAGCTGCTCCCGCACTACCGCTGGGTCCGCATGCTCGAGCGCCGTCCCGAGGGAGGACTGGTGGAGATGGCCGCCTGGCGTCCCTTCGGCCTCGTCGGGTATCCGACCTGGTGGGTGTCGGAAATGCGGCTCGATCGCACGGCGCCGGCGGTGCATTACCGGCATGTCCGCGGCATCACGACTGGAATGGACGTGGTCTGGCAGTTCGTCCCCGCCGACGGAGGCACCGATGTGAGCATCGCGCATGAGTGGAGGGGGCCGGCCTGGCCCCTGATCTCCAAGCCGGCAGCCGACTTGGTGATCGGACCCGTGTTCATCCACGGCATCGCCTCCCGCACGCTTGCGGGGATCAAGCGACACCTCGAAGCGGTGGGGCGTCCGTGAGCGCGCGGGCTCTCCTTCGTCGCGTCGTGGTGACCGGAATCGGAGCGGTCACTCCCATCGGGCTGGGCGTCGACGGCCTGTGGGAGGGGCTCCAAGGGCGCCGCTCCGCCATCCGCGCCATCACCCGGTTCGATCCCACCGTGTTCAAGTCCCGGATCGCCGGCGAGGTGGATGGGTTCCATCCCACCGACCACATCGAGGAGCGCCGCGCCCGCCGGCTCGACCGCTACTCGCAGTTCGCCATCGCGGCGACCAGGATGGCCCTCGCGGACGCGCAGCTGGACCTTCGCCGCGAGGACTGCGATCGGGTCGGCGCGATGATGGGGACGGCCCTCGGCGGCGTCGCCTACGGCGAGGCCCAATACCACGCCTTCCTGACCGGGGGTCCCCGCGCGGTGGATCCGGCGCTCGCGCTCACGGTCTTCGCCGGCGCCGCAAGCTGCAACATCGCCATCGAGTTCGGCTGCACCGGGCCCAACGCCACCAACGGGATGAGCTGCGCGTCGGGCGCCATCGCCATCGGGGAGGGATTCCGCGCCATCGCCCGGGGCGAGGCGGACGTGATGATCGCCGGAGGCGCGGAGGCGCCGCTGGCGCCGCTGTGTTTCGGCGCCTTCTCCATCATCCGCGCCATGTCCACCAGAAACGACGACCCGTCGCGCGCGAGCCGCCCGTTCGATGCCGACCGCGACGGGTTCGTCATGGCGGAGGGCTCCGCCGTGCTGGTCCTGGAGGAGCGCGAGCGCGCACTCGCCCGCGGCGCGCCGGTGTACGTGGAGATCTGCGGCTATGGCCTCACCAACGACGCGTATCACATGACCGCTCCCCGGCCCGACGGCAGTCAGGCCGCCCGCTGCATGCGCAACGCGCTGGCGGAGGCTGCGGTCGCTCCGGCGGACGTGGGCTACATCAACGCCCACGGCTCCTCCACCCCGCTCAACGATCCCACCGAGGTCTCTTCCATCAAGCAGGTGTTCGGGGAGCACGCCTACCGACTGGCCCTGAGCGGGACCAAGGGCTACTACGGCCACGCCCTCGGGGCGAGCGGCGCGTTCGAGGCCGCGATCTGCGCCCTGGCCAGCCAGCGCCGGTGGTTCCCGCCCACGGTGAACCTGGAGCGGCCCGATCCCGCCTGCGATCTGGACCACGTCACCGGCGAGGGTCGCCGGCTCGATCCCGACTACGTGCTGAGCAATTCCTTCGGCTTCGGCGGCATCAATGCGGCGCTGGTGTTTCGCAAGGCGGACGTCTAGATTCGCCGCCGATTCGCGACCCTACTACGGAGTAACGGAATGCCTTCCCTGTTTCGCCGCTCGCTCGCCGAGCTGCTGGGCACCTTCGCGCTGGTCTTCATCGGCGCCGGCGCAGTGGCCAGCAAGTACTTCCCCGAGGCCACGTACGGGATCTTCGGCGTGGCCGTGGCCCACGGCCTGGTGCTGGCGGTCATGGTCACGGCCATGTTAGGCATCTCAGGGGGACACCTGAACCCCGCGGTCACGCTGGGCCTGGTGGCGGTCCGACGGGCCGATCTCAGGACCGGGCTGGCATACATCGTGGCCCAGTTGCTGGGCGCCCTGCTTGCGGCGCTGATGATCAAGATGGTCTACCCGCTCGGCGTGGTCCGCCCCATCTCCCTGGGCACCCCAACCATCGCCAACACGATCCAGTTGCAGCAGGCCATGATCATAGAAGGGCTGATGACCTTCTTCCTTGTCTCCGCGTACTTCGGCACCATTCTCAACCCTGCCGCGCCACGGCTCGGTGGTCTGGGCGTCGGGCTCACCCTGCTGTTCGACATGCTGGTCGGCGGCCCGCTCACCGGCGCAGCGGTCAATCCCGCGCGCGCCTTCGGCCCGGCGCTGGTCTCGGGGCAGTGGGTGGGACATCTGGTCTACTGGATCGGGCCGATCATGGGTGGAGTGCTGGCGGCGCTGCTGTGGGAGTATGTGTTGTTGAGGGATGTCAAGCGGGAGAGTTGAGACCTAAGGAAGCGGGAACAGTGAAACGTAAAAGGTGATACGGAGGGATCGAGCCCGTTTCATCCTTCACGTTTCACCGTTCACGCTCCTCAATCGTCGTGGCGCGCTGCTCGCTCCACCGCCTTCCTCGCCCGCCGCACGAGCATGACAGCATACCCGACCAAGATGACCGCGGTGACGACGTACGCCGCCACCATGTAGCCTCCGTTCTCAGGTGGCATCGAGCCTGCGCTCCTTCTCCTCCTCCGCCAGGGCCAGCCCGTAGCGGATCGTGACCAGCCCGATGTAGAGCACCAGGAACGCCAGCCCGGAGATCAGCAGGGTCCGCAGCATCTCCGGCGGCAGCGACGGCGCGCTCGGCTTGAGCACGATGGGTTGCGGGTGCAGCGTTCGGAAGAGGTACACGCTCAGGTGAATGAACGGCACCAGGAGCAGGCCCAGCACCCCCACGACGGCGCTGAAACGGGCGCGTTCTCCAGGGTCGTGCAAAGCCGCGCGGAGCGCCAGGTAGCCGACAAAGAGGAAGAAGAGGAAGAGCGTCAGGGTGAGCCGCGCGTCCCAGGTCCACCAGGTGCCCCAGATGGGCCTGGCCCAGATGGGCCCGGTGGTCAACATCACCACCCCGAGTGCGACCCCCACTTCGGCGGACGACTCCGCCAGCCGGTCGAGCCGGCGGTCGTTGAGCCAGAGATAGAGCCCGCCGCAGAGCCCCACCACCGAGAACGCCAGCAACGCGTTCCAGGCGGCGGGCACGTGGAGATAGAAGATCTTCTGCGCCAGCCCCTGGCGCAGCTCGATGGGAGTGAACTTCAGCGCGAGCACGTACACGCCCGCGAGCGCCAGGAAGGCGAGCAGCGTGATCGCGGTCCCCGCACGCACGTAGGCACGCGCGGCCGTTGCGCTCATTCGTCCACCACCGAAGCGAAGGCCATGGTACAGAGGGTCACGAACACCACGTCGTAGAGGGCGAGTAACCTAAGCCATCCCATCATCTCACTCAACGGACGGTCGGCCAGCAGCCTGGCCGTCACCTGGACCGCGCCGATCAGGGGCGGCACCATGAACGGCAGCAGGAGCACCGGCAGCATCAGCTCGGCGAAGCGGGTTCGCACCGCCATCGCACTGAACAGCGTCCCGACCGCTACGAACCCGATCGTCGCCAGCACCGTGACGCCCAGCAGGCCGGGCAGCGCGTGTCCCAGGTCCACGTTGAAGAAGAGCACGAACAGCGGGAGGGCGATTGCCTCGACCGTGCCGACGAACGCGAGGTTGGCTACCAGCTTTCCCAGGAAGACGGCGCCCCGCGGCACCGGCGCCAGCAACAGGCCGTCGAGCGCGCCGTTCTCCCGCTCGACCGTGAACGCCCGGTTCAGCGCCACCATGGCCGCCAGGGCGAACGTCACCCACAGCACGCTCGGCGCCAGGTCCACCGCCGCCACCGCGGTCGGGTCGCGCGCGAAGTTGAAGATCACCAGCACCAGGGCGGCGAACACCACTGCCGAGAGGAGCGCCGTCCGGCTCCGCAGCTCGGCCCGGATGTCCTTGGCCGCGATGGCGAGCACCAGCCTGAGTGCCTCAGGCACCGACCAGCCCCTGGTAGCGGGGGAGGAACCCCTCCAGCGTCCCGCTGCGCGGCTCGTCGCAGGCCCAGCGGCCCTCGGTGAGCACCGCGATCCGGGTGGCCACACCCCACACTTCGCCGAGCCGGTGGGTCACGATCACCATGCCCAGCCCCTCCACCAGCCGGGTTGCCAGCTCACCCCGGAGCCGCTCGGCGGACGCGGCGTCCAGCGCCGTGAACGGCTCGTCGAGCAGGAGGACACGCGGCCCGTGGAGCAGTGCCCGCGCGATCGCCGCCCGCTGCGCCATCCCTCGGCTCAGCCGGCGCGGCGATTCGTCGGCGCGGGACGCCAGTCCGGCGGCCTCGAGCGCGCTCCGGGCCGCCTCGCTCGGCCGTGGCAGGTGGTAGAGCCGGGCTGCGAACGTCAGATTCTGCGCCAGGCTCAGATCGTCGTAGAGCAACGACTGGTGCGACACGAAGCCGATACTTCGCCGCCCTTCCGCGGCGTCACCCCGCACCGGGCGGCCAAGGACGCGGACTTCGCCCGCCTCCGGCCGCATCAGCCCCGCGAGGATCCTGAGCAGCGTCGTCTTGCCCGCGCCGTTGGGACCGGCGACGACGACCGCCTCGCCCGGGCGCAACGCGAGATCCAGCCCGCGCAGCACCCGGAGCCCGCCGAACGACCGCCTCAGCCCGCGCGCTTCCAGCAGCGCCGTGCCGGAGGCGCCGTCAGAGGACGGCATCGATGCGGGCGCCGAGCTCGTCGAGTCGGAAGGGTTTGACGATGTAACCCGAGTGCGGGAGGTCGAGCACCTTGAGCTGAGGCTCGATGCTCAAATAGGCGGTGGTGATGATGACGGGGAGATCGGGATGCGAGACGCGGATCCGTCGCAGCAGCTCGATGCCGTCGGTATCGGGCAGCCGCATGTCGAGCACGGCGACATCCGGCTGGTGCTGCTCCAGCTTTTCCATGGCCTCGGCGCCGTTGCTCGCGAAGGCGAGATCGTACCGGGGCCGAAAGGCCCGATCGTAGCTGAGCCGCAGCGCCGGCTCGTCCTCCACGATGAGCACCCGCCGGCGGCGCGTCGCCTGGGTCATGCCTCGCACCCCGCGAACCGGTGCCGGGCGGCACCGTGGTTAAGGAGTTGAGACGTCAGCGGGTACACTAATGGGTCGCGCTGGACGCGTCCATAGCCGAACACGCCCAGCGGGACGGAGCGATCGCTCAGTCATTCACGGGCTTCGACCAGAAACAGATCGTAGAGCTTGGTGAGGACGAGGAGGAAACGGATTTCCTCGTTGGGATGGCGCAGCACGACGGTCTGGCGTCGCTCGGCGGCACGGCGCTGAATCAGCATCAGCGCGCCGAGGCCTGCGGAATCGATGTACCGGGTATGGCCGAGGTCGATGACCAGGCGGCCGGTTCCCTCGGGCATTTCCTCCAACAGCTGCGTGGCCGCCTTGCGGATCTGGACTCGGGTCTCGAGCCCAAGGGTGTCGGGCGCGGAAAGGCCGCGCTCCACCTCCTGCGGGGTCCTCATCGATACTCCTTCGGCACCGAGCTATCTCACCATCGATCGGTGAGACCTCTAGTTTTGCGGCCCCGGATCACTCCGGGTGTGCTCTTATCGGGCGGATCGACGCCTCGCCGGACGGTTGTGTCACGGCTGCGCGAGGAAAGGGCGAGTCCAGTGCCAGCGGGGATAAGCCGGTCGAGCCTAACTACTTACGCAAGGGGCTCACCCCGCCTGTGACAACGCTTGCGGTGTACTCCGCGAGATTCTCCCGCAAACGACGGGGAACGGCTAGAACTGAATCTGCGCGCCGAGCTCGACGACGCGGTTCGGTGGGAGACCGAAGAAAGCGGTGGCCGACCGCGCATTCCTGGTCATGAGGATGAAGAGCCGCTTCCGCCACATCGACATGCGCCCGATGGTGTCGGACACCGGTGCGGCCGGCGGCGTGTTGCGGGTGGCGATCAGCGTCTCCCGGCCAAGGAAGAAGCTGGTCTCCATCGCCTTGATGGCGACGGGGCGGCCGTCGAGCCCCGGCTTGCTCAGGAGCGCGAGCGCCGCCGGGATCTCCGGTGACTCCATGAAGCCGTAGTGGGCAATCACCTTGTAGAACCCCTGCCCCAACTCCTCGCAGTCCACCCGCTCGTCCTCATCCACCGCCGGGATCTCCTCGGTCACCACCGACATCAGGATCACCTTCTCATGCAACACCTTGTTGTGTTTGAGGTGGTGGAGCAGCACCGGCGGCGCCCCGCCGATGTCCGGGGTGAGAAATACCGCGGTGCCCGGCACCCGGGGAGGCTCCCGACGCCCGACGTCCGCAAGGAAGAGATCCATCCCCAACGTGTTCTCGTGCACAATGGCTTGGAGCCGGGCGCGGCCCCGGTTCCACGTCGTCATCAGCAGATACACGCCCAACCCGACCGCGATCGGGAACCAGCCCCCCTCCCCGATCTTGATGACATTGGCGCTGAAGAAGGCGACGTCCACCAGCAGAAAGAGCGCGGTGAGCGCCCGCGCCTTCCACTTGGGCCAACGCCAGCGGTCGCAGGCCACCGTGTGGAACAGCAGCGTGGTGATCAGCATCGTGCCGGTGACCGCGATGCCGTACGCCGCCGCCAGGTTGGTGGAGCTCCTGTAGCCGACGACCAGTGCCAGGCAGCCGATCCAGAGCGCCCAGTTCACCTCGGGGATGTAGATCTGCCCGATCTGGCTGCTGGAGGTGTGGATGATCGTCACCCGGGGGATGTAACCCAGTTGGACCGCTTGGCGCGTCAGGGAGAAGGCCCCCGAGATGAGCGCCTGCGAGGCGACGATCGCGGCAGCCGTGGCGATCCCCACCATCGGGTAGGAGGCCCACTCAGGGGCCAGGGAAAAGAACGGATTGATGCTGGCGGATGGATCCACCAGCAGCAGGGCCGCCTGGCCGAAGTAGTTGATGACGAGGCAGGGGAGCACTACGGCGAACCAGGCGAGTCGGATGGGGAGCCGGCCGAAGTGGCCCATGTCGGCGTAGAGCGCCTCCGCGCCGGTGACGGCCAGCACCACCGAGCTGAGGATCAGGAAGCCCTGCAGGCCGTCCCGGGCGAAGAACTCCATGGCGTACCAGGGACCGATCGCCTTGAGCACCTCCGGCGCCATCGCGATCCCCCGGATGCCGAGCAGCGCGATGGAGAGGAACCAGAGTGTCATCACCGGCCCGAACATCCGGCCGATCCGTGCGGTCCCGTGCTTCTGCAAGGCGAACACCGCCGTGAGAATCAGCGCACCCAGCGGCCAGACCCACTGATGCAGCGCGGGCGCCGCGACGGCGAGCCCCTCGACCGCGCCGAGGACGGAGATCGCGGGCGTGATGACCCCATCGCCGTACAGCAGGGCGGCCCCGAAGAGTCCCAACGCCACCAGGACCGGACGCAGTCCGCGCGCCCGCGCCAGCGGCCGGACGAGAGCCAGCAATGCGAAGATGCCGCCCTCGCCCCGGTTGTCGGCCCGGAGGACGAAGGCGACGTACTTGAAGGAGACGATGAAGTTGACGGACCAGAAGATCAGCGAAGTGACGCCGATGATGTTGTCGGGGCTCGGCGGGACACTGTGATGCCCGGTGAAGCACTCTTTGATCGTGTACAGCGGGCTGGTCCCGATGTCGCCGTACACCACGCCGATAGCTGTGAAGGCCAGCGCGGCGAGCGCCTTTCCGGAAGGCGCCTTGGCGGGGTGTTGCGACACTCAGACGTCCCCGAGACGCGCGGGTGGGTTCTCCTCGTCGTCGCTCACGGAGTCGGCGGACTCAGCGAATCCACCAGCCGCCGGATCGCGTCCGAGTCGATCCGTCCCCGGTAGAGCCGGTTGCCCACCAGCAGCGTCGGTGTGGAGGAGACGCCGGCCTGGGCGCCTTCCTCATAGCTCGCCTGGATCCGACCGGCGTAGCGACCGGACTCCATGCACCCGTCGTACTTGCCGAGGTCCAGTCCGTTGGCCTTGGCATACTCCCGGAAGTAGTCGCCCGCGTCGCGGGCGGCGGACCACTCGGCCTGGCCCTGGTAGATCCGCTCGTGCTGCTCCCAGTACTTCCCCTGCTCGTCGGCACAGGCGGCGGAGTGCGCGGCGAGCCGGGCGAACTGATGCTGCTGGAGCGGGAAGTCGCGGTAGCGCCAGCGCACCCGCCCCGTCTTGATCAGCCGCTCCTCGATGGTCGGCATCTGCAGGGTGGCGAAGGTCTGGCAGAAGGGACACTGGTAGTCCGCGTATTCGGTGATTTCCACCGGCGCGCGCTCCGACCCCTTGACGTACCCCCGGAAGCCCGCGGTGTCGGCCGGCTGGATGGTGACGTTGGCGGGGATGCTGGAGACTCGGGGCCGGGAGAGCAGAAAGCCGAGGGCGCCGAGCCCGAGCACGGCGACGCCGGCGAGAATGGCGTAGAAGCGCTTCAGTCCTGGCGTCGCCGCCATGGCTCGTCGTCCTCCGAGTCGTCGTTGGCGAAGAAGTCCTGACGCTGCGCGTCCTCGACGATGCGGCGATTGTCCGCCACCTCGGGAGTGTCGTAGGTGCTGCGGACCTCGTAATGGAACAACTCGCTCCGCGCGTCGCCCATCAGCCGGAGGAGCTCGGGGGCTCCCCGCAGCAACTGCCCGGCCTGATCCAGCTCCTGGATCCGCCGGGCCAGCTCTCTGAGGAGGTCCGCCAGGCGGTCCGCCCGGGCGTCATCGTACACTTCGTCGTGATCGGCCATGCTGCGGCTAATGATAATAGGAGGCGCATTGTGGGTCGCGTCACCGAACCTGGCTGTCCGTGGTCCGAATTTGGCGTGGGATCGAGGCTTGAAGCCCACGTCAACGCGTGAAACGGGCTTTGCACCAAAAGGTGCAAACCAGTTATATTGATGCCGACCCTCACCCTAGACCCACGGCCCCCGGCCGTGAGAAGGAAGGTAGATGAAGACGAAGAAACTCCGGCGCGAACCCGAAGCAGTGTCGTTTTCGCAGGCCCGTGACGAGATGTTCAGTCACATTCTCCGCTGCGGGGTGATCGACGCCCTGCCGGAGCATCAGAAGGACTGGTTCGACGACACGATGCTGTACCTGGCCGATCGGTACGAGGACCTGACTAAGGAAGAGCTCGACCAGCTTCGCGTGCTCGGCGAGCGGTTCAGCCGGCCGGTCCAACGGAAGACCGAAGCAGCCACGGGCGCCGCCTGAGCCCTGTTGCAAGACGCAGCGCCCCGGGAACGTTCCCGGGGCGCTTCTGCCTTCAGCGGACCAGGTCCCACCAGCGGGGAAACCATCGCCACCGGTATCCGGCGGACAGCCGACCCCCCCCGCCCACCCCGGCCTCCAGGAACCAGCCGGACGCCGCTCCCGGTCGTCCCTCGATCCCCGCCGCGAGGACGAGGTACCCCTGATCCGTCGGGCCGCCCACCGCCGCCACGCCGCCCGCCAGGTAGACGCCGCTCCCGGTGCGTCGGTTCGGGGCGAGCAGAAAATGCCCCAGCAGCTCGCCCCGCCAGGCCACCCTTCCGCCGGACCCACCCAGCCCGACGCCGGCCGATAGCCGCGCCCTTTTCGCGGGCCGCCAGGCGGCATACACACCACCCACGGCCAGGGCAGGGTCAGATAGGGTGCCGATCGCCTGGATGCCGAGTTCCCTGACCTGCTGTGCGCCGGCGGGCGCAGCGGCGGCGGCCAGCGCCGCCACCGCGCTAAGCCAGCGTAAGGCCATAGCTGATCGCGATGTCCGGCGCGAGCGAGGCCACGACCGAGCAGTACTTCTGCAGCGACAGGTCGATGGCCCGACGTGCCTTCGGCTCGTCCAGTCCATCGGCGGCGATGCGGAACTCGAACCGGATCGCGGTGTACCGCCGAGGGGTCTCCTCCCGGCGCGTGCCGTGCACTTCGATCCGAAGCTGCCGCAGCGCGACCCGCATCTTCTCCAGGATCATCACCACGTCGGAGCCGGTACAGGAGGCGGCCGCAAGGAGAAGCGTGAGCATCGGACCGGGCGCCTGGGCGTTGTCGGCGTCGATGACGACGGACGGGCCGGCAGGAGGGCCGCCCCGAAAGATCATCCCCCGCTCCCAGTCGAGCGCGATGTGCTTGACCTCGGCGCTCACCCTTCCGCTCCTCCCACCCCCCTCACGGGCCGCTCGGCCGTGGGCGCGACCCGAACGTAGTCCCAGATGGCGTAGACCCCGATCGCGGTCGTGGCCCACGCCAGGGGTTGGAGCAACGGCGAGCCGGTGAGAAACGCGACCAGGGTGAGCACCTGCGCGACCGTCACCGCCTTGCCAGCCGTGCGGGCCGGGATCGCACGAGGCCGACGGGAGCAGAGCGTGATCGCGAACGCCACCGTCGCGACGATGTCTCGGAGGAGGACACCCACCACCTCGTACGGCGTCAGCTGGCCGGATACGGCGACCACGCCGAACGCGGCCGCCATGAAGAGCTTGTCGGCGACCGGATCGATCAGACTGCCGAGCGCCGAGGAACCGAATCGCCGCGCAAGCGGCCCGTCGAGCAGATCGGTCGCGGCCGCGAGCGCCACGATGACCAGCCGCCAGCTGTTCGACGCGAGGGGGAACGCCACCGCCAACGGGATCCGCGCGGCGCTCAACAGGTCCGCCACCGTCCAGCGGTTTCGGCCTTGATCCCCTTTCTGGCGAGGACTAGTTTCGGACACCTTGCTCCTTTCAATGGCAGGAGGCCGGGACCCGCGGCGCCTGGCGTACAAGATACTCGTCGCCACGTACACCCGCTGACATGCTGGATACCGCGGTCATTCCCTGCGGAGGGCTCGGTACCCGCCTCCATCCGATCACCCGCTGGCTGCCGAAGGAGATGCTGCCGGTAGCGCTGCGGCCGGTCCTGCACTGGGCGCTGGACGAGACCGCGGACGCCGGCCTCCTGCGGGCCATCATCATCACCAATCCCCACAAGCCGGTCCTGGAGGCGGTCGCCCGGAGCTACCCCGGCCCGCTCGACCTCGAGTTCGTGCCCCAGGACCACCCGCGCGGTCTGGGTGACGCTTTTCTCCGTGCCAAGGATCAGCTCGGGGGCGCGCCGTTCGTCGCGCTTCTGCCCGATAACTTGTTCCAAGGCCCCAACCCGACGGCGGCCGTGCTGGAGACGCACCGCAGCAGTGGACTCGCCACCGTGCTCCTGGCGGAGATCTCCCGCAAGGACGCGCCCACCAAGGGCGCCACCGGGCGGGCCCGGTACGAGCGCGCAGGTGACGGCACGCTGCGGGTGACCGAGGTGGCGGACAAGGGGTCGGGCCGTTTCGATGCGGGGGAGGGAGCCGCGGTCACGCCCATCGGACGGATGGCGTTTCCGGGTGACGTGCTGGAGGAGTTCGAGGAGCTCGCCCGCGCGCTCCCGGCCGGCGCGGAGCTCGACGATGTGCCGGTGCTGCAGCGGCTGGCCCGCCGCGGTGCGCTCGCGGGCGTGCTGGGCGAGGCCAGGTTCTTCGACGTCGGCGTGCCCGAGGGCTATCGCGACGCGGTGGCCACCTTCCCGCCCCGGCCGTGAGCGCGCGATTCAACCAGGCCCTGCTGGAGCTGACCGACCTGGTGTCGGTCAGTCTGGCTGACGTGGACGGACTCTCCTCGGTCGTCGTCGCCGCGGCGGGCGCGGTCGGCCTGACCACCCTGGGGCCGCCGGTGGTGCGGGAGGGCCCGCGCGGCGTCTCGGTCGGGCTTCTGTGCCAGAACGGGCACGTGGTGGTGCATGCCATTCCCAGCGAGGGGATCTGCCTGGTGGACGTCGTCGCTCGCGAGCCCGCCGACGCCTCGCGCGGGGCCGAGGTGATCGCGCGGCGCTTCGGGGCCGCGCTCTAGTCACAGGGCGGCCGAGCGGCACCGGTGCCTCGCACGACACCCTCCGCCCGCCTGGCGGGATCGAGCGAGCTTGCCGCGAGTCGCTGCACGTCTTCCGCGGTAACGGCCCGGTAGGCCGCGCCGGGATCGGCCATCTCCTCCAGGCTCCCCGCTGCGATCCAGCACTCGAGGATCTCGCCCGCCACCGAAGCGGCGTTCTGCCGGCTCACCTCCGCCTGGCCGGCGAGATAGTTCACCGCTCCGCGCAGCTCCGCCTCCGCCACCGGCTCCTCCGCAAATCGGTCCAGCTCGACCAGCATCTGCTCCCTGGCCTCGGTCTCCCGCTCGGGGGACGTCGCGATGTAGGTGACCAGCGCGCCGCCGCGCGCCTTCTGCCAGGCGGAGGCCAACACCGTGTAGGCCAGCGAGCGACGGTCGCGCAGCGCCTCGAACAGCCGTCCGCCAAGCCCGCTGGCGATGGCGCTCCACACTTGGGCCGCCGCGTGTTCCCGCTGCCGACGCGAGGGCCCGGGAAACGCCATCGCGAGCGCTGCCTGGGCCTTGTCGCGAGACACCACCCGGGCCGGCGAATCGCCGGCGTTGACCGCGAGCCACTGAACCGGCTCCGACAGCTGCACCATCTGGATCGGCGGTCGCGCGCCGAAGACCCCGGCCAGCTGATCCGACGCCCGGTCCGGCTCCACGTCGCCCACGGCGATCACCAGCGGACGCGCGTCCAGCAGCGCGGCGCGATGCCAGGTGCGTACATCGTCCGCCGCGATCGTGGGCAGCGTTGCGGGCAGGCCGCCCACCGGCAGCCCGTAGCCCGCCTCGCCGAACGCCGCGGAGAATGCGAGCTGAAAGGGGTAGCGGAACATGTCGTCCGCCACTCGCTCCGCCTCGGCCGCCATGAGCCCGCGCTCGGCGGCGATGTCGGCATCTCGCAGGTGGGGATGCAGGAAGACGGTGTCCAGGAGGGTGGCTGCCTCACCCAGATGTTCCACCAGAACCGAGGCGCCGAAACCGAGCCAATCCGAGACTGAACTGGTGGCGAGCGTGCCCCCCAGGCGCTCGAACGCGAACGCCAGCCCGGCCGCGTCGAAGTCGCCGGCGCCGCGCACCGCCGCCCGAACCAGCAGCGACCCGAGCCCGGCCTGGTCCGGGGGATCGAACCGGAGGCGGGGGACGTAGATCCCGAGGGTGACCAGCGGCACCCCCGTCTTGCGGTAGACCAGCAGGTCGGCACCGTGCAGTCGGGTGACGCAGACGCCATGCTCGGCCCTCGCTCCTGCAGCAACCGCCAGGCGGGGCTGCACCCGGGGCGAGTCGCCGTTGGCGGCGGCCCGAAGCTCGGTGACGGCAAACGCACGGGCGAGGGATTCCGTGGTGAGATCGGCGCCCACGCCGGAGGGCTGGTAGACGACGCCGGCCACGGCGTCCGGTGCAAGATGCCTCGCGGCTGCTTCCCGGACCTCCGAGGGTCCGATCTCGCCCAGTCTGGCGTATTCCCGATCGAGGAGGCCGACGTCTTCCAGCGCCTCGGCACCGGCGAGGGCGCTGGCCCGGCCTTCCATGCACTCCAGCCGACGAGCCCAGCGAGCGCGCACCAGTGTTCGGGCCCGCTCCAGATCCTCATCCCTGGGACCCGTCAGCGCGAGTCGCGCCACGGTCTCCGCGATGCCGCCGACCGCGGCCTCGACGCGATCGGAGCCCAGCTCGGCGCTGATGGTGAACACCCCCAGCTCGGTCGGCGCGTAATGGTGAGACGCAACCCAGGTGACGATGCCGGGCTCGCGCAGCGTGCGGTAGAGCCAGCTCCCCCGACCGGACCCGAGCACGGCTGCGGCGAGATCCAGCGCGGGGGAGTCGGGATGGAGGGGGGGGACCGCCCGCCAGCCGAGCACCAGCTCGGCCTGGCTCACGTCGCCGCGGAGCGTGCGGGTGCGGACCTGGCGGCGCTGGGGCTCTTCCGGCGAGCGATCCACCGCACCTGCGGCCGCCGGCCACCCGCCGTAGGCCGCGCGGGCAAGCGCGAGCGCTCGGTCGGGATCCACGTCGCCCACGATGGCGACGATGGTGCGCTCCGGCACGTACCGCGAGCGGTAGTACGCCCAGACATCCTCCCGGGTGAGGCGGGCCAGCTGATCCTCGTGGCCGATGCGCCACCGGCGGATGCGGTGCCGGTCGAACATCACCTCGTGCAGGGTCTCGTAGGCGACCGCACTGGGCGTGTCCAGCTTGCGCTTGGCCTCCTGAATGATGACCTGGAGCTCGCGTGCCAGCTCGCCGCCGTCGATGACCGAATTGCGGAGCGCGTCGGCCTGGATGTCGAGCGCCGTCTCCAATCCGGAGGCGGGAAGCACGGTGAAGTAGGTGGTGTGATCGTAGCTGGTGCTGGCGTTGAGATACCCGCCGGCGCTCTTGGTCTCCCGGGCTATCGCCCCCACGCCGCGGCGGGGGGTGCCCTTGAAAAACATGTGCTCGAGGACGTGAGAGATGCCGGTCCAGCGATCGGGCTCGTCGAAGAAGCCCGCTTTGACGTGGGTGACGACCGCGACCACTGGCGCGGAGTGGTCCGGCTGCACCAGCAGCGTGAGACCGTTGTCCAGGACCTCCTTTCTTACCCCCGAGGTCCAGTAGGAACTACGCGAAACGTCAACAGTGAAAAGTGAACGGGAAGACCCGCTCTCAGCCATCGAGGTTCACCATTTCACCTTTCACGTTTCACCTTTCACGCCTTACTGGACGATCCTCAGAACTCCGGCCTCCGCACTCCCCCGAATGAACGCCTCGGCGTCCGTGGTGGGGATGATGACGCCGGTTTCGGCGTGGCCGCGGCGGGCCAGGCTGGTCATGAAGTCGTTCAGGCTGCCGTGGGCCCATTCGCGATCGGCCGCCTTCATCTGCAGCAGGATCTCGTCCCAGGTCCCCCGGATGCTCTGCCCGGTGAGGGTGACGACCAGGTGCGACTCGCTCTGGCCCGGCTTCTTCTGCATCGCGTGGAGCTCGCTCAGCAGCGTGCCGAAGAGCTCCAGCTGGTGGGGATCGCGGATGCCCCCGTCCGCCTGCGAGGCCTCCACTTCGGCCAGCAACATATCGATCGGATCGGGATCGCCCGCCACCTCGGCCAGGCGCGCGAGCCAGGGCTTCAGCTCCGGATCGTCGTCGGGGAGACGGTAGACCGATTTCTTGAGCTCGATGTGACGCCAGATGCCCAGCTCGTCGAAGTGGTCGTCGGGCTGGGTCCGCTCGAGGTGGTGCAGCGCGGCCTCCGTCTCGCCCCGGTCGTAGAGCAGGTTGGCGAGATAGATGCGCGCCTCCGCGAAGGTTGGCTCAAGCTCCAGCGCGCGGCGAAGCCAGTAGAGCGAGCCGGCGTCGTTGCCCAGCCGGTGCGAGGCGTACCCCAGGCAGGCGGCCGCGTCCGGGGACTCCGGGTGAGCCGAGGCGGCGAGGTCGAAGAAGCGATGCGCCGGGGCGATCAGGCCTTCGCGGAACAAGGCCCGCCCTACCTGCAGCATGAGCTCGTGGTCGTCCTGGAAGCCGAGCTGGACGATGCGCTCGAAGACCTTCATGGCGCCTTCGCGGTCACCCAGCTTGAGCAGGGTCTCGCCGATGCCCGCGAGACCATCCTCGTGGTCGGGATCGATGCCCAGGGCCGATTCGAAGCTCCGCCGCGACCAGGCGAATTCTTCCCTGGCCAGATGGGCGTAAGCCTTCCCGATGTGGAGTTCGACGGCGTGGGGGTAGAGCGCGATGCCTTGCCTCAGGACGGTCAGCGCTTCATCGTAGCGGCCTTCGTTGTAGAGTTGATGGGCTTGTTCGTCGAAGTCGTCGGAGCTGAGAAATGCATCCGACATCGGCGCGCCTCCCCGGGCAGGTTGTCATAACCTAGGACCTTCCCCACACACAGGCAATAGAACGATCGCGCGCCGATGACCGCGATCGCGCCAATGCTTGCGGTGGCTCCGCTTTCGCTCTCATATTGGCAGCACATTCCTTCCCCCATGGACCGGCCATGGACCCGGTGGACGCGGGGATCTTCGAGGCCTGGCTCGCCTCGACCGACGACGGAGTACTGGCCGTCGACGCCGAGGGAAGAGTCGTGCTGCACAATGCTGCGGCCAGCCGGGTCACCGGCCTCCCTCCCGCCGCGGCGCATCACCGTTCCTGGCGCGATGTCCTCCGACTCGACCGCTCGGTCGGCGACCTGCTTTGGTCGGCCACCTCCGGAAGGCCCGCCAGCACCCTCGCCAGCGTGCTCTGCGCCCAGGGGAACCTCCGCACCGCGGAGACGCACGCCCATCCCTGGACCGACGCCGCCGGGCGAACCGGAATCCTGGTGCTCATCCGCGACCTGACCGTGCTGTGCCGCAGCCGCAGCGGCCCAGGTGGGCGTAACGGCTACGGCGGTCTAGTAGGTGCCGATCCCGCCATGACGGCGCTCTACGATCTGATCGAGGCCATCGCGCCGAGCGATGCTCCGGCGGTGATCGAGGGCGAAGCCGGCACCGGCAAGGAGCTGGTTGCCCAGACGATCCACGCCCGGAGCCGCCGGGCCGAGCGTCCGCTGGTGGTGGTGGATTGCGGCGCCATCGCCGCCTCGCCGCTGGAGGCCGAGCTGTTCGGCCGCGCGCGCACGGCACCACACGGGACGGCGGCGATCGGCCGCGCGGAGCTGGCGCACAGCGGCACTTTGCTGCTGCGGCGGGTCGGCTCGGCGCCGCCGACGGTGCAGGCACGGCTCCTTCGCCTGCTCGATACCGGCGTGGTGGAGCGTACCGGCGAGACCGTGCCGCGCCGGGTGGATGTCCGGATGCTGGTGACGACGCAGCGCCCGCTTGCGGAGCTGGTCCGCGAAGGGCGACTCGATGACCAGCTGCTGCACCGACTCCAAGTGGTGCGGATCGGCGTTCCGAGCCTGCGCGACCGCCCGGGCGACATCGCGCTCCTCGCGGAGCACTTCCTCGCCCGGTACGGAGCGGCAGGTGCGGCGCTCTCGCCCGCCGCCGCGGCCGTGCTCCAGGCGGCGCAGTGGCCCGGGAACGTGCGCCAGCTGGAGCACGCCATGCGCGAGCTGGCGTCGCGTCTCACCGCGGCCATGGAGACGACGATCGAGCCGCACCAGCTCCCCGAGGACCTGGTCTCCGCACGTGCAGGGGCATCGCTCTCGTCGGCGCCCGTGCCCACGGAGGACCGTCGCACCGTGCTCCTGCGGGCCCTGTCGTCACATGGCGGCAATCGAACCGCGGCCGCGCGCGCCCTCGGAATCGGACGGGCGACCTTCTACCGCTGGTGGCGCGAGGCGGGGCTCAGCGGTTAGGCGGTCGGGCGGTCGGGCGGTCAGGCGGTCGGGCGGTCGGGCGGTCAGGCGGTCGGGCGGTCGGGCGGTCAGGCGGTCGGGCGGTCGGGCGGTCAGGCG
>DATBJH010000075.1:0-5442 GCA_036556505.1 Gemmatimonadales bacterium
GCCTTCCCGAACGGCAATCTCGCGCGCGAGGGCCGGATCGAGCCTCGCCGTGTCCGGCCGCTCCATGCGGCCGAGCACCTCGGCCAACTGGACCGGGGAAACCAGGGTGACCACCGGTGATTGGGCGAGATCGATGCGGAACGCCTCGGTCAGTACCCCACCCAGGCCGCTGTCGACCTGCCGGGTGCCGAAATCCGCTAGGAGGAGGCGCTCGCGTTCTGTCAGGATGCCGGCCCCCAGAAGGGTTCCCCGAGGCGTGAGCTCTCGGGAGCGCATCGTCAGGTACAGCGTTGCGGCGGCCCCAAGGCCGATCAGGGCGAGCGCGCCGACAGCCGTGGCCTTGTGCCGGGTGAGCCAGCGTCGCGGGGGGTGCCGCCCTTGAACCGCAGGCGCATGCATGGTCGCCGCCTGAGGTACTGACGACGCTCCAAGTGCCTGCGCGAACTGCAATGCCGTCGCGAAGCGGTCGGCCGGCACCTGGGCCATGGCCTTCCGAATCGCCTCGTCCACCGCCGGCGGCACGTTCGGCCGGACGATCAGCACTGAGGGGGCCGGCTGGGCGAAGCGCTTGGCCACGATCGCCTGCGGCGTGGGGCCGGTGAATGGCGGCTCACCGGCCAGCAGCTCGTAGAGCACACAGCCCAGGGCGTACACGTCGGTCCGCCCATCGACCTCGCCGGCGCTGGCCTGCTCCGGGGCCATATAGGCCGGGGTCCCGAGGGCCATCCCGGTGCCAGTCAACGCCTCCTCACTGGCCGCTCCGACTGCGCGGGCCACGCCGAAGTCTGCCACCAGGGCCTGCCCCTCGCTCAGGAGCACGTTCTCCGGTTTGATGTCTCGATGCACGACCCCCTCGCGGTGGGCATACTCGAGGGCGAACGCCACCTGGCGGGTGATCTCCAGTGCCGCCTCGACCGAGAGCTGGACCTCGCGCCGAACGCGATCCCGCAGCGACTCGCCCCGGACGTAGGGCATGGTGTACCAAGGGTGACCACCTGCTGCGCCGGAGTCGAGGACCGGAAGGATGTGAGGGTGCTGGAGCCGGGCGGTGAGGCGGATCTCGCGGAGGAAGCGGTCGGTACCCATACCGGCGGCGATCTCGGGACGCAGCACCTTGAGCGCTACCGGGCGATCGTGCTTGAGGTCCTGGGCCAGGTACACCGTGGCCATGCCGCCGCGGCCGAGCTCGCGCTCGAGTGCATAGCGGTCGGCCAGCCCGGCCGCGAGCCGTGCCGCGAGCTCAGGACCATCGCGCTCCGGCGGCATCCCCGCAGGGGGTGGGGACTCCAGGAACCCCCCCGTCTGCTTGCCGGCGGCGAGCAGCGACTCGACCTCACGCCGGAGCGCCACGTCGGCACCGCAGGCTTCCTCGAGAAACGCCGGGCGCTCGCCGGGTGCGCACTCCAGCGCCCGGGCGAGCAGCTCCTTTACTGTCTGCCAGCGCTCCGGCGTCACCGCTGCATCACCGGCATGTCAGCCCGCGCCTCCCGCCACGAGCTCGCGCCGGAGCCAGAGCCGGGCGGTTCTCCACTCGCGCTCGACGGTCGCGTGCGAGACGCCGAGCGCCTCAGCCGCCTCCCCGATGCTCAGGCCGCCGAAGTAGCGGAGCTCCACCACACGAGCCTGGCGCGGGTCGAGCGCGGCAAGCCGGGTGAGCGCCTCGTCAAGCGCCTCCACGTCCACCCGGGGGTCGGATGATTGGTCCGCCGGGGCGCTCGCGGCATCGGCCGCGCCGAGGGTGAGCGCCGGCGCCCCGCCGCCCCGTTTGGCGGTCCGGCGGGCGCGCGCATGGTCCACCAGGATGCTCCGCATCGCCCGCGCCGCCACGGCGAAGAAATGGGAGCGGTCGTGCCAGTCGGCACCCGCGCCGCCCCGATCCACCAGGCGGAGATACGCCTCGTGCACCAGGTCCGTGGCCTGGAGCGTGTGTCCTTCGGGCTGGGCGCGGAGGCGGCGCGCCGCCTGGCGGCGCAGCTCGCCGTAGACCAGCGGCAGGAGCTCGTCGAGCGCGGCCCGCTCGCCCCGGCCCCAGGCCTGGAGCAACGTGGTCACGTCGCGGTCGCGCGAGGGAGGTGTCATGGAAAACGGAGGTTCATGTGTCGGCGGTCGGCCTACCCGGACGGTACGGCGCCAGCACGTCGGCGTCAACGCAGGGCCGGCTCCGCCCCGCGCGAAGGGTGCGGTGAGGGACTTTCGGCCGGTTTCTCGTGTAGCCAGATGGAGGGTGGCGATCGGACGGCCGAGCAGGCCGAGCGGGTCCGTGCCCGCGTTGCGCTCCGCCGCCCGGGAGCTGACGATCGAGCAGCTCGAAGACCATATCATGCCGGGAGTTGGCGGGACGAACTAGCGGGAACTCCCCGGACGTGCGCCTCGCCGGCCGCCGACAGCCTGGGGCGGCCACGGCGCCGTCACTCCGCTAGCGCCGCCCACCCCTATCTGGTATTGACCGCGGCGCCGAGCCGCAGCACTCTGGCGACGGAGGCGCCAGGCGAGGCGGCAGCGACGCCGTGAGGCCGCTGGGAGGCAGGTGACCATGAGGGACTTTCGGACGGAATTGCGTGACCAAATGAATACCACGACGATCAAGAACCTAGGCTACGCAACGGAGGAACGATGCGGAGCAAATGGTGTGTACCGCTGATCGGTTTGCTGTGCATCTCCCCTTCTCTGGAGGCACAGGAAGTTGCCGGCGCACTCGAGGGTACAATACTCGCCAGCTCAGGTGAACCGATCGAGGCTGCGCAAATCATTGTCGAGGGGTTTCACCTTCAGGGAACTCGTAGCGCTACCACCGACACGCGGGGACGTTTCACCCTCCGATCACTGCCCGCGGGTTCCTACGCTGTAGTGATCCGCCGAATCAGCTACGGCCCGGTTCGCCTCGAAGACGTCCCGGTTCGCCTGGGGCTCACGACATCGTTGGGTGAAGTCCGTCTCGAGGCCCAGGCGGTCGAGCTCTCCGAAATCGTCGTCCGCGGGGCCCGGCCGGTCATCGACCCGGTCTCGGCCGCAACCGGCGCTACCCTCGATTCCTCGCAGTTTCTGTCGCTGCCCGCGGAACGGGACTACCAAGCCCTCATCGCCTTCCTGCCACAGGCGAACGCGAGCGACTATGGCGATGGCCCCAACATCGGCGGATCGACCGGGCTGGAAAACGCGTTCTACCTCGACGGCATGCACGCGACCGTGGGAACCGGTTCCAGCATCGATCTGCCGTTCAATTTCGTACGGGAGATCCAGGTGAGGACGGGAGGCTACGAGGCGGAGTTCGGGCGGTCGCTGAGCGGCGTAGTCAATGTGGTGACCCCGTCGGGAGGAAACGAATTCCGGGGAGAGGTGCTCGGGTTCTTCACAGGCGACCAACTTCGCACCGATCCAAGGGTGGGACTGGAACAAGCGGAGGCTGTCAGCTTCCGCCGATACGACCTGGGGCTGAGCCTCAGTGGTCCGATTCAGCGAGATCGCCTTTGGTATTTCGCGGCGTACAATCCGACGTTCGCCAGGCAGGATGCGGAGGTGGCGGGACTTCCCGAGGAGCGCGATTCGGAGGTGCATCATCTGCTCGCCGGCAAGCTGACTTGGAGGGCGGACGCGAGAACCGACGTCGCTTTTACGCTGCTCGGCGATCCGTTTACTCATGACCTGGTCGGCGGAGGTTTGGACATCCTGCCGCAAACCGTTGACCCTCGCGCCGTTCTTGGACGCCAGACTGGAGGAGGCACGACGGCCTCAGTTCAAGCACGCCGCGATCTTGGGGCCGGTACAGAGGCCAGCTTTGCCATCTCGCGGCTCGACCGTCACGAAGACATTGGCCCTCAGTCGGGCTCGGTCAGTATCGAAGCTCTGACCAGGGTTGATGATTTCACCACCAACACCTCGTCAGGAGGCTTCGGGTTATACAACCAAACCAGCGAGTTTCGCACCGCGGTACGGGCTGCTGTGACACTCGTGCGGGGTAGCCATGCGTTGAAGTTCGGAGCGGAGTATGAAGTCAACAAGCATGATAACGACGTAGGGCTCAGCCAGATCATCCGTTCCTCCGATAGCGTCTACGACTGGGGCGAGCAGTTTGTTACCTCACGAGGGCGCAATCGCGTCCCCACCCTGTACGCCCAGGATGCATGGGAGGTGAGTCCGCGGATCCGAGTCAGTGCCGGATTGCGCTGGGAGGCACAGTACCTGTCGGGCGACAGTGGCCCTTCACGCACGATCGGGTCGGAATTTGCCCCTCGGCTCGGGGTCGTGTACCAGCCGGGTGAACTGGGCTCGCAACGCCTGTTCGCCAGCGCCGGGCGCTACTTCGAACAGGTCCCGCCCATTGCCCTGATCTTCTGGAATGGCAGCGGATTGCTGCGAAACCGGCAGTTTCCCCAGAACCCGCTTATCGACTCCGCCAATGGAGTTGTGCTAACCGACATAGTCTTTGATGACGTACCGCCCACGCCTGATGTGGTGGGTCAGCATTACGATCAGGTCACGCTGGGGTACGAGCGGAGGGTGGGCACCGAGTTCAAGATCGGCATCCATGGCACCTACCGGAAGTTGCGCTGGGCGATTGAAGACGGCGTAGCGCCGGGCGACTCGGTGTATCGAATGGGGAATCCTGGGCGGGGACCACTCGCGACCATGCCGCGTGCCCGGCAGCGGTATACCGCACTCGAGCTGAGTGTCGAGCGATCCACTCCCGGCCCGCTCTACCTGCTGGCCTCCTACGTGCTTTCGCGGAACGTCGGTAACTACACTGGATTGTTCGCGACGGACTACTTTACACCGGGGCCGAATGCAGGACCGCAATACGACGTGCCGGACCTGGTGACCGACGACACCTACGGCTTATTGCCCAATGACCGCACCCACGTTGGGAAGGTTGCCGCAAGCTATGACCTTCCCTTCGGTGTCACGCTCGGCGGTTTCCTGACCGTCGCTTCGGGGACGCCGCGGAGCGAGTTTGGGACCTCAGCAGCTGGGTTTTACACCACGTTCGTGCGTCCGCGCGGCTCAGTTGGCCGGACGCCCACCGTTTGGTCCTTGGACTTGCACGCTGAATACAGTCCGTCCTTCACGCTGGCTGCGCGACTCCGGCCGCGATTTCTTCTGGATGTCTTCAACCTCGGGAGCCCGCGGGAAATCCTGTTCTACGAGCAGCTCCGCTATCTCGACAACGCCCGGGTTCAGGAGAATCCGAATTACGGCGCGGTGACCAGGTATCAGGCGCCGATGAGTGCGCGGCTGGGGATGGTGGTGGAGTTCTGATCTTGTGGCGCGAGGCAATCTCGAGTCGGCTCTGAGGGCTGGCTAATCCCCGTCTTGTGCCATCCGGCGCGCCTGGAGGACCTGCGGCCGGAGCTTGGGGTCGCAGTCCTTCCACAGCTCGGCGAAGCGGTGGTAGTACTCTCGCGCCTTCTCGGTCTCGCCCCGCTGCCGATAGAGCTCGCCCAGTCG
>DATBJH010000076.1:0-55601 GCA_036556505.1 Gemmatimonadales bacterium
GCCGCCCTCCACGCCCTTCCCGGTGAAGTCCTTCGGATCGAAGGGCTTCTCGTTCAGGTCGATGGGCGGAATGTCCTTGGGGATGTCGGTCGGCGCCACGACCGTCTGGAACCCCTTCGGCGGGGGGTTGGCGGCGACGACTACATCGGGCGGGGGCTGATCGGGTGGAGGGGGAGGGGGCGGCGGCGGCTTGAGGAACACCATGGTCGTATCGGCCACGATGTCCTTGATCGTCTCGGCCGCCCCGGTGGTGACCTTGACGGCCGCGAAAATGACGGCCCCATGGACCAGGAGCGAGACGATGGACTGCCCAACGGATTTCTTGGCCTTGGGCTTGGACTCGATAAGGTTCTCGAACACGCAACTACCTCCGAGGGAGGGGTCAACGTGAGCGAGAAGGTATCACCGGCCCGTTAGCGCGGGCTTTGCCCGAAGATGACAATTCGGTGACAACGGGATTAGCGGTCTGGATTGGAACCTGTCAGGGTGCGGTTCCCGATGAAACCGGCACCTCTTCGCCCCGCACGCCCGCGTCGCTCGGCCTAGGCAGTGTCTCCCGAGGCAGCCGCACCGTGAAGACGGACCCCCGCCCGGGCCGGCTCTGCACGGTGATGGAACCGCCGTGCGCCTCCGCGATCCACTTGGTGATCGCGAGCCCCAGCCCGGTGCCGGGACGGTCGCCGGTGCGGGAGCGCGCGGGGTCCGCGCGCCAGAACCGGTCGAAGATGTGCGGCAGATCCCCGGGTGCGATCCCGATACCGGTGTCGGCCACGGTGAAGACGACCGCCCCGTCCTCCTGCGCCAGTCTCAGGGCCACGGTGCCCCCGGCGGGCGTGTACTTGATCGCGTTGGTGACGAGGTTGAGGAGCATCTCCCTGATGCGGTGGCGGTCCACCGCCATCGTCACCGGCTCGGCCGGCATGTCGCTCCGCACGGTGATCTCCGCGGACTCCCCCAGCATCCCCGCCGTCTCCGCCACGTCTCCGATGACGTCCCGGAGGTCGCCCTCCTCCACCGCGAGCGGCGCCCTGCCCTCGTCCGCCCGCGCCAGCGTGAGCAGGTTCTCCACCATCTCCGACATCTGGTTGATCTGGGCCAGCGTCTCGTCCAGCGACTGGAGGATCTCCGCCGGCACCCCCGGGTGCACCAGTGCCCGCTCCACCCCCGCACGGAGCACCATCAAGGGTGTCTTGAGCTCGTGGCTCGCGTCGGCCGTGAAGCGGTGCAGGCTGCCGAAGCTCTGCTCCAGACGGGCCAGCATGCCGTTCACGGTGAGCGCGAGTCGCGCCATCTCGTCGCCGGAGATGGGAACCGCCAGCCGGCGGTGCAGGCTCCGTCCGTCGCTGATCGCGTCCACCTCGTCCATGATCCCCTCTACCGGCCGCAGGCTGGTGCCCGCCAACCAGTAGCCGACGACGGCCGCGCCCACCAGGATCACCGGAGCGATGAGCAGCATGGAGCGGAGCAGCGAGGCGGGGCCGAAGGCGACGTCCTCGAGCGACGTGGCCACCAGGACGCCGCCCACCTCGGGCCCCGCATCCTGCACCCGCACGGCGAGGTACCGGACCGTCCCGAGCGGAGGACCGAGGTCGAGGTTCCCCGAGCGCTTTGTCGTCCGCAGCGTGTCCAGCTCGGCGGTCAGCGCCTGGAGGTCCCCCGCGTCCAGCCCGCGGGTCACGTCCGAGAGCGCGAGTACCTGGCCCACCGTGTCGGCCACGACCAGATAGTCCCGGGCCGCGTCCAGGTAGGCGCTGATCCCCGGATCCAGCGAGGACCTCCCACCGGCGGTGGTCACGATCCGTCCCAGCACGTTGTACGACTCGCTGAGCCACCGTTCGGCCAGGTCCGCCTCCAGCAGCAGCCGCTGGTCCAGCTCCCGCAGGCTCGACGACCGCCGCTCGAGGTACAGGAGGGTCCCGAACCCCAGCACGGTGACCCCCAGCGCGACGGTGTACCAGAGGGTCAGCCGGCGCCGGATGGTGGTCATGTCGCGCGCACCACGTAGCCTACGCCTCGCACGGTGTGCACCAGCTTCTGCTGGTGGCCGGAGTCCACTTTCTTGCGAAGCCGGTTGATCACCACGTCCACGATGTTGGTGCCGGGATCGAAGTGATAGTCCCAGGCGTACTCGGTGATGAGCGTGCGGGACATGACCCGTCCCGTGTGCCGCATGAGGTATTCCAGTACCGTGTACTCCTTGGGCGTGAGCTCGATCTGCTCCCCCGCGCGCCGCACTTCGCGGGTGGCGATGTCGAGCTCCAGGTCGCCCACCCGAAGCACCGGATCGCGGATCTCCTTCGGCCGGCGGCCCAGGGCCTCGACCCGGGCCAGCAGCTCCTCGAAGGCGAAGGGCTTGGTGACGTAGTCGTCGGCCCCGGAGCGGAGCGCCTGGACCTTGAAGTCCACCGAGTCCTGGGCGGTGAGCACCAGCACCGGCGTGGTATTGCCCCGGTCGCGCAGCGTACGGAGCATCTCGAAGCCGTTCATCCCGGGGAGCCGCAGGTCCAGCACGATGATGTCGTACCGCCCGCCCGAAGCGAGCCGCAGCCCCTCCATCCCGTCGTCGACCAGGTCGGCCTGGTAGCGCTGCTCTTCGAGGCCGCGCTTCACGTACTGGCCCACGGTGCGGTCGTCCTCCACCACCAGAATCTTCATCCGGCCACCGGCAGATAGACCCGGAAGGTGGAGCCCCGCCCGGGCGTGCTGTCCACTTCGATCCGGCCGTGGTGAGCCTCCACGATTCCGTAGCAGATCGAGAGGCCGAGCCCGGTGCCGCGTCCCGGCTGTTTGGTGGTATAGAACGGCTCGAAGATCTTGGCCTGGTGCTCGGGCGGAATGCCGACGCCGGTGTCCTCGATCGCCACCATCACCTCGTCGTCGCGGTGACCCATGGCTGCGTGCACCGTGAGCCGGCCCGCCTGCTCCATCGCATCCACGGCATTGAGGAGCAGCGCCATGAGGGCCTGGATGAGCTGCTCCTTGTTCCCCAGGATGGGCGGGAGGCCGGGCGCGAGCACCCGCTCCACCGCCACCCGTTTGAACCGCTGGTGATGCTTGAGCAGGAACAGGGTTTCGTCCACCAGCGCCGTCAGCGGAAGCGGGGCCTTGCGCTGGCCCTTGGGCCGGCTGAAGTCGAGCAGCCCGTCCACGATGGCGCTGCAGCGCTCGACCTCGCGATCGATGATGTCGAGGTACTCTCCGAGAGCGGCCTCCGTGGGGTGCCCGTCCTCCAGCTTCCCCTGGATCGCCGCGACGCACGCGCCGATGGTCGCCAGCGGGTTGTTGATCTCGTGCATGATCCCCGCGGCGAGCTGGCCGATCGCCGCCAGCTTCTCCGACTGCATGATCCGGCCCTGCACCGCACGCGAGGCGGTGATGTCCTCGCCGATCGTGATCACGTGGGTGATCGCGTCGCGGTCCAGCCGCATCGGAATCTTGCTCATCCGGAAGTAGTGCACCCCGTCCCCGAAGGCGACCTCCTGCTCGCTCTGCTGGATCTCGCCGGTGTCGAACACCCGGTCGAACTCCTCCTTCAACTGGTCGGGCGGCTGCCGGGTCAACACCTCGAACACCGGCCGTCCCACCACCTCGTCCCGGCGGAGGCCCTGGGTCCCGGTCTCGCGCTTGCGGTTCCAGATCTGGATGCGGTAGTCCCGGTCCACCACGTAGAGTCCCAGCGGCAGGCTGTCGATGATGAGGCTGGTGAAGCGGCGGTGCTCCTCGATCTCGCGGGACTGGGCCACCACTTCCCCGGCCAGGTCTTCGGAGAGCTCCAGCGAGGCGAGATAGGGGGCGAGGATGTGGCAGACGACCCGAAGCGTCTCGCGCTCGCGCTCCCCCAGCGCCATCCTGGCCTCGAGCAGCCCGACTTCGTTTCCGGCGTGCTCCAGGACGACCCGCGCATCCCCCGCGTCGCCCGGGACGGCCCGGAGCGAGGCGACCCGCGACGGCACGGGCACCCCGGGCGAGCAGACGGCACCGAACGACTTGGCGCCGGTGGCCCGGACCCAGAGTCGCACCCGCTCCGCGCCGAGCCCGTTCCGCAGCGCGTCGGTGACCGCCGCCAGCGCCGTCTCGGCCTCGTCCGCCTCGCCGATCAGCTCGGCGACCGTGCCGGCCAGGGCCAGCGCGGATCGCTCATCCGGGATCACGAGGACTTCCTCTCGGGACGGAGGAGCCGGCCACGCTGAGAATCCGCCAGCCGGAGCCGATCCGCCGCAGCACCAGGTGCTCGACCCAGTCCCGCTCCACCACTCCGGCACCCGCCAGCGGGATGCGTCGGCGGAACGTCACCCATGCCGCCGCGACGTCCCCTTCCTGCCTGATGTCGGTTCGCAGGGAGCGCACCTCAAACGTACTCGCCTCGTGGGCGTCGAGCGTGCGGGCGAAGATCCCGAGGGCGGAATCGATGGAGACCGGATTGCCGGCCGAGCGAGGGACGAGTGGCCCGGAGTAGGTACCGTTGCGCCAGAACAGGGAGCGGATCTGGTCCCAGTCCCGCCGGTCCAGCCCCCGGGTGTAGCGCGCGAGGAGGTCCTGGACCGCGACCTCATCCCGGCGGGTGCCGGCCGGAGTGTGATCCTCGATCCGACACCCCGCGGCCGCACCGACGCAGGCGGCGACGAGCAGGAGACGGCGCATCAGGAAGCTATCGGCTATCGGCTATCGGCTATCAGAGGTGTACCGCCCGCCGCAGGATGCCGGTCGAGCGCCTCCGATAGCTGATAGGCCGATAGCCGATGGCTCATCATAGACTCCGGATCCTCTCAAGCAGCTCGGCGTTCTCCCGGCGGTTGCGGGTCGCCTCTTCCGCGAAGGTCCAGCGGACGATGCCGTCGCGGTCGATCAGGATGTAGGCGCGGTTGGAATGGAACCGGTCCTCCAGCAGCGTGCCGTAGAGCCGGCTCACCTCCCGCTTGAAGTCGCTCAGCAGGTCCACTGCGATCCGCTCCTTGGCCTTGAACTCCCGCAGGGTCGGAATGGAGTCCACACTGATCGGCAGGATCTCCGTGTTCGCCTCGCGGAAGGCGCGGAACTCCTCGGTAAAGGCACAGAGCTCGGTGGTGCAGGTGCTGGTGAACGCGAGGGGGAAGAACGCCAGCAGGACGTTCTTCCCGCGCAGCGCGGAAAGCGTCACGGCGGCACCGGACGTGGACGGGAGCGTGAAGTCGGGGGCGACGGAGCCGACCGACGGCATGCTCGCGGCGGTCGCCGCCGTGCTCACTTCTTCACCGCCTTGTCGTAGCGGCGGCCCACGTCGGTCCAGTTGACCACGTTCCACCACGCCGTGACATAGTCCGGACGGCGGTTCTGGTACTTCAGGTAGTACGCGTGCTCCCAGACGTCGCAGCCCAGGATCGGCTGCTTCCGCTGCATGAGCGGCGTGTCCTGGTTGGGCGTGCTGTCGATGGTCAGGCCGCCGCTCGCGTCCGCGATCAGCCAACCCCAGCCGCTGCCGAACCGTCCCGCGCAGGCCTTGGCGAACTGCTCCTTGAACTTGTCGAATCCGCCGAAGGCCTTGTCGATCGCCGCCGCCAGCGCGCCGCCCGGCGCCTTCGCGCCGCCCGGCGCCATCATCTCCCAGAAGGCGGTGTGATTCGCGTGGCCGCCGCCGTTGTTCCGGACCGGCGTCCGGATCGCCTCGGGGAGCGTGTCCACGCTCGCCAGCAGCTCCTCGATGGATTTCTTCTGGAGATCGGGATGCGGCTCGAGCGCGGCGTTGAGATTGTTCACATAGGTACCGTGGTGCTTGTCGTGGTGGATCCGCATCGTTTGCTCGTCGATGTGCGGCTCCAGGGCGTTGTAGGCGTAGGGGAGTGGGGGAAGGGTAAACGCCATGACCGGCTCCTGATTTGGAAGCTGCAATGCTCCGAAGGACTTACCTCATCTCAATCGGCAAATATGGTCCCGGGCGGGAGCGGAATCAACGCGCCGATGACGCTGCCGGTTCGTCACTCTCGCGGCCCGATGCGACGACGAGCGCGAGCACGACGACGCCGAGCGTGGTGTAAACCACCTCGCCGCGAAGCATGGCCTCGAGCACACCGAGGCCGCTCCATATCACCAGCGCCCAGAGGGCCGCGCGCATCAGCCTGGCCGGGCGAGACGGGAGCTCCGTGGTCTCGCCGAGCTCCAGTGCCAGGCCTGCCGCGAGGAGGAAAGCCCACGGTGTGATGGCCACACGGGTGCCTCCCGCGGCCGCGAGGACGGACGCGCCCGCCAGCACCAGTGGCCAACGGCTCCAGGCCGCGGCATTCCAGAGACCGAGAATCAGGAGGGGCACCGCCAGGGGCCGCCAGTACTCGAGGCCATCCGGCACCAGCGGATGCGCGACGCGAGCGAGGAGGAGCGCGCCGGCCGGTGCCAGCAGCGCGCCCGGCAGCTGCCGTTGGAGCGGCCAGAGGCCCGCGGTGGCCCAGGCGGCGATCAGCAACGCGGGCGTCAGCAACAGCTCGGCGGCGGGACTGAGCGGAATCTGCGGGAGCACGGCGAGGCGCAGCCCCACTGGGCCGGCGATCGTGACGAGCAGCCAGCAGGCAGGCAACAGCACGAGGGTGAGGGTCGGCGCGACGGGCACTGGCCGGGCGCCCGGCGGGTGGAACGAGAGCCAAGCCGCCCAGGTAGCGACAACGACTCCACCGAAGACCGCGACGACGTGCGCGCCCGCCAGTGTCGCGATCAGACAGGCGACGATGACAGGGATGATGCGGCGCGCCCCGTGCCAGGGGAGGACCACCGGCGTGAGCGGCGGCGGAGCCACACGTCGCGCGACGACTCGTGCAGGGCCGCTCGAGAGGATCGCGCGGACCCCGACCGTCGCCGCCGCACCCATGAGTGCCAGGCCGATCGCGCAGGCCAGGGCTCGCAACGGGCCGCCGGCACGAAGAAAGGAGATCTGCCCGGGTCCGAGGAGTGCGATGCCCAGCGTGCCGAGCAGACTGGCCCACACCCGGAGGGGTTCACGAGTGGAGCGAAGCAACGCCCCGCAAACGAGCCCCGATCCCAGCAGCAGCAATCCCCCGTTCACCACCAGGAAGCCTCGTCCAAGGCTCCCCGGCGGAGTCGGCTCCAGCCCCGAGGGGGAGCCGGCGCGCCAGGCAGCGAGCGCCAGCCCAAGGATCAGGAGCCCGGCGGCCGCCACCCGGCGCTCGCGCTTACCGGCAAGAAGGCCGGCCGCGAAGGCCAGGCAGAGCATGCCTGCGGCGCTGCCGAGAGGTATCCCCAGGCTCATGGACGTGGCTGGACTCTTGCACCTGCGCCGTAACAGGCTTGACCCGCAACCCCTTGCGGAACCAACCCGCCCTCTGAGAGACGGAGCAGTACGAGGGACCTGCCAGCCAGGCGGGGGGGACGGCGACCGGGTGAAACGCAAAGGGCGCGGGACATCTGCAAGGCGAGACTCATCTCTTCCCCGGGAATCCAGCACGTGACTGCCAGCGTCGAGCTGATCAACGCGACCCCAGATACCATCGCCCAGGAAGGTGCCGAGCGCCGTCGGGCCCTGCCCCGCCGGAAGACCTGGCGGCCCGCCAGCGAGCTGGCCGTAGACCTCGGCACCGCCAATACCCTGGTTCTGGTCAAGGGCGAGGGCGTCGTGCTGAACGAGCCCTCGGTGGCCGCGGTGGATCAGGCGACCGGGAACATCATGGGAATCGGGCTGGACGCCAAGCGCATGCTGGGGCGGACACCCGACGGGATCCTGGCCGTGCGTCCGATGAAGGACGGCGTGATCGCGAACTTCGAAGTCGCCGAGAAGATGCTGCGGCACTTCCTCCGGCTGGTGATCGATCGGACCATCCTCAAGGTGAAGCCCAGCGTCATCGTCTGCGTTCCCTCCGGCATCACGGAGGTGGAGCGCCGCGCCGTGCGCGACTCCGCCCGTTCGGCAGGGGTGAAGCGCCTCCTGATGGTCGCCGAGCCGATGGCCGCGGCCATCGGCGTAGGCCTGCCGGTGGAGACGCCCGCCGGTTGCATGGTCATCGACATTGGCGGTGGCACTACCAACGTCGCCGTCATCGCTCTCTCCGGCATCGTGTGCGACGCCTCGATCCGCACCGGCGGCGACGAGTTGGATCAGTCCATCGTGCAGTACATGCGGAAGACCTACAGCCTGCTCGTGGGTGAGCCCACCGCGGAACGGATCAAGATGCGGATCGGCTCCGCGGTCCCGCTCCACCCCGAAGAGGAGATCGATGTGAAGGGCCGGGACCTGGTCTCGGGGCTGCCGAAGATCGTGCGCATCGATTCCGGGGGGGTGCGCGACGCGATGCAGGAGCCGATCTCCCGGATCGTGAACGCGGTGCGGCGCGCCCTGGAGATGACGCCGCCGGAGCTGGCCAGCGATATCCTCGAGCGCGGGATCGTGCTGACCGGCGGCGGCGCGCTGATCCGGGGACTCGATCAGCTCCTCATGGACGAGACCGGTCTGCCGGTCCGGGTGGACGAGGACCCCTTGACCTCCGTGGTCCGCGGGACCGGGAAGATCCTGGATGACTTCTCCCGCTACGGCACTGTCCTGACGACCTGAGCGTACCGGGGGCGACGCTCCCGGGCCCCAGCCCCATTCGCCGGCATTCGCGCCCACGGGCGAGGATGGCCGGCGTATGGTCTTTGTGGGACCGCGGCAACAGGTGAGGTCCACACCGGGCGTCGCCGAGGCGGGTCCGCACTAGTGGTCCCAAGCTGTTGCCAGAACAAAGTTTATGGGCGGTAGTGACCCCCCGTCTGCAGCTGGCATGTCTTTGGCCTCCCAAGGCAACGCCCGGCCGACGTCCCGTCGCCCGGTTCCGCGGCTCCTTTTTGGGAGGTCTTCCATGCCGGCTCAGGTCCTGTTCTCGGTCACGCTGCGCGCCATCGCGCTGGCGAGCGGCATGTCACCGCTGTCCCGGGATCGCTGATCATGCCGGGACCCTGGGAAGTTCTCGTGATCGAGGACGACGAGCTCGACCGCGCGCTGGTAGCCGAGCTTCTGGCCGTGCGCGGACGCGGAGGCGTGCGGGTCACCGAGGTGAGTGACCTCCAGGCGGGCCTCACGGCCCTCGAGGGTCGTCGCTTCGACCTCGTCATGCTGGATACCAAGCTCCCCGAGGCGACCGCGCTGCACGCGCTGCGCGCCGTCGGAGAGAAGGCGCCCCTCACGCCCATCCTTCCTCACCCGGCCTACATCTCGGCGCAGACCCGTCACACCGCCCGCCAGCGGGGTCCCTTCGATGTCGTGGTCCGCGGCGATCTCAATCCGATGTGGGCGGCCGTCAACAAGCTCCTCACCCTCAGCACCTTCGGCAGCGACATTCATCCGCCGGCCAGAGCGGTCGGGCAATGACCGGATGGGCGGCGGCATACGCCACCGCCGACCGGGTCGGCTCGTGGACCACCACGTGGAACTGGTTGCGAGGCGCCCGGCAGCCGGGTAGCCTTGTGGCGACCGCGGCGAACTCGTGGTCGCACCGGCTATCCATCTGGAGGAGGTTCCGGGTGAATGCACGTCAGTCGGGGCCGGGGCGGCCCGCCCCGGCGAGGGGGCGTGAGGCCAGGCTTCGAACCGAATTCGGCTATCTGTACCCCAGCCTGGAAGCCGGCGTTTGGGCGCCGGTCGAGGTGCTCATCAACCGGGTCGTGACTCTCCTCTACGGCGATCCCTCCAATTCCGGTCGCATCACCGGCGCTCGACTCCTCCGGGAGGACCACTTCGAGTTCCGCGGGGCTTCCCCGCGGCCGGAGGGGTGGCCGGAGCGGCTCACCCGGATGAGCGACGCCTCCGCGCCGCCCGACCCCAGCTGACGGGATCACTCATCGCGCATCGAGGAGAGGAAAAGCATGTCCCGAGTGTGGCTGGCTGCTCTCGGCGCACTAGCGGTGGTCGCCTGCGGCGATGACAGCGGCAACGACCCGAACGACGTCTTCCCCGATGTCGCCGGGGTGTATGCCGTCCAGGGCCAGTTCGACGGCGTCGACCCCAGCGATCTTTCCTTCAACGGTACCGTGACCATCGAGCAGGAGTCGGTCGAGTCGAGTCTCCTGACCGGCACGGCGGACCTCACCATCGTTTCCGCCACCAACGGCAACACGACCGTCAACGACGCCGAGCTGCTCAACGCCGGCGTCGACCTGGGCGGCACCGTTGCCTTCACGCTCGAGCAGGGCACCGTCTCCTGGGCCTTCGTCGGGGAGAAGGGGGGCGACGTGCTCACCGGGACGGACACGTTGACCCTGGGCGACCAGACCTTCACCGGGACGTGGAGCGGCGAGCGCTAGCTCGGACCTTGCGCACCGGCCGTCCGGACGCTCTGTTTGCTGTGTAGCCGACAACCCGATCACCCCCTCGTCGTGGAGAGGGTTCCTGGCCGCTCGACCCGGTCCCGGAGCCTGGCATGTTCTCTCCCGACCCCCTGCCGCTCTCGCTGTTTCGCCCCCCGATCGTGCTCGTCGTCGAGAGTCGCACCAGCGCCCGCACATCGGTCTGTCGCCAGCTGCGCGCCCTGGGCTATGACGGGAGGATGGCGCGCGATGGAGGGCAGGCGCTCCGGATGCTCCGGCAACATCCGACGCTCTATCAGCTGGTGCTGACCAACACGGTGCTGCCGGACATGGATGGCGGTGAGCTCGCTGCGCAGGTGGCTCGCGCCTGGCCCGACACCCGGGTGATGCTGATTGCCGAATACGCCCCGATCGGAGCACCGGCCGCGGTGCTGGCCGCGAATCCCGATCTGCCGGTGCTGGGAAAGCCGTTCGGGTTCCGTGAGCTGTACGAGGCCGTGTGCCTTCTGGTGGGTCCGCCTCGAGCCGCCGTGCCGCTCCTGGGCAAGGCGGGGCCCCGGGCCCGGCGGCGGACGCGGATCAGCGTGCCCTGATCACTCCACGATCACTCGCGCCCGCATGAAGGGGTGTGGCTCGCAGTGGTAGGTCAGCTCGCCGGGGGTCTCGAACGGTTGGGTGAACGCGTCGCCCGGCGCGAGCAGCGGTGAGCTCCACTCGCCGCCGTCGGCGGTGCTGGTGTGCGAGTCCTCGTCGCAGTTGATCCAGGTCACCCGCTCCCCGGACCTCACCCTGACTTCCGCGGGCTCGAACGCAAAGTCCCGGATCACCACGATGGTGGAGCCGGGGACGTCCTCACCAACGGGAAAGCGGCACTCCCCCTCCTCCGTCGGCGCCGCGTTCCGCTCGGAAAAACAGCCCAGTACCGCGCCCGCCATCAGCGCCGCCGCCGCCCCGACCGCCAGTCCGATTCTTCGCATACTCAGCGCACGACCACCTCGCCCCGCATGAAGGGGTGAGGTGTGCAGTGGAAGGGGAAGGTGCCGGGCTGGGAGAACAGCAGCGCCCGGCGCTGGCCGCTCTCGATCAGTCCCGAGTCGAAGCTGCCGTCCTCCGCGGTCACCGTGTGCGCCACCTGGCCGGCGTTGGTCCAGATGATCGTCGTGCCGGGTGTCACGACGAGCCGCCCCGGCCGGAACATGAAGTCCGCTATGTCGGCGGTGACCGTGTCACGACCCGCTGCAGCCGCGGGCGGAGGCGCTGGGGGTGGGGGGACGGAGTCCTGACGCCCGCCGCCGAAGTAGCGGCTCAGCGTCACCGGGATCGTGAACTCGAAGCCGTAGCGCGTCTCCCCCGTGCCCCGGGAGGAGCTTTCCAGCGTGGCGTTGTTGGTGTTGGTAGCGTGAAGCGACAGGGTGTGCGGCGTGTGGGGGATGACGAAGTTCACGCCTGCGGACCACGCCACGTCCTCGCCCGCCGCGCGGTCGGTCAGCGACGCCACGTCCGCGGCGAGCGCCACGCCCCGCGTCAGCCGCAGCGCGGCGCCGCCGGCGACCGCTGCGTCGGTGCCGTCGTCGCCGGGATCGGCCAGGACGCGGAACGCGCCCAGCACCCGCAATCTCCCCTGGCGGCGCGCGACGGAAACCTCGCCGTCGGGCCCTTCAGCCGCGAGGTTGTAGCCCGCCTGGACCGACGCGTCCACCGGGCTGCCGCGCTCCTGGTCGAAGGGCGCCCACCGTCCGAAAAACTCCCACTCGTTAGGGTAGCGGGGCGACAGCTCGGAATTGGTCGCGTAGTGGGCTCCGATCAGGGTGTTCTTGGGCAGCCCCGCGGCCAGCAGGAAGGTGGGCGCGCTGGTGACCTTCCGCTCCGGCGCGGAGCTGATCGAGAACCGGTGGAGAAAATTGAAGTGCAGCACCCCGGCGGAGCCCACCCAGCCGCCGGCGAGATTCGGCGTCCGGTCGAACACCGTCTGGGCGCCGATCGCGCGACCCGCCAGGGCGCAGAGGGTCGCGCCAAGGAGGCAGCCTCGACGCAGCATGCCCGTAGATAGCGCCTGCCGGCCGCCCTGGTCTTGAACGTCGGTAGCACCCTTGTACGGCCGTAGCGTGCCCGGCGCAGGCTTCAGGGCTTCAAACCGGCTAACCGGGTGCAAGAACCTCCCTGCGGGTCCTGGTTACCGTGGTCCGGCGCGAGAGTTTCGGCGCCAGGCGGCACGTGGACCAGAAAGGAAGGCCCCAATGTGGACCAGGGATAGATGGATGCTCGCGATAGCTGTCCTGTTCAGCACGGCGGTCGCGGCCTGTAGCGACGATGATGACGACGGCGGCGGAACCGAGCCGGACACCGAGTTCGAGGCGACGTTGAGCGGGAGCGACGAGGTGCCGGCGAGAAGTACGCCCGCGAGCGGCAACGCGACGATCTCGATCCAGGGAAGCGCGATCGTCTACACGGTGGACGTAGCAAACATAGCGAACGTCGTCCTCTCCCATATTCACATCGCTCCGCCGGGCGAGAACGGGCCGGTGCGATTAAACCTCTGCGGGACCGACGACTCGCCCGCCTGTACCAGCGGCACCGGTACACTGGTCTCGGGCAGCAACGGCAACACCCTCGACATCACCTTCGACTCGCTGGTCTCCGCCATCCGCGCCGGCAACGCCTACGTGAACGTGCACACCAGCGACGGCGACGAGACGACCATGGATATACCAGGCGACTTTCCCGCCGGCGAGATCCGGGGACAGCTCACGCCCCAGTAAGACACCGTTGGGAAGGATGGGGGCATGCCGCCCCCATCCTTCCCTCCGGATAGTTCCCTACCGGACATTGGTGACGGAGATCATCGCCGAGCCCCCGGGAAGGGTCGTACGGTGCGCACTGAGATCAGTGCCCGACCGTCCTCCAACACCGGAGTTCCCATGCTTCGATTTCTCGCCGCCGGTTGGCTCACCAGACGCCTGGCCGGTCCGATCAGCAGGCTCATTCCGAATCCCTACCTGCGTGCGGCCGCCATCGCGGGCGCGGGAGTGTTCGCCGGCCGCTTGCTGAAGGTGGGTTCTTCCGGGGGAGGACGGGCGCCGAGACGCTGAAACCGATCGCCCCGCCGCTCGACCCGAGCGGCGGGGCGATCTGCGTAAAGAGTATCGTCGCTAGGGTTGGTCCGGTTCCGAGCGAACCTCGACGTCCTGCAGCGGCACCCCTCGGATCAGGCCCATGTCCAGCCACACCATCCCACCCGGCGACACCAGGTCGCTCGCTGCGCTCATCTGATTGACCACCCTGTACCACCGCCCCGGCTCGTGCAGAGCATACCGCGCGGCGATCTCCGGCGTGTTGCGGAACCTGGCATAGCCGATAATTGTCGCTGGATCGTGTGCCATTGTGAGAGTCCCGTGGTGGCGAGTGGAGCGGAACGGGATCGAACCGGCGACCCCCTGCTTGCAAGCCCTCCGACGCAGCTGCAAGTGCGCACGCGTCAGAGAGAAGAAAGCCCATTCAACTCCCCATGAGCAAGCCCGTCACACGTGCCTTACGTGTGCGGTGCATTTGTCTCCCCAGCGCGTCGGCCGCAGCAGACAGTATGCCCGCGCTGGCAGAGTCGCTCTCGACTTCGAGGTTGGTGCACCTGGTATGAAAGGTCCCGGTCGATGACGGGATCTTCATGGCAGGTTCACGCTCCGTTGGGCCCGTGGCGGCGATACTCCTCTCGTGGCCCGGAGTTCTCGGCGGGCCTGACCCCGAGTTGTAACCTGCCGTTACGACTCCTCCTCCGCCGCTCCTCAGGCCACGCCTCAGTCCTGGAGGACTCGTGAGACGTTCACTCCTGCCGAGTGCGGTGCTCCTCGGCTCGTTCGCGGTCGCCGCCTGCGGTGACGACCCCGTGCAGCCCAACGCGGCTGCCGGGCCAACCGCGGCGGTACCGGCGCTTGCGGTCGCCTCGAATTCCTGGCTCAGACGGGCCGATCTGTGGAGTATCGAGCGGTGGGACCACGCTGCCGCCACGGTGACGGATGCCGCGGGCCACTCGATCGTCTATGTCATCGGCGGGCGCTCCGCCGCCGGCGGCAGCCTCACCAAGGTCATGGCCTACGACGTCTCGACCAACAAGTGGACCCTGAAGGCCCCGCTGCCCGTACCCCGCTTCTCGACCAACGGCGCCGCGGTGATCGACGGCAAGATCTTCGTTTCCGGCGGCCGCCAGAGCAGCAAGAACTGGGCGTACACCTATCCCAGCAACCAGTCGTACATGTACGATCCCCGCACGGACACCTGGACTCGAAAGCAGAACATGCCGGATGGAGGCGAGATTGGGTTCACGGCGCTCATCGGCGGCAAGCTCTACGTGTTGAGCCGCTGCATCGAGGCGCCACCCATGGAGTACTGGTTCGACGATTGCGATCCGCCGCGCGCCAATTTCTTCCGCTACAACCGAGTGAAGGACCAGTGGACGACACTCCCCAGCCCGGCGAATACTTACACCACGGGCGGGGCAGCCGGGGTCATTGGCGGGAAGTTCTACGTGGCGGGCGGTACCAATCTGGAGGTCTACGATCCGGCCACCAATCGCTGGGCCGCCAGGAGGCCGCCGCCTCGTTTTCTCGGATTTTCCCCGACCGGCACGACGGCCAACGGAAAGCTGTACGTGTTCGGCGGACGGGGCCTGCGCAACCAGCAGACGGGCGTAGTGGACACGCTGCGCACGACGAGCATCTACGACCCCGCCACCGACTCTTGGACGACCGGGAGGCCGCTGCCCACCCCCCGCTCAAACGCCGCGGCGACCCGCATCTTCGTCAATGGGCAAGTAGGAATCCAGGTGGTCGGCGGCAGCCGGCCGGGCAACAACCTCCAGTACTTCCCGTAGTCCGGAGGGCCTCGGGACTGCGGGCGGGTCCGGGTAATCCGTACTCCACTGGACAGGGGTGGCCACTCGCCACCCCTGTCTCTGCATCATCGACGTTGAAAAGCCCTTCAACCCGACCATACGCTTGGCGAGCTGACTCGCAACCGAACGACACCGCAGGGGAAGAGAAAGTCCCCTGCGGCGCAAGAGGCAGGCAGGGGACCGGGTTAGTGAGTGGAGCGGACCGGGATCGAACCGGCGACCCCCTGCTTGCAAAGCAGGTGCTCTCCCAGCTGAGCTACCGCCCCGTTCTTGCCAGACAACAAGTTAGACGATTCCTGGCCGGCTGCAAAGCGGACGGTGTAAGGTCTGCACCACCAACCTGAACTCCTAGCCGAGATCTGCGATCCGAAACTCGCAACCGAGTGCCAAACCATTCCGCGATACAGGCAAGCAAGTCCGCACTCAAGGTCTGGATCTTCAAAGTCGGGCACTCGGGCACCTTACCTGTGTCCGAGGAGCCGATGCGTTTTGGCGCCTCGAGTCCTCGGGCCGCGAGGGCGTGCGCGATATCACGGAAGGGACGACACTCTGACAGTTCGGGGAGTGCGAGCCGACCGTCGCGATCCTGTGGGCCCGAGCCCGAAATGAGAATCACCCCCGGGTGAGGACCGCGGCCAGGTGGGAGGAGGAGCGTGCGTGTACACCTCGTTTTGTACCTCCGAATCGCCACACCCACCGCGAGCAGGTGCGTCGCTGTGCACTGGCAGACTCGACCCCCCACCCACATAGACTCTCGTCCGAGCGGCGGCGCCCCGTGAGCGGCCGCCGATCCGGAATGCCTTATCGTCTCAACCCACCGTCGCTTCCGCGTTAGCGAGCACCCGCCTGCCAGAAAAGCATTCCTCTCGGTCGCCACTTCCTTCCGACTTTTGGGCGCGGCCTCGCCCGCCGCCAAAGCTGTGGTCCCCGTGACGCTCAGGAGACAGACCCGATGCCGATTTCGCGACCCTCCAGGCGCGGCCGGTTCCTGGCAGCCCTTGCCACTTTCTCTCTTCTCGCCTGCAACGATCCGACTCCGCCGTTCGGGCCTGCCAACTCGGCGCCGGATGGCGCACCCCCGGCTTACACGGCGCGAACACGGCTCACGATCGACGGCCCTCACTTCCGCCTCAACGGCAGCCTGACCTATCCAGGGCGGCCGCCGGAAGGCATGCTGCTCAACGTCCGCATGGTCAACTCGGTGTTCGAGGATGACGGAAGGCCCGAGTTCGACCCCGAAAGCAATACCACCGAGTTCCTCGGCAAGATGCCGGAGTATGTTGCCCAGGGCGTGCGAGCCTTCACCATCTCGCTACAGGGCGGCTACCCCGGCTACGAGGGCGCACGCAACTCCGCGTTCCAGCCGGACGGCAACCTCAAGGCGGCCTACCTCGCCCGCGTCGCCCGCGTGATCGAGCGGGCGGATGCGCTCGGTGCCGTGATCATCTTTTCCCTCTTCTATCAGCGGCAGGATCAGATCCTTCGAAGCGAGCAGGCCGTGCGCGCCGGCGTCATCAGGACGGTGGACTGGGTGAAGCAGAGGGGATACCGCAACATCATCCTCGAGATCGTCAACGAATACGGTCATTCGGGGTTCGATCACGCCGTGCTGCGCTCCGACGCCGGCGTCGCCGACCTGATCCGGCTGGCTCAGGATCGCCATCCGGCGCTCCCGGTCTCCGCCAGCACCCGGGGCAACGCACGCACGACGCCCCAGGTCGCCGCCGCCTCGGATGTGATCCTGGTGCACTTCAACCAGCTCTCACCCTCCGAGATTAGGACCCGGATCCACGACCTTCGTGCCACCTATCGGTCGAAACCGATCGTCGGCAACGAGGACGACCGCACCGGCTCTGCCGCGGTCGGGGCACTGACGGCCAGCATTGAAGCGGGAGTCTCCTACGGGCTCATGGTGGAGCGGGTGAATCAACGATACCCATTCTTCTTCCATGGCCGAGCCGACGATCGCGTGGTCTATGACGAGTACCGTGCCCTGGCGTATTGACCTTACGGGACGAGGATACTGAGGCAGGTCAATCCGGCCTCGGCCTTCTGGAACTCGCCGATCTCGACTTCCACCGGGTCCAGTCCGGCGGCGCGCAGCCGCCTGGCCGTGGCCGTGTTGCCCGCCGGTACCAGCAGCGTACCGGCGATTCGGAGCACGTTCGCGGCCCAAGGCTCGGACGGGTCCACCGGAAGAACAGTCAGGCCGTCCGCTTCGAACGGCCGTCCGCTCACCCACGAGGAATTCGCCACGATGACGCCCTCGCCCGCGGAGCTGCACCCCGTCTTGAGATGAAGGCATCCCTCGACCGCCACGCCGCGCACACGGTACCCCAGCGGATCGAGCAGCCGCTGCAGGGCCTCGAGGCCGGCCTCGTTGGTTCGCGCCGACCGGCCCACGTATACCGTGCGACCGACCCGCAGCACGTCGCCGCCTTCCAGAGTCGCAGCCGACCGGTCGAGACGCCGCACCGGACGGTACGCCCCCAGCGCGCCGGCGATCGCTTCCGCCTCGGCGGCTCGTGATCCCACCCCGAGCGCTCCCAGGATCGCCACCTCGTCCATTACGACGGCGGTGTCCTCCACGAACACAGCGTCGGGCAGGTGGTCCAGCGCCGGCAGCACTCGGACCTCGGCCCCCGCGGCCTGAAGTGCCGCACAGTAGCCGGCGTGCTGGGTCCGAGCCTGGTTCAGGTCGATGGGAGTGCGGTCGAGGTACGAGAGCTCGCAGTCGCCCAGACTGGCGCTTGGCTCGCGGACCAGCGCGACGAGCGGCACTCGCTAGAGCCGGTACAGGGCGTCATAGCGCGCCCGAAGGGCGAGTACCAGGGGCCGATGGTCCGGTGGCGACCCGGTTACGACTTCGATCAGCCGCGCGGACGGATGGCGCCCGCCCTGTCGGTAGATGTGCGCCCCGAGCCAGCGGACCAGCTCGCCGAATTCGCCCCGGGAGAAGGCGTCCTCCAGGTCACCCAGGTCCTCCCCCGCCCTGGCGAAGAGCTGGGCCGCGAACACGTCGCCCAAGGTGTAGGTCGGGAAATAGCCGATGAGGCCGTCGGCCCAGTGGCCGTCCTGGAGACAGCCCTCCGCATCGTCACCCGGGGTCACGCCGAGGTAGCGCGCGTACGCCTCGCTCCACGCGCCCGGCAGGTCCGCGGCCTTGAGGTCACCCGCCACGAGCGCACGCTCCAGCTCGAAGCGGATCATCACGTGCACATTGTAGGTGACCTCGTCCGCATGGATCCGGATCAACGAGGGGTTCACCCGGTTGATCGCGGCGTGAAACTCGTCCAGCCCCACGTCGCCCAGGGCGTCGGGGAAGCGTCTCCTGGCCTCGGGCAGGAAGTGCTCCCAGAACGCGCGACTCCGGCCCACCCGGTTCTCCCACAGCCGGGCCTGCGCCTCATCCATGCCGACCGATGCCGCCTCACCCATCGGCGTTCCGTAGTGCCCCGGATCGAGTCCCTGCTCGTACAGCCCGTGGCCCACTTCGTGGAGCACGGTCAGCACGCCGCCCGCGAAGTCACGCAGATCGAAGCGCAGCCCGATCCGGCAGTCGCCCGGGCCGAGGCTGGTGCAGCAGGGGTGGACGCCGAGATCCAGGCGCCCCCGGCTGAAGTCGAAGCCGACGCGGGCCGCGACCCGCTCGCCGAAAGTGAACTGCCCGTCCAGCGGCACGGCGCGGCGCAGCACGCCGGTCTCGGGCCGCCGGGAGGCATCGGCGATGCGGCTCGCGAGCGGCACCAGCTCGCGCCGAAGCGCGTCGAAGAGGCGGCCGATGATGGCGCTGGTGATCCCCGGCTCGTAGTCCTCGATCAGCGCATCGTACGGCTCGCGGTCGTACCCCACACAGCTGGCCTCCGCCCGCTTCAGCTCCACGATGCGCTCGAGGTGGGGGCGGAAGCGCTCGAAGTCGGCGTGCTGCCGGGCCAAGGACCAGGCCCGCTGCGCGACCGCGGTGCTGCGGGCCAGGTCCTGCACCAGCTTTCGAGGAAGTCGCACGAACCGTTCGTAGTCGCGGCGGAGCTCCCGGACGTTCACGGCGGGGGGTGAGGCGGCGTCCGCCAGCAGCGACGAGCCCTCCAGCCGGTCGAGCAGCTCGCCCAGCCGCGGGTCGGTCCCGCGCTCGTGCAGCAGGCCGGCGACGAGCGCGAGCTGCTCGCTGCGGCCTTCCACCCCGCCCGCGGGCATGCTGGTCTCCTCGTCCCACTCCAGCAGCGCCTCGATGGAGGCCAGGGCGGCCTCATCGCGGACCCGCTGCATCAGCTCCTCGTACGCCTGCTCGGCTCGCATGCGCTCAGGTGACCGGTGAAGCGTCGGTCCAGTCCCGCGGCTCCAGCATCGCGAGCAGCTCCGCCTCGAAGGAGCCCGGCTCGTAGGACGGGGCGTACTCCCAGGCCGCCAGCGGCGGGAGGCTCATGAGCACGCTCTCGATCCTGGCGTTGGTCTGCAGCCCGAAGAGCGTTCCGCGGTCGTGCACCAGGTTGAACTCCACGTAGCGGCCTCGGCGCGCGAGCTGGAACCGTCGCTCCCGCTCCCCGTACGCCTCGCCCTTCCGCCGCCGGACGACCGGTCCGTAGGCGGCGGGCAGCGCCCGGCCGACGTCGGCCAGGAAGGCGAACAGCCGCTGCCGGTCGAGCCCGCTGTCGCCCTCGCGCAGGTGGTCGAAGAAGATTCCGCCCACGCCCCGGCGCTCATCGCCCCGGTGGAGGTTCACGAAATAGTTGTCGCACCAGGTCTTGAACCTGGGATAAAAGGAGGGGTGATGCCGGTCGGCGATCGCTTTCAGGGCCCGATGGAAGTGGACCGCATCCTCGGCATGGGGATAGGTCGGGGTGAGGTCCGTGCCCCCACCGAGCCAGGCATCGAGCCGCCTGCCGTCGGCGCCGGTGATCTCGAAGCAGCGCACGTTGAGATGCACCGTCGGCACCTTCGGGTTCCGCGGGTGGGCCACGATGCTGAGCCCGGCCACGAAGAAGGCGGTCTCGGCGTCGGCCGCGGCGCGCGCGCCCAGGCGTTGCGCCATCTGCGCTGGCATGACGCCTTCCACCACGGAGCGGTTGACCCCGCATTTCTCGAAGACTTCGCCGTCCGCAAGTACTCGGGAAACGCCTCCACCCCCGCCCGGCCGATCCCAGGCATCCTCCCGCAGCGCTCGCCCGCCGTCGAGCTCGCTGAAGAAGCTGCTCGCCTCATCGTGCAGCGAGACGATGAGCTTGGCGACCTCGTCGCGATCGAAGCCGCTCACCGGGGCCGCCAGCCTTGCACCGCTCGCACGAACGCCGCCGCGTGCTCTACCGGGACGTCCGGAAGGATGCCGTGGCCAAGGTTGGCGATGTGTCCGACACCCCCGAACGCCTCCAGCATCCCTTGGGTGCGACGCTCGATCTCGGCGGGCGGCGCGTAGAGCCAGGTCGGATCCAGGTTTCCCTGCAGCGCTACCTTCATCGGTCCAAGCCTTCGCCGCGCGTCGCCGGCGTCGGTCTGCCAGTCCACGCCGATCACGCCCGCGCCGGTCGCACTTGCGATCTCCTCGAGCGCCCATCCCGCGCCAGGGGCAAACACGATCACCGGCACGCCGGTGCTGCCGGCGGCCCGTGCCGCCTGTCCCAGGTACGGGAGCGCGAACTCGCGGAAGTCGCGCGGGCCGAGCGCCGACGCCCAGGAGTCGAACAGCTGAACTGCCTGCGCGCCCGCCGCGACCTGCGCCTCGAGGAAGCGGCCGACTGTCGCGGCCAGCAGCGCGAGCAGCGCGTGGGCGCTTCGGGGCTGCTCCACGAGGAAGCGCTTCGCCCGGGCGAACGTACGGGTGCCGGAGCCCTCTACCATGTAGCTCATCAGGGTCCAGGGAGCTCCCGCGAAGCCGATCAGGGGCACCCGACCGCGGAGCTCGGCCCGGGTGAGCCGGAGGGCGTCGAGCACGTAGCCGAGATCCCGCTCGATGTCCACGTCGCGGAGGCGCTCCCGATCCCCGGGCGAGGAGATCGGATCGTGAAACCGGGGACCGGTGCCGTCCTCCACCGTGAGCGCCATGCCCATTGCCGCGGGCACCACCAGGATGTCGCTGAAGATGATCGCCGCGTCCACCCCGAGGATGTCCACCGGCTGGACCGTCACTCGAGCGGCCAGCTCGGGCGTGTGCACCATGGTCAGGAAGTCGGCGCTGGCGCGCACCTCGCGATACTGGGGGAGATAGCGGCCGGCCTGGCGCATCATCCACACCGGCGGTCGCTCCACCGGCTCGCGCCGGCAGGCGCGCAGGAAGAGATCGTTCATCGCGCCGACGGCTCGACCAGAAGCGCTCGCACCTCGGCGACCAGCGCATCCACGTCGGGATGAGCCGCCACGGCGGCCGGCCCCCAGCCGGCCGCGCGTGCCGCCGCCGCGGTCGTCGGCCCCACGGCGAGCAGTGAGGGTCGAGACGACGAGGCGGAGGTACGCGCCAGCAGCTGGGCGACGCTGGGGCTGGCGACGATGAGGATGTCCGCGCGGCGCAGGGCTTCGCGGGCCGCGTCCTCACCGGCTACCACGGAGCGGTAGCAGACCACCTCGTCCACCTCGACCCCCTCCTGCCTGAGCCGAGTCGGCAGCTCGTCGCGGCGGATCTCGCCGCAAGGAAAGAGGACCGGACCCGCGATTCCGTCCCCCAGCATCGCCGCCGCGACGGCCGCAGCGGCACCGACCCGACCGATCTCGTCCTCCGGAGCGGTGCGCAAGGTGTCCACCAGGGGGTGCAACGCCGAGGCCGTGTGGCGCCCAGCCGCCCACACCGTCGGCAGGGCGTCCCGCCCGATGTTCTCCCATCGTCGGCCGAACGCGACCGCCGCCCGCGGCGAGGTGAAGGCGATGGCCGCGTACCGACGCAGCTCGCGAATGGCACGGTCCACCTCGGTCCAGTCGGCGGGCGGCGCGAAGCTGAGCAAGGGCAGCTCGATTACCTGGACGGAAAGCGATCGGAGCGCCTCCGACAGTCCGAGGAACGACCCGGCCGCCGCCGTCACGACGACCGTGCTGCCGCTCACGGCTCCGGTACCGAGGGAGCGTGGCCGGTCCGGACTTCGGCGAGGATCTCGCCGGCTCCCTCCCGGATGAGCCGCTCCGCCAGCGCCGCCCCCATCAGCTCCGCCTCGCCCACCTCGCCTGTGCGTCCGGACGTTTGGCCCTCCGCCATTCGGCTCCCGTCGAGCGCGATCACCCTGCCGTGCAGTTGCAGGGTGTCGCCCGCTTCGAGCGCGCCGAGGGCCGCCACCGGCACCTGACATCCGCCCTCCATGCGCCGGAGAAACGCGCGCTCGGCGGCGACCGCGAGCGAGCTCGGATGGTGATGCACTGCGGTCCGCGCCGCGTCGATGGCTCGCGTGTCATCGACGCGCGCCGTGACCGCCAGCGCACCCTGTCCGGGCGCCGGCAGCATGATGCCGGCGGGAAGCCGCTCTCCGATCCGATGGCCCAGTCCCAGCCGCAGCAAACCCGCCGCCGCGAGCAGAATGGCGGACCAGCCCTCCGCCCCGTCGAGCTTGCGGAGGCGGGTGTCCACGTTCCCGCGGAGGTCGCTGACCCGAAGGTCGGGACGGGCGTGGAGGAGCTGTGCCTTCCGCCGGAGGCTGCTGGTCGCGACGGTGGCGCTGGGCGGCAGCTCGCTCCACCGGATCGGCCCGCGGCCGACCAGCGCGTCGCTGGGATCCTCACGCGCGCTGACCGCCGCGATCACGATGCCCTCGGGCAAAATGGTGGGCAGGTCTTTGAGCGAGTGCACACCGAGGTCGATCCGGCTCGCCAGCAACGCCTCGTCGATCTGACGGGTGAAGAGCGCCGCCGATCCGATCCGTGCCAGCGGCACATCCTGCACCAGGTCACCGGTGGTGCGGATCTCGATTCGCTCGGTCGGCCGGCCCGCCTCCGCGAGCAGCCCTCGCACCCGTTCCGTCTGCCACAGGGCCAGGGCGCTGCCCCGAGTGCCGACCCGGAGCGCCGCCCGCCCGCTCACTGTCCGGCGGCCCCCTCACCCGCTCCGATGTGCGCGGCGATGCGGTCCGCCGCCTGGCCCGCGGAGGCGATCACTTCGCCCATGGCCACCCCGTCGCGGTAGGAGCCGGCGAGCGCGAACCCGGGATTGCGCCGCTCGGCATCGTCCATGATCTCCTTGAACCGACTGTGGCTCAGCGTGTACTGCGGGATCGCCTTGGGCCAGAGATGGAAGGCGCGAAACGTGGGCTCGCCACGCACACCCAGGAGCAGCCGCAGGTCGTCGAACACCCTGGCGGTGAGCGTGCTGAGGTCGGCGTTGGCCAGGTCCGGGTTGCGGACGCCGCCGACGAACGCCGTGAGGAGCACGTGTCCCTCCGGGGCACGGCCCGGAAACACGGTCGAGGAGAAGATGACGCCAAGAACGTTGCGTCGCTCGACGTCGGGCACGAGGAACCCGAACCCGTCCAGCTTGTGAGCCACATCCTCGCGGCGGAATCCGAGGGCGAGCACGGCCACCGGCGGATGGTCGATGCTGGCGAGCGTCTTGACCCGGTCGGCGCCTTCGAAGGCGAAGTCCACTTCGTCCGCGCAGTGGGCCGGTGCGGCGTAGATCACCGCGTCGTACAGCTCCGCCGCCTGATACGCCGCGCTGACCGTCCACCCCTTGGGGCCGAGACGGATCTGAGTCGTGCGGGCCGTGAAGCGCAGCTCGGGCCGAAGCTCCCGCGCCAGCGCGTCGGTGATCTCCTGGAGCCCGCCTTTGAAGGAGACCAGCGTCGGCCCGGCGGGGCCGCCGGGGCCTCGGCCGGCGCGCAGCATCTCGCCCATGGCCTTCATCACCGAGCCGTGGGTGTGCTCGAGATCGTGCAACCGGGGCAAGGCGTGACGGGCGGAGAGCTGCTCGGGATCGCCGGCGAAGATTCCCCCGACGAAGGGATTGGCGACGTAGTCGAGAACTTCCTGATTGAACCGCCGTCGCACGAAAGTCGCGACGCTCTCCTCCATCGGAGCGTCCCCCGGCTCGACCATGGGCTCTCCGAAGATCGCGAGCTTGGCGCCGTTGGAGAGCAGCCGGGTGGTGAGCAGCTGCGAGGGTGATGTGGGAAGCGCAACCAGCTTTCCTTTGCGCACGATGTAGCGCTTCCTGGCCTCGCGCTGCGCTTCGACCCGCGACGAATCGAGACCGAGCTGCCTGAAGAGCTCCCCCAGCGCCGGGCTCCCTGCCGTGATGGAATTGGGGCCGAGCTCCGCGAGGTAGCCTTCGCGCCGTTCGGTGCGAATGACCCCGCCCGCTCGCTCCGAGCCTTCGTAGACCACGACCCGGTAGCCCTTGCGCTTGAGCCGGTAGGCCGCTGTGAGACCCGCGACCCCGGCCCCGACGACCGCTACCGCCGCCATGTGGAGGCCAGGGCCGTCTCGATCGCGGCGAGCTCGGCCTCGCCGTGCACTGCGGAGGTGAAGGCCGCCTCGAAGGCGGAAGGGGCGAGATACACGCCGCCCTCGAGCATCGCGTGGAAGAACGCGTTATAGCCCGCCCGGTCGGTGGCGCGCGCCCCGGTGAAATCGCGGACCGGCGTGGGGCTGAAGAACGGTGTGAGCATGGTTCCGACCCGCTGGACCGTGACGGCCACGCCGGCCTCGCGTGCCCGGGCCTCGATCGCCTCCGCCACGCGCCGTGCGAACGCTTCCGCTTGCTCCCAGGTACCCGGTCGGGCCAGCACCTCGAGCGTGGCGAGCCCCGCTGCCATGGCGAGGGGGTTGCCGGAGAGCGTCCCGGCCTGATAGACCGGTCCCGCGGGGGCTACTCGCTCCATGAGGTCCCGCCGACCTCCGTAGGCCGCGGCCGGAAGCCCACCGCCGACGACCTTGCCCAGGCAGGTCAGATCGGGCTCGATGCCGTAGAGCACCTGAGCCCCGCGGGGGTGGGCCCGCCAGCCGGTCATCACCTCGTCGAACACGAGGAGCGCGCCGTACCGGCGGGTGAGAGCGCGAAGCCCTTGAAGGAACCCGGGGACCGGCGGGACGACGCCCATATTCCCCGGCACCGGCTCCAGCAGCACCGCCGCGATCTCCTCCCCGCGGCGCTGGAACAGGTCCTCCACGGCGGCGAGGTGGTTGAACGCCACGACCAGCGTGTCCCCCACCGCGGCGGCGGTGACTCCAGGCGAATCGGGGAGGCCGAGGGTGGCGACACCCGAGCCGGCGGCGGCGAGCAGGTGGTCGGCGTGACCGTGATAGCAGCCGTCGAACTTCAGCACCAGGGCGCGCCCCGTAGCGGCACGCGCCAGGCGCACGGCGCTCATGGCGGCCTCGGTACCGGAGCTCACGAACCGCACCATGTCCACCGAGGGGAAGGTCGCAACCACACGCTCGGCGAGACGCAGTTCCAGCTCGGTCGGGGCGCCGAAGGTCGTCCCGGCCTCCGCCGCCCGCACGATCGCCTCCAGCACCTCGGGATGAGCATGGCCCAGGATCAGGGGGCCCCAGGAGAGGACCAGGTCCACGTACCGGTTCCCGTCAACGTCCACCAGCCACGCCCCTTCCCCCCGCGCGATGAAGCGGGGCGTGCCGCCGACGCCCTTGAACGCGCGCACCGGGCTGTTGACGCCGCCCGGGATGAGCCGCTGCGACGCCGCGAACAGCCGCTCGGAGGCGGCGGTCAGTCGCGGAGCTCTCACGCCGGTCATCACCCGGCCTCCTCCGCCAGCCACGCCGCCGCATCCTTCGCGTGGTAGGTGATGATCGCGTCCGCTCCCGCCCGCCGCATTCCGGTCAGCGCTTCCAGCACCAGCCGCCGCTCGTCCAGCCAGCCACGCTCCGCCGCCGCCTTCACCATCGCGTACTCGCCGCTCACGTTGTAGGCGACCAGCGGCAGATGGGTCCGCTCCCGCACCGCGCGCACCACGTCCAGGTAGGCGAGTGCGGGCTTCACCATCAGAAGGTCCGCGCCCTGGGCCTCGTCCAGCGCCGCCTCCAGCAGCCCTTCCCTGAGGTTCGCCGGGTCCATCTGGTACTGCCTCCGGTCGCCGAAGGCCGGTGCGCTGTCGGCCGCCTCGCGGAACGGTCCGTAGAATCCGCTGGCGTACTTGACGGCGTAGCTCAGGATGGCGCGGTCCAGGTGCCCCGCCGCGTCGAGCGCGGCGCGGATGGCGCCGACCATCCCGTCCATCATCCCGCTCGGCGCCACGATGTCGGCACCCGCCGCGGCGTGACTCACGGCGACCCGGCCCAGGACCTCGAGGGTGGCGTCGTTGTCCACTGTTCCGTCCCGAAGGATCCCGCAATGGCCATGAGTGGTGTACTCGCAACAGCAGACGTCGGTCACCAGCAGGAGATCCGGACAGCGCTCGCGCAGCCGACGCAGAGCGCGCTGCACGATGCCGTCCTCCGCGAAGTTCTCCAGCCCTACCTCGTCCTTCCGGGCCGGCAGACCGAAGAGGATGACCGCGGGGATGCCGAGCGTCCGGATCCGATCGGCCTCCTGATCCAGCGATTCGTCCACCGAGAGGTGATGGACACCCGGCATCGAGGCGATCTCGCGCTCAACCCGGCTGCCGTGGACCACGAAGATCGGCTGGATGAGATCGCCGGCGGAGAGCTCGTGCTCGCGCACGAGGCGGCGCAACGCCTCGGTGCGCCGGCGCCGGCGGGGACGCTCCATGGGGGTGGGAATCACGACGGAAGACTAGGGAGCGCGGGCACCCATTGCAACCGCGCGACACACCCCGGTCGGGAACTCGGCATGCCCGTTGCCGCGTCCTAATAGGTGACGGCCCGCGCGACTCCGGTCGCGATGTCCTCCCGCCTCTCCTCTAGACTCATGGCGGGCAGCCCACTGGCCGGCTCTTCTGCGGAGGATCTCGAAGGTCCTGAACCATTTGACGGCTCCACCCGGCGCTTTCTTCGGGTGGCCGGGGTCACGACGGCGATACGACCCCGTATCACCGCCCCCCCTTCAGGACAATGGCATCTTTCGCACAACCGGGCGTTCCGCCATCCCATGCGTGGACAGCCGCCGCCCGACAGCAGGATGAGGGACCGTATGGCTTCAACGCTATCCACCGCGCCGATCTTCGCGACGCTCGGCCTGCTGGCGGCAGCCTGCGGAGGTACGCACGTCCGCCCGCCCGAGCCCAAGCCCATACCATCGTCCATCGCCATCGTCGGGGCCACGCTATGGGACGGCACCGGCCGCGCTCCGGTCCCCAATGCGGTCACCCTGGTGCGGGGCGAGCGGATACTCTGCGCAGGATCGGCCGGGGAATGCTCGGTCCCCAAGAACGCCAAGATTATCGAGGCGAAGGGGCAGTACCTCATCCCCGGGCTCATCGACAGTCACGTTCACCTGCTCTTCCTCACCGGCGGCAGCGCGGGCGAGGAGCTGGGTCGGGACCTTCGCGACCTGTTGGCCCAGGGCGTTACCACGGTGCGCGACATGGGGACGGATCCGGCTGCGCTCCTCATGCGGGTCCGAGCGCTGCAGGCGGCGCCGCGGGTGCATGCCATGCAGCTGGTCGCGGGCCGGCGGTTCTTCTTCAACGGCTACCAGGGCACCTACACGGCTCGGGGAATGATCTACCGCCAGCCGCCGGCGATTGCGATGCAGCAGTTGGGGTGGCGGCCGCTGCAGTTCGACCCGGGCGATGATCCTCAGGCGATCGTTGATGAGGCGCGGAAGGCCGGCGCGATGGGTCTCAAGCTGTACGCTCACCTGGACTCGATGTCGGTCAGGCTGCTGACCGCGGCCGCCCACCGGGCCGGCATGCCGGTATGGGGACACGCGTGGGTTCAGCCGGCGAGCGTGATGGAACAGTCCACGGCCGGCATGGACGGCGTGGTGCACGCCGCCGGGTTGGCGGGAGAGCTGTTCACCATCGAGGACCGCGACACGCTGCTGCGGGACGGCGATCTCCAGACCGCCACCGCGGAAGTGGCCACGGTCGGCGCGGCCCTCGACCCTCGGGTCCTCGCCGCCCTCGACACCATGGCACGGCGAGGGGTGATCTTCGAGCCTACTCTCGACGCCGTGCGGCACAGTGTGGTCTCGTACGACGCCAAGCTGCGGCACATCCCCTCCATCCAGGAGGAGTACGTCCGGTCGGCGTCACGCTTCGGCATGGAGGTGGCGCGCCAGGCGGTGAAACATGGCGTGCGCATCAGCGCCGGCAGCGACCACGTTTCCTATGGCCCCGTGGTCGACCGCGCGACACTGTTCGGTGAGCTTCAGCTGCTGGTGGATTCCCTGGACATGTCACCGACGGCCGCGCTGCTGGCCGCCACCCGCGACGCGGCCCGCGCCATCGGGGGGGAGCCCGGCCGTCAGATCGGCACCATCCAGAAGGGCCGTTATGCGGACCTGGTTCTGCTTTCCCGGAACCCCCTCGAGGACATCGCGAACCTGGAGCAGGTGACTCTGGTCGTGATCGGCGGGAGGATCTGGAGGCCGGGACAGCTGCGGTCGGGCATCGCGATGAACTGATATGGGCTATGAGCCGCTGGCATTATTTCCCCACCGCGATCGGCAGGTCCGTCCGCTCCGCCCACTCCGTCCAGGAGCCGACGTAGACCCGGACCCGGGGATAGCCCAACAGGTTTCTCAGGGTGAAGTGCACGTGACTCGCCTCCGTGGCGCTGTTGCAGTAGGCGATGATGTCCTTGTCCGGTGTGATGCCCTGCGCCGCATAGCTCGCGCGCAGCTCGTCGCGAGATTTCCAGACGTAGCCGAACCCCTCCAGCGTCAGGTCGTCTTGCCAGTAGTGATTGATCGCACCCGGAATGTGTCCTCGCCGCATCTGGGCGCCTGCCTCGCCGGCGAACTGGTCGGGGGGACGAGCGTCGACCAGAATCGCCTCGGCGCTCTCCCGCGCCTTCTGAACGTCCTCCAGCGAGGCCTGCTCCGGACCGAACGGCTCAGCCGGAAACCGCGTTTCCCCGAGCCGCGGGTATTCGCCGGCCAGCGACCGCTGCTCCAGCTTCCACTTGAAGAATCCGCCATCCAGCACGAACACCCGCGAGTGACCGAACCCCGCCAATAGCCACGCGAGAAAGGTGGCGTCGATGTTGTGGGTCTCACCCGCGCTGTAGATCACCACGCGCCGATCGAACGGAAGGCCCAGGTGGGAGAAGAGCGTCGAGTACGTGCCGGCATCGAGCAGCCGCGTGGGGATGCCCCCTCGCGTGGCGCGAAGCGTCTCGGTATTGAGATAGGCGGCGCCCGGCAGATGCTCGCGCAGATAGGCGAAGACGTCGGTCCTCACGTCCACCAGCGCCACCGGCCCCTCCTTCATCCAGGCCGCGAGCTCATCGGTGGAGACCGTGGTCGGCAGGGATGCGGCCGGCCGGACCGCCTCGGCGGGCGTCGCGCGGGACGCGCCACAGGCGGTTACCAGCCAGAGGATGGCAAGCGCGCCGGTCCTGAGCCTCCACGTCACTGCTCGTCGAGACCCATGTACTGGCGTTCCTGCTCCACGTACACCCGGGCCGCGTTGCGGCGGCGGCGGGAGTTCAACGAGACGGGACGCGTGGTATCGGCCGGCGGCAGGGCCTCGAGTGCGCGGCGCATCGGAACGGCCCTTTCCACCGCCGCGCGCATTTCCGCCTGAAGACCGGTGAGATACGCGCGGGTCTTCTGCACCAGCCCGGCGGGTTGACGGGGAATGGCGCCGTGCCCGGGCACTACGATGGCGGGGTCCATCGCGGCCACCGTGTCGAGTGCCCGTATCAACGCGTCCGAATTCCCGTCCACCACCATGCTCACTCCATCCTCGACCAGTACATCCCCCGCGAAGAGTACTCGTTCTCTCGGTAGCCAGACCAGCAGGTCACCCGCGGAATGTCCCGCGCCAGGATGAGTGATCACGATGGTCCTGCCGCCGAGGCGTAACGTGTCGGCACGCGTGACGGGCCGATCGGGCAGGTCCGCGAACTCGAACCCCCGCATCGCGTCGAGTCCCACGACCCGCACCCAGTCGGCGATGAGCGCATCCTCTCCCCCCTCGGCCGCGAGCACCCTCCGGTCGGGGTGGGCGATCACCCTCGCCCCGGTCTTCCGGAAGGCGACGGCGCCGAAGTGATGGTCGGGGTGATGATGGGTCAGCACCAGCCACTTCACGGGCTGGTCGGTGGTGCCCCGGATGGTCGCGAGCAGCTGCTCGCCCTGTCGCGGGCTCGCGAGCGCATCGATCACCACGACGCCCTCGCTGGTGAGGACGAACCCGGCATTGGGACGGCCCTCGACGCCACGCCCGGTATCGCCCAGCGCGGCGTAGACGCCAGGCGCGAGCTCGCGCACGGGCAGCTCTCCACCCGGCTCGGCGGACGTCTGGGCCAGCAACAGTGGTGCGAGGAGAAGGACGATCGCGCGGATCAGGCCGAGGCGAATCTGATGTCGGCCGACTGGGTGAAGACGCCGCCCTTGTTGTCGGTCCAGGTCATGCTGAGCGGCGCTTCGCGCTCGGCGCGCAGGGTGAAGCTGACGATCGGATCGCGGCTGATGCCGGAGGTCCACATGAACCGGGCCACTTCCTGGTCACCGTAGGTGACGACCACGTCCTTGATGAAGTACGATGGAATCGGCTTGCCGTCCGCATCGCGGAAGAATCCCGTGTCCATCGGATGGGAGATGATCGCGTTCACCACGATCAGCTCGCCCCTGGCGACCCGGTCGGGGACCCGGATGCGGGCCTCACCGATGCCGTTCATCACCCGCACCCGTTCAGCGTGACCTGCACCCGAGCATAGGCGGCCCAGATCTCGTCGTCGCTGGTCCGCGCCAGGGCGCGCACCCAGGTGGTGCGCTTCATCTTGATCCGGGTGGAGATGGACACCGAGCCGATCGCCGGGCTCAAGTGGAAGGCGGCGAGATGGGCATCGGGGTTGTGGTCCACCACCAGGTGAATGGACTTCACATGTCGCTCGGGCGTCATCGGGAGGTCGCTCTCGATGATCACCGGAACGATGCGCCCGTCCTCCGCCACGACCGGCATGTCGAGGGAGAGGTGCCCGCGCTTGATCGGCCTGCCGGACGAAATCTCCCGCAATATCCGGGCGACCTCCTCGTTGGGGACTTCGGGGTCGGGGTCCGCCGTCCAGTCGGCCAGGAGGCTTCCCTGTTCCAGCAGCGAGCCGGAGGTGATGAGACCACCGGCCGCAAGGAGGGCGCCCCGGAGGAAGGAGCGGCGAGGAGGCTCGTCGCGGTTGAACGCGGACATGAGAGGAAAGGTCTTCCTCCGCCAGGACCAAGTCAAGCAAGTGGGACGCAGGTGATCTTCGCGGGGGACACTGTTCCGGACCAAGTTTCCGGCGGGGGACGATTTCCCCGCCCCTCCACCCGCGCCCAGCCCTCCGACGCGCCCCCAAGCTGAACCCTCACAACCCTTTTGCTCCGATCGGTGCGCCACCGGTCATTCCGGCGCGGGGATTGCGGCGGATTCCCGGCCTGCTTCCGCGGTTACCTGCCGGTCTGCAACTTGTGTCACCCGTGCCGGGCCGCTAGTTTAAATCATTCAGCCGCAAAGCCATGTGGGAGCGATGATTACCTCCTCTCTGCTCCGAGGTCCCGTGGATACCCAAGAGCTTCAACAGGTCGCGCTCTTCGAGAAGTGCCGGCAGTTCACCAAGGCCCGCGAGATCAAGGCCGCCGGCCTTTATCCCTATTTCAATCCGATTTCGGAGTCGGAAGACACGGTCGTCGTCATCGACGGCCACAAGCGGATCATGCTGGGGTCCAACAACTACCTGGGCCTCACTCACCACCCCAAGGTTCTGGAGGCTGCCTCCCGGGCGCTCCACCGCTATGGGTCCGGCTGCACCGGGAGCCGGTTCCTCAACGGAACGCTGGACCTGCACGAGCAGCTGGAAAACGCCCTGGCGGAGTTCCTCGGCAAGGAGGCGTGCCTCGTTTTCTCCACCGGCTACTCGGCCAACCTGGGGCTGATCTCCGGCCTCGTCGGCCGGGGTGAGACGGTCTACCTCGACAAGCTGGACCACGCGTCGATCGTGGATGGCGCCAAGCTCTCCTACGGCGAGACCGAGCGTTTCAACCACGGTGACCTCGCCAACCTGGAGCGGCGGTTCGAGCGCAAGGGCTCGAACGTCAGCGGTTCCCTGATCGTGGTGGACGGCGTGTACTCCATGGAGGGGAACATCGCCGACGTCCCCGGCCTGGTGCGGGTGGCCCGGAAGTACGGCGCGGCCCTGGCCCTCGACGATGCCCACGCCTTGGGCGTGCTGGGCTCGAACGGCGACGGCACCGCGGCCCACTTCGGCATGATCGAAGAAGTGGACATCATCGCCGGCACTTTCTCGAAGTCGCTCGCGTCCATCGGTGGCTTCGTCGCGGCGTCGGAGAACGTCATCCATTACCTCAAGCACCACAGCAGGCCGCTCATCTTCACGGCCTCGTTGCCGCCCGCGAACACCGCCGGCGTGCTCGCTGCGCTTCAGGTACTCCAGGACGAGCCCGAGCGCCGCGACCGACTGTGGGCCAACACCCGCCGGCTCCATGAGGGCTTCCGGAGCCTGGGCTTCGACATCGGACCTACCCAGACACCGATCGTGCCGGTCCTCATCGGCCCCCTGGAGAAGACCTTCCTCATGTGGCGGCGCTTGTTCGACGCCGGCGTGTTCACCAATCCGGTGGCCCCGCCCGCGGTCCCCCCGTCGCAGTGTCGCCTCCGCACCAGCCTGATGGCGACCCACACTTTCGAGCAGGTGGACTTCGCCCTCGAGCAGTTCGCCCGCATCGGACGGGATCTGGGGGTCATCTGACCCAACCGCTCCGCGTCCGGGCCGCGGCGCGGGACCGACGGGATCTCAAGCGTTTCATCGACCTGCCTTACCGACTGCACGCGCGGGACCCGCTCTGGGTCCCGCCGTTGCGTCGGGACGTGGCGACGCTCCTCGATCGCCGGAAGAATCCCTTCTTCGAGCACGCCGAGGCCGAATACTTCCTGGCCGAGCGCGATGGGACGGTGGTGGGTCGCATCGCCGCCATCAGCAATCGTCTTCATAACGAGACTCACGGAGATCGGGTCGGCTTCTTCGGCTTCTTCGAGTGCATTCGTGACCAGGGCGTCGCGGATGCACTGTTCGCGGCCGCCACGGAGTGGTGTCGGAGCAAGGGGCACGACCTGCTTCGCGGGCCCGCGTCCTTCTCGGTGAACGACGAGTGCGGGCTCCTGGTAGACGGCTTCCAGTACCCGCCCACCCTCATGATGCCGCACAACCCGCCCTACTACGTGGAGCTGGTGGAGCGCGCCGGCTTCGCCAAGGCGAAGGATCTCTGGGTCTACCAGGGGGGCAGCGAGGCGGGATACGTCCCGGTGCCCGAGCGGCTCGCCCGCGGCACCGAGCTCATCCGCCAGCGGCTCGGGATTACCATCCGCCCCCTCGACCTCTCCCGTTTCGAGGAGGAGGTCGAGACCGTCAAGATCATCTACAACGAAGCGTGGGAAAGGAACTGGGGTTTCGTCCCCATGACCGATCACGAGATCGACCACCTGGCGGAGCAGTTCAGGCCGGTGGTGATCCCCGAGATGGTGCCGGTCGCGGAGAAGGACGGCCGGGTGATCGGCTTCGGTATCGCCCTCCCTGATCTCAACGTCGTCTTCCGGAGCAACCGGTCCGGTTACCTCCTGCCGGTGCTGCCGCGGCTCCTCTGGGCGCTCAAGCGGCGGAAGATCCGTCGCGCCAGGATTCTCCTGCTCGGCGTGATTCCCGAATACCGCGGCAAGGCGGTGGACGCCATGCTCTACCACTGGATCTGGACCCGCTCGGGGGAACGGGGGATCTACTGGGGCGAGGCGGGCTGGATCCTGGAGGACAATCCTGCGATGAACGCGGGTCTGGAGAAGATGACCTTCCGGGTGTACAAGACCTATCGGCTCTACGATCGCGCGATATGAAGGCGCTGGTGACCGGGGCCACCGGCTTCGTGGGCAGCCACCTCGCGGAGGTGCTGCGGAGCCGAGGTGATGAGGTCACGGCGCTGGTCCGCTCCCCATCCAAGGCTTCGGCGCTCACCTCACTTGGCGTCCACGTGGTTGCCGGCGACCTGGACGATCCCGGCTCCCTCGCCCGCGCCGTGGCGGGCCAGGACGTGGTGTTCCACGTGGCTGGACTGGTGGCAGCCAAGGACGAGGCGGGGTTCCTGCGGGTCAACCGCGACGGCACCGCGAGCCTGGCGGCCGCCGCCGCCCGCGCGCGGGTCGGGCGCTTCGTCTACGTTTCGTCCATGGCCGCCGGCGGCCCGGCCGACAAGGGGCGCCCGCTCACCGGCATCGAGCCCCCGCGCCCGGTGACCGCGTACGGCCGCAGCAAGCTCGCAGGCGAGAAGGCAGCGATGGAGGGACCCCTCCCCTGGGTTATCATGCGACCGCCCACGGTGTACGGTCCCCGCGATCGTGAGGTACTCAAGGTGTTCCGGATGGCGCGATGGGGCCTCGCCCCGGTCTTCGGGGACGGCAGCCAGGAGCTTTCGGCGGTGCATGGCGCCGATCTCGCGGAGGCGTTGGTTGCCGCGGGCACCGCACCCGGTACGACCGGCAAGATCTACTACCCATGCCATCCGGAGGTCGTGACCAGCGCCGCGTTCGTGCGCGCGGTGGCCGACGCCATGGGGCGCCGGGTCCATCTCGTGCCGGTCCCGTCTCCCCTCGGCCGGGCGATGTTGGGACTCACCGAGGCGACGGCGCGTCTCGCGGGGCGAACGACGATCCTCACCCGGGACAAGGCCAACGAGTTTTTCCAGGTCGCCTGGACCGGTGACCCGAGACCGCTGACGCGGGACGCGGGATGGCGTGCGGCGCACGACATCGGCTCGGGCATGGCCGACACGTTCAGGTGGTATCGGAGCGCCGGGTGGCTGTAGCGGTCGCGGCGCACGAGCGCGTCGAATCGGAGCGATCCTCTCCGCTCCGGCCGGTGGACCTGCTGCTCGCCGGCTACCTGGCGGTGATCTCGGTGGTCGCAGTCGTCCGCGCGCCTGGACTGCCCAACTGCTGGTGGCTGCTCCTGGGCCACGCGCTCTTCGGAGTGCTGCTGTACCTGCTCACTCGCCCCGGGCTCGGGCCGGTGGGCCGCAGCATCCGCGAGATCTATCCACTCCTGCTCCTGGTGTCGCTCTACAGCGAGCTGGACGTGCTCAACGGTCCGGGCGGCACCGCCGTTCACGACGCCACGGTCCAGGACTGGGAGCTCGCGATCTTCGGCCTGCAGCTCAGCACCGAGTGGTGGCGGGCGATGCCGAGCCGGTTCTGGTCCGCGGTGCTGCACGCGGCCTACCTCTCGTACTACCTCATCATCGTCGCCCCGGCCTTCTACTTCGCATGGCGGCGCAATCTGGTCGCGCTGCGGCACTTCATTCTGGTGGTGATGTCGACCTTCGTGGTCTGTTACCTGGTGTTCATCTTTTTCCCGGTCGCAGGGCCCTACTACGTCTTTTCGCGGCCGGACGCCTGGTTTCTCGACAACGTGTTCGCCCGCGCGGTGTACGACACCCTGGCCACCGGGAGCTCCTACGGAGCGGCGTTCCCCAGCTCGCACGTGGCCGCGGCGATCGCCGCTACCCTGTCCGCCAGCCGCGGGTCGCGGTCGCTCGGATGGGCCCTGGCGGTTCCGACGGTGCTGCTCTCGATTGCCGTGGTCTACTGCCAGATGCATTACGGTGTGGACGCGATTGCGGGGCTGCTGACGGGCGCGGGAGTGACGGCGATCGTCGAGCGGCTGGACCCGCAAAACCGTGAAGACAACCATGAAAGGTGAACAGTAAAAAGTAAGAAGGGTGCCGAGCAGCCAGCGCCCGGCACCCTTTTTCACTGCTTACCGTTCACCGTTCCCGCTTGTCTATTGGACCGTCAGCTTGCCCTTCATGCCGAGCGCGAGATGCGGCAGGCAGTAGAACTTGTACTCACCCGCCGGCGCCTTGGCGAAGTTGACGGTGTAGATCCCGTTCGGCTCGGTGAGCAGCGACCCCTCGAGGGGGGCCATCTGGTCCGGCATGCCCGCCTTCAGCGCGTCGGCCGCGCCGCTGGGAATGCTGTCCGCCCAGAACGAGACGTTGTGGGGGCCGCCGCTGACGTTGTGGAAGCGCACCACGTCGCCCGACTTGATGGTGAGCTGGTCGGGAACGTACTTGTAGCTGCTGCCCTCCAGCACCATGTTGACGTCATGAGTCGCCCCGCCGCCCGCGGGAGCCGCCTCGCCCGCTGGGGCAGCCGTCTCGCCTGCAGGCGCGGCCTGGTCCGGAGTGGTCGTGGTCTGCTGCTCACCAGCCTTCTGCTCGCCGCCGCCGCAGGCCGCAAGAACGAATGCCAGCCCTGCCAGCATGGAAGTCACGCGCATCGCCGATCTGCCTCCGAAAGCTTATGAATGGCCGAGTACAACCCGGATGAAAACTCGACTTTGTGAACGCGTTCACAAAGATACAGGGCCCGCCCCCGAACGGAAGTGGGGTGATCACCACGACCCGGGGCGAGGACCGCTGATTACTATTGACCGATGACCGCACCTGCCCGGGCTCGGCCCCTGCCCGTGACCGCCAGCGATCTTCCCTGCCGCAAACTGGGCTCCCAGTGCCGCGCGCTCCGTGTGACCCTACGCGTCGGATCGCTGGAGGATGGCGACGAGTCGCTCGACCACGAGGCCACCTGGCTGCGGGGCCATACTGAGCGCATCACGTTCGGCGATCTCTGGTGGGGCGAGGGGGATCTGTACGTGGAAGCGATCCTCCATGTGCCCTGTCGCCACTTCCGCACCGATGGGGGGACAGAGGAGTGCCGACTGTTCGGCTACCGGGGGGCCGCGCGTCGCCCTCGCCGGGGCCGGGAACAACCGCGCCGGCTCGGCGGGGACCGGTTCCAGCTGGTCGAGTCCAAGCGCTTGGTCACCCGGACCCTCCCGCCGCCACCCGCTCCCCGCCATGCCCTTCCGGTGCTCGGGAGCGAGAACCCCTGCGCCAGCGCACCCTGCCGTACCTCCGACCACCGTCGCGGCGCCGCCTGCTGCAGAGATCTGCAGGTCGAGATCATGTGTACCAAGGGCGACCGCAAGCTGGAGGCTCTGGTGCGGTCCCGCCGGTCGCCGTATCTCTGTAAGATCGAGCGGGACGGGGACTTCTCCCTGGACGTGGAGATGATCTCCGCGTGTGGCTACCTGGAGGACGACGGGGTGGCCTGCTCGCTCCATGGGAGAGCGCGGCCGGATGGACGCCCGGCCAAGCCGGACCTATGCACCGAATGGCCCCCGAAGAACCGTGGACTGCATCCTGGCTGTGTGTTCGGGCCGCGCCGCCGCCGGAGACGACCGTCCGGCGATTGATGCAGGACAAGTGTGCAAGCCTGTGTAGGTTGCCCGTCCTCTTGGGCGACTCCACCGGGTAGACAGAGTTATCGTGAGCGACGACCTGGAGAAGTTGTACCAGAGCACGTATACCGCGGTCGTGCGGTTCCTCTACCGCAAGGTGTGGGACGCGGAGCGAGCCGAGGACCTGGCCCAGGAGGTCTTCGTCCGGGCCCTTGCCCATCGGCCGGACAAGCCGAGAGCCTGGATCTTCGCGGTGGCCGCGAACCTGGCGCGGGACGAGGCCCGCGCGGCAGTCCGGCGCAAGCGGCACCTGACGCTGCTCAAGGGCGATCCGATCGCCCAGCCCACGGTCTCCCCCTCGGCGGACGACAGCGTGGAGCACGACGAGAAGATGGCGTCGGTCCAGGAGGCGCTGGGTACGCTGACGCCACGGGATCGCGAGATCCTCCTGCTCTGGGACGCCGGTCTGAGCTATCCGGAGATCGCGGCGCAAACGGGGCTCGCGGTGGGAGCGGTGGGCACGACACTGGCACGGGCGCGGCGGCGACTGGTGGACGCCCACGATCGGCAGCAGAACCGGACGAGGCTCGGGGATAATGCGGCACATTCCTGAAGACGAGCTGCACGCCTATCTGGACCAGGGGCTGAGTCGGTCTCAGGCGGTCGAGATCGAGAGCCACCTGGCCGCCTGCCATTCGTGTCGTGCCACCCGCGACTCGATCGCCGCGCTCCGCGATCGCACCACGGCGCTCCTCGCCACCCTTTCCCCTCCCCGTCGGCTGCCGCCGGCCTTCGACTCGCTCCGGGAGCGGGCCGCGGATCGGATGACGACCCGTCGACGTCATGCGCGGTTGGGCGCCTGGGCCGCGAGTCTCGTCGCTGCGGTCGGCCTGGGCTGGACGGCGAGCGCGCTGGTCGGTCCCGGCCGGATCGTCTCGTTGACCGAGCGAACGGCGCCTCCTGTTCCCGCCCTGGACACGTCGGCGCCCAAGGCCTCCGTGGCCGCGGCGGACACGGACGAGCCCCGGCAAGGCGCGCGCCCTGCACCGAGTCCGGCACGGCGCCTCGAGCCCACACCGGTACGCCTCGAGTCCTCCCGGCCGATTCCTACCGTCACGCAGGCCCTGGAGAAGGCGCGTGAGGACTCGATCCGCGCCGCGAAGCTCGCGGTCCTCGACCCCGCGCCCGTGCTCGAGCTCAGCCCGCTGGAGCTGCGGGGCTCCGAGCAGGACAAGCCGCTCGACGGGATGTGGCGGACCATGTCTTGGGATGGTGCCCAGAGCGAGACCGGCCGCAGCGTGCCACACATCGACGGCCTGCCGGTGCTGCGGGTACAGGTCCAGGCCACCGACCAGAACAAGCGCCCGCTGATGGTGGTGGCCCAGCAGCTCTCCGATGGCCAGGTCATTCAGACGATCGAGGGCCCCGCGGCCGACGTCTCCGAGCTCCTCTCCCGCCGCGGCGGCACTTCCTCCGACGGCAAGCTGGGAGTGACCGTCAGCGAGGCGACACCGGGCATCGACCAGGCGATGGCGATGCAGCTGGGCGACCGGATGCTGGCGATCACCGGTGCGCTCCCCTCCGACAGCCTGCGGGCGATGATCCGGCGGATCAACGCGGAGATGCGGAGCAAATAAGGCCGTAAACGGTGAACGTAAAAAGTGAAAGGGGCCGCCCACGGATAGTGATGTGGCGACCCCTTTTTACCCTTTACGCGTCACCGTTCACGCCTTCACGTTCTGGGCTTCTCCCTCCGCTCAATCAGCTCCGGCGGCACGTAGTCCTTCGGCTCCTCCTCGTGCTCGAACTCCGCGGCCGTGATCGCGTGCCCCCGCTCCCGGTCCAGGGTTATCTCCGCCAGCCGAGGCGAGACCATCGGGAAGGTGCGGGCGAAGAGCGCGTAGCACAGCAGATAGAGGCCGAGGAACATGAATGTCGGGCCGGCCTCAGGTATCCCGAACACCGGGCCGGGCAGCGGAGTCACGGACGGCACGACCAGCAGGTACCGCTCCAGCCACAGGGACAGCAGACTCACCAGCGCGAAGAAGGCCATCGTCACCCGCACCTTTTTCGGCGCCACGCCGAGCAGGCCGAAGAAGGGGAGGATGAACATGCCGATCAGGACGGTGGCGCCGACCGGCCGCCAGTCCCCCCACAGCCGGGCGAAGACGAATCCCGTCTCCTCCGGCAGGTTGCCGTACCAGATCACCAGGAACTGGGCCCACATGAGGTAGGTCCAGAACACGGTGAAGCCGAAGCACAGCTTCCCCAGGTCGTGCCGTTGCTTGGGCGAGACCAGATCGCTGACGCCGAGCTGCGCGCCCCCGTACATCGCCATCACCGCCAGCAGCATATGGGCGCCGAGGAAGGAGCCCATGAAGTAGAACCCGCCGAGCAGGTTGCTGAACCAGTGCGGCTGCAGCGCCATGATCCCGTCGAACGCGACCAGGGTGAACACGATCGCGTACAGCACCACGTAGAGCGGGGCGAGCCGGTGAAGCCGATCGTCCAGTGCCGCCGCCGCTTCACGCGAGCCGTCGTACCCGCGGGTCCAGCGGTCGAAGAGCGACCGGCGACCCGGACCGGCCGTGCTCCGGGTGGCGAGCAGGTCGGGAACCAGGTCAGCGCGGATCAGCTTCCAGCCGATCCAGTAGAGCACCGTCAGGCCCACGAGCAGCCGGCCGAACATGAACGGCCGCGAGAGCCACACCTCCTTCGAGTGCTGCAAGCCGTGGAGCTGCGCCTCCATCGGGCCGTAAATCGGGTGATAGCCGAGGGTGAAGATCAGCACCAGGCCCAGCAGTGACACCGGCAGGAAGGCGACCGAGGCCTCGGCGAACCGGATGACCATGCCCGACCACTTCGCGTTGGTGATCTTCTGCACCGCCACGAAGGCGACGCTGCCGCCCGCGAGGCCGGTGAAGTAGAGCCAGTTCACGTGAAAGAGGTGCCAGGCCCGGGGAGCGGCGTCGCCGCCCAGAGCCATGACGAAGAGAATGAGCCCCAGGACCGCGAGCCCGCCGCCGACACCCCGGAAGAGATCGTACTTGCCGGTGAGGGCCCGCTCGACCAGCCGCTGGTGGATGGTTCCCGGGCTCATCGCGGCCTCGCGGAGGTGGAGCCGGTCGCGCTGGGGGCCGGCGGGATGCCGACCGCCGCGCCGGCGGGCTCCTGCGGGGCCGGGCTCGCCGCCTGGAGCTTCCGCAGGTGGTTGACGACGGCCCAGCGGTCGGCGGACAAGTAGACCTTGTCTCCATACCGAGGCATGACGCCTCGGCCGTAGCGGATGATGCTGTAGAGGTAGCCGTCGCTGTAGCCGCGGGCCCGTCCGGTGAGCAGCGAGGGCGCGCCGACCCGCGGGCCCACCGGCCCTTTCCCGTCGCCGGCCTGTCCGTGGCAGACGCTGCAGAAGGTATGGTACAGGGTGTCGCCCGCCGCCTCGACCCCGTGCGGCAGGATGGGGACCTCGGGGCCGGCCGGCGAGGGCCGCGCGCCGCTCTGCGGCGCGTACGGGTTACGGAGCGCGTCCGCGGTGGTCGTCTTCCCGGTCGTCCACTCGGCGGACCAGTCCGGATCCCCCCCGCTCACCGGCACCGTGCCCACGGGCGTGTAGCGGGGCACGTCGGCCGTCTCGTAGGGCCGGACATAGCGAGCGGTGATCATGTGGTCGAACCACGGGATGATGTGCCACAGCCGGTCGGGCGACGGGATCTCATAGTGGTAGAACTCGCACGCGCCGGTGAGCAGCAGGGCGAGCGTCCACGCCATCCTGACGCCGGCACTACGCCCCTTCATGTCGCACCTCCGCCGCCCCCGCGTTCCGCAGCATCTGCTCCAGCTGCCGGGCCTGGTCCGGTCCCGCGGGTACGAAGATGCCGATCGTGTCGTCGCTGAATCGCGGATCGTAGGCGGCGCCGCGCTTGCCCATCAGGATCGAGAACAGCGCCACCGCCGCCACGGTGCTGAGCGCGCCGAGCAGGATGGTGAGCTCGAAGGCGATCACCACGTACGGAGGGACGGACCCGATCGGCTTTCCGCCGACCACGACGGGCCAGTCGTGCGACATCCAGAGCGTCATGCCGAAGCCGGCGGCACAGCCGGTGAGCCCGCCGATGAGGGTGAAGAGACGCACAGGGCTCACCCGGTGCTCCAGAGCCTCTTCGATCTCGTGGTTGGGCGCGGCGCTGTAGACCACCAGGTCGCGGATCCCGCGGGCCCGGAGCGCCCGGATGGCGTCCGCCGCCGCGTCCACGTGGAGGAACGACGCCAGGATGCCGGGCTTGCGCCGGCTGCCACCCCTGCCGAGAAGGGCCATCAGTGGTGCCCTCCCCGCTTCCGCGGCATGGGGATCATCTCCTTGATCTCCTGGATCGCGACGATGGGGAAGTTCTTGGCGAAGAGGAGGAACCACATCCCGAACCAGCCGAAGGACCCGGCCAGGATGCCCCAGTCCGCCCAGGTGGGGTTGAGCTGGTCCCAGGCCCAGGGGATGTAGTCGTTGCTGAGCGAGGATACGATGATCACGAACCGCTCGAACCACATCCCGATGTTGATGAAGATCGAGATGACGAAGAGCGACGTCAGGTTGGTCCGGATCTTCCGGAACCAGAGCAGCTGCGACACGAAGGCGTTGCAGATGATCATGCTCCAGCCGGCCCACCAGTAGGGCCCGAACGCCCGGCGAAAGAAGGTCGTCTGCTCGAAAATGTTGCCGCTGTACCACGCCACGAAGTACTCGCACCCGTAGGCGTAGAACAGTATCGACCCGGTCAGCAGGGTGAGCTTGCCCAGGTTGTCGAAGTGATAATCACCGATCATGTGCTCCAGCCGCAGCGCTCGCCGGAGCGGGATGATCAGGGTGAGCACCATGCCGATGCCGGAGTAAATCGCCCCGGCCACGAAGTAGGGTGCGAAGATGGTGCCGTGCCAGCCCGGGACGATGCTCATGGCGAAGTCCCATGACACCACCGAGTGCACCGACAGCACCAGTGGAGTGGCCAGGGCGGCGAGGTAGAGATAGGCCCTCGAATAGTGCCGCCACTGGTTGTCCGTACCCTGCCAGCCTACCGAGACCAGCTGGTAGATGGTCCTCCGCCACCCGCTCGCCTTGTCACGCACCGCCGCGACGTCGGGGATGAGGCCGAACACCAGGAACGTGGTCGAGACGGTGAGGTAGGTGCCGATCGCGAACACGTCCCACAGGAGCGGCGACTTGAAGTTGGGCCAGAGATACCGGCTGTTCGGGTAGGGCAGCAGCCAGTAGAAGATCCACTGCCGCCCGATGTGGATGATCGGGAACAAGCCCGCGGTCATGACCGCGAACACGGTCATGGCCTCGGTGGATCGGTAGACCGCGGTCCGCCAGGGCGATCGGAAGAGGAAGAGGATCGCCGAGATCAGGGTGCCCGCGTGCCCGATACCCACCCAGAACACGAAGGTCGTGATGTAGACGCTCCAGAAGATCGGAGGCTGGTAGCCGGCATGGCCCAGTCCGTCCTTGATCAGAATCAGGAACGTCAACACGCCGATCAGGAACAGCGAGACGGCGCCCAGCAGGAGGAGCACGTAGCCCCGGCTGGCCGGGGCCAGCGTCCCCACCACGTCGCGGGTGACGTCGGCGTGGGTCTGGGTGATCACGTGCCCGTCGTGGGTCACGGCGTGCGGAGGGGCGGCGGTGGTCATGCCTCGGCCCTCTCCCCCGCCGGATGCACGACCTTGGCCAGGTACGTGATCGCCGATCGGACGTTCAGCTCCTCCAGGATACGGTAGCCCCGCGGGTCCTGTTTGCGCTGGGCAACCCGGCTCTCCGGATCCCGCACGTTGCCGAACACGATGGCATCGGACGGGCAGGCCTGGGCGCACGCGGTGGTGAACTCGCCCTCACGAAGCGGGCGGTCCTCCAGCCGGGCCTGGTGCTGGGCGCCGCGGATCCGCTGAATGCAGAAGGTGCACTTCTCCATCACGCCGCGGGCTCGTACGGTGACGTCGGGGTTGAGCTGGAGGTGCAGCGGCTCCGGCCACGCCATCTGGTTGTACTTGTACCAATTGAAGTAGCGCACCTTGTACGGGCAGTTGTTGGCGCAGTACCGCGTACCCACGCACCGGTTGTACACCTGGCCGTTGAGCCCATCAGCGGTGTGGTAGGCGGCGTACACCGGGCAGACCGGCTCACACGGCGCGTTGGCGCAGTGCTGGCAGAGCATGGGGACGAAACGCGGCGAGGCGGCCTCGTGACCCTCGGCATCATCCCAGTAGCGCTCGATCCGCATCCAGGTCAGCTCGCGGCCACGCAGAATCTCCGACTCGCCCACCGTCGGGATGTTGTTTTCCGCGTAGCACGCCGTCACGCAGGCGGAGCATCCGGTGCACTTGGCGAGGTCGATCGCCATGCCCCACTGGGGAAGCTCCCGGGTGTAGTCGCCGTGGGTGGCGGCGCGCTTCTGCGCCTCGGACCAGCCGTGAATCGCCTCCAGCTCCCGCTCGGTGTTGATCTCGTGCTCGGCGTGCCCCTCCTCCTCGGCCGCCTGGGCGACGGTGAGGCCCTTCTTCGCCGCCGCCAGGGACACCGACTTCGCGATCCCCCGGCCGAGCTGGCGGGGCGTACCCTGCACGCTGGCGAGCTTCCGGTACCGGCCGGTCTTGCGGAGGCTGACCCGGGTCGAGAGGTAGGAGACGAAGTCCCCCCGGGGCGCGCCCAGCAGATCGAGGGCGTTCACGCCCCTGCCCTGCGCGATCGGCCCGTAGGCCGTGTGACCGAAGCCGAGCGGAATGGCCACGGCGTCGTCCCGGATGCCGGCGTACACGAAGACCGGAGCCTCGACCGTGCCGTAGGGCGACGTGAGCTCCAGGATCTCGCCGTTGCGGACGTCGAGCGTCTGCGCCGCGGCCGGACTGACTTCCACCCACGAGTGCCAGGTGATCTTCGTGACCGGGTCGGCGTTCTCCATCAGCCACGGCTTGTTGGTCCCGCGGCCGTCGTACAACATCGGATGGGGATACGTGAGGAAAGTGAAGCTCCCGTCCCCCTCGAACGTAGGCTTGGTGTAGCCCAGCTTGCCGCTCTCGAGCACGACGGCGACCTGAGGCGCTGTCGGCGGCTCCCGATACACGCCGCCTCGCTGTACGGCACCGTGCCAGAATGCGGCCGCGTCGGCCTCGCCCAGCTCGGAGGCGAGCGCTTGCCAGCGGGCCTTCAGGTGCTCGTCCCAGCTCGGCGCGGTGAACTTGGCCAACGAGCCGGAGGCCTTCTTGCTGACCCGGAGGAGGACCTCGCCGGCGGGCAGGGTGTTGAACACCGGCTCCATCACCGGCTGCATCAGGCCGTAAACGCCCGCCCGGGGGCGGGCGTCGTCCCAACGCTCGAGCGCGTGGTGCTGCGGCAGCAGCAGGTCGCAGAGCGCGGCGGTCTCGTCCAGGTACATCGAGGTGGACACCTTGAAGCCCACCTTCGAGAATCGTCCGGCGAACCCGCCGGCCTTGGGCAGGGTATAGACCGGGTTCGCCTCGTGCACCAGCACCACGGCCACCTCGCCTCCATCCATCGCCTGCGCCAGCGCGGCGAGCCCGGCATAGCCGTCGGCCAGAGGGAGGTTGGCGCCGAATCGCACCGTCTCCCCGATGTTGCCGGCCACGAAGTTGAGCACGTTGACGGCGGCGCACAGCTCGGTGGCCGCCGCGTGCTGCGAGGCGATGCCCCCGGCAAGGGCCAGACTCGGGCGAGCCGCTGCGAACTCGCGGGCCAGCCGCTCGATCCGCTCCGCCGGCAGCCCGGTCTCCTGCGCGGCCATGGCGGGGGTGTAGGGCGAGAGCGCGGAGGCGAGCCCGTGGGTGTCGCCCCGCTCGCTCACCAGCACGTACGCCATCGCCAGCGCCAGCGCGGCTTCCGACCCCGGCTTGATCGGCAGCCACTCGTCCGCGTTGAGACCGGTCAGGTCGCGTCGCGGAGCGGCGTAGACCAACTTGGCGAGGTCGCCGTCGGCGAACCCGTGGGATCGGGCGAAGCCCAGCTGGTTCTCCACCATCGAGCCCCAGCTGTCCAGGAAGTCGGCGCCGAAGGAGATCAGGTACTTCGCCCGACCGAAGTCGTATGCCGGCACCTGGTCCAGCCCGAAGACCTGGCGGTTGGCGGCGCGCATCGGCTCGTGATCGAAGGTCTGGTGCCGCACCAGCCTTCCACCGAGGGCCGCGGTCCACTCCGCCAGGAGATCGGAGAAGGTCCCGCGCCCGGCGCCGCTGATGACCGCGACCCGTCCGGCGGCCTCGTTCAGCTTCCCCGCGAGCCGGGCGATCGCGTCGTCCCAGGTGATCTCGCTGAAGCTGCCGTCGGCCGCACGCGCCATCGGGGCCCGGATCCGGCCCGGGTTGTAGAGGCCCTGCAGCGCGGCCTGCCCCCGGGAGCAGAGTCTGCCCCGGTTGACCGGGTGGTCGGGGTTACCCTCCAGCTTCACTGCCCGGCCCTCGCGGGTCCGCACGTGCAGCCCGCACCCGCTGGAGCACTCGGTACAGGTGCTGGCGTACCAGGTGGCGAGCCCGGGGACCTGGTCTTCCGATTGCACCAGGTAGGGCACCAGCTTCTGCACCCGATCGGTGGTGCAGCCGCTCAGCGCGAGGGCGCCTCCACCGGCCGACACACCGAGGACGGTGAGGAATCGACGGCGGTCGAGGGCCGACGGCGAGTGGTCGTCCATGAGATCTCCAGCTGGGGGCTATCGGCTATCGGCTATCGGCCATCAGAGCTGTGTGGTCGGCTGCCGAAACACCCGGCCAGGCAGGTCTGATAGCTGATAGCTGATAACCCATAGCCGCCCGGCTCAGTAATGGCATACCGTGCAATCCCGCGATACGCCGCGCTCGACGTGGCAGTTGATGCAGTAGCCCATGTTGTCCACCTGCTGGACCTTGAACACCTGCGGCATCCGGGTCACGTCGCCATGGCAGGTGGCGCAGGCGGTGGGCCCGAGCGCCTTGATGTGGCGCTGGTGCGGGAAGTGCGCGTGGCGAGGCAGGAAATGCACCCGCACCCACTCGACCGGCTTCTTCTCGTTCCAGGCCTGCCGAAGCTTCTGGATCTCCGCCTTGCTGGCGGTGTCGCCGCCGCCCACGATCAGGTGACACCCCATGCAGGTCTGCATGGAGGGAATCCCCGGCTCAGGGGAGACGTTCACCGAGTAATGGCAGTACTGGCACTGGATCTTGAACTGGCCGGCGTGGATGTCGTGCCGGAAGAAGATCGGCTGGCGAGGTCCCTTGAGCGCGCCGGTATCGCTGATGACCGGCGCCGTGAGCGAGTCGGGAGCAGCGGCGGCCTGTTGCGCCTGTGGGCTCGGGCCCGCGAACGCCAGCGCGGCGGCGAGTCCGCCCGCCCCGATGCCGCCGAGCACGATTGCCAACGTTCGCATCATCGATCCCACGCTGAGTGAGAGACGGGTGTGCCGCGCGCCGAAAAATAGTCCAGACCTCGCGCGGCACAACCCGATCCCACCACCGATTCCGACGACCTCATTCGGCTTCCATGTCGTCGAGGTTCCGCGCGGCACTCCCGCGCGAGCGCCCCGCCCGGTGCGGCGCCGGCCGCTCGCTCAGCCATTGGCCTTTCCGGCGGGCGAAGCTGAGGAAACCGTCCACCGCTCGGCGGTCGCCGAGCTCGAGCCAGCACCAGCGGACCGGTCCGGTCCGCTGAGCCTCGGCGACCGCCCTGGCGACGTCCGCGGAAAGACGGGGGATCGCCCGCACCCGACTCTCCTCCATGTCGCTCAGGGTGAAGGTGGCGGAGATCCCGTTTCCCACCACGTGCAGCCAGCAGAGTTTTCGGCTCCCGATGGCGTACTCCCAGGTCCACCGCCAGCTCACCCCCATATACCGAATCGTCTCGGCCACGCCACGGACCTGGAGCAGCCCCGCGCGCACCGCCTTGAACCTGGCGCCGGTCTGCCCCGGCAGGTCCTTGATCGGCGCGGTCGGTTCCGGCTGCGCGTCGGGGTCGGGGTACCGGTTCGCGGACCAGTAGGCACTCGAGCGGCCGATGCTCATGAGGGGTCCGCCACGGACGGCACGACCGGAATCCCCGCGCGTTCCAGGTAGCGGACCACCTCGATCCCCATCGCCCGCAGCAGTGACGCCTCGCGGCCGTCGACTCCCGCACGGTGCACGATCTCCCGGAAGGATCGCATGACGCTCTCCGACCGCCGGGTCTTGAAGAAGTCCACCGCCCACAGCGCCCGGCGCCAGTCGGCGAACAGCTCCTCCAGCTGGGCCGCGGTGGCGGGCGGCGTGTCCTTGCGCGGCCGCTTGAGCGGCTGGCGCTCGCCCCCGCGCAGGAGCCAGGTCTCGTAAGCCATGATCGCCACTGCCTGGGCGAGGTTGAGCGAGGGGCTCCGAGGGTCGGTGGGGATGGTGACCAGCACGTGCCCCAGGTCGATCTCGGCGTTAGTGAGACCGCGGTCCTCCCGCCCGAAGACCAGCGCCACCGGTCCTTCGCTGGAGCGCTCCAGCAGCTCGATAGCACCCTCGCGGGGACGCACCGTCCGCCGCTTCGCGGTCCGGCCTCGCGCCGTCAGGACCGCGACGTGGACGCAGTCGGCCAGCGCGGCCTCCAGCGTGTCCACGATCTCGATCCCCGCCACGAAATCGGCGCTGTTGTGGGCGATCCCCTCGATGCGCCAGGGATCGAAGGTCTCGGGATTGACCAGTCGCATCCGCTCGATCCCGAAGTTCCGCGCGATGCGGACCGCACTGGCGATGTTGACGAGGTCCTGGGGGTTGACGAGGACGAGGATGGGGCCGGACGGGACCATCACCCCTCGCCCAGGAAGCTCGTGTCGTGGCGCTTCGCCTTCAGGGCCGCCGCGAAGCCGGACTTATCGACCGACTTCATGTAAGCCTCCTTCGGCTCAACCAGCCGGTTGTCCACCAGCTCCATCAGCGCGTCGTTCAGAGTGACCATGCCGGCCCTGCGGTTGGTCTGCATGATCGAGGGGATCTGGAAGGTCTTGCCCTCGCGGATCAGGTTGCTCACGGCGGGAATGGTCAGCAGGATCTCGCGCGCCGCGATCCGTCCGCCGCCGATCTTGCGGCACAGCGTCTGGGCGATGACCCCGCGCAGGGACTCCGACAGCATCACCCGCACCTGGGATTGCCGGTCGGCCGGGAACTGGTCGATGATCCGGTCCACGGTGGAAGCGGCGGTCGTGGTGTGCAGCGTCCCGAATACCAGGTGCCCGGTCTCGGCCGTCTCGATGGCGATGGACACGGTCTCCAGGTCGCGCATCTCGCCCACCAGGATGATGTCGGGATCCTCCCGCAGTGCGGCCCGGAGCGCCTGTTTGAACGAGCGGGTGTGCACCCCCACCTGCCGCTGGGTCACCAGGCACTTCTTGCTCGGGTGGACGAACTCGATCGGATCCTCGATCGTGATGATGTGGTCGCTTCGGGTACGGTTGATCAGATCCACCAGCGCCGCGAGCGTGGTGCTCTTGCCCGAGCCGGTCGGGCCGGTGACCACGACCAGTCCCTTGGTGAGGTAGCAGAGGTTCTGCACCTCGCGGCTGAGCCCCATGTCGTCGGCGCTCGGCACCGTGGTTGGAATGATCCGGAAGACCGCGATCGGACCGTGGCGGTCCCGGCCGGCGTTGCAGCGGAAACGGGCCAGGCCGGAGATCTCATATGCCCAGTCGGTGTCGCCGGACTCGCGGTACTCGCCGATCTCCTTGGGCTCCATGATGCTGGCGAGGAGCGTCTCCAGCCGCTCGGGCGAGATCGGCTCGCTCGGCTCCCGGCCCAGGTCACCCTGGCGGCGCAGCAGCGGCGGCTGACCGGAACGGAGGTGCAGGTCGGAGGCGCCGGATTCCACCAGCAGCCGAAGCAATCCTTCCATATAAGCGCGGGCCTCGGCCAGGTCGGGGCCCTTCACGACGGCCTGCCCGTTGGCGCCGCGCACCGGACGCAGCACCGCGCGCGAGCCGTCGGCGCCGGGTGTCACCTCCACCTGCACCTCACCGCTGGGCGAGTGATAGCCGAACGCCACGGGCGCGCCGCCGCCCAGACGCGAAGCCGCCTCCCCCGCGATCTCCCGGACCAGGCCGACGATCTGACCATCGGTCAGCGGGTCCTTGGTGATCGCACGAGCGGCGCCGCTGGTCACCAGTGCGGCGGGCTGGCCCACGGCGAGCTGCAACGCGTCGGCGCGCTGTTCGTGCAGGACTTGAATGAAACGGTCGAGTCGGGCCACGGCGGGTCTCAGTCGAGAGGACGGATGAAGCGAACGTGCATCTTGTTGACGTAGCGGGTGCGACCCTCGGACCAGAGCCCGAAGAACTCGCCCTTGCCGTTCAGGAAGTCCAGGGTGCGGCGCCGGCCGGGAGGCAGCTCCAGGGTCACGACTCCGCGGTGTCGGGTACCCTCGGGCAGCACGACCTCCAGCTCCACCACCGTCGCCGCCGTGACCCGGTCAGGATCGGGCGGCGGCACGTCCTCCTGACAGGTGATCTCCAGCACGCGGTTCTTGGGCACCAGCGCCACATCGCCGTCGTCCAGCGTCAGCGCGAAGAACGGGTCCGGCCGGTTGAGCATCTCGAGCGGGGTCTCCGACCCACCGGGCGGGTAGGCCGGCCGGGTCAGGAGGTGTAGGTCCCCATCGAGCACGGCGCCATCAACCAGGGCCACGTGCGCGGGGAGCCTGTACGTCGAACCCCAATCGCTCATAGGGGATGGCGGGGCATAGGAGCGGAAAGTGACCGAGCGAGTGAAGCGCGGCAAGTGGGGCGATCAGCCCCGGATCTCGACACCCGCCTGCGCCTCGATGAGCCGGATCGCCTCCAGATGGTCCGCCGCCTCACCCAGTGCCGCCCGAGCCCGGGCGAACAGCTCGCCGGTGAGGTCGAGAAGCGGGGCGTCCACCCCGGCGTCCCGCAGAAGCTCCCGGGCGATGCCCAGGTCCTTGGCCAGCAGCGCGAGCCGAAAGGTGCGGGGCCAGGCACCGGTCAGCACCCGTTCCGGAACCAGCGTGTCGCTGACGAAGGAGCGGCCGCTGGAGCCGTTGATGACCTCGAGCGCGGTCCGGGCCGACACGCCGGCCTTCACCAGCGCGGCGAGTCCCTCGCCCAGGGCGAGGATATTGACGGCCAGGAACGCGTTGTTGACGGCCTTGAGGGCGTCGCCCGCGCCGATCGGCCCCACGTGGACGATCCGGCTCCCCATCAGATCCAGGACGGGGCGCGCCCGCTCGAACGTGGGCCCGTCCGCGCCCACCATGATCGTGAGCGTCCCGGTCTCCGCCCCCCGGGTTCCTCCGCTCACCGGGGCGTCCGCGAACCCGATTCCCCGCTCGCCGAGCCGAGCGGCAATCCGCCGCGAGCCGGCGGGATCGCCCGACGTGCAGTCGACCAGGAGTGCGCCCGGACCCAGGCCCGCGAGGAGCCCGTCGGGACCGTCGAGGAGCGCTTCGACCTCGCGGGAAGTAGGAAGACAGGTGACGACGACGTCGGCGCCCTCGGCCGCCTCGCGCGGGGTGGCGGCGCTGCGGACGCCGTGCGTCCTGGCGAAGGCCTCGGCCCGGGGCCGGGTGCGGTTCCACACCCGGAGGCGGGTGCCCCGCGAGAGCCGCGCCGCCATCGGCGCGCCGATCGCGCCGAGCCCGAGGAAGGCGGCCGGCCCGACGCTCACGTCGGATCCGCGGCCGGCTCCGCTGCCCCGCTCCTCCGCTGGCCCAGCTCGCGATCGAGCATGAGGAGGCCGGGTCGGTCGTCGCCCACCATCCGCAGCTGCTCCGCGAGCAGCCCGCTGGTCTTCTCCTCCTCCACCTGCTCCTGGACGAACCAGTCGAGGAACACCCGGCTGGCGAAGTCGCGCTCGTCCATCGCCATCCCATAGACCTTGTTGATGCTCGCGGTGACCTGCTGCTCGTGCTTGTGCGCCTGCTCGAAGACGTCTCGGGCGGAGGCGAAGTCCGACGGCGGGCGGTCGAGCTGATGCATCTCCACCTTGCCGCCCCGATCGAGCAGGTGATCGAAGATCTTCATCGCGTGCTTGTTCTCCTCTTGCGCCTGCACCCGCATCCAGCGCGCGAGGCCGGGCAGATTCGCCCGATCGCAGTACGCCGACATTGAGAGGTAGAGGAGCGAGGAGTAGAATTCGTGCTTCATCTGCTCGTTCAGCGCGTCCTGCATTGTCTTGCTCATCATCGGCTGGAGCTCCGTGCGTGGGTGCGGAGAAGATAGCATGAGCGCCCGCATTCTCCACGTGGATCTCGATGCCTTTTTCGTGGCAGTCTGCCGCCAGCGTCACCCCGAGTTGCGCGGGGTAGAGCTGCTGGTGGTCGGCGGCCGGCGGGAGCAGCGCGGCGTGGTGCAGTCCGCCTCCTATGGCGCCCGCAAGTTCGGCATCCACGCCGGGATGCCCATCGCGCAGGCGGTGCGGCTCTGCCCCGCCGCCACCTTCTTCCAGGGCTCCTTCATCCACTACCGGGACGCCTCCCGGGCGGTGCGTGCCGTGCTCCGGCGCTTCTCGCCCACGGTGGTGATGGCCTCCCTGGACGAGGCGTACCTCGACTTCGCCGGCACCGACCGGCTCTACCCCGTCTCCCTCCTCCCGGTGGCCGAGCGCATCCGCGACACCGTGCGGGAGGAGACCGGCCTCGACTGCAGTATCGGCATCGGTCCCAACCGCATGATCGCCAAGATGGCCTCCGACTGCGCCAAGCCCAGAGGGCTGATGGACGTGCGGGCTGGATGGGAGGAAGGCTTCCTCGCGGGCCTGCCCTTGTCGGCGTTGCCAGGGGTCGGGCCCAAGACGGCGGCCCGTTGGGCCGAACTGGGTTTGACGGACGTGTACCAGGTCCAGCGGATGGACGAGCCCGCGCTGGCCCGACTGCTGGGGGCCGACGCCCGCGGGCTCAAGCGCCGGGCTCACGGGCACGCCGGCACCACCTTGCGCGGTGAGCGGCTGCCCAGATCGGTGAGCCGGGAGACCACGCTCTCTCGCGACCTGCGCGACACGGAGGAGCTGGAGGCCATCCTCTCGCTGCTGACCGCCCGGGTGGCGGGTCAGCTGCGAGAGGAACAGCTCGTCGGTCGCACGGTGACGCTCAAGCTGCGGCACGACGACTTCCGTACCGTCACCCGGAGGCGGACCCTGGAGACCGCGACCGACCTCGACGCCGAGCTCTACCAGGCGGCGCGGTCCCTGTTCCGGGAGGCGTTCGAGGAGGTGCGACGCCGTAACCGGGGCGTGCGTCTGATCGGGATCGCCGCGACCAACCTCGGCGTGTCGGCCGAAGCGGACCTCTTCGAGCCGCCGGAACGACAGCGGTTGCGCGAGCTCTCGGCGGCGGTGGACAAGGTGCGGGGAAAGTACGGATTCAGTGCGGTGACACCCGGATCGGTGCTGCGGGCGAAGAAGAAACCCAGGGGTTGACCTGTCACCGAGCCAAGCGCAGATCCTTCTCTTCGAACCTGAGCCCGACCGTGCCATCCCGCCGCGTCACCTGAGGACCGAGCTGAACGAATATGGCTTCCGCTCCCGACGGGGCGCGGACGCGTACGGTGGTGTTCTCATAGAGGCGATAATAGCCGATGAAGACCCGAGTCGCGCCGGGGCGCACAGCGCAGCCGCAATCCAGCGCTCCCTGGAGCCCCGCGTTCACGGTGACCCGGAGCAGATCCTTGCTGGCGTTGGTGATGAGCGGCGCGAAGTAGTCCGCGTCTCCTTGCCGGACCCAGGCGCTGTCGGCCAGCCGCCCGCGGCGGCGGAGCACCACGGCGCCGCGGATCTCCTCGCCCATCGGCCGGTCATCCGCCGACAGCGGGCGGACCAGCTCCCACTCCGCGACCGAGGTGCCGCCCCGAGGCACGTCCAGCTCGACCGTCATTCCGCCCGGCACGGTGTCCACCCGCTCGCCGATCGCCAACCGCACCGGAGCAGCCAGGCGATTGGTGAAGCGAAGTCGGGTTCGGCCGATGAGCAGGTAGACCGCCGCGCCGGCGACCAGGGCGAGCAGCGCCAATACCAGGGGACGACGCACCGCCTATCGCACCGGAAGGAATGAGCCCAACGGGTTGTGCCGCTCGGAAGCAGGCTGACGGGTGGACTGGCCGCGGCGCGGCGCGCCGGGCGGCGGTCGAAGGTCGGCACGGCTCACCCGGACAACGACGGTGCCACTCGCCGGATCACGCCGGTCGCCCAGGCCGGTGAGGCGCGTGGTCCAGCCCCGGCTGTCGGTCACCCGCAGCGCGGTGCTGTCGGTATACCGGTAGTAGCCGAGACGCAGGGAGTCGCCGCTGGCGATGCGGCAACCGCAGTCCACGCTGTCGCTCGGCCCCACGACCGCGACGCGGAGCGGCCTGCCGGCCTGGTTCACCACCATCGGTGCGAATCGCACCTGGCCATCCGACTCGGCATCGATCACCCGACGGATCTCGCCTTCCATCTGCTCCGCCACGATCGCGCCCTCCACTTCCTCGCCGAGCGGCCGGTCGGCCGTGGTCGGCTGCACCATGGCCCAGTTGGCTTCGAGCCGCCCGCGGCCCCGCAGTGCGAGGCGGCCCTCACTCCCCGGCGGAATGGTCAGCGAGGTGTCGTCCACACTGAGTGCGACCGGCTGGGCGAGACGGTTTTCGACGACCAGCCCGGTCTCCGGGACCGACGAGCTGGCGGCGGCGGTCTCCACGATGCCGCGCGGGGCTGATCCGATCGATCCTCCCACGGACGAATCTCGTTCATCGCGACTGCCGGAGAAGACCACCAGCGCCCCGGCGAGCGCCGCGGCGGCGGCGCCGGCCATCCAGGACCTTGGCGCGGGCCGACCGCCCGCGGCGGCCATCGTTTCGGTGGGTGTCTCGTCCACTCGCGGTAGCAGCGTGACCGGATCTACTCCGGCGCTCGCCCCCGCGCGCCCGGCCCGGATGGCCTCCAGAACGGCGCGGGCGGTGGGGAAGCGGTCGTCCGGGTGTTTGGCCATGCAGCGGAGCACGATGGCCGAGATCCAGGGCGGCACGCTGTCGCGCGACAGGCTGGCCGACGAAACCGGCTCGCGGATGTGTCGCCCGACGATCTCCTGGGAGTCGGTGCCTTCGAACGGGGGCGCTCCGGTGAGCAGCTGGAACAACACTGCGCCCATGCCGTACACGTCGCTCCTGGCATCCACGCTCTGGCTCCCGAGCGCCTGCTCCGGGCTCATATAGAGCGGGGTGCCCACGATGAACCCGGCCTCGGTGAGATGGGCGGGGCCGTCGAGGTACTTCACGATGCCGAAGTCCACCAGCAGGGGCCGTCCGGTAGACGACTCGAGCAGGATGTTGTCGGGCTTTACGTCCCGATGCACCAGGCCGTGGTCGTGCGCGTGCTGGAGGGCGTCGAGAATAGGCTCGACGATCCGCAGCGCGTAGTCGGCAGACAGCGGCCCCTCGGCCCGGAGCAGCTCGGTGACGGTGCGCCCCTCCAGGTAGGGCATCGCGTAGTACACCAGACCTTCGCCTTCGCCCACGAAGTGGATCGGCACCGTGTTGGGATGGTTGAGCCGGGCGATCGCCCGGGCCTCGTGCTTGAAGCGGGTGATGGTGGCGGCACTCCAGGGGAGGTCGGAGCGCAGGACCTTCACCGCCAGCCGGCGCTGGAGATCGGTATCCACCACCTCGTAGACCTCGGCGAAGCCCCCCCGGCCGATGAGGCGGACTACGCGGAACTGGCGGCCGAGCGCGAGGGCCAGCCGGTCGAGGTCAAGGGTGTTACCGCCGGGACGGGGATCGAGCCCGGCCACCTCGGAGCCGAAGAGGGCCAGACTCCCGGGACCGCACCGCGGACAATGCGAGGTGCCCTCGCGCAGCAGGGCGTGGCAGGACGAGCAGACCAGTACCGTCAGAGCGCCTCCGGAGGAATACCACCCGCGGCTGGCTTGAAATTAACGCGAATCGGGTCCGTCGGAGCGGAGGCCACGGGTTCGGGCGGCCCGGCGCCGCCATCCGGTGGGCTAGCGGTGTGCGTGCCGAAATGTGCAGATCAGGCCCAAAGCCGACGACAAATCGCTTAATCTGGCCATTGATGCGTCGTTCTGCACGCCTTTGCATGCAGATTATGCAGGATTCGCTTGACACCAAGGGTACGAGAGGGTATCCTCATCCAGGGCACGAACCCAGGACGCATGATGCCGCCGAAGCTCCGTCTCCAGCCGATCGCCCAGGTCCACCGAAACCGCCGG
>DATBJH010000077.1:0-131328 GCA_036556505.1 Gemmatimonadales bacterium
CGACTGCGAGAGGGATCAGCAATGCTGTGCGCATGAGGCCTCCGACCGACCGAACCACCCGTTCCCGCACGACACCATCAAACTAAGACGTTCGTGGCGATTGGTCACGCACGATTCGATCTGCACCACTCGGCGCCGGAACTTCAGTCGTCCTCGTCTCCCCCACCATTGTCGTCGTCGTTCCCGCCATTACCGCGATGGCCCTTCCCTTTCCCCTTGCCCTTCCCCTCCCCCACCGTCCTCCTCGTCCCCGCCTCCACCGACGCCCGTCCATTGAGGTCAGTCTCGGACGTCGAGGGGGCGATGGCGGCGCCCTCGGGCTGGTCCACGAACCGAAACAGGACGACGGCGCCCTCGTCACACGCGGGAGTACTGTCGCCGGGTCGCCCAGCCAAGGAGCGACCTGGGCGTGAAGCGGATGGCCAGGACCACCAGCCGCCACCGGAACCCGGGTACGCACACCACCGGGCCGCCGCGCTCCAGGCACTCGAGCGAGTAGGCGACCACTGACCTCGCGCTCAGCCAGAGAAACCGCGGGTGACGCTCCACCGGGCCCGTCATCCGCGCATGAAACTCGGTCCGGGTGAACCCCGGGCAGAGGGCCTGGATCCGCACGCCGGTTCCGTGCACCTCCGCCGCCAGCCCCTCGCTGAAGGTGGTGAGGTACGCCTTGGTGGCACAGTAGTTCACGTTGCCGGCGGAGTAGATGAACCCGGCGACGGAGGAGACGTTGATCACGCCCCCGCCTCGCCTCGCCAGCAGCCCCGGCAGCGCCGCGCGGGTCAGTCGCATCGGCGCGAGCACATGGAGCCGCAGCATCGCCTCCTGCCGCAGAACGTCGGCTTCCGCCAGCCGCCCCCGTGTGCCGAAACCCGCGTTGTTGACCAGCACCGCCAGCCGCGGCGACGCCGCAAGCCGCTCGCCGAGCCGGGTCACATCGTCGTCCCGGCTGAGATCCGCCGGAAACGCCTCCGCCTCGACGCCGTGGGTCGCGGCGACCGACTCGGCAGCGGCGCCCAGTCGCTGGCGGTCGCGCGCGACGAGCAGGAGATCGTAGCCCCGCGCGCCCAGCTGCTCCGCGAACTCCCGTCCGATGCCGGCGGTCGCGCCGGTGACGACCGCGAGGCCGCGGCTCACCGCTGGAGCCCGCTGCGCGCGGCCGCTTCCTCCCCCCGGACCAGCTCGCCCCGGCCGATGGACCGGAGCCGGCGCGCCGCCTCCTGGAGCACGTCCTCGGTCTTGCAGAACACGAACCGCACCAGGCTCCGACCGCCGCCTTCGCGGAAGAAACTGGACCCCGGGACCGGCGTCACACCCACTTCACGGGAGAGCCATATGGAGAAGCCGGTATCATCGGGCGGCGGCCCTCCGCCCGCGGCTACTTCGGCGAGCGGCGTGAAGTCGGCGAGGATGTAGTAGGCTCCCTCGGGAGACGTGGAACGGAATCCCGCTTCGGCGAGCGCATCCTGCAGCAGGTCGCGACGGGCCCGGTAGCTGTCCGCGAGTCCGCGATAGAACTCGGCGCCGAGTCCTTCGAGGGCGTCCGCCACCGCTTCCTGGAGCGGTGCGGGCGCGCCGACGGTCAGGAAGTCGTGCACCTTCCGGATCGCATCGGTGAGCTCAGCCGGCGCGAGAATCCAGCCGATCCGCCACCCGGTGACGCTGAAGGTCTTGGAGGCGCCGCTGATCGTGACCGTGCGCTCGCGCATCCCGGGGAGCGTGGCGATGGGGATGTGCGTCCCGCTGTACAGGATGTGCTCGTAGATCTCGTCGGTCACCGCGAGCGCGCCGTGTGCCACGCAGAGATCGCGGATCGCCTCCAGCTCCAGGCGCGTCAGCACCCGGCCCGACGGGTTGCTGGGCGTATTCACCACGATCGCACGGGTGCGCGGCGTAAACGCGGCCGAGAGGCGGTCCAGGTCGAGCCGCCGTCCGGGCTCCAGCGGGACGTAGACCGGTCGCGCGTCGGCGAGGATCGTGTCCGGGCCGTAGTTCTCGTAGAAGGGCTCGAACACGATCACCTCGTCGCCCGGATTCACCAGCGCGAGCAGGGTGGAGATCATGGCCTCCGTCGCCCCACAGGTGACCGTGATCTCCCGCTCCGGATCGGCCTCGAGACCGTAGCGCTCCGCGTAGGTCCGCGCCAGCGCGTGGCGCAGCCGATGGGCGCCCCAGGTGATGGCGTACTGGTTGATATCGGCGCCGATCGCGCGGACGGCTGCCTCCTTCAGGAGCGCGGGCGCTGGAAAATTGGGGAAGCCCTGGGCGAGATTGAGGGAGTTGTGCTCGCGCGCGAGCCGCGTCATGCCCCGGATCACCGACTCGCGAAAGCCGTGGGTGCGTCGGGCTGTAGTCACTGGAACTCCGGGGAAAGGATGGCTGAAGACTAGCGTGGCTCGAAGGTTGCCGCATCGGAACGGAATGGAACTCCCGCTCTTCACCGACCTCCATAGCCACCTCGTGCCCGGGGTGGACGACGGCTCCGCCTCGGTGGAGGAGTCCCTCGACTCACTCGCGGCGCTCCGCGCCGAAGGCGTGGGAGCCCTGGTCACCACCCCTCACCTGCTCCTTCCCCGCCTGGCGACCGACGCCGACCTGGCCCGTGAGCTCGCGGTCCATCGGGCTGCCTTCGACGAGCTGGCCGACGCCGTGCGGAGCCGGGGGGACCTGCCCTCGATCGGCCTGGGCCAGGAGATCTGGGCGCCTGACGCCTCCCAGATCCGTCGCGTCGTCGGGCGCACCGACGTGGGCTACAACGGCGGCTACTACCTGCTGGTCGAGTTCGGCTTCGACCTCCAGGGCAGTCACGAGGACGTGGTTCGGGAGGTGGCGGCCGGCGGCCGCGGCATCGTCATCGCCCATCCCGAGCGCTACCGCTATGTGCCGGGCGTCGGACCGCTGGACCAGATGCGGCGGTGGCGGGAGCTGGGGGCCCTGCTGCAGGTGAATGCGGGAAGCTTCAACGGCTATTACGCCCACTCGAACCCGGGCGCCGAGGCGCTGGCGTGGGGGATGGTCCGGCAGGGGCTGGTGGATCTGGTCTCCACCGACCATCACGGAAGCCGCCGCGCGGGCGTCTCCCTCCGGGAAGCCTTCGAGGCCCTGGCCGCCCGGGGCGCGCGCGAGCTCGCCGAACGGGTGCTGGCCAGGGCCCCGGATCAGGTCGCGCGAGCGGACCTGAACGGCAAGGGAAGGTCCCTCAGCTCTCCACCGGCAGCCGGGTCGTCCCGATCGCCTTGAGCAGGAGACCCATCGGGCCCTCCGACGCCTCGCCGCCGGCGATGCGGGCAGCGTCCATCGCCGCGTTGATGTTGCGACGCAGCTCGCCGTACTGCCGTGCGGCGGCGCGATCCTCGAAGTGGATCTTGCCGTCCACCAGGTCGTAGGCCCCGGCTTCGCCACTCAGCACCGCAAGCACGCTGTCGATCTTGGAGAGCAGTCTGTCGGTCAGCGAGGCCAGCTCCGGCGACTCCTTCCCGACCTCGCGGGAGTACCACCGCTTGGCCACCTTCGGCGACCAGCCGAGATCCTGGGACATCGCGGTGAACGAGTCCTGGTACATCCGCTCGATCGAGCCTTCCTGTTCCCGGTACACTCGAATGAAGTTGGCCACGCCGGCCAGGCCGAGCCGCGTATCGGTGATGCCACCGTGAGGGGTCAGGCGGGACACGGCGAAGAGCTGGTTCAGCCGAGCCACCCGCATACCGGAGCCGAGGCGGGAGCGGGCGTCCTCGTAGGCCTTCCCGTAGTCGGCCAGCAATCCCTCGACGGTCTTCGGGTCGGTTTCACTCGCGCTGGAGCTGGGCATGGGGGCGTCCAGCTTCGTCCGCACTCGGGGCGCCTTGGGGAGGCCGGCCGGGGCCTTCGGCGCCGGGGCGGGCTCGACCGGCTCGTCAACCGCGGGCTTCTCGTCCCACCCGGTCGAGGTGCTCGCCAGCGAGACCACCTGCTGCGAGGGGGCCTGCTCGACCGCGGTCACCGGGATCTCCGGCGAATCCGCGCGGGCAGTGGACCAGTGCGGCCGCGGGCCCGAGAAAGCCAGCTGGATCCCGAAGAGCAGGAACAGACCGCTGATGCCGAGCGCCATCGGCCGGCGCCACGGATTGTCTCCCTGATCAGCGTCGGCCGAGGCCGCCTCCGACTCCGGCATCATGTCGTCGAGCCGTGCGGGCGGCTGCGCCGCGCCCTCGAGTGTCTCCGCCTGTGAGGCGAGCACCCAGCCGCTGGGGTTGCCCGCTGGACCCGCCGGCGCCTCGGCGATGATCGCCTTGTACTGGGGGTGCAGCGTGATGGAAATCCACTTGGAGGAGGACCGGTGATAGATCCGCGAGTGGCCATCCACTTGCCCACCGCGGATGGCGGCGGCGAGTTCATCGCCGGTCCGATAGAGCTCTTCCGTGCCTGGTCTCAGTTCCACGAGATACATGACGCACGCTCGATCGGTTCGAGGATCCCGGCTGGGGGGGCCGAAGATCCGGGACAAAGAATAACCTGGCTGGCTGGAACGTGGGGGGGCGACAGGGGGTCGGGAGTGCCAATTCCGTGCTCTGGGGAGCCAGGACGGCCCGCCGGCGCCGGCCCTTCCCCCCTCCCTGTCGGTAATCCATAGCCTGCCAAACGCTTACCCGGGTGGGGCGGGATGACCTGCGCCCGCCGGAATTCCCGGGTAGCGTCCTTCCCGACCTGGTCCCGGGGTGCGTTTTTCGGGAGGGCACCGTGGAATGCAAGATGTTTCCTTCCCGCCCAGGAGTGATTAGTGTGGGGGATGTCCGCCCCGGGAAGGTCCCGGGGCCAGCTACCGACAGATCGAGCCTTGGCGGCTCTCGGGGGCCTCATGACGAGGAGACAACGCAGGTTCGACGACGCCGACTTCGACTTTGGTGGACGCAGGGGCACCGCGGGCGGCGTGGGCACCATCTTCCTGGCCACCGCGCTCGGGGTGGGTATCGGGCTGCTCGCGGCCCCGGACACCGGGATCCGCACCCGGCGCCGGCTTCGCAAGCGGTTGGAGACACTGGGCGAGGACATCGGGGGAGGCATCGAGGAAGTGCAGGGGCTCAGCGGGCGGGCGCGCGAGAGAATGCGCGAGCGGCTCGCACACATGCGGAAGCGCGGCGTTGACGCGTGGGATGATCTCGAAGAGCGCTGGCACGGAGAGGAGGAAGAGGATTCGAGCGCGCTCGGCGCAGTGCTCGCCATCGCCGCCGGCGTGGCCGCCACCTACTTCCTCACCAGCGATCGCGCCGCACCGGCCCGCACGCGCGTCCGTGAGACCGCAGAAAATGTGCGGCGGGAAGCGACCAACCGGTGGGAGCGCTACCAGCAGCATCGGCACGAGCGCGGCAACGGCCAGCCCGGCGACGCCGGCGAAACCAGGTCGGGAGCGATTCCGTCGGATGAGTCCCCTCAGGCCAGTTGAGGGACTGCCGCAGGATCGTCCGCACAAACGGCCCCTGACGGGGCCGTTTTTCATGGAAGGTGGAGATGAATCGCCGCCAGGGGCTGTTCGCCGCCGTGGTGATCGCGCTGCTTCTCCTGTCGGGTGGCACCACCCTGTGGATGGCCACCTGCGGCCTCGCCGGCTGCCCCTCCGACCAACAGCTCCGCGGCTTTCGGCCCAGTGAGGGCAGCCGGGTCTTCGACCGCTCGGGCGCGAGCCTCGGCAGACTCTCCTACGTCCGGCGGATCAACGTCCCCCTCTCCAAGGTGCCGCGCCACGTTCGCGCTGCGTTCATCGCGGCGGAAGACCGCCGCTTCTACTACCACAGCGGCGTGGATTGGCGCAGCGCGGGGCGCGCGCTGGCCCGGAACTTCGCCGCGCTGGAAGTGCGCGAGGGGTTCAGCACCATCACGATGCAGGTGGTACGGAGCGCCTTCCTCGCGCACCTCGGGCCGGACCGCACGCTCGGCCGCAAGCTGATCGAGATCGAGCTGGCCCGGCGGCTCGAGCGCGCGCTGACCAAGCAGCAGATCCTGGAGCTCTACCTCAATCTCATCTATCTGGGCAACGGCACCTGGGGCGTCGAGGCCGCGAGTCGTGACCTGTTCGGCAGGAGCGTGAGCCAGCTGACCGTGGGCGAGGCCGCGCTTCTGGCCGGCCTGGCTCGCGGCCCGTCGCTCTACGCTCCGCGCCGGCACCGGGACGCCGCTCGCGGAAGGCGCGGCGTGGTGCTGGCACAGATGCAGCGCGAAGGCTATCTCGGCCCCGATGCCGTCGCCCGCGCGGCGCGCGAGCCACTCCGGCTAGCGGCCACGGGGTGGAAGCCCCGCCGCAGCCGCTCGCAGGCGCTGGATGCGGTGCGCAAAGTCGTCGATTCCATCCTGGGCGACGATCTCGCCCGCGCGGGCGACATCACCGTCCACACTACCCTGGACGCGCGCGCCCAGGCCGCCGCCGAGCGGGCCGTGGGCGACCGGGCCGCCGCGATCGAGCGCGGACGGCCAGCACCGCCGGAAGGGCGGGAGCTTCAGGGAGCGCTGGTGGCGATGGATCCGCGAACTGGCGAGATCCGCGCGCTGGTGGGAGGTCGCCGCTTCGTGCAGCGTGGATTCAACCGCGCCCTCGGCGCCCGGCGCCAGCCGGGCTCGGCGTTCAAGCCGTTCGTCTACGCGGCGGCCATGGCCGAAGGCTACACGCCGGCGACGCTGGTGGATGACTCTCCGGTCGAGGTCGTGGACGGCGACCGGGTGTGGAGACCGGTCAACTTCGACGGCGAGTATGCCGGCGTGGTCACGCTCCGCCGCGCCCTGGCGACCTCGGCCAACGCCGCCGCCGTGCGCCTCAGTCGGGCCGTGGGCGAACGTCGGGTGGTCGCCCTGGCGCGGCGAGCCGGTCTGCGAGGCGACCTCCGGGCGGTGCCGTCCCTGGCCCTCGGCGCGGTGGAGGTGACGCCGCTCGAGCTGACCGCGGCCTACGCACCATTCGCCAACGGCGGATACCGGGTCGAGCCGTCCCTGATCCGCCGGATCGTGCGGGCCGACGGCAGCGAGCTATGGCGAGCCCGCGAACCGGACACCGATCGCGTACTCCAGGCGGGCGAGGCCTTCCAGGTAACCTCGATGCTTCGCTCGGTGGTGGACGAGGGCACCGGGCACTTCGTGCGGGAGCTCGGGGTCGAGGGGCCGGTCGCCGGCAAGACCGGCACCACCAACAACGGCGCGGACATCTGGTTCGTGGGGTACACGCCCACGGTCGTTGCCACGGTGTGGTTCGGTTACGATGTGCCCCGGCGCATCGCGGCCAACGCCTCCGGCGGTCGCCTGGCCGCGCCGGCCTGGGCCGCCTTCTACCGCAACGGTTGGAGGGAGCGGTCGTCCGCGGAGGGGTGGCTGCCGCCGGCCGGTCTGGTGAGCCGCGCCATCGACGAGGAGACCGGCTATCTCGCGAGCGAGTGGTGCCCTACCACCCGGCGCGAGTGGTTCAAGCCGGGCACGGAGCCGGTCCGCTACTGCCCCTACCACGACGCGCCGTTGATCGAAGTGCTGGAGCGGGTCGGGAAAGCGGTGGAGGAATGGCTGGGACTCTGACAGGAACTGTCAGAACGTCGTCGTATCCACCGCCAGGCTGTAGGGCGGATACTGCAGGACCTCGTGCCGCACCTGCGATGCGGTGCGCAGCACCTTGGAAGGATAGCGGCGACAGTTCGGCGTGACGGAGCGGGAGACGCAGCCGTTGTAGCGCAGGAGCGCGCGGCGAAGGTTCCCCGTCCGCTTCAGGTAGTGGCCCAGCACTCGTGCCCCGTGGCAGATGTTGGCTTCCACCTGCAGCAGATCGGCCGAGTCGCAGTCGTACTCGCCGGCGTGGAAGTGCATCACCTGCATCAGGCCGATGGCGCCCTGGCTGCTGCGCGCCCGCACGTCGAGCGGGGCGTTCTCGGTGAGCAGCACGCCCGCCAGGAGGCTGGGCTCGACCCGGAGATAATTGGCCTCCTTCACGATCGCCCGGGCGAGCCGGTCGGAGAACTCCCGCTCTCCGGTCCGACTGAAGAAGAAGCGCGCCAGCGGCAGGTGCTCGAACCGGGCCATGACGTGCCGCTCCAGCGCGGCGCTGTCCGGCCGGATCGGGATCCGGAACGGCATCGCGACCGCGCGAGCCATCACCAGGCTGCTGGACTGACGGCTCTCGAGCGGTCGGAAGGGCGGTGTCCATTGCACCGCGGCGACGAGCATGGTAAGCGCGAGCGCCACCGAGAAGGGGCGGCGAGGCGCTTCGATCCGGCGCGCTGCAGCGTATTCTGGCGAATTCACGCGAGGTCGCCCTCCCCGGTGCGGCGTAAGCGGCGGTAATGCGGGGGCCGGCGAAAGCGTCAGCAAGAATCGGGACACACGCTGGTGACAAGAAATCGAACTGCGGAGGGATTTGACAGCGCGGCGCTAGGGCTCCAGCGACCGGAGCAGCTCCATCATCCTCACGTCGTAGGGGTCCGGCGAGTCATCGTCCTCCCCGATCTCGTAGTTCTGCTGCGGGGTCTCCAGAAGCAGCGGGATTCCCCCGCTGCGCCGGTCGTGCAGGAGCCAGCGGAACGGCTCCGGGCCGATGAGCCCATCGCCGATGAGCACATGACGGTCGCGGTTGGACCCGAGCGGACCCTCGCTGTCGTTGAGGTGGAAGAAGGAAGGAGGCGAGCCGGTCGCGGCCTCGAAGTCGTCGAGGATCTTGGTGAAGGCCTTCTGCGAGGCCGTGATGTCGTGGCCGGAGGAGTAGAGGTGACAGGTGTCGAGGCCGTAGCCGGTCCGCCGGCGAAGCGCCTTCGGCACCCCGTCGAGCATGGCCCCCACCTCGGCGGGCGTCTTCCCCACCGTCAGGCCGGCGCCGGCGGTGTTCTCGATCAGCACCCGAGTCTCGCCGGGAATCGCTTCCAGCGCGCGGGTGATCGCGAGCGACACGCGCTTCACCGCGGCTTCCCGATCACCACCGGTCGCGGCGCCGGGGTGGAAGCAGAGCGCGCCGATGCCGAGCGCGGTGGAGCGCTCCAGCTCCTTCTTGAGTCCCGCCGCGGCCCTGCCCCACTTCTCCTCATCCGCGGTCGCCGTGTTCAGGACATAGGCCGAGTGCACCAGCACGTTCGCCGGATCGATCTTCGCCCGGCCGAGCGCCTCGCGGAATCGCTGCACCCGCTCGGGACGGATCGAGGTCTTGTCGCCGTAGTACTTGGGAATCGCGGTGAAGATCTGCAGCGCCTGCATCCCCGAGCGCCCCGCGCGCAGGGCGGCCATGTGGATGCCGCCGTGGTCCACCGTGTGCGCGCCGAGCAGGCGGCTCATGGCGCGGCCAGGAGTGAGGCCGGAGTCGCCCGGGCGGCGAGCAAGGCGCTCGTCTTGCAGCAGCGGGAGACCCCGTCGCGCTCCGCCGCGAGTGCGACCCGGTGATCTCCCCCACAGACGTGATGCGCCGAAGCTTTCATCTCCAGAGAGTCCGTGGCCGCCCGGAGGCGCTGGGCGCTAGCGATCCGACGCGGTGCCGGCCCGGGGCCGGGCCTCGCGCCGCCCGTTGGCGCGGCGTTCGGGGCTGCGCCGGCAGTAGAACAGCCGGGCGGGCATGATGTTGCGCGGCTCGAACTCCTGCTGGACGTGGGGGAACACCTGGCGCAGGCAGGGCAGAACGGCGCGGGTGAACTGGTAGACCAGGAACGCTCCGTCCTGCTGCAGAAGGTCGTGCGTGGTACGGAGGATCTTCGCCCGCACCTCGGGATCCATGGTCGAATACGGAATCCCCGAGATGACGTAATCGGCGCGTCCGAGTCCCCGCTCCCGCAGGTTCTTCTGTGCTTCCGCGGCCGACCCCTCGATCACATGAAGGCGGTCGTCGCGAAAGGCCCGGGTGAGAAAGCGGGCGAAGTCGCGGTTGGTGTCGATGGCCAGCAGGTTGGCGTCGGGGGGCAGCCGCCGCAGGATCTCGGCGGTAAATGTGCCGACACCCGGCCCATATTCCACGATCGTGCCGGCGCGGCTCCAGTCCACCTGATCGAGGAGCCGGTTTACCAGAAAGCGTGAGCTTGGGATGAGGGAGCCGAGCATCCGGGGATGCTTGAGGAAATTGCGGCTGAAGAGAGCTAGCGACGACGTCACGGCCGCACCGTGGCGACCGCAGGGTTCAGCGCCGCCATCCGATGTCCCGCCCAATCGCGCGTCATGTCAGATCTCCTGGCTCCGTGACTGAGGGTTCGAGTTCCGCCAAGCCTCAAGATTCAAGGCTTTGGACACCGGGACAAGGGGCGGACCTGTGAGCGAGCTATGGATCGGCACCTCCGGCTACGTGTACGTCCACTGGCGCCGCGGTGTGTTTTACCCCGAGGGGTTGCGGCAACGCGAGGAGCTGCCTTACTACGCGCAGCGCTTCCGCACGGTCGAGTTGAACAATCCCTTCTACCGGTTACCCGCGCCCGAGAGCTTCGACCGCTGGCGCGAGGCCGTACCGGACGACTTCCTCTACGCCGTCAAGGCGAGCCGCTACATCACCCACATCAGGAGGCTGCGGGACGCCTCCGAGCCGGTGGCGCTCCTGCTCGAGCGCGCCGAGCGCCTGGGTCCCAAGCTGGGCCCGATTCTGTTCCAGCTTCCGCCGACCTATGTCGCCGACCTTGCCGCCCTGCGCCGCTTTCTGAAGGAGCTGCCCCGGTCGCATCGCTGGGTCTTCGAGTTCAGACATGCGAGCTGGCACACGGCGGAGGTCTATCAGACCCTGGCCGATCGCGCCGTCGCCCTCTGCATTCCCGTGGGAGGGCGCGTTCGCCCCAGCCTCGTCAGCACCGCTGCGTTCGTCTACATCCGTATGCATGCGGGAGAAAGGCCCGGCGGGGGCTTCACCGCCGAGCAGCTCGCGTACTGGGCAGGACGGCTTCGCGCCCTCGGCAAGGCCGGCAAGGACCGGTTCGTCTACTTCAACAACGACGCAGGCGGGCACGCCCCGCGCGATGCCCGGGCACTGCTCGACCTGCTCCGGATCAGCCGGTGACGGAAACACGAGCGCCCACCGCGGAGCTTCCGACGGTGGGCGCGTCGCGGTGCCGCGCGGGCTTACCGGTTGCCGCCGACGGCGGCCTGGGCCTGGTACAGCTCCAGCCGCCGCCTGGCGATGTCCTGGTGCCGCTCGGCCACCTGCTTCTCGCGGTCGGCTTGGACCCGCTGCGCCTCCAGCACCTTGCGCTCCAGCTCGCGGATCACGTTGTCGTGTCGGAGGGCCACCGCCGCATCCCCGCTTCCGGCGAGCTGCCGCTCCCCACGACGATTGCTGAGCTGCAGCTCGAGCTCCAGGGATTTGCGCGTTGATTCCGCCAGGCCCTTGCGGGCCTTCGCGGTCTCCTTTTCCGCCTGGTGGAGGGCCACTCGCTTTTCCAGGAACTGCTTGTGCCGCTCGGCGTCCTTCTTCTCCGCCTCGAATGAGGCCTCCTCGGCCTCGTTCTTGGCCTTTTCGGCCATCTTCTTCTGGGCGTCCAGGGTGGAGGCCTCCTGCTTCTTGACCTGCACCATAGCCTTCACCTGCTCCTCGACCCCCTGGAGCCGCTTCATTTCGGCATCGGCCTCACTCGCATCCAGCTTGGTCTGCTCGATCTCCTGCTTGATCCGGTCGGCTGAACGAGGCGTCAGGATCTCGAGGAACCCGAGGGATTTCAGGGCGTCCGCCTGCCCACTGGCAGTGATGGCGGCCGCGGCCGCGGCTGCAGAAGTAGCCGCCGGAGCCGCCGCCGGAGCCGGAGCGGGCTCTGGCGCTGGGGGAGCCTCGGCTGGCGCGTATCCTTGCACGCTGTCCGAGGTACCCTGGGCGGCCACGACCGCGAGCGGGCACAGCCCCAGGGCGCCGACGACCAGGACGATGAGCGGACGGCTAGACACGGCGGATCTCCTTGCCAGGGCTCCTGGCATCCCCGGGAACCGGGACGAAGGGATGGCCAACTTACCTCGAAAAGCGCGACTCCGTAACACCCCCCGTGGGCGTCATTCCAGCCAGCTGGTGAGCTCGCCGGCAGGACGCCGCCGCCGGGGCGGCTCCGCCTCCACCGGATAGCCCACCGAAAGAATGCCGACCACCCGGTAACTGTCCGGCAATCCAACCAGTTCCGCGAGGGCGGGCTCGCCCATGACGCCACCGGTCTTGAGGTAGGTCCCCAGGCCGAGGGATTGCGCGGCGGTCATGAGATTGGCCGTCGCCATCATCACGGCGGCGTAGTCCTCCTCTCGCCGGACCTCGTCCTCGCTGGTCCGGGCCATCAGTACGATCAAGGCGGGGGACTCGAGCGTCTCGCGCCGGGCCTTGTCCGCCCGGGCTCGGCTCTCGGGGCCGTCGGCGTTCCTGAGACGGTGAGCCGCCTTGATCTCTGCCAGGCGTGCCTTGGCCCCTCCGGTGATGACGGCAAAGCGCCACGGCTCGGTCAGCTTGTGGTTCGGGGCCCGAACCGCGCACTCCAGCAGCCGCTCGATGGTCTCGCGGGAGACCGGATCCGGCCGAAAGTGCCGTACGGAGGTCCGCTGTTGAATGGCGTCGATGGCATCCATGGGGGGGAATCTAGTCCGGGCTCACGCCGACGCGTCGGATGAGGACGAAGAGTGCCACGACGTCGTACGCCGCGTGGGCGACGATTGGGGCGAGGAGATTCCCGGAGAGCAGGAACAGAAGCCCGAGGTAGGCGCCGATCACCGAGGCCAACACGGCGTATGAGACCGAGAGCCAGTGACCGACACCGAACAGGAGGCTCGCGGCTGCGATCGCGAGCCAGAGCGGCGCACGTTCCGCCAGCCAGACCTGGATCACGCCCCGGAACAGGAGCTCCTCCCCCACACCGGCGAGCAGTGCGAGAAGCACGATGCCGCTTGCGGACGCCTTCGCCAGATAGGGCCCGAGACGCTCCTCGACCAGGGCCACCAGCCGACGCATGGGCTTCCAGGCGGTGCGCAGGCACCAGAGCAGAAGTCCCAGCATGGGCAGCGCGCCGGCGGCGCCGACCACCACCGCTCCGGCCTCGAGCCGCAGCTGGTCGATGGGGGAGACTCCGCCCAGATGGCCGAGGCCGAACGCGACGAGGATGAGGGCGCACTCCGAGAGCGCTCCCGCCGTCAGCAGGCGCGGGAACGACGGCGTGTCGGGCGTGCCTACTTGGCGCGCTCCAGGTACACGCCCTCGCGCGGGTTCACCCGAACCCGCTCGCCTTCCCCGATGAACTCGGGGACCTGAATGGTGACGCCATTGCTGAGCTTGGCGGGCTTGGTGCTGGCGGTCTTGGTCGCCGTCTTCATGATCGGGGCGGTTTCCACCACCTCGAGCTCCGCGACCGCCGGGAGCTGGATGGCGATGGGACGGCCGTTGAGCCATTCGGCCTGGAAGGTGAGCCCCGGCTCCAGCCACTGGCCCTGATCGCCGATCGTCTCGTCATCCAGGCTGTACTGGTCGTAGCTGCTCGCGTCCATCACGTGCACCCCGTTGGCGTCGCGGTAGAGCACCTGCAGCTCCTTGGTGTCGAGCCGGGCGTCTTCCACGAACTCGGTGGCGCTGAGCCTGGTGTCGAAGGTGTTGCCGGAGCTCAGGTTGCGGAATCGGACCTGGACGAAGGCCCGCAGGTTTCCGGGGGTCCGGTGCTGGAAATCCATCACCCGGCACGGCTGCCCCTCAACCATGATCACGTGTCCGCGCCGGATATCGCTCGCCTTCATCGGTCTGGCCGCTCCTGGTGGTCGTTCGCGCCGAGGGCAGGATGCCCCGAAGCCGGTGGAAGATACCGCCACCCGTGACAACAGTCACTGCCGCAGGCCACGGCGCCACTCTACGTTGCCCGGGCGTGCCAGCACTCGGTGACGGACTCGAGGCCCGCCTGGCGGGCTGGCGACAGAACGTGGGCGAGCCCGTCGCGCTCGATCTCGCGAGCGACGAGGCGTCACGCCACGCCGTCACGGCGACCAGGCTGGCCGTGATCAGCTGGAACGTGTGGATGGGGCGCGGCCGGGTCCTGGAACTGGTCGAGCGGCTCCGTGCCGGCGCACTGGGGGTCTCCGGCGATCTCCCGCCCGTGCTGTTGCTCCAGGAGGCATTTCGGCAGGACCCGACGGTTCCCGCGCGGTCGAACGGCTTCGCGGCGCGGGAGCTGGTGACCCGGCTCCGGCCGCGGCAGGACGTCGTGGACGTCGCCCGGAGCCTGCGATGGAACCTTCGGTATGTCCCGTCCATGCGAAACGGCGGCGAGCGCAGTGACCGCGGGAACGCCATCCTCACACCGCTGCCGCTCGGCCCGGCGCAGGATATCGAGCTTCCCTTCGCGCTGCAGCGGCGGGTGGCGGTGGGCGCGACCCTCACGACGGCAGGGCACGAGGTCCGCCTGCTCAACGCGCATCTGGACCCTCGAGGTCCCGTCGGCTACAAGTGGCTGGGGGCCGCCGCTCGGGGGCGTCAGATGGAACACCTGCTCGCCGGCGTAGAGCATGGCACCGTGGTGCTCGGCGCCGATCTGAATCTGGGACGGGGGCGCGCGGAGCGCGCCTGGCGGCTGCTGGTGGAACATGGGTTCGAGCACGGGGTGCCGCCCCGGCTGCCGACCTGGCGGCATACCTACCACTCCCTGCCCCGTCTCGTCATCGACTACCTGCTGGTACGGAACCGTGCCGGCGCCATCCGTTCCACTGCCGTGCGCCGAGTGGACGAGGATCCGGCCGACCGCGGTCCCAACGTCTTCGGCTCCGATCACCATCCCCTGCTCGCCCTCGTGGAGCTCGCCGAGTGAGCGAGCTGGGCGTCGTCGCGGAGCTGCCCTGGTGGGCGTGGGGACTCATGGTCATCGGCCTGCTCGCGCTGATCGGCGTGATCGGGGCGCTCTTCCTCCCCGACTGGCCGACGCCCGACTACCGCCTGGGCTTCGATGCCGATCCCGGCTCGGAGGATTTCCTCCGACTCGCGGCCGGATTTCTCAACGTCCCCTTGCTCCGTGGCGGCACCGCCGAGCTGCTCCAGAATGGCGACCGGTTCTACCCCGCCATGCTGGAGGCGATCCGCGGAGCGCAGCGGTCGATCAACTTCGAGGTCTACATCTTCGAGTCCGACGGCACCGGGCGGGAGTTCATCGAGGCGTTCAAGGAGCGGGCTCGCGCCGGTGTGGAGGTGAGGCTGCTGCTCGACGCCTTCGGGTCGTGGAAGCTCAAGCGCGCCCACCGGCGCGATCTGGTCGAGGCGGGCGTGCGGCTGGAGCTCTTTCGCCCGCTCGCGCTCCGCAACCTGGTGCGGATCTACCGGCGCACCCACCGGCGCGCCATCGTGATCGACGGCCGGATCGGCTTCACCGGAGGGGCGGCGATCTCGGACAAGTGGAAGGGTGATACCCGGACGCCCAAGGAGTGGCGTGACAGCATGACCCGGGTGACCGGCGCGCTGGTGGTGGGCGTGCAATCCGCCTTCGCCAGCAACTGGGTGTACAACTGCGGTGAGTTCATCGCCGGCCCCGGCTTCTATCCCCCGCTGCGAGTGGACGAAGGACCGGCCTGCGGCGTGTCGGTGGTGAGCTCACCCTCCGATGCGCAACAGCCGATCCGGATGCTGCTCTGGCTCAGCTTCGTGAACGCGCGGCGACGGCTCTGGATCGCAAGCTCGTACTTCATCCCGGACCTCCAGCTCCGGAAAGCGGTCACGGAGCGCGCCCGCTCCGGCGTGGACGTCCGCATTCTCGTCCCCGGAAATCACACGGATGCCATCCCGGTGCAGTACACCGGCCGCGGCTACTACGAGGAGCTGCTGGAGGCGGGCGTGCGCATCTTCGAGTACCAAGCCTCGATGATGCACGCGAAGACCGTGGTCGTGGACGACGGGTGGACCCTGGTCGGCTCGGCCAACATGGACGAGCGGAGCATGGAGATCAACGAGGAGAACCTGCTCGGTATCGCGGAGCCGGAGCTCGCCCGGTCCGCGGCCGAGGGGATGGACCAGGACTTCGCCCGCAGCCGCGAGATCGAGCTCGAGGCATGGCGCCGCCGGCCGCTCCATCAGCGCGTGCTCGAAAAAGCCGCGAAAGTGCTCATCGAGCAGTACTGAATGCGTTATCGGTTATCAGCCTCCCGCGATGGCCGCCACCACGGTGATCTCGTCACCTTCCCGCACCGGGGTCGCGAAGCCGTTCCGGAACCGCACGTCCTCGTCGTTCAGGTAGAACGTGACGAAGGGATACGGCCCGCCGGTGTCGTCCCGCAGCCTCGGCGCAAGCCGGGGGAAGCGGTCGGCGATCTGGGTGACGACGTCACCCAGGGTGGTGCCGCTCGCCTCGATCGACGACTGGCCGTCGGCCAGCTTGGCGAGCACCGTGGGCAGGCTAAAGGTCACGGCCATACAGCGCCTCCAGTTCCTTGAGTCGTGGTGCGATGACTGAGGCCTCAGGCAACACGCCCTGAAGCGCTTCCACCGTCTTGAGACCGTTGCCGGTGATGCAGAGAACCACCTCGTCGTCCGGGCGGAGCCGGCCGGCGCCGGCGAGCGCCAGCGCGCCGGAGACCGTCGCTCCGCCCGCGGTCTCGGTGAAGATGCCGGTCGTCTCCGCCAGAAGCCGGATGCCGGCAACGATGTCGGGATCGCTCACCCCGGCGACCCAGCCGCCGGTGCCGCGGATCGCCTGCGCGGCGAAGCGGCCGTCGGCCGGGTTGCCGATGGCGATCGAGCGCGCGATGGTGTGGGGGATGACGGGCCGGACCTGCTCGCCGCCCGACTCGACCAGCCGCACGATCGGCGCGCAGCCGTCCGCCTGGGCCCCGTAGAGCCGCGGGGCGGGGCCCGACACCAGCCCGGCCCGGGTGAACTCGGCGAAGCCCTTCCCCAGCTTGGTCAGCAGCGACCCGCCGGCCATCGGCGCCACGACCGCGGTCGGTGTCCGCCAGCCGAGCTGCTCGCAGATCTCGAACGCGACCGTTTTGGATCCCTCGCCGTAGTACCCGCGGAGGTTGATGTTGACCAGGCCCCAGCCGAACCGATCGGCGGCCTGAGCGCAGAGCCGGTTCACGTCGTCGTAATTGCCCCTCACCCGCACCAGTCGCGGGTTGTACACCAGCGTCCCCACAACTTTGCCGAGCTCGAGATCGTCGGGGATGAAGATCCAGGCGGCCAGACCAGCACGCGCGGCCTGCGCGGCGACCGCGTTGGCGAGGTTGCCGGTGGAAGCGCAACCGACGGTGTCGAGCCCGAAGGCGTGTGCCGCGTTGATCGCGGCGGCGACCACGCGGTCCTTGAAGGAGAGGGTGGGATGGGAGACGCTGTCGTTCTTGATCCACAGCCGCGCCACGCCGAGGCGGCGGGCGAGCTCGGGCGCCTCGACCAACGGGGTGAACCCGCTGTCGAGCGAGAGAACGGGCTCCCCCTCGAAGGGGAGCCACTCGTGATAGCGCCACAGCGAAGGTGCGCGCGAGGAGATCGTGTCGGCGTCCGGGAGAGGCCGGTCGGGATCGTACACCGGCTCCAGCGGACCCAGGCACTCCTCACAGATCGCCACCGGCGCCGGCGGCTGCTGGGCCCCGCAGAGGCGGCATGCCTGCGGCAGGGGCCGCAAGGCAGGCTGTGTGAGAGTGGTGTCATGTTCGGTGACCAGGGCGGTCGTCATCGTCTTCCTCCGCCTCACTGCCCCCGATCGCCGGCACCGGCTCAACGAAAAGCGCCCGGTGCCAAAAAGACACGCGGGACGCGAGGCTTTTTAGCAGTTGTTTAACGTGGCTGCAATACGCCGCAAATGACCACGAGCTTCGGTTGTCGCCGCTACGTTAGGGCATTCCACTCGGGGGCGCAAGACCCGGAATGCTCACCAATCGCGGTCTCCGGTCGGCCCTCGGCTGCTCCGGCGCCCCTCGTGCGCGGTAAGCTGTTGCCGCTCCACCGCCTCCAGAAGACGACGCGCCTCGTCCGCCGTCAGCTCCTCGGCCGACTCTCCCTCGGCGCTGCCGTAACCGCCGCCCGCCATCGCGCCCACCGCCGCGTCCGGGTTTCCCTCGTAGCCGGGCACATGGTTGTCGCCCCGTCCGTAGTCGGCGTTACGGCCCTGCCCGGACGAGCCGCCGCTGGTGCGGTCGTCCCCCAGTCGGCGGAGGGCGACCTCGAGATTCCAGCGGGCTTCGGCGTCGCCGGGGGCGAGATGAAGCGCCTCCTCGTAGGCGCCGACGGCATCGAGCAGCGGTGCCGGCTCACCCGGTCGCTCCTCGGCGGCGCGGACCAAGGCGTTGCCGAGGTTGTAGAGACTTTGCTGCCGGAGGTCGGCGGCGCGGGCGGCCTGACGAAACGCGGCCACCGCCTCGTCGTAGCGCTCCAGCCGGTAAAGCGCGGCGCCCGCGTCGAACGCCAGCCGGGCACTGCTGTCGCGCTCGAGGCCGAAGCGGAAGACGTCGTAGGCCTCGGGGTAGCGGGCCTGATGGTACAGCCGCTCGCCGCGGTGGGCGGGAGAGCAGGACCCGGCCAGAAGGGTCACCACAACTGTCATCCCGAGCGTAGCGAGGGATCTTCTCTGGGCGGGCAGGATCCCTCGCTGCGCCCGGGATGACAAGGACGGCGCTCGGGATGACAGCTCGGCCAGCAGGAGCAGGACGATCATGAGACCCAGCGGCCACTGGTACCGGTCCGCCCGCTCGCTCGTCTTCCTCGCCGCGAGCGTCCGCGGCTGCACCCGGCCGAGCGCGGTCACCAGCGTCCGCAGCTCCTCGGCCCGGTCCCATCGCGCGTAGGCTCCGCCGGTCGCGGCAGCGATGGCCCTGAGCTCATCCTCCTCCAGCCGGGATACGATCACCCGGCCGAGGTGGTCCCGGTGGTAGCGTGCCTCGGTGCTGTCGGCAGGCACCGGCCCGCCACGACCGGTGCCGATGCCGACCGCGAAGACCGGCAGCTCCTGCTCGCGCAGCGCCTCGATCGCGGGCTCCAGGTTGCCCTCGCCGCTCTCTCCATCGCTCACGAGCAGCACGGCGCGGCGACCCTCCTCGCCCTCGTGCTCGAACGCGCTCGCGGCCGCGAGCAGCGCCGCGGAGACGTCGGTGGCGGGATCTCCCAGATCGTCCTGGCTGGCCGCGTCGAGAAACAGCCTGAGCGAGGCCCGGTCGGAGGTGAACGGCATCTGGAGAAACGCACTGCCGCCGAACACGACCAGCCCGACGCGGTCGCTCGGATAGGCCGAAACCACTGCCCAGGCGAGCCGTTTCGCGGTCGCCAGTCTGGTCCTCCCTTCCGTATCGCTCGTGCCCATCGAGCGAGACAGATCGAGCAGCAGGAGCAGGTCCCGGCCGGTTCGAACCATCTCGCTCTCCCGCTCGCCCAGTTGGGGGCGGGCCAGCGCCAGCATCCCGAGCCCGACCGCGGCGACCCGGAGCGCGGCGGTCGTCCGGATCCGGCGGGGGGTCGCGAGCGACGAGCCCCGACGCAGCACCGCCTCGTCGCCGAACGCTGCCAGCGCTACGCGGCGCGCGCGCTCGGCGCGGCGGACGAGCCATGTCACCAGCGTCAGCGCCGCGAGGCCCAGCGGCAGCACCCAGGGATACGCGAAGCTCACGGCAACGTCCTCAGCCGTCCCCCGCGCAACGCAAGCGCCGCGGCGAGGAGCGCCAGCGCGGGGGCGAGGAGCCAGGGGAAGAGCTCGCGATAGTCCCGCGTCTGGTTGATGGTCACCTCCTGGCGCTCCAGCGGATCCAGCTTCTCCATGATCTGCCCCAGCGCTTCGGGGTCCGTCGCCCGGAAATACTCGCCGCCGCTCCGCTCCGCGATCCGGCGCAAGACCCGCTCGTCCGAGCTGGTGAGCCGGTCGGGCGTGCGGCCTTGCCGCCAGATGAAGCCGTCGTTGAACCCGGTCGTGTCCGGCGCGCTCACGCCGATAGTGTGAATCCGGACGCCGATCGCCCGCGCAGCTTCGGCGGCTACGAAGGGACCGGGCGAACCGGTGTTGTTGGCGCCGTCGGTGATGAGCACGATCGCGCTGGCGCGACTCGGTAGGTCCTTGAGCTGACTGAGACAGAGCGCGAGCGCCGTCCCGATGCCGGTGCCGTCCGGCAGCTGACCGATCTCCACTCGCTCGAGCATCTCGCCCAGCAGATCGGTGTCCGGCGTGAGCGGCGCCTGGAGGAAGGGGCGGCCGGCGAAGATCACCAGGCCGAGCAGATCCCCCTGGCGCTGCCGGGCGAAGTCGCCCAGCACCTGGCGCGCCACCTCCAGCCGGTTGCCGGGCTTGAAGTCCGTCGCCTTCATGCTGCTGGAGATGTCGAGCGCGAGCATGAGGTTCCGGGCCCGGCTCTTCACTTCGCGCACGTCGTGCGGCACCTGCAGGCGCGCCAGCGCCAGCACCAGCAGCGCCAGCGAGGCTATGCCGAGCGCGTCGGGGAGCAGGCGCCAGCGCGCCCGGCGCGGCGCCGGCTCGGAGGCAAGGAAGGCCAGCGCCGGAAAGCCGATGCGCTCCGGAGGCGGCTCCCGCCGCCGAAGCGCCAGCCGGAGCGCCAGCCCGGCGGGCAGGGCGAGCAGGACGAGGAACCAGGGGTCAGCGAACCGCATCCAGCTCCTCCGACCCGGCCGCCTGGTGCCAGCGGGCGAGCAGTGCGCGGGCGGCCTCGGTATAGCCCGCCGCGTCCGCGGCACCCGGGCGCTGACGGGCGAACTTCACCAGATCGGCCGCGCCCAGCACTTCCTGCACCCGGCGGCGCACCCCGCCCTCGGCGAGCCGCGGCGGCAGCGACCACAAGAGCTCGGTCGTGGTTCGCTCCGGCGCCGGGATGCCCTCGGCCCGCTGGAGGTACTCCCGCAGCACTCCCGCCACCAGTTCGTAGTGGCGCTCCACTTCGCCGCGGCTGAACCAGCGCTCCCCATCGATGGCCTCCAGCCGGGCGAGCGCGACGGCGTACGGATCGCGCGGTGGAGGGGGTAATGGGGGCGCCTCCATGGTCTGCCGAGCCTTGACCGGCGTACGCCATCGCCGCCTGGTCGTCGCCCAGGTGACACCGGCGGCGCCCGCGGCCCCGAGCAGGATCCAGAGGGGCGTCAGTCTCGGCGGCGTCTCCGGTTCCCGAATGTCTCGCAGCGACGGATTGCCCCCGGGGAGCACCGACGTCACTTCGATCTCCACCGGATCGTGAGACATCACCCCCCGGTGGCCGGTCACGATCTGCATCCAGGGAAGCCCGAACGGCGGCACCTGCTGGCGTCCGGGGCGATAGAACGCCAGCACGGCGCTGCCGGTGAAGGCGCGGTCGGGACCGCGCTGGAGCTTTTCCGCCGACAGCACGCGCACGCCGGGTGGCAGCTCGCCGACCGGGCGCGGCACCGTGTCGGTCAGCAGGTCGCGCTCGTTGATGATGAGGCGGAAGCGAACGGTGACGGAGTCCCCGACGGCCACCTTCGCGGGCGCGGCCGTCGCGGTGAAGAAGCGGCCCTGGTTGAGCTGGGCATGAGCGGACGCTGGCGGCAGCACGAAGAGGAGCAATGTCAGGGAGAGGAGCAATGTCAGCCTGAACCTCATCGCCACAGCCGGCTCTCCCTCCGCCGGAAGAACGCCAGCAGCGGCTCGGCGTAGGACGCGCCGGTGTCCAGCCGGAGCAGGTCCGCCCCCGACTCGCGTAGCGTGTGCTCCAGCCGTGCAGCGAACTCGGCGGCCCGGAGCCGGAAGCGCTCGCGCAGGGTGCGGTCGGACGTGTTCACCACTCGCCACGCCCCACTCTCCGCGTCCCACAGCGTCACCAGCCCGACGTCGGGCAGCTCCCGCTCCCGCGGGTCCACTACCTGGATCGCGATCAGATCGTGCCGCCTTGCCAGCCGGCCCAGGGCCGCCTCCCAGCCGCTGCAGATGAAATCGGACACGAGGAAGATGACGGCGCGACGCCGAAGCATCGGCTCCAGATAGGCGAGCGCGGCGCCCAGGTCGGTGCCCGCCCCCCGAGGCTCGAAGGCGAGCAGGTCGCTGATGACGCGGAGGGCCTGACGTCGCCCTTTGCGCGGGGCCACGTAGTGCTCGACCCCGTCGGTCGCGAGCACCGCGCCCACGCGGTCGTTGTTGCGAGCGGCCGCGAGGGCGAGCACGGCGCACACTTCGGTGGTGAGGTCGCCCTTGGTCCGGCGGACGCTGCCGAAGCGGGCGGAGGCGCTCTGGTCGGCCACGAAGAGCACGGTGAGCTCGCGCTCCTCGAGGTAGCGCTTCACGTAGGCGGAGCCGAGCCTGGCGGTGACGTTCCAATCGATGGTGCGGATGTCGTCGCCGGGCTGGTACTCACGGACCTCGGCGAACTCGACCCCGCGGCCGCGAAACGCGCTGGAGTACTCCCCGGCCATGATGTCGCGCACGAGGTGGCGCGTAGTGATCTCCAGGCGCCGGACCTCGCGCGTGACCTCCTCCGGGCTCATGGCACCGGCACCGCCTCGAGAATGCGGCGCAGCACCTCATCCGCGCCCACGCCTTCGGCGTCCGCGCGGTAGGTGAGGATGATCCGGTGCCGGAGGACGTCGAGGCCCAAGGCCTTGATGTCGTCCGGGGTGACGTAGGCGCGGCCCTGGAGGAAGGCATGGGCCTTGGCCGCGCGGAGCAGGAAGATGGCCGCGCGTGGCGAGGCGCCGAACTCGATCAGCGGGGCGATCCCGCCCAGGCCCGCATCCGCCGGCCGCCGTGTGGCGGCGACCAGGTCGAGCACGTACTCCTTGATCCGGTCGTCGGCGTAGATCTGGTGCACCAGCCGCCGCGAGCGCAGGATCCCTTCCGGGTCGAGCACCTGACGCACCGCCGGCTCGTCACCCAGCGTCATCCGGTCCAGCACCTCCCGTTCCTCCCGCCGCTCCGGGTAGGTGACGGCCAGCTTGAACATGAAGCGGTCCACCTGCGCCTCGGGGAGCGGATAGGTCCCTTCGTGCTCGATCGGGTTCTGGGTGGCGAGCACCAGGAACAGCTCGGGCAGCGGGAAGGTGCGCCCGCCGATCGTCACCTGTTTCTCCTGCATGGCCTCCAGCAGCGCGCTCTGGACCTTGGCCGGCGCGCGGTTGATCTCGTCGGCGAGCAGGAGGTTGGTGAAGATCGGCCCCTGCTGAACCGTGAAGTCGCCGGTCCGCTGGTTGTAGATCATGGTGCCGATCAGATCGGCCGGCAGCAGATCCGGAGTGAACTGGATCCGGTGGAAGCCGGCTGAGATGGTGGCGGCGAGAGTGCGCACCGCCAGGGTCTTGGCGAGGCCGGGCACGCCCTCGAGCAGCACGTGGCCGTCCGCCAGGAGGCCGATCAACAGCCGCTCCAGCATGGCGCGTTGCCCGACGATGACCCGGCCGATCTCTTCCGTCAGCACGGCGGTCAGCCGGGCATGCTCCTCGATCTCGGCGGTGGGGAGGAGGTCCCGGCGTTCGGGGATGGAGGTCATCGGAGAAATCTAAGGCGGTACGGCGGTACGGCGGTACGGCGGTAGTGACTGTTGTCAGGCGAAACCACCCGGACGGGCTCAGCGTCCGGAAAGACACCGACCCGTTCCGAGGCACCATGGCCAGGTCTGCTACCGCGCTCCTCACCACCCTGCTCGCGGGCGGCATCGGCTTCGCCGCACTCTCCGCTTCGCAGGATGCCGCGTCCATGTTCCGCGGCGACGCGACCCACTCCGGGGTCTACGCCTCCGCGCCGTTGCGCCAGTTCGGCGGGCTCCAGTGGCGGGTGCAGACCGGCGGCATGGTCCAGTCCTCCGCGGCACTGCACGATGGCACGGTCTACATCGGCAGCGGGGACGGGCTGCTCTACGCCCTCGACGCGAGCACGGGCGCCCAGCGGTGGCGGTTCCGGACCGGGCGCGCCATCTCCTCGACGCCCGCCGTGGCCGACGGACTCGTTTTCGTGGGAAGTCGTGACAACACCTTCTGGGCGGTGGATGAACGGACCGGTGAGGAGCGCTGGCGCCTCGAGACCGGTCGCGACGTTCCCTTCCCCTGGGGCTTCGAGAGCGGCGACCTGTACACCTCCTCGCCCACCTGGGCCGGCGGCACGCTCTACTTCGGCAGCGGTGACGGCCGCGTCTATGCCGTCGATCCGAAGAGCGGGAGAATCCGCTGGCGCTTCAGCACCCGGGGACGGGTGCGCTCCTCTCCGGCCGTGGCAGACGGACGGCTGTACACCGGCAGCGCCGACGGCACGCTGTACGCGCTCGATGCGAAAAGCGGGCGCGAGCTATGGCGGTTCGATACCGAAGGACACGGGCTGGAGTCCGGCAAGTTCGGCTTCGATCGCCGCACCATCCAGGCGTCGCCCGCGGTGGGGGACGGTCGCGTCTATGTCGGCTCGCGTGACGGCTTCCTCTACGCGGTGGACGCCGCCACCGGGAAACAGCTCTGGCGGGTGGACCATCAGATGTCGTGGGTCAACACCTCGCCGGCGTTCGCCGACGGGATCGTGTACGCCGGCAGCTCGGACGAGCGCTTTCTCCAGGCGGTGGACGCGCGCACGGGCCGGGAGCGGTGGCGGGTGACGACGCAGCGCCCGGTGTGGTCCTCGCCCGCGGTGGTCGGCAACATGGTTTACGTGGGAGACGGCTCGGGCACAGTCTACGCGGTGGACCGCGCCAGCGGCCAGGAGCGCTGGCGACATCAGGCCGGGCGCCGGATCTTCTCGTCCCCCGTGATCGCCGATGGAGTGCTCTACGTCGGAAACGACGACGGCGGCGTGTACGCCATACGCGGATCCGACACGCCGATGCTGCGCGCGGTCTTCTGGGACAGCGCGCTGGTCCGGGCCTCACGCGTCGTCGCCCACCGGGAGCTCCGGGAGTACCTCACCCAGCGGGGCTACGAGGTCCTCGACAGCAGGGGCCTGCAGCGATTCCTGTCGGCCCGGCTCCAGGACCGCTCGCCCAGCGTGGTCGTCTTCTCCATGGACCATCTGCCGGCGACCGTGGCTCCGGTCGCCGCGGACACCGTGCTCTTCCGCCGCTATCTCGACGCCGGCGGGAAGGTGGTCTGGCCCGGCATCCCTCCGCTGATCTGGCCGCGTGACCCCGCGACCGGCGAGGGCTCGGACTACATCAAGATCGATCGCGTCGGGACGGCCCGGCTCCTCGGGGTGGACCACGCCCGGAGCAACTTCGACAACTACGGTGCGGTCGTTACCGCGGCGGGGCTTCGCTGGGGATTGTCGGGGTGGTGGGACAGCAACTGGGGCGTGGATCCCGCAGGGGTGACCGAGACCCTGGCGAGGGACGACAACGGCCTCGCCAGCTCCTGGGTAAGGAGCTACGGTGGACCGCCGGGGACAGGGTTCGTGAGGGTGTACGGGGGCAACTGGTCCGCCGGCGGCCCCACGGCGAGCTTCGCCGCCGTGCAGGCCGTGGCGGAGTACCGGCCGGCTATACCGGCCCGTTGAACGCGGGGTCGCTGGCCCGGGTGCGGAGGTCGGTCTCCCCACCCCGCTGCCAGCCCCCCCGGAACTCGAAGTGGCGCTCGTCCAGGATCCTGCTGGCGAGCGCCGCGGTGCCCTGCTGCTGGACCTGCCACAGCAACACCTTGGCCCCGACCTCGGCGGCCGTCTCCCAGACACCAGCTTCCAGCTGCGGGTAGCTCTCGGCAAATTCGGGCTTCAGCCGGGCTTCCCGGGCCGTGAATTCCATCTGACCTCCGGTGCGCTTGCGAGCGGATGGCACTGGTCTCGAGGGGGGTAAGAAGGGTGGAAAATGCAGCCTCCGGGTCCCCCGCACCAGAGGCGAAAGTCCCCTCCCACCCCTATGCAACTTCCCTGCCTGTCTAATTTCCCCCCATGCGGATCGCCGTCGTCTTCGACACCCCGTACGCCGGCTGGCACCATCCGGAGCACGAGCGCCAGATGACCAAGGAAGTGGCCGCCTGGCACCACGACGAGCCCGAGATGGAGTACCAGATCGCCGATGCCCTCCGGGAGCGGGGTCATGAGGTGTTCCTGATCGGGGTCAGCGACGACCTCCAGTACCTGGTCGGCTGCCTGGACCAGATGCGCCCCGACCTGGTCTTCAACGCGGCGGAGGCGTTCCACGGCAACCCGGGTCTGGAGTACCTGGTCCCGGGCGTGCTGGAGGCCGAAGGGTACCCGTACACCGGGTCACCGCCGCAGGCGTTGCTGGTCTCCCGCAACAAGGCCATGAGCAAGAAGGTGCTCGCCTGGCACGACATCCGGGTGCCGGGCTTCGTTACCTGGCGCCCCGGTGAGACGCTCGAATCACGCGGCGACCTCCGCTACCCGGTGATCGTGAAGCCGCTCCAGTCGGATGCCTCGGTCGGCATCGCGCAGGCCTCCGTGGTCCAGGACGAGGCCTCCCTGCTGGAGCGGGTGACCCTGGTACACGAGCGCTTTCACCAGCCCGCCATCGCGGAGGAGTTCGTGGACGGGCGGGAGCTGTACGTCAGTGTCATCGGCAACGGCGACGAGCTCGAGATCCTCCCGATCACCGAGATGGTCTTCGACAAGCGGAAGACCCGGCCGGAGGAGCGGATCGCCACCAAGTCGGCCAAGTGGGACGAGGACTACCGCGCCCGCAAGGGAATCCGTAACGTCTTTGCCCGCCCGATCGCGGCCAGCGTCCGGGAGCGGATCGAGGCCATCTGCCGGACCGCCTTCCGCGCCCTGTGGCTTCGCGACTACGCGCGGCTGGACGTGCGACTGGCGCCGGACGGCGAGGTCTGGTTCCTCGAGGCCAACGCCAACCCATTCATCAGCTACGGACACGACATGGCGAACGCGGCGGAGAAGGCCGGGCTGGATTACTACGGTTTCGTGCAGCGCCTGGTGGACCTGGCGATGGCCCGGCATGAGCGCGCGTAGGCGATTGCGCGAGCGGGGGCCGGTCCCCGAGCATCGCTGCGTGTGCGGGCAGCGGCTGCACAAGTACTGGAACCACTGTCCCAACTGTTCCCGCGAGCTCCAGTGGCGCGACCTGGACAACGTCACCGGCGCCGAATGCTTCAACTGCGGCTGGATCGTCTCCGACAAGTTCTCCTGGTGCCCGTGGTGCGCGGCGGACATCTACGAGGAGGGCTACTCCAGCGAGACGCCGCTCAAGGCGCCGAAGGGCTTCCGGATGGACGCCCGCTGCGACTGGGGCTGCGGTGGCGGAGTACAGTACCCGATGCCCAACTGCCCCTGGTGCGGGCGGGCCCAGCATTGGGACGAGTCGGACCGGTTCGAGGGCGACTGCCCCCACTGCGGCCGCGGAGTGGACGACTGGATGAACGCCTGCCCCTGGTGCGGCAGCGACGCCACCGGGCGCGACCTCATCCCCCGGGCGCTCACCCGGGCTCGCCGGCTGCTCCTGGTGAGCCGGATCCGCGACTGGGGGTACCGGGTGCTGCTCCGGCCCGGCATCTCGGGCGTGGATCCGCGCTACCCCAAGATCGTCGAGATCGAGCAGCGCTACGTCGTGGGCAAGCGGCGGCAGGACGAGATTCCGTGGACCATGCTGGTCGGGCTGATAACCCACGAGCTGGGCCACAGCTTCCTGTACCATCATTGGGACTGGACCCGCAGCCGGCGCTTCCGCCGAGCCTTCGGCGACGTGGACAAGGCCTACCGGGCCATGGACAACACCTGGGTGTACTTCCAGCGCCGCCGCATTGCGATCGCACCGCGAGACCACGTCAGCGCGTACGCGGCCAAGCATCCCCAGGAGGATTTCGCCGAGACGTTCCGGTTTTACGTCACCCGGCGGGGTCGGCTGCGCGACCTGTTCGCGGAGTTCGGACAGAAGCGGAAGGGTGTGATCCTGTACGAGAAGTTTCTCGTGCTGCACGACTTCGTGCGGGCGCTGCGGGGGTGGGGATAGTCACCACCACCCCGCCTTCTTCTTCACCGTGCGCTTGCCCTCCTTGAGGGCTTCCATCGCGGCATTCCGGCCGTTCACTCCGATCACGCTCCCGCCCGGATGCGTCCCTGCGCCGCACAGCAACACGCCGGGCATCGGCGTCCGGGCGCGCAGCCGTCGGTCCCACATGTACTGGGGCAGGATCTCCCCCTGGAAGATGTGACCGCCGGTGAGGCCGACGCGCTCCTCGATGTCCGGCGGGCCCAGCACCTCCATCCCCGTCACCGCCGCCGGGATGTTGCTGCAGAAACGGCCGATCGACCGAACTACGACCTGCCCCACCTCCTCTCGGCGGCTGTTCCAGTCACCTTCGCGGAAGGCGTGGGGGACGTATTGGGCGAACACGCTCAGCGTGTGCACTCCGTCGGGGACGACGCTGCGGTCGAACACGGTGTGCAGGTACAGCTCGTTCCAGGTCTTCGGCGGAAGCACTCCCTCGTTCGCCAGACGGTGGTGCTCGCGCCATTCGTCCTTCGTGAGGGGCGTGTTCACCTGCCCGGTGTGGTGCGGCTGGCGGAGCCCCGGCCGCGCGGTGAAGTCCGGCAGCGCCGACAGCCGGAGGTTCACCTTCACCGTGATGCCCCGGGTGGGCAGCGCGCGCACCTGCCGGGCCCAGGTCCCGTCCGCCGCGTCGCCCAGGAGCCGGAGCGTGACGGTCGGGTCGGCATTGGAGATCACCTGCGGCGCCGTGATCCGCTTGCCGGACGCGAGCTCGACTCCTTCACCGGGGAGGATACGCGCGACCGGCACCCCAGTCGCCACCACGGCGCCGAGCCCGCGGGCGATGTCGCACAGCAGGAAGGACACCATCCCCATCCCGCCTTCCACGTAGCCCCACGTCCCCGGCAGTCCGAACATCCGGCCCGAGGCGTGGTGGAACCACACCGAGGCCGTACCGGGCTCGTGCGGGCTCGCGTTGGTGCCGATGACACCTTGCCCCAGGTAGGCGAGGTGCATTCGCTCATCGTCCATGTACCGTTCGACCATCTCCACCATGGACCAGTCGAACAGGATCGCCCGGGCCTCCGCATCGCCCCGCAGCCGTCGCTCGATCTCGTCGCGGTCGGGCGCCGGGTCGAGCCACAGGTCGCCCGCACCGTCGGGGCGCAGCGCGTCGCGCAGCCGCTGCTTGGCCGCCTGCATCGCGCGCCATCCGGCGAGGTCCCCGGGGGCGAAGCGGGTGATCTCCGCCTCGCAGCGGGCATCGTCGTTCCAGAGCTGGATGCTGCTGCCGTCTTCGAACGGCACGAAGAGCCCGCCGACCGCGGGGAACCAGCGGAATCCGTGGCCGGGCAGATCGAGCTCCTGGATGACGGTTGGATGCAGCAGCCCCGCGACGTAGGCGCAGGGCGACATCCGGACGCCGGGCCAGGGCTCCTCCATGGTGCAGGCGCCGCCCACGCGATCCCTGGCCTCGAGCACCAGTACCTTGCGGCCCGCCCGCGCCAGGTAAGCGGCGCAAGTGAGCCCGTTGTGGCCGGCACCGACGATCACCGCGTCCCACTGCCTTCGGGCGAGCTCCGCCACGGGCCGCGGCAGGCCGATCCGGCCGAGGACCTCGGCGGTGGGGCTGGAGTGTGGTCGAGTCATGGCATGAGAATGGGCGGTAAGGCGGTAAGGCGGTAGGGCGGTACGGCGGTACGGGGGTACGGCGGTACGGCGGTACGTCCTTCCCACCCGACCACCTGACCGGCTGACCGCCCGGCCGGCTGACCGCCCGACCGGCTGACCGCCCGACCGCCTGCCCGCCTTACCGCCCGACCGCCCGACCGCCTACTATCCCCCCATGACCCTCCGGCTCTACTACACCGACTCGTATCTGCAAGAGTTCGATGCCGCCGTCGTGGATCGCGCCGAGGGGGGCCGCCGCGTGTACCTCGACCGGACCGCATTCTACCCTGCGTCCGGCGGCCAGCCCCACGACATCGGCGCGCTCGACGGTAATCCGGTACTGGACGTGGTGGACGAGGGTGACCGTATCGCCCACCTGCTGGCCGAGCCGGTGGGTGCGGCAACGGTGCACGGGGCGGTCGACTGGCCACGGCGCTTCGATCACATGCAGCAGCACAGCGGCCAGCATCTCCTCTCGGCTGCGCTGCACGAGCTCTTCGGCCACACTACGATCGCGGTGCACTTCGGGCGCGAGAGCTCAACGCTCGACCTGGACACGCCGGACCTGGAGCAGCCGCGCCTGGTCGAGGCGGAGGCGCGCGCGAACGACATCGTCATCGAGAATCGGCCGATCGAGGTCGGTTTCGAGGAGGCATCGGAAGCGGCCGGACTGCGAAAGGCGTCGGTCCGAGAGGGAACGCTGCGCATCGTGACGATCCGCGATCTCGACCGGAGCGCCTGCGGCGGCACGCACGTCCGCGCCACCGGTGAGATCGGCCCGATCCTCATTCGGAAGTCGGAGCGGGTGAAGAGGAACCTGCGCCTGGAGTTCGTCTGCGGCGCCCGGGCCGTGCGCCGCGCGCGCGCCGACCTCGATCTGCTCTCCCGGCTCGCCGTCCAGTTCTCGGCGGCGGCGGAAGAGCTCCCGACCCTGGTGGAGGCCCAGCGGGCCGAGCTCCGGGCGGCTGTGGGAGGGCGACGCGAGCTGGAAGCGAGTCTGGCCCGCTACCGCGCCCGGGAGTTGTACGACGCCGCGCCCGACGGGGTGCCGCGACGGATCGTCGTGCGGGAGGAAGAGGGACCGATCGAGCGGCTCCGTCCGCTGGCTCAGGCGATCGCGACGATGCCGCGGTCGTTGTTCGTGGGCTGGACCGTGAACCCGCCCGCCCTCGTCGTCGGCGCCTCGGAGGATTCCGGGATAAACGCCGGCATGGCCCTCAAGGCCGCGCTGGCCGGTGTAGAAGGACGGGGCGGCGGAAACGCCAGATTGGCGCAGGGAACCGCGCCGTCGGCGGCTGCAATTGAGCTGGCTGTGGGACGATTGTCACCCTGAGCGCAGCGCAGGGGACCATGTTCGGTGTCGCCCCTTCCCTTCGACTATCAGGGTGACTATCCCAGCTCCGTGACCAGCGCCTCGACCGACGTAGGACAGAGCGCCGTGCCCGCGAGCCCCCGAAGAATCGCGATCGCCTCGTGCCGCGGGAGCCCCTTGCGATAGGGACGATCCGCGGTCGTCGCCTCGTAGACGTCGGCCACCGCGAGCGCCCGGCTCATGGGCGAGAGCCGCTCCCCCGTGAGACCCAGGTGGTAGCCCTTCCCGTCCAGCCGCTCGTGATGCGCACTCGCGACCGTGACGATCGCCGAGAACGCCCCCACCCGCTCCAGGATCCGCTGCGTGTAGGCCGGATGGACCCGGATCTCCGCCCGCTCCCGCTCGGTCAGCCGGTCTGGTTTGTCGAGGATCAGGGTGGAGACCCCGAGCTTGCCGATGTCGTGCAGCAGCCCGGCGCGACGCAGATCGCGCAGCTGGACGTCGCTGAAGTGCAGGTGCCGGCCGATGGTCACAGCCAGCTCCGCCACCCGCTCCGAATGCAGGTAGGTGAAGGGCGACTTGGCGTCGATCACCCTGGCGAATGCCCGCGCGATGTCATCCAGCCGCGCCTCGTCGGCCAACCGCACCTCATCCTCGGGCTCGAGTGCACCCAGCCACCGCTCGGGTGAGCGGCCCAGCACCTTGGCCCAGAAGTCGTCGTCGTCCGCGAGGCCGCGGAACGCGTCCACCAGGGTCGGATCGAACCAGCGGCCGCGCCGGTCCACCGCCATCTCGATCGCCGCGTCCGGGCCGAAGGTGCTGGCGAAGACCTCCGCCGTCTGGGCCAGACTCACGATGCGTCCCAGCAGCGGAATCGCCGGGCCCGACAATCCATCCGGCATCCCGTTGCCGTCCCAGTGCTCGTCCAGGGTGCGGATCGCCTCGCGGGTGGCGCTGGTGAAGCCCAGCGTCGCGGCGATGTCCCCTCCGCGGTCGCAGCGGGTTCGGGCCATCTCCCGTCCGCTGCCCTTCTCGTGCATCCACATCGAGGCGACGTGGAGGGCACGCCCCATCGGTGAGGCGCCCGGCACCGCGTTGCGGAGCGCGTACCGCAGACTCCGCGTCGGCCGCGACCAGTCCGTCAGCTTGTGGTCCCGCTTGAGCGCGCGGTCGTCGGCGCCGAAGAGCGAGCAGAGCCGGGCCGCGTTGCTGGAACAGCCCAGATCCTTCAGCAGGAGCGCGTAGAACAGCGAGCCCCGGTCTTCCGACGGCACGCCGACCCGCTCCGCCAGGTGCATGCCGATGAGGCCGGTGCGCACGGCGTGCCCGGGCGCCTGGCCCTCGGTGATGTCGAGCGCGCAGGAGAGCGCCGAGAGGATCTCGGAGATCCGGTAGGTCGACTCGCGGACCGGTACGGTGCGAACAAGACTAGCGGTCATTGGCCGGGACACTTCCGCCCATATGGGTCTCGAGCACGCCGCCCAGGTCCACCCCCTCGGCCCCGAGCAGCCGGAACAGCTCCCATTCCGCCGCGCGCGCCGCTCCGGTGCGGCGCCCGTTGTACATCAGCGAGAGCACCAGCACTCCGTCCTGTCGCGCGAGGTAGCCCGCGAGCGTGGCCACCTCGTCCAGGGTGCCGGTCTTGGCGTGCACCACGCCTCGCGCCATTCCTCCGCCCCGGAGACGGCGCAGGGTGCCGGTGCCGTTGGCGGGCAACAGGAGCGGGAAACGCTGGTTGCCGGGGATCTGGGGAAAGCGGGCGAGGTACAGCATCTGCGTCAGCGCGCTCATCCGGTTGAACTCGCTGAGCCCGCTGCCATCCACCAGATGCACCCGCGCCGAGGGCCCCACGATCTGGCGCACGTGCTGGGTGAGGAGGCCCGGGCCGGTCAGCTGATTGCCGGCGGCGAACTGGAGCATCAGCTCGGCGCCGATGTTCACGCTCCGCCGGTTCACCTCGATGGCGATACTATCGAGCGGCGCGGAGGACACCTGCGCCAGAGTAACGGCCGGGCGCGGCGCCAGCAGTACCGGACCGCCGGGGCTCGCCCAACGGATCCCCGCCCGCTCCAGCGCGGCCGCCCACGCGGAGACGAGAAGCTGGGCGGGCTCGTGGGCCACGGCGCTCAATCCCGCACTGCTGCGGTCGATGCCGATCGTGCCGCGCAGCGTCCATCCGCCGTCGGGATCGGCCCGGAGTGAAAGCCGCCGGCCGCGTCCACCCACGGTGGTCGCGGCGATGCGCACCATGCGGCTCGCCCCATCCGGGTAGGCGCTCACCAGCTGCGGCGGTGAGCCGGCCTCCCGGCCCGGCCGGAAAGTGAGGGAGACCGTGTTCTCATGCAGCGCGACCGGACCGACGGGCGGCGCGTAGAGGCGCCCCTCGTAGTCGGGAGACCAGACCGAGGGATAGCGGGACTCGGCCGGACCTGTCCGGCTGGTGACCACGAGCGGTCCCTCGAGCACACGAATGCCGCGCGCTCGCAGCTGGCGAGCGAGCTCCCGGAGCGTCGGGCCGGCGCGGCCGGCGCGGTCGAGCGTGGGATCCCCGCCCAGATGCAGCGCCCAGGTCCCGATCCATTTGCCGCTGGTCGAATCGAGGCGGCCCTCGGCGATGACCCTGGTGGTGAAGCGGGCGCCGCCGCCCATTCTGGTGCGGGAGAATCCGGTGGTGAAGAGCTTGGTGGTGGATGCCGGAATCAGCTCGAGCCCGGGGCTCATGCTCCACAGGACGCGACCATCCATGGTGCCGATGCTGATGCCCCACTGGCCGCCGGACGTGCGCTCGGAGGTGCGCGCGAACCACGCGTCCAGCTCGACGCGCTCCCGCGCCGACAGCGCCTGGGCCGCGGCGGACGCGCTCGTCGCACCGCACAGGCACGACACGACCATCCAGATCCGGTCCAGACGTCGGAGCATGTAGGTTCGCTCGGGAAAGGCGGTCGAGGAGAAACGGAATTGCAGTGCCAGTCAGGCAAGCGGCAGGCCACGGGTCAACCCGTTGCGGGGAAAGGAAATGGCAGGATTTTGCGGGCTCGACTGTCGGGCGTTCTGCCTGCGCCGTGGCGGGGCTAGACCTGCTCCAGGGCGTGCAGGAAATGGCTCGCCGTGGGCCAGCGATCCTGCGGCTTCCGCGCCAGCGCGCGGAGGATCACGGCGGCGAGCGATTCGGGGATCTCCCCGTTGAGCTGGCGGGGGTCAGGAGGGGTGTCGTCCAGATGTCGTGCCAGCAGCGCCACCAGGCTGGGGGCCTCGAACACCGGACGACCGGTGGCACACTCGAAGAGCACGGCGCCGGTGGCGTAGAGATCGGAGCGCCCGTCCACCGGCTCGCCGAAAAGCTGCTCCGGCGCCATGTACTGGGGCGTGCCCACGACGACGCCCGCGGCGGTGAGTGCCCGGCCCGGCTCGGATTGGTGCTCGGCCAGCCGCGCGATCCCGAAATCCATGACCTTCAGGAAACCCGATTGGTCCACCAGCAGGTTCTGCGGCTTGACGTCGCGGTGGATGACCCCTTCCTCGTGCGCGACCTCGAGCGCGCGACAGACCTGCTTCCCGATGGTGAGCGTCGCCGGCACGTCGAGCCGGCCAGCTTCGCGGATCAGGGCGGCGACGGTCGTCCCACGGACCAGCTCCATGGTGATATAGTAGGTCCCCTCCACCTCGCCCAGGTCGTAGGTCCTCACCACGTTGCGGTGGGTGATCCGGCGCGCCAGCCGGAGCTCCTGCTTGAACCGTTCCAGCAGGGTGGCATCGATGTCGCCGAGATCGGGCCGCAACGCCTTGATCGCGACAACCTCGCCGACTTCGCGATCGAAGGCGCGATAGACCACACCCATCCCGCCCGAGCCCAGCATCTCCAGGACGTCGTAGCGGCCGGCGAACCGCTGGCCGACGGCAAGCACCCCGGCGCCGGGTGGCCGCGTCGCCGGCTCGGTCGGAGGCAACGTGGCTTCCCCACCGCCACCTTGCCCGCCGGTCCTCAGGTAATCCACCAGCCGGTCCTTCTCCCGCAACTCCTCCACCATGTTGCCGAACGCCGAGGCCAGCTCTCCGATCTCGTCGTCGGTACTGCCGACGATGCGACCGGCGTACTGACCTTCGCTCACCTGACGCGTCGCCCGGACCAGCTCGCGCACCGGCAATGTGATCCGTCTCGCCATCAGCACGGAGAACCCGAGCGCCAGCATCAGCCCCACCACGAAGGACCAGCCGATCGTGCGGCTGAGCTGGCGGTAGGCAACGAGCTCCTGGTCGCGCGAGTGCAGTCCGACGAATCCTCCGAGCGGTACGCCGTCGGCGCTGCGGAGGAGTCCGGCCGCTGCGGCGTACTCTTCTCCCCCCGCGCGCAGAGCGAAATGGGCGTATGCGCTATCGGTACCCCTTCCCACGGGCGCCTGGCGCACCTGCTCGGCAACGGCCTCTCTCGGCAGCGTGGAAACCGCCACCTGCGGCACCCCCAGGGTGTCGAGGGAAAAGAACGCGATCTCCGAGTCGGTATTTCGGCGGAGCTGTGCCGCGAAGGCGCTGTCCACCTGGAGCGCGGCGACCACGACGCCGAACGGCGTCGTGCTGCCGGGGTTCACGACCGGAACCCCGACCGCCTGGTACAGCACGTCGCCCTCGTCGGTGGGCTCCAGCCACAGGCCCTGGGTGACCTGTCCCTCCATCGCTCGGCCGATCAGCGCGCCCCGGGAGAAGTCCTCGTCGAAATCCCCCCGCTGCGCGGTCCAGGCCTGCAGCACGCCCGCGCCGTCGGTGACGAGCACCCAGTCGGCTCCGGTCTGCACCCTGAGCTCGTCCGCCTGGTCGAGCAGGTTGGCGCGATCCGCGGCGCGAAGGGACTCGCCGATGCGGGAGACGTAGGCGGGTACCTGCACCAGGGCCTGCGTGAGACGGAGCAGCGTGAGGCTTCGGCTGCCGAGGGCCTCCGCGATGGAGGAGGCGGTGGCGCCGAGGGCGCGGGCCGAGGCGTCATCGGCCGCCAGGTCCGCCCGCCGCTTGGTGGCCAGCAGCGCCGAGCCGAGCACGGCGACCACGACCAGTGCGGTGCCGAGGAAGATGCGCCGGCCGAGAGGGATCTTCATGGCGCGCCCACCCGCCGCCCCGTCAGTAACGCCGGCCCTGTTGGGGGTACGGCTGGCCGTGCTTGTTGAGGTGTGGCTTGAACTGGAAGCCGCGCGCGTCCAGCTCCACCGAGAGCTGCTCCACGCCGTCCGACGGGACCTCGAGCGGCCGCGTCACTTCCGGCGCACGCTCGTGCCAGGCATGCAGGCTGTAGCTGCCGGGCGGCACCGGGCCCAGCGTGAAGGAACCGTCACTCGCGGGCTGGGCGTACCACGGTGTGTCGCGCACCAGCACCAGCGCGCTCATCTGCGCGTGGACGTTGCAGTACACTCGCACCACCCCGGGCCGCTCGAAGCGAAGGGAGCGCACCTCGTCGCGACCGTAGAGCCCCAGGTCGAACGGGTTCTCCTCCGACAGGGAAAACACGTTGTGGTTGAAGGGATCGTGGTTGGGGAATGAGACGGTGGATCCCACCGGCACCACCAGCACGTGGGGCGAGAACTCCTTGTTGGAAGTGCCGATCTCCGCTTGAACCGCCGGACGCGATCGCGTCGGCGGACCACTGAGCCAGAGCACCGCCTGGCCGACGTCCTCGCCCGGCCGATCGCTCTTGTCCAGCATGGTCACGCGCCCGCTCACCTCCGCCGGCTGCCCGATCCAGGCGAGCGACGCCAGCGCCAGCCCGCCCCACACCAGGATGCGGCGGGCGGCGGGGCCGGGCTGTATGTTGCCTCGCATGTCAAAACGTTATCGAGCGCCCCAGATCGCGTCAACGCGCGCGCCGGCGGTGCGGGCGGCGGCATTGCTGGTCGCCCTCGCGACGCTCGCGTCCGTCCCGGCGGTTGGTCAGCAGCCCGACATCGAGGCGAGCCTGCACGGCCTGATCCTCCTGAACGCCTTCCATACCACCGACAACGTCAACAACAGCGATGTACCGCAGTTCGCCGTGCCGCCGAGCGACGCGGCTCCCGAGGCCAGCACCTCGAGCGCCACCGCCCGTCAATCGCGCCTCACCGCGTTCGCCCTGGTTCCCGAGTTCGCGGGCGGTGTGCTGGAGGGCGAGCTCGACGTGGACTTCTTCGGCGGGCAGCAGCCTTCCACCGGCGGTCGCACCTTCCCGCTGCTGCGGCTGCGGCGCGCGGTCGCCGAGCTGACCTGGGGCCAGGTCGCGCTCCTGGTGGGTCAGGAATCCCCGCCGATCGCGGCCGTCAGTCCCTCCTCCATCGCCAGCGTCGGCTTCCCCGACTTCGCGGGCGCCGGCAACCTCTGGCTCTGGATCCCCCAGGTCCGACTCGGTGCCGATCTCCCGTCCAGCGGCGGCCTGCGGATAGGCGCCGAGATCGCGGCCCTCGCACCAACTTCGGGCGAGCCCCAGGGCACCTTCGTCACTCAGCCGGATATCGCGGAGCGAAGCGGCCGTCCGTTCCTGCAAGGTCGGGTGCGGGGCCGCTGGGGACAGGACGACCAGCTGGGCGAGGTCAGCGCGGGTGGACACTACGGGTGGATCCTCGATGCCGCGGGAGGGCGGGTCCCTTCGAAGGCACTGGCACTGAGCATCTGGACCCCACTGGGCCCGAAGCTCGACTTCCGCGCGGAGGCGTTCACCGGCCAGGCGTTGGCCGGCCTGGGGGGCGGAGGGATCGGTCAGAACATGGTGCGGGATGGAGTGCCGGTACGCTCGGCCGGTGGCTGGGCTCAGCTCAACGTGCGGCCTTCACAGCGGTGGGAGATCGGCGGAGGCGGCGGAGTGGACGATCCGGACGACGAGGATCTGGGCGAGGCATCACGATTACGAAACGTGGCGGTCGAGGGACACGTCACCTGGCGGAAGCTGCCGGCAGTGGTGGGCCTCGAGGTGCGTTACCTTCGGACCCGCTACCGCGAGCCGGTGGGCGACCTCGCGGCGACCCACATCAATCTGGGTATGGGCTTCGAGTTCTGATCGCCTCTTCCTCCAGCTCCCCGAGGCCCTCGGGATAGGCGGAGGCGAGTGCCGCCGGCTGGGGATCGGGATCCGGCTCTTGATCCGGTTCGACCTCCGCCGGTTCCGAATCCACCGGAGGCGGAGGCGGATCGGAGTACTGCGCCGTGAGCTCCTCGCCTGCCACCCGCGCCTGCACCCGCTGCCAGACCATCTGCGCGACACTGGACTGCAGGCTGAACTCCCGCAGATAGTGATCGGTGACCTGCTCGACCGGCATCACGCCCCGGAGCAGCTCATAGAAGCTGATGACATTCTCGACGTGGGTCGCGATGACCGCTTCAGCCGCGCGAGCGCCCACCATCCGAGCCAGCTGAACCGTCTTCTCCTCGAAGCGCCGGCGGTACTGCTGATGCTCTATGAAGCGGTCCACGCGGAGCACCTGCCAGCCGCGCAGCGGAACGGGCGCGGCCAGCGGCGGCAGCGACTCCAGCTCGAGCGAAGTCAGAGACCGCGTCCGCACCGACTCCTGCATCCCGGCCTGCACCGCCACCACTTCGAAGTAGAGATCGAGGGCGCGGAGCACGGGCGTGCGTGAGGCGAACTCGCAGACGAACTGAAGCGCCTGGGACGTGTGCGTGCCGATGAGGGCCTCCCACGCGCTCGCGTACGCGATGCGGACGCGGAGGTGGAGGGCTTCCGGAATTCGGCGGAGAGACATCTGGCTGGGCGTGCTCATCGCGGGAGCGCGAAGCAATATCCAGTCCCGACACCGACTTGCCCGATCCGGCCGGGGCGGGAGTGACCCCACCCCGAAGGGCTATCGGAACGCCTTGCCAACAAATGACTTGCGGGGCTACCTCGGCGGCCACACGGCAGGAATGGCGACGGCCTGGGCGAGCGGGCGGCGGGTGGGCCCACCGCAAATTGCCCGGAGCCGGGGCTACCGCAGGAGGTTGGGGTGGCGGCGCTCCCAGGACCGCAGGGACTGGAGCGACAGGGTCTCGAGCTCGTGTGCCACGTTGCGGGCAGCCGCCGTGGCGATCTCCAGATCTTCGCGTCCGTCCGTAGTCGTGTCCCGAAGGCGGATTTCGGCCATCCCAAGCATCACGGTGAGCTGGTTGTTGACCCGATCCTGGAGCATGAGGCGCATCTTGTCGATCATTGCCTGCCGGCGCAGAGTGGCGTGGCGATGGACTGACCAGATCAGAAAGCCCTGGAGCCAGATCAGGAAGGCATGCGCCAGACCCTGTTGTCCGGGTGGAAGGTCGGAGAAGACGAGCCTGACCGTCAAGAAAACCCCCACGGCGGTCATGAAGAGCTCGAAGTGCTCGGTCAGGCGTGCCCGGAGCCTGGCGCTCATGTCGGAGAGTCGCTTCACAGGAGTGTACCTCGCCGGCTGGTCTTCGGACCGCCAACCGCACAGGGACGGAGTGCTTGGGGGGTACCCCAAGTATTCGCTAAAGGGACCGTCCAGTCCAGCCCCCCGTGACTGCAACCTCTCGCACCAACCAGCAAACGTGAAAAAGCCCCGACGGCGGATGCCGATCGGGGCTTTGGACGAGGCGCTGGGAGCAGGTCAGGCCGCGAGCTCGCGCAGCTTGTCGCCGTGCTGCTCCCGGAGCTGGCGAAGCGCCCGGTCCCGGAGCTGGCGAATCCGCTCACGGGTGACGCCCATCATCCGACCGATCTCCTCCAGAGTCCGGCTCTTCCCGTCGTCCAACCCGAAGTAGAGCCGGAGGACCTTCGCGTCCCGGGGCGGGAGCGCGGCCAGCGCGGTCTCCAGATCCGTCGTCCGGCTGTTGGCCATCGTGGTCGCATCGGTCCCCTCTTGAGTCAGGGGCACGAAACGCTCCATCCGGCCGCGGTCGTCGGCTTCACGCACCGGGTGATCCAGGCGCAGTGCCTCGATGTGCAGCGCGCCCAACGCACGCACCGCGTCGCGGGTGAGCCCGGTGGCCTCGACCAGCTCCTCGGTCGTGGGCGCCCGGCCGAGCCGCTCGGTGAGCAGGACGGTGGTCCGGCCCAGCCGGTTGAGATCAGCCGTTCGGTTCAGCGGCACCCGCACGGGGCGTCCATGCCGCGCAATCGCCGCCTGGATCGCCTGGCGGATCCACCAGACCGCGTACGAGATGAACTTGACGCCACGATCGGGGTCGAACTTTCGCGCCGCCGTCATCAGTCCGAGGTTGCCCTCGCCGATAAGATCCATGAGCGGCACGCCGCGATTCTGGAACTTCTTCGCCACGGAGACCACGAAACGCACGTTGTGCCGGGCGAGCTTTTCCTGCGCCTCCACGTCGCCCTTGAACGCACGCCGCGCCAGCGCCGTCTCCTCCTCGATCTTGAGGAGGGGGATCCGGCTGATCTCCTGGAGGTAGAAGTCCAGGCTCTCGCGTCCCTCGTCGACGGCCCGCGGAAGCTGAGCCGCCCGAGCCGAGCGCCGCCGCCCGCCTGTCCGCTTGCTCACCGCCACTGTACCACTCCTGTTCCACCTGCCGGCCTGCCCTCAGGCAGCCGCCGACAAGCCGTTGTCATGAGACCACTTACGAGTGCCTACCGGGCCCGGCCGTCGGGCACCGTTCACCCTAGATGTCCGTAAGCGCAGATTCGTCGCACACTTGCACGCTTGTCCAACACCTGACGCCTCGCGGGGGTTCCCCGCTACCTCCCCTTCTTCGCCCGCCTCGTGGGCTCCGCGACCAGGGGATCATCGGGCCACGGGTGCTTGGGGTACCGGCCTTTCAGATCCTTCCGTACATCGAAGTACGTAGTCCGCCAGAAACCCGCGAGGTCGCGCGTCACTTGCACCGGTCGGCCGGCAGGCGACAGCAGATGCAGGGTCAAGGGGATCTTTCCCCCACCCACCCGCGGTGTCTCGGTCTGACCGAACAGCTCCTGCAGCCGCACGGCGAGCACCGGCTGGGCAGGATCCCGATAGTCCACCGCCAGACGAGAGCCGCTGGGCATCACCAGATGCGAGGGCGCCAGACGGTCCAGGGCCGCTCGTTGTTCCCAGCTCAGCAGGTCCAACACTGCCGCCCCCAGATCCACCTTCCCGAGGTCACTCAACCTCGACATTCCCCTGACCCGGGGGCCGAGCCATCGCTCCAGGGTCTCACCGAGGGCAGCGTCCGAGACATCGGGCCAACTCGGATCGAGGCTTCGGACGAAGGAGATGCGCTCGCGGGTTCGCCGTGCACCATCGCTCCAGGGGAGGACGTTGAGACTCTCGCTGTGCACACCCTGAAGCAGCGCCTCCGCCACCCTCTGGGGGTCGGGTCGGGAGATATGGGTCTCTCTGAGGACGATGGCCCCCAGCCGCTCCCTCCGCCGGGCGATGACGGCCCGGGTCTGCAGGTCCCACTCCACCACCTCTTCCGTTTCGACCTCGTCTCGGAAGAGCTTCCGGATCTCCGCCAGGCCAATCGGTGCTGCCAGCAGGATTCGGCTTTCCGGCTCCCGGCCCTCGAGCTCGCAGGCGACGAGATACCCCTCGGCAGAAAGGCTTTGCGGATCCAGGTAAGCCCCGAGGCCATTCCGCAGCAGGAACCGGCCGGGTGCACCGGGGCGGCCCTGGGCGACTCGGTCGGGATAGGCCATCGCAAGCAGCGCCCCGACATCGCCCTCGCCCTCTGCCAGACCCCGCCCGGAACCCGCTCGGCGACACGCCGCCGTCTCCGCCCGGGCCCGCCGCAGGGCCTCCCCGTCGACGTCGGCCCTTACGACTGTCCCTCGGAGGAGATCCAGGCGAGTCCGGATGTCCGCTTCGGAGACACCGTCCGTTCGACGGAGGAGGTCTCGCTCCGTTAGGAGCGCGGCTAGCTCGCAGGCCAGGGCTCTTTCTCGCAACTCGGTGGCTTTCATCACCATGTGGGAGAGGCGCGGATGGAGCGCGAGTCTCGCCATCGCCGTACCATGCCGGGTGAGCCGCCCCGACCTGTCGATGGCGCCGAGCTGGACGAGCAGGCTCCGTGCCTGCGCGAAGGCCGCTGCGGGCGGCGGGTCGAGCCACCGGAGTTCCCGAGGGTCCGGCACTCCGACGGCGGCGAGATCCAGGGCAAGTGGGGCCAGGTCGGCCTCGAGGATCTCGGGGGAGGACCTAGCGGGGAGGGCGGCGTGTTCCTGCAAGGTCCAGAGGCGGTAACACACGCCGGGTGCGAGACGCCCCGCGCGTCCTCGCCGCTGCTCGGCCGAGGCCAGAGACACCCGAACGGTCGCCAGCCGGGTCATGCCGGTTCTTTGGGAGTAGCGAGGAACCCGGGACAGGCCGGAGTCCACCACCACGCGCACTCCCTCGATGGTGAGACTCGTCTCCGCGATGGAGGTGGCCAGCACCACCTTTCGAGAGCCCGGTGGACTGGGCAGGATGGCGCGATCCTGCCGCTGCGGAGGGAGGTTGCCGTGTAACGGAATCACCTCCGCGTCCACCTCGCCCAGGAGCGCCGCCACGCGCCGGATCTCGCCGGCACCGGGAAGGAAGACCAGCACGTCACCTTGCTCCGCCTGGAGCGCTTCCCGCACCACCGCGGCCACCTCGGATTCGAGCTTCACCCCGGACCGCCGCGACCGATGGCGTACTTCCACCGCATGAGACCGCCCCTCGCTGGTCACGATCGGAACTCCATCCAGAAGGGTCGACACCGGAGCACCCTCCAGTGTGGCCGACATGACCAGAATCCGCAGGTCTTCGCGCAGCAGTGATCGAGAGTGGATGGTCAGCGCGAGACCGAGGTCGGCGTGGATGCTCCGCTCGTGAAACTCGTCGAACACCACCAGCCCGAACCGCTCCAGCGCGGGGTCGGACTGCAGCATCCGGGTCAGTACCCCTTCGGTGACCACCACGATCCTCGTGGTCGGTCCCACCAGCGATTCGTGCCGGACGCGGTATCCTACCGTCTCACCCGGCCGTTCCCCCAGGAGCGTGGCCATCCGACGGGCCGCCGCCCGCGCCGCGAGGCGACGGGGCTCGAGCATGACGATTCCCCGGCCACCCAACCATGGCTCGCCCAGCAGCGCGAGCGGCACGCCGGTGGTCTTGCCCGCGCCGGGTGGCGCCTGAAGCACGACCCCGCCGGCGCTGCGCAGCGCATCTCGCAGCGAGGGAAGCACCTGCTCGATGGGAAGGCGTGGGGTGTGACGCATGACCCAAGAATAGCGTGGAACTTCAGGGCGGCTCGCGACGTTCACTTGGCAGTTGGCACGGTGCATGCGAAAGGAGCGCCGTGGTCACGCTCCCCCGAGGAGCGAGGAATGGAAAGGAACGGTGGTAACCGTGCTCACATGTGACTACAACGGCTGGAATGACGCGCCCGAAGAGGAGCGCGAGTGGTACGACGAACATCCCGAGGAGTGGAACGCCCCGACTCGTGACCCCGATGGGCGTCCCCACCGTGCGACACCCCGCCCTCCGGTGAGACGCTTCCGCGGCGGCCTGGCCGCGTAATCCGCTGCAGCGCACCTGGGCCTGCCGGGGCCCCTCCCGCCATATTGCCCTGCGGGACTTCTCACCGGCCAATCCATGGATTCACGTCAGCAGGATATCGCCCAGGGCCTGAGCGGCCGCTACGTCATCGAGCGCGAGCTCGGGCGCGGCGGCATGGCGAGCGTCTGGCTGGCACGGGACGTCCGTTACGACCGGATGGTCGCGCTCAAGGTGCTCCACCCGGACCTGGCAGCGACACTGGGCCCCCAGCGCTTCCTGCGCGAAATCATGCTGGCCGCCCGCCTCCAGCACCCTCATATCGTGCCGGTCTACGATTCCGGCGAGATCCCTTCCTCCCGCGCGACGGTACCGCCCATCCTGTGGTTCACGATGCCGTGGATCGAAGGCGAGTCGTTGCGCGAGCGGCTGGGACGTGAGGGACGACTTTCTCCGCCCGAGGCGGTCAGGATCGCCCGCGAGGTCGCCCGCGGCCTCCAGTACGCCCACGACCACGGCGTGATCCACCGCGACGTGAAGCCGGAGAACATCCTGCTCACCAGGGACGGGAGCACGATGGTCGCGGACTTCGGCATTGCCCGACCTGCCGGGACCGCGGGCACGGAGCATCTGACAGGGACCGGCGTCGTGATCGGCACTCCGATCTACATGAGCCCGGAGCAGGCGGTGGGAGGTGAGCTGGATCCCCGCGCGGATGTGTACTCACTCGGTTGCGTCCTGTACGAGATGCTCACCGGCGGGCCGCCGTTCGGCGGAGCGACGGTGCAGGAGGTCGTCGCTCGCCACCTGACCGAGCCGCCGCCGCTCTCCGGCACACGGGTCGCCGAAATTCCCGGCGTCCTCAAGGCCGCCCTGGGCCGGGCGCTGTCCAAGTCCCGCGACGATCGTCCGGCGACAGCCGCACAGTTCGCCGAGTCGCTCGGCAGTCAGGACGGAAGCGTGGCGATGTCGAGCCGCCGACGCGCGGCCGCGGTGGCCGCGGTCGCGGGCGCGGCCGGGCTGGCGGCCTTCGTGGCGCTCCGCGGACCGTCCGACGACGCGGGCGCGCCGACGGGTTCGTCCTCCCAAGGCACCGTGGCGTCGGGATTCGCGCGCCGCCTGACCCAGCTCACCTCGCGGGAAGGCCTGGAGGAGTGGCCGACCTGGTCCTCCGACGGGCAGCAGCTCGCTTACGTGGCCGAGGTGAACGGCTACCGCCAGCTGTTCGTGCGACCAGTCGCCGGCGGCGCGGAGCGGCAGCTTACCGACGACCCGCGGGACCACATCCAGCCGGCGTGGTCACCCGACGGTGCGCGCATCGCGTTCGTGCGCGGCGCTACCGCCACCGGCAAGCTCGAGCCCGACGAAGTGGACGGGTACTACTTCGAGGGAGCCGAACTGTGGAGCATTGAGCTCGGCTCGGGGGAGGCCTCCAAGCTGCTGGAGGACGGATTCAACCCCTCGTACTCGCCGGACGGGCAGCGTCTCGCCTTCGACGCCGAGCTCGCAGGAGCGCAGCGGGTCTGGGTCGCGGACACTCGCGGGCGCAACCCCCGTCAGGTGACCTCCGATTCCAGCGAGGCCGTGGTGCACACCGAGCCCCACTGGTCGCCCGACGGCTCGAGGCTGGTCTTCCGGCGTATCGAGAAGCTGAAGTCCGACATCGCCATCGTGAACCCGACGACGCAGGCGGTCACCCGGGTGACGGACGATTACGTGGTGGACGTGTATCCGACATGGATGCCCGACGGTCGCGCGATCGTCTTCTCGTCCAGTCGCGGTGGCGGCGTCAATCTCTGGCGGGCGCGGCTCGACCAGGACGGCTCACCGAAGGGCCTGGAGCAGCTCACCACCGGAGCGGGTGACGACGTGCAGGCCTCGGTGCATCCCGATGGGCGCGAGCTCGTGTTCGCCGTCCGAGGCATCAACTCCGACCTCTGGCAGCTGCCGGTCTCGCCCGAGACGGGCCGACCGGCGGGAAACCCGACGCCCGTGCTCGGCACGACCCGGGTCGAGAGCCGCGGCACCTGGTCGCCGGACGGCCGGCAGCTCGCGTTCAATTCGGATCGTGCCGGCGAGATGAACATCTGGGTGCTGGACTCGGCCCGACACGAGCGTCGGGTGACAGTCGGTCCCGGAGGCGATTACCAGCCCGACTGGTCGCCGGACGGCCAGGCTCTGGTGTTCTTCTCCGCCCGCGGCGGCAATACCGACATTTGGCGGGTACGACTCTCGGACACGTCGCTCACCCGCCTCACCCAGGATCCGGCGCTGGACATCAACCCGGCGAATTCACCGGACGGACAGCGGATCGCCTTCGTCTCCGACCGGAGTGGACGGTTCGAGGTCTGGGTGATGCAGGCCGACGGCACCGCACAGCAGCAGGTAGCCTCGGTGGGCTGCTGGGGTCACTTCGTGGCCTGGACCACGGACAGCAGGGCAATCGTCTTTCGAGGCGAGCGGGACCGACAGATGCAGATCTATCGGGTCGACGTCGCGAGCGGCGCGCTCACGCCGCTGCCACCCGTGCGCAGCGGCGGCCACATGTCGTTCTCGCCCTCGCAGTCGGTGATCATGGACGTCAACAGCCACAAGGTGATCTGGGCCCATCCCGTCAACGGCGGGCCGCCCTACGAGATCTACCAGTTCCCGGACCCGGATGTGCGCATCGACTACCCGCGCTGGTCGCGAGACGGGCGGCTGGTCGTGTTCGACCGTACGGCACCCCGGGGAGCGGATCTGTGGACGTTGGAGGGGTTCTAGGCGGTCGGGCGGTCGGGCGGTCGAAGCTGCCTGTCATTCACGAGGAGCGCAAGCGACGAGTGATCTTCTGCCCAATGTCGAATCATCCGCGAGGGAGATCCCTCGCCTCGCTCGGGATGACAGAAGGCGCTCGGTCCGGCTGACCGCCCGACCGCCCGACCGCCCGCCTCACAACGACCGCAGCGAGCCCGGCCGGCGGGAGCCGCGGAGGCGGTCGTCGGCCACCCGGCGGCGAAGCGGATCGTCGGTCGTGACGCCGTGCCCGTGGAGAATGGCGATGGCCTCCGCGCCTTCCAGGGTCTCCCGCTCGAGCAGCGCATCGGCCAGGGCCTCGAGCGCGGCGCGATGGCGATCGATGGCCTCCCGCACACGCGCATACAGCGCCTCGACGATGGTGCGCACGTCGCGGTCCATCGCGGCGTGGAGCTCGCCGCTCACCGCGCCGACGCCCTCGCGGTCATCGAACGCCACCAGCCCCGTGCCCGGCCCCATGCCCAGCTTGTAGACCATCTCGCGCGCGACCCGGGTGGTGTACTGGAGATCGGCCTTGGCGCCGCTGGTGACCGCCTCCGGGCCGAACACGATCTCCTCCGCCGCCCGGCCACCCAGGCCCTTGCAGATCTGGCCCTCGAGAAAGCGCCGAGTGTGCAGCACCAGCTCGCCCGGAGAGAAGTGGGCCACGCCCATCGCCTGGCCGCGCGGCTGAATGGTCACCTTGTGGAGCCCCTCCTCCGCGTGGAACAGGAGTCCCGCGAGAGCATGTCCCGCCTCGTGCACCGCCACCGCCCGCCACTCGTCGTCGGAGGCGCGGAAGCCCGTCCACTCCTTTCCCAGAAGTAGCCGGTCGCGCGCCTGCTCGACGTGCTCCCAGCTCACCACCGTCGCACGCTCGCGCGCGGCCGCGATCGCCGCCTCGTTCACCAGGTTCGCCAGCTCGGCGCCGCTGGTCTGCGGCATCAGCCGGGCGAGCCGGGCGAGGTCAACGCTCTCGTGCAGCGGCACCCCGCGCTGCCGCACGTGGAGCCGCAGGATCGCCTCGCGCTCCGCCGCCGTCGGCAGACCTACCGCCACGGCGCGATCGAACCGGCCGGGCCGGAGCAGGGCCGGATCCAGATCCTCCTGCCGGTTGGTCGCGCCGATCACCAGCACGTGCTCGCGGGGCGAGAATCCGTCCATCTCCACCAGCAGCTGGTTGAGAGTGCGATCGTCCTCGTTGTGACTCTGGTTGCGTCCCCGCCGGCCGCCGATCGCGTCGAGCTCGTCGATGAAGATCACGCCGCCGCGCCGGCGCGCCTGGCGGAAGAGCTTCTTGATCCGAACCACGCCAAGCCCGATGAGGAAGCCGGTGACCTCGCTGCCGCTGATCACGAAGAACGGCACCCCTGCCTCGCCGGCCACCGCGCGCGCCATCAGCGTCTTGCCGGTGCCGGGAGGGCCGAACATGAGGACGCCCTTCGGCGTCCGCGCGCCTACGGCCCGGAACGCCTCGGGCGCCCTGAGGAACTCCACCAGCTCGCGCAGCTCCGCCACCGTGCCCTCGTGACCTCCTACGTCGGCGAAGGTGGTGCGGCTCCGTCTCGCGGCGCCGATGGAGCCCATCTCCGACCCTCCACCCATCTGCCGGCGAAGGATGAAGCCGACCACGAAGAGGGCCACCGCGACCAGGAGCACTTCGCGCCAGAACTCGGCGTTGACCCCGCTCCTGCGCTCCAGCGTCGCCGGCGTGCCGGCGCGCTCGGCCCGGTCGAGCACCGGAGTGACCTCGAAGGTGGGATACTCCACCCGGAACCCGCCGCCGGCCTCGGCATCGCCGACGGGCCGGGACCAGACGCCGCGCACCTCCGACCCGGGAATGACGGTGATGGACTGCACCGCCCCCTGCTGGAGGCGCTGGAGAAAGACCGAGTAGCTGACCGTCGGCGGTGTCGGCGGCAGCGCGCGCCACCAGCGGACGGCGAGGGCGGCCGCAGCGATCGTCGCGACGATGGCGAGAGGCCAGATCCAACCGGCAGGCGTGGAGCGCCAGCGGGTGAGACGCCGGCGGAAATCCTTGATCATGCGGGGTCCTGTTAGTCGCGCGCCGACGACGGCTTCCCTGTCGGCCGCATTGGAGTCAAGCTAGCCGCGTCCAGGCGCTCGCGCACGCTCCGGACGATCGTGTCGGGGCCGAAGGGTTTCTGGACGAAGGCCGTGCCCGGCTCCAGCAGTCCTCGCCGGAGGATCTCCCCGTCGGTGTAGCCTGACGTGAAGAGAACGGGAAGATCCGGTCGCAGCCGCCCCAGCTCATCGGCCAGCGCGCGGCCACCCATGCCCGGCATGACCACGTCGGTGATGACCAGCTGCACCGCCGCGCCGTCGCGGCCCAACAGCTCCAGGGCCGACGTGCCGTCAGCCGCCTCGAGCACGCGGTAGCCGGCGTCCACCAGAATCCGGCGGGTCATCCAACGCACGCCCTCATCGTCCTCGACCACGAGGACCAGCTCGCCCCGGCCCGGGACCGCCGCCGGCCGAGGAGCCAGTCCCGGGCCCGGGGCCGCCTGGTCGACCGCGGGCAGATAGAGCTTGAAGGTGGTGCCCTGCCCCGGCTCGCTGTAGGCCCAGACGTAGCCGTCGGATTGCTTCACGATGCCGTAGACCGTCGAGAGGCCGAGCCCGGTGCCGTGCCCGACGCCCTTGGTGGTGAAGAAGGGCTCGAACGCATGGCTGAGCGTCTTGGCGTCCATGCCGTGGCCGGTGTCGCTTACGGCGAGGACGACGTACCTGCCCGGCCGGATGCTGACGCCGGGCCGGCGCGCGAGGTACTCACCCGAGAGCACGGCGGGAATGACCTCGACGATCAGCGTGCCGCCGCGCGGCATCGCGTCCCGCGCGTTGAGCGCCAGATTGAGCAGCGCCTGCTCCAGCTGCCCGGGGTCGGCCCGGACCGGCGCGACGCCCTCCCGCGCCCGGACGATGATGGCGCAGTCTTCACCCATCACCCTCCGCAGCACGGTCTCCCAGCGCGTGACCAGAGCGTTGAGATCCAGGACCACCGGCTGGAGGACCTGCCGACGGCTGAAGGCGAGCAATTGCGCCGTGATCGAGGAGGTCCGCTCCGCCGCTTTCCGGATGTGCTCGACGTCCACCCGGACCGCATCCGGGACATCCGGGCGCCGGAGAACGAAGTCGGCCGCGCCGATCACGACGCTCATCTGGTTGTTGGTTTCGTGCGCGACTCCGCCGGCCAGACGACCCACCGATTCCATCCGATGGGACTGGCGCAGTCGTTCCTCCGCGCCGCGCCGGTCGGTCACGTCCATGCAGACCCCGGTGAGGAATCGCGGGCGACCCTCCTGGTCCCGCTCCACCCGCCCCTGATCCGCGATCCAGCGCACTCGACCGTCGGGCAGGACGATGCGGAACTCGTAGTCAAGCGCGCCGCCCTCCCGGATGGCGCGCGCCACCGACTCCGAGACGAATTGCCGGTCGTCCGGGAATACCCGGCCGAGAAACTCCTCGTAGCCGCCCACCGGCTGGTCCGGCGCCAGTCCGTACAGCGCCCTGAGATTGTCGTCCCACACCAGCACGTTGGTCTCCACCGACCAATACCAGATCCCCATCCGCGCGGCGTCGAGGGCGAGGCGCAGGCGCTCCTCGCTGCGCTGGAGCGCGTGGGTCGCCCGGTCTCGCTCGTTCCACACCGCGGATGCGACCAGCAGTCCCGTCACTGCGAGCACGAGCAGATAGCCGGCCATGGCGAACAGCGTCCCGCCGTACGACTGGACGAGGAAAGGGCCTCCTCCCCGCACCGTGTGCCACACCGCCACGGCGGCCACGGACAGCGTGACCAGGCTCGCCCCGCGAGGACCGAATCGAACCGCGGCCCAGACGACGAACGGGAACAGCAGGTAGGTGTACTCCAGCTCTCCGAGCACGGGGACGTTGATGCTTTGAAGCAGACCGAGGTCCGCCGCCGCCGCCGTCCCGAGGACCAGTGCGACGACCTCCAGGACGCGGCGGGTATCACGGGCCAGCGGGCGCGTCGCCCAGCTCAAGCAGACCGGTGCCACGATCAGGAGGCCGAGCATGTCGCCGGCCCACCACGTCGCCAGGGCACGGAAGTCAACGGCGGAGCCGAGAGCTCCGGCCAGGTGCAGCGACGTCACGCCGACCAGGGTCGCCACCAGCGCGCCGAGAGGGGCGGCGACGAAGATGAGCATCCGGGCGTGACGAGGCGACTCGAGCTGAGGGTGGGAGCCGGTCGCCCGTCTCAGGATCAGCGCCGCGAGCAGGGCCTCCGCGGTGTTGCCGAGCGCGATGCCCGCGGCGGCGCCGAGCGGCACCGGTGTCATCGCGTTGGCGAGGAAGGCGCCCAGCGCTACGCCCGGCCAGACCCTGGGACCGAACAGGACCAGCGCCGCGAAGGCGAGGCCCGCCGGTGGCCACACCAGGGACACGCTATGACCGATGGTGACATAGCGGAGACCGAGCCACGCCGCCGCCCAGTAAGCGGCGGCCAGGAGCGCGACCCGGGAAACGTCGCGCAGGACGGAGCGGGCGGCGGGAGACATGCGCCTGGCGCACTCCTTTGTGCTGGTGTGGGTACCCCTGAATCTACCCCGCGGCGCCCTGGCCGGGGCAGCCGCGGCACGGTCCGCGCATGATGGTCCGCCTGGTCAGGCGACCCGGTCGAGCAGCCTGAGCGTGCCGTCGGTGACCGTGCCGAAGGTCAGGTGCCCGACCAGCCCGCGGGCGTGGGCCTGCCAGGGGAACCTGGTCGGGCCCGGAGTGAGCCCCAGCGCCGGGACCATCCCCTCATCCAGGAAGGCCCAGAACGCGGTGCCGAACGCCGTGCCTGCGGCACCGCCGAGCACCTGGACCCGGCGCCGGAGGACGGCGTATGCGGCGCCGGCGCCGATGCCGAGGGCCCAGTGGATGGCGGAGCCGAGCGTCTCGCGTTGATGCAGAGCCAGCGTCGTACCCGCCGCGGCCGCGGCTTTTTCGGCGGCGGTCTCGTAGGCCGAGCGGCCTTGCCGCGCCTCGTCCTCGCGGCGGCGGACAGCACGGTCCTCGTGCTCGTACAGGTAGCTGGTCACCTTCCCCATCACGTAGGTGGCGACCGCGCCGGCAACGGCGCCCTTGAACAGGTCCCGGCTCACGGTGTGGCGGGTTCGAACGTGTGTGGCCATGCTGCCTCCTGTGTGGCTCCAACCTGAGCGTGCCGTGGCGACGACGCTGTGATGTGGGCCCGCCCTAGTCCACCCGTCTGCCGGTCTCCGGATCGAAGAAATGGAGACGGGCGCGGTCGAAGCGAAGACCGACGACGCGATCCGGCGCCACCTCGAGATCCGGCGGAGTGACGACGCGGATCTCCGAGCCCTCACCCTGGGCGCCCAGGCGGAGATAGAGCAGCAGCTCGCTGCCCCGAGGCTCCACCACGTCCACCACGGCATCGCGGTCGCCCGCCCCGGCGGCGACGACGGTGACGTCGTGGGGCCGGATACCCAAGGTCCCGGCGGCTCCCTGACGGAGGCCCGGGAGCAGATCCGCGGGCAGCAGATTCATGGCGGGGGATCCGACGAACGTGGCGACGAACCGGGTCTCGGGTCGCCGGTAGACCTCGAGCGGCGGGCCGACCTGCTCCACCCGCCCCTCGTTCATCACGGCGACGCGCGTCCCCAGGGTCAGCGCCTCTTCCTGGTCGTGGGTGACGTAGACCATGGTCGCGGCCAGCCGGCGGTGCAGCCGGGCCAGCTCGGCGCGCGTCTCCAGTCGCAGCTTCGCGTCGAGGTTGGAGAGCGGCTCGTCGAAGAGGAACACCATCGGTTCCCGCACGATCGCGCGGCCGAGGGCCACCCGCTGCCGCTGTCCGCCGGAGAGCTGGCCGGGCTTCCGGTCCAGCACCGCCGCGAGGCCCAGCGCCTTCGCCGCGGTGTCCACCCGCTCCGCGATCCGGGCCTGAGGAGTGCCCCGCATGCGGAGGCCGAAGCCGAGGTTGTCGCGCACCGTCATGTGGGGATACAGGGCGTAGCTCTGGAACACCATCGCGATGTCGCGCTCCTGGGGCGGAACTTCGGTGACGTCGCGCTCGCCGATCATCACCCTCCCCTGCGTCGGCGTCTCCAGGCCGGCGATCATGCGGAGGGCGGTGCTCTTGCCGCATCCCGACGGCCCCACCAGCACCATGAACTCGCCGTCCTCGATCCCGAGCTCCACACCGCGCGCGGCCACGTGCCCGTTGGGGTAGGTCTTCCAGACTTGGTCCAGGTGAACACTTGCCATGGCTCAGCCCTTCACCGCACCGGCGGTGAGACCCTGCACGATCCGGCGCTGGAAGGCGAGCACCAGCACGGCCACCGGCGCCGTCGCCACGATCGCGGCCGCCAGCACCTGCCCCCAGGGGACCTGGTACTGACCACGAAACAGGGCGATCGCTACCGGCACCGTCTGCCGCTCGGGCCCGAGGGTGAACGAGAGCGCGAAGAGAAACTCGTTCCAGCTGTACACGAACGTGAGGATGGCCGTGGCGGCGAGTCCCGGCAAGGCCAGCGGCACGATGACCTCGCGGAAAGCCCGGAAGCGGCTCGCGCCATCCACCATCGCCGCCTCCTCCAGCTCGGCCGGGAGCTGACGGAAGTAGCCCACCAGCAGCCAGACGGTGAGGGGCATGGCGAAGGTCAGGTACGGCAGCACCAGCCCCGGGTAGGTGTTGATGAGGCGCAAGGTGCGAAGCAGGAGAAAGAGCGGAGACACCACGGCAATCTGGGGGAACATGCTGACGGCGAGGATCGCCCCCAGCAGCAGCGCCTTGCCACGGAAGCGGAGCCGCGCCAGCGCGTAGGCGCAGAGCGAGCCCAGCGTCACGCAGAAGAGCGTGGTGGCGCCGGCCACGATCAGGGAGTTCCGGATGGGCAGCCAGAACTGCCGCTCGGTGAAAAGCGCCCGGTAGTGATACAGCACCGGCGGGTCGGGCCAGAGCGGCGCGCCGCCGAAGAGCTGGGCCTCCGGTGTCAGCGAGCCCGCCACCGCACGATAGAATGGAAACGCGACCGCGAGGACCAGCGCCGCGATCACCAGCGTGGCCCAGCGGCCCTGCCCTCTCACGCCCGGGTCTCCGTGAGCCCCCGGCCGAGCAGCCGGATATAGCCCAGCGCCAGCGCGAAGGTCACCAGGAACACCAGCACCGAGAGCGTCGAGCCGTAGCCGAAGCGGAGGTTCTGCATGAGCGAGTTGAAGGTGTAGAGCGAGATCGGCTCCGTCGCGGTTCCCGGCCCTCCGCCGGTGAGGACGTAGATCAGGTCGAACACCCGGAACGCGTTCATGGTCCGGAAGATCAGCGCCACCATGATGGCGGGGGCGAGGAGCGGCAGCGTCACGTGGCGGAACTGACGCCAGGGCGACGCTCCGTCGATGCGGGCCGCCTCGTAGAGGGAGGGATCGATCCCCTGGAGCCCGGCGAGGAGGAGCAGCGCGACAAACGGCGTCTCCTTCCAGGCGTCGGAGAGAATGATCGGCACCCACGCCTTGAGATCACTGGCCAGCCACCCCTCGAGGCCTTCGAACATGAACCGCCAGACCAGCGCGGCTACGACCGTGGGAATGGCCCAGGGGATGAGGATGGAGAGCCGCACGAGGGTCCGGCCGCGGAAGGTGCGGTTCATGGCCAGCGCCAGGGCACAGCCCACCACCAGCTCCAGGCTCACGCTCACCGCGGCGAACCACGCCGTGTGCGCCATGGAGCCCCAGAACCGGCGGTCCCGAAGGACCTCGAGGTAGTTGTCGAGGCCCACGAACGGGCGGCCCAGCCAGGGCATCCGGAGGTCATGCAGATGGAGTGACTCCCAGATGGTCCAGCTCAAAGGGAACAGAGCGACGATGATGATGGTGAGCACCGCCGGCGCCGTCATCCACCATGCCAGCCGCGCCTCCCGACGCTCGGCGCCTCGCGGCTCAGCGGACGGCAACGGCGCCTCTGCCGAGTCCGACGCGGTCGAGCAGCTGCTGCATCTCCACCGCCGCGCGGGCGAGCGCGTCCTGGGGCTGGGCCTGTCGGCTCAGCGCGCGGTGGAGCTGGATCTGCAGAATCTCGGAAAGCTGGGTGTAGACCGGCGTCACCGGCCGGGGCACGGCGGCCTCGATGATCTCGCGAGCCTGGGCGGGAGGGATCTCGAGCGCGGCGGCGAGGGCGGGGTCGTCGTAGATCGCCGTGCGGGTGGGGAACTGGCCGACGATCCGCGCCCGCTCCAACATCTGCTCGGGACGAGTGAGATATTCGATCACCTGCCACGCGGCTTCGGCCTCGGGGCTGAAGGCGTTGATCGCCAGCTGCGCGCCGCCGAAAGCCGCCGTCGGATGTCCGCCGGGCCCCGCCGGCATCGGCGCCACCGCGAACCGGCCTGCCACCCTGGACTCCGCCGTGTCACCCATCGGCCCCGCCGCGTAGGGCCAGTTCCGCATCATCGCCGCCTCGCCGTTCTGGAACGCGAAGCGCGGCTCCTCCTCGTGCCAGGTGAGCACCCGCCCCGGCACGACGCCGAGGCGGTGGATCTGGTCACGCATCAGGGTGAGCGCGCGCACGCCAGGGGCTTCCGCCACGGTCACCCGGCCGCCGTCGAGAATCCGGCCACCGAACCCGCCCAGATACTCCAGGAACACCGTCACCAGACCCTCGTAGCGCGCCCCCTGCCACACCAGACCGTAGCGCGGCGATCCGTCCGCGATCGCACGGCCCACCTCCCGGTCCAGCTCGTCCCACGTCGTCGGCGCCTGCTGGAAGAGATCGGTCCTCCAGTACAGCATCCCGACGTCCACGAACCACGGCATCGCGAAGAGTTGACCCTGCCAACGGTTGGCGTCGATGGTCACGGGGAAGAAATCGGCGGTGTCGGAGGCGTAGCGGTCGAGAGGGAGGATCCAGCCTGCCGCCGCGAACTCAGGGGTCCAGATAGCGTCCACCTGGAGGATGTCGGGGTCGGTGGCCTGCGCGTTGAGCCACTGCACGTAGAGCTGGTGGCGGAGGTCGGCGGCGTCCGGCGTCGGGCGCATCTCCACCCGAATCTCCTGGTGCTCTCGATCGAACCGATCCAGCTGCAGGCGCAGGATCTTGCCTTCCGCGCCCAGGACGCTGCCGGACACCGTGACCGTAGTGGGCCCTCCCGTCGGCTCGGGCCCACACCCCAGCGCGCACAGCACCGCCACCCCACCGACCACCGAGCGTCCCGGCTTGCGATTCACACCCGCTCCTCCCTTGTGTGCCAGGGTAACCTTCCACGGAACGACACGCCAGCGTGAGGTTCCCGACGTGACCCATGCCACCGCCATACGAACCCCATCGGCCGCAGCGTAACCATGCCCATGCCGACCCGGGTGTTCCTGCTCTCACCGGCACACTTGGGCGGCAAGCGCGCGCAGGTGCTTCTCCGGGACGAGGCCGCCTTCCCGCTGGCCGTCCGGCTTCGCGAGCCGGGAGGCGTGGCCCTGGGCGAGGCATTCAGCTTCCTGAGCGGACTCTATTTCCGCGGGAAGCTGGCGTACGCGGTCCGTTTCGCTCGGCCGCCGGGCGGCGTCCCGGGCGTGCAGGTGATCACGGCGAACCGGGGCCTCGTGGCTGCCGACGCGCCGGTGAGCCCCGCGGAGCTCCGGGCGTTCGGTTTGGTGGACATCCGCCCGGACGATCCCCGCTATCGCGCTCCGCTGCTGCGGGACGCCGCCCGGCTCGCCGAGCATCCCGGCCTCGAGCTGGTGCTGCTCGGAAGTGTGGCCACGGGGAAGTACGTGGACGTGCTGCTCGACGTCGTGGGCGAGCGGCTCCTCTTTCCGACCGACTTCGCGGGCCGCGGCGACATGAGCCGCGGAGCCCTGCTCCTGCGCTCGGCGCGCGAGGGTCGGGAGCTGGACTATGAGCCGGTGGCGGGCGCGCTCGCTCGTCTGCGGCCGCGAACCAGAGGAGCGACGAATGTCGCCGAGGACCGGGGGCGTGGCGGCGGCGGCTCGCATTCCGAAGACCCGGAGTGACGTCGAGCTTCGCGTCGGCAGACGGACGGTCGCGCTCAGCAACCTGGATAAGGTCTTTTTTCCCGAAACCGGACTCACCAAACGGGATCTGCTCCAATACTACGTAGACGTAGCGCCGGCGCTCCTGCCCCACCTGCGCGACCGGGCGATGGTGATGAAGCGCTACCCCAACGGGATCCGGGGCAAGTGGTTCTTCATGAAGCGGGCGCCGTCGCCCAGGCCGGAGTGGATAGAGACCTGCGAGATCATGCACAAGTCGCGCAACCTGATCGCGTTTCCGATGGTGCAGGATCTCGCCTCGCTGCTCTGGGTCATCAACCTCGGCTGCATCGACCTGAATCCCTGGTACGGTCGCTGCGACGACCCGGATCGCCCGGACTTCCTGAACTTCGACCTCGATCCCGCGCGGGGAGCGACCTTCGCCGCCGTACGGGAGACGGCGATCGTGGTGCGGGACGCCCTGGCCGAGCTGGGCATGAAGCCGCTGGTGAAGACCACCGGCTCCGAGGGCCTCCACCTCTACGTGGGGATCGTGCGCGGCCCCACGCAGAAGCAGGTGTGGGATTTCGCCAAACAGCTCGCCATGCGACTGGAGAAGGAACACCCCCGGCTGGTCACGACCGAGTTCCTGGTGGCGGACCGTCCGCGCGGCAGGGTGCTGGTGGACTACAACCAGAACGCCTGGGGACGCACGCTCGCTTCGGTGTATTCGGTCCGGCCCAAGAAATTCGCCGGGGTGTCCACCCCGGTGCGCTGGGAGGAAGTGGAGCGTGGATTCGAGGTCGCGGATTTCAGGCTGGACAACGTGCCCGCGCGGCTGGGCCGCCTGGGAGACCTGTGGCGGCCGGTCCTCTCGGGCCGCGGCCGGTTCCGGCTGGAGGAGGTCCTCTGAATTGGCGGTGATCGGGATCACTACTCGTTGCTGTGCATGGGGTTAGCATACCTGCGAGTCGGGATGCTCCGACCATCTCCACGGGAGGTAGTGACAATGCCGTTCGACAACACCTGGGACCAGGAAGACGCGTGGTGGCGTGAGAACTACGGGGGTCGCCCGTATGCCACCGGCCGCAGCTATGAGGAGTTTCAACCAGGATACCGCTACGGATACGAGTCCGGGCGGCATCATCTGGGCAGGACGTGGAACGAGGTGGAAGCGGATCTTCGGACCGGCTGGGACAAGTACGAGCACCGGGGTACGTCCACCTGGGAGAGAATCAAGGATGCGGTGCGCGATGCGTGGCACCGGGTCACCGGTCAGAACGACATGGAGGCGAGCCGGATGAGCGAGAGCGAAGTCGATCGGCTCTCGCATGGTGGCAGGCCGCGGAACTAGGCCTCGAGGTAGTGTCACCTTGAACGCTGTGAAGGGGGCCATGTTCGGCATGGTCCCCTTCGCTACGCTCAGGGTGACAAACGCTCCCAGTACACCATCCCGCCTCCCGCTCCGCCCAGCACCAGATCCACATCCCCGTCGCCATCGAGGTCCCCCGCGGCGGGCGCGGCCAGCAGAGGCACTTCCAGGGCGAACGTCGAGTCGCGCACCAGCCGTGCGGCCGAGCCTGAGCCGTCATTGCGGAAGAGTGCGACCCCGTCGCTCTCCGAGCCGACCAGCAGGTCGAGATCTCCGTCTCCATCCAGATCGACCAGCGCCGGTGCGCTCCGCCGGCCGACCCGGATCTGCTCGAACTCGTCGCTGACCAGCTCGAAGCGGGGGGCGCGCGCATCGCCGGCGTTCCGGTAGTAGTTGAGCCAGCCCGAAGATTCACCCACCAGCAGGTCCTGGTCCCCGTCGCCATCGAGATCGCCGAGCGCGGGGACAGTGTTGCTGCCGCGGGTGATGGTGACGAGTGCGGTGTCCGCCGCTTCGAAGCCGGCGGCGGTGCCGCGGTACCAGGCCAGACGTGGCCCCCATTGACCGAGGAGTGCGTCGAGCCGTCCGTCGCCGTCGAGGTCGGCGAACGCCGGGGACGCGTGGAACCGCCGGCCGAGGGCAAGCGGGGCGCGCATCCGGAAGGCCGGGCGCCGAACGGTACCGACGTTCTCCAGCCGATAGACGAATGACGTTCGCGGATCCGAGGGATCGAGCTTGTTCGAGAGCACCAGGTCGAGATCGCCGTCGCCATCGAGATCGGCGATCGCGGGGATCGACTCACTCCCGATGTCGAGCACGGGGAGCAGGCGGCGGCTGCGCACCTGCCAGGCGGAGCCCTCGCGCGTCAGGTAGTAGAGGTTTTCGGCGGAGGTGCGCAAGGGGTTGTAGGCCCCGCCGAGCACCCCTATGACCAGGTCGGCCCGGCCGTCTCCGCTCAGGTCGCCGAAGGCCGGCGCATTGTAGCCCGAGGTGAGCAGCGGGCTGCCAACGGGGAATTGCACCGGCGGACTGCGGAAATTCGGCGCGTGGCAGGTGCCGCTGTTCGGGATCAGCAGGAGCCCCGGCTCGAAGAAGTCGCCCCAGAAGAGATCGAGGTCCCGATCGCCGTCGTGGTCCGCCAGTGCCATGGTGTTGGCGCCGTGCATACTCGGCCCTACCGGCAGGGTCGGGCCGCCCTGCTGGCCGATGATCCTGATGCCCTCGAACTCGTTCGCCACCAGGCGGAAGGACGGCGCGCCCCGGGGATCGGAGGTCGCCGCCTCGTAGCGAGCCACCGTGCCGTCCAATCTCCCGATCAGGAGGTCGGAACGGCCGTTGCAATCGAGGTCGCCGAGCTGGGGAATGTTCTGCCGGTCGGAGAAGATCGGGGTGCGGTCCACGTCCCGCAGCGTGTCGGCAGCCAGGACGAAGCGGTACGCGCCCCGCGCCCCGTCGTTCCGGTAGTACTTGATGTAGCTGAACGGCTGCTCGGCGAGGAGATCGAGGTCGCCGTCGCCATCGACATCCGCGAAGCGGTACCACTCGCCGACGTCGAGGTCGCCGTACCTGGAGCTCCGAGGCATGAACCGGGGCAGGCCGTCGCGCTCGCCGTCACGCTCGAAGAGGGCGACACTCCCGGTCACTTCCTGGAGGAAGAGGTCGAGATCGCCGTCACCATCCGCGTCCACGAGCTGGGGTCGTGGCGCATTGAAGCCCCCATGGAACGGCAGCTCGAGCGGGCGGCCGAGGGTGTCCGTCACCTCGAAGGGGGCGATGACGGCCCGGTATCGGCCGCCGCCCACCTCGGGGTTCGGAGGCCCGACGGAAGCGCCGCCGCACGCCGTCGCGGCGAGGAGGAGGAGCGGGCCCGGCCGGAGCTTCAGGGGCAGGATCCGGCGGCCGCGCCGCGGGAGCGGGCCGGTGTCATGCCGAGCCCCGCCGCGTAGTTCCCGACGCTGAGGACCGTGTCCACGCTGCGGCTCGCGACGCAGATAGAGACGACCGTTCCCGGCGCCGTCGGCTTCCCGCCGGCGTGATCGTGCACGCCACCCGCCTGGTGCCGGTTCCCGACGAACACATGGGAGCCGTCGGGCGAGAGTGCGATGCCGTGCGGTTGGCCATAGCCCGCGTTCTCGGGCAGGACCACCACCGACCAGTCGCGCGTGTCCACCGCCGCGACGCGGTTGGCGTTGAGCGCGGTGACGAAGATGGTCCTGCCGTCGGGCGTGAAGACGGGCTCGAAGGGCCCATCCGGCATCCCCAGCCCTCGGAGCAGACGCGGTGCCCCGGACCGCGAGAGATCGAAGATCAACAGCGAGTCGGTGAGCTCCGCCGTGGCCGCCAGCAGCTTTCCGTCCGGCGAGACCGCCAGCTGCACGAAGCCATGGGGGCTCCCCGGCACGTCCAGCAGTCGCACCTCACCGTCATCCACACCGACGCTGGCGATCTGGTTGGTGCCGAGGCTGGCGACGTAGACCACATCGCCCTTGGGGTGAACGACGATACCGTGCGGGCGCGGGAAGAGGAGATCCACCTCGTCCAGCACCGCCATGTCGGATCGTCGGATGACCGCCATCCGCGGCGGAGGGTTCACCGCGCTCATCGAACGGGCCACGAACATCAGGTCCTTCGACGGGTGCAACGCGATCAGCCCGGGCACCTCCATCTCGGCGCTGCCCAGCACCCGGTCGTTGCGGTCGAGCTTGAGGACCTTCCCCGCTCCGATCAGGGTGACGTACCAGGCGTGGCCATCGGGCTCCACCTGCACATGATGCGGCTTGGCATTGTCTCCCACGCCGTAGCGACGGAGGTCCACCGTGCGCAACAAGCGGCGACTCACCGGGTCGATGACCGACACGGTGGCGTCGTCCTGGTTGGGCACGTAGAGCTGCGCCGCGAGCGGGAGCGGGGCCGCAGCAAGGAGCAGGACGACCCCCGCCATCGTGCGAGATCTCATGGCAGCACGGTGCTCGGCTGGTAGCGGACCAGGAAGAGTCCCTCCCGCATGCTGGTGGCGGCGACCACACCGCTCTTGAAGTAGGGATAGTTGCTCCAGGACCCGGAGAATCCCGGCAGGTTCTCTCCCACCGGCACGGTATCGAAGTATCCCACTTCCACCGGGTTGGTCGGATCGCTCACGTCCACCACTCGAAGCCCCGCCACGTAGTTCGACTGGTACATGTAGCGGCCCTTCACGTACAGGTTATGGTCCGACGCGGCGGTGTTGCCGTAGAACTCCTTCGCGACGACGGGGTCCTCGAGATCGGTGAGGTCGAAGACCAGCGTGCGGGTCCGGGGCGCCGTGCCCGCCAGCTCGTCGCCCTCGTCGTCGAGGAAGAAGTAGCGCTGGTCGTCGGTCAGCCAACCCTGATGGGCGTAGGCCACGTTGGGATACGCGGCCGTGCCGATCGCCTTGGGACTCGCCTTGTCGGTCACGTCGGCGATCCCGAGGGCGATCTCCGACGCGGTGAAACAGATCTCGCGCCCGTGGTAGCGGGCATCGGGACCATGGTACACCACGCACTGGGCATCATGGGTGTAGCCCGTGCGCTGCAGCCCGAGCGACGGGTCGGCGAAGCACCCCGCGAACTTGGGCTTCGCCGGCTCCCGGATGTCCACCATGTGGAGGGCCCCGCCGCAGGTCGTGCCGCCCATGCTGTTCCCCACCGGATAGGCGAATCCGGTGGCCTCGTTGATCACGATGTTGTGGGCGCTGGCGATCTGGTCGTAATGGGCAGTCTCCCGGAACGTCTGCGGCGTGGTCACGCCGAGGAGCTGGGTGAGATCGAAGACCTGCATGCCGTGGGGACCCGCGCCGTCGGCCACGATGAAGGCGTGATTTCTATAGACCTTGATGTCGCGCCAGATGTTCGGGCGCGCGCCGGCGTGCAGCGGCAAATCACCCAGATACTTCGGATTCGCCGGGTCGGTGACCTCGACGAACGAGGTGCCGTCGGTGCGCCCGACGATGGCGAACTCGCGGCCGCTGGTGGAATCGGTCCAGCCCCACAGGTCGTTGAGGAGCGTGCCGCGCTTGGCGCCGATGGCGCTCTTCGGCAGGAAGCTGACGAGGTCGGCGTCGCGGCAATCGAACCCGCGGGCCTTGCCGCTCTGACACTTCACCTCGCCGCCCGCGACGGCCGGCAGGACACTGGAGATGGTGTCGGTCACCGTGGTGACCTCTCGCCAGCTTCCACCGGCAGCATCCCGCTGATAGAGCAGCCCATAGCCCTCGAAGAAGTCGGCCAGCGGGGCGCCCGCGATCGCGAGTCCACCTCGGGCCGCGAGCGTCGCGCCCAGCCGGGTGGCGAACCCCGCGGGCGGTGTCACCAGCAGCTGCTTCTGCCGCCACCCCGACGACCCGCGTCGGAACACGTGAACGGCCCCGGCGTTCATGCCGACGAGGGGGGCTCCGACCAGCAGGTCACTGCCGTCCCACGCGAGCGAGGATCCGAAGCCGGCGGGTCTGACGGCGGAGTCGGGTGCGATGGTGCCCGCCTGGGTCCAGGTGGTGCCCTGTCTGGTGAATCGAACGACCGTGCCGGCCAGACTGTCCGTACGCGGCGCACCGATGAGCGCCTCGGTTCCCTCCAGCAGGACGGCCATCCCCATCGCCCCATTGCCGGCCGGCGTCGGCGGTGTCAGACGCGTCTCCTCACTCCACTTGCCGCCGGCCGAGCGGAAGACGAACGCCTGTCCCGGCCGCAACCGGGTGCTGTCGAGGGGTCCAGCGGTACCGCCGGGGGCGCCGACCAGCGCGCGCTGGCCGTCGAACGCGACCGCGGCACCGAACCAGTCCCCCGCCGCGGTGGCCCCGGGCTGGATGGTGCCCCGCAGCGTCCACTCGCCCGCGGTCCGACCCCGGGCGAAGACGAGAACCGATCCACGCTCCTCGTCGCGACCGGGCGCGCCTGCGAGTAGGACACCAGCGCGGACCGCGACCGCCGCGCCCAGCCGGTCGCCCTCGGCTCCGCCCTTCGCGGTGACTCGGGCGCGCTCACTCCAACGCCCATCGGAGCCACGCTCGAACACGTAGACGGCACCGCCCCCCGGCGCTCCCGGCGCACCGACCAGCAACAGGTTCTTCTCCGCGGCAAGCGCGGACCCGAATCCGTCTCCCAGCGTGCCGTCCTTCGCGTGGAGCATTTCCCCTTCCACCCAGCCGCCACCCTCGCGACGGAACACATGCACCGTACCGGCGTGCGTGGGCGGCATCGGGAAGCCCACCAGAACTCCCGGGCGCCCGATGAGCACCTGGTCGCCGAGGACCAGCGCGGATCCGCCGAACCCGATCACGCCGAGCGAGTCGGGCGAAGGGTCGGGAGACGAGGCAGCGACCGCGCGGCCGCTCCGGAGCACGAGGAGAGCGGCCACGGCAGCCGCCGCGAGGGGGAACGACAGACGAGCATGACGCATGGGGAGATTCCTGAGTAGAGGCGTGGGAAGAGTCTACACCGCGAAGCTCCTCCTGGGAACACGGCGGCTTAACGTCCGCGTGGGAGCTCCGTCCATCGAGGGCACACCCAACCAGAGGAACGACGATGTATCGACAGAAGTACCTGGCCTGGGCTCTGGTGGCGGGCCTGATCGCCGCCGCCACACCGGCCCTGGCTCAGACCGACGCAGCGCCGAAGTCTCCCGCTCCGGCCGATTCCGCCCGGCGCATGAAGGACCCCATCAGCCGGATGCTGGAGCAGCGGGACCAGCTCAAGCTCACCGACGATCAGGTGCGACAGCTGGAGCAGATCCGAACCAAATATCAGGAGAAGTACCAGGGTCAGATCGAGCACCTCCGCCGCAGCCACGAGGCGCGGTCAGCGCTCCGGGCGGGGATGGACAGCGCCCGGGCCGAGATCGCCGGCGTGCTGACGCCGGAGCAGGAAAAGCAGGTGGATGCCATGCGGGAGCAGTGGCGGCGGGAGTGGAAGGATGCGCACCGTCACCACGGCCCTCACGCAAGGCACGATTCGACTGACGGGTAAGGCGTGACCAATGAAACGTAAAAGGTGAAAGGGATCGACCATCCCTTTCACCTTTTACGTTTCATTTCTCGCGCTGTTCTGCCTGCTGGGCGGTTCTGGCGATCGCCCCTACTCCGCTTCCTTCTCCTCCTCGATCTCCTCCAGCGCCGCGACCGCCGCCTTCAGGTCCGCCGCCAGCGAGCGCTCCCGCCGCAGCGACTGGATCAGCGCCTCGGCCTGCTTCATCTGGAGACCGAGCGCGCCGGCCGACTCCATGGCGTGGTCCACGACCGTCTTCTGTGCCTGGAGACCCTCGACGGTGGTCTTGATGCCGAGCGCGAGCGCTTCGGCCCGGGCCAGCCGCTGCTCCGCCCGATCGAGGGCGCGCTTGCGGGCCTCGAAGTCGCGCAGGGCCTCCTCGGCCACCTGGAACTTGTTCTGGGTGTCCTCCAGCAGAGCCCGGGTCTCGTCGATCTCGCGGCGGGAGGAGCCGATGACCTGGACGTTGTCCACCGCCCGCTGCGCCAGCTCGAACACGTTCTTGACCTCAGCCTCCAGCGCTTCGACCGCGCCCTGCCGCGCCAGGGTCTGCTCCAGGCCCTTGGCAGCCTCGGCCTGGGCCGACTCCCACCGCCCGAGCAGGTCCTCGAACTCTTCGAGCTGGCGCTCGATCGGCTTGAGCGCGGTGGCCCGGCTCTCCAGTTCGCCGGTCACCTGCTTCAGGGCGCCCGAGCGCTCTTCGGCGTTGGCCAGCGTCGAGCTGACGGTGCGGGAGATCTCCTCCAGCCGCTGGGCCGTCTCCGCCGCCTCCTGCCGGAGTGCCGAGGCGCGGGTGAGATGCTCCGTGGCCTTGTCCAGCGCGCCCTGCCGCTGGTCCAGCTCCTGCCCGAGCAGCCGGATGCGATCCCGCAGCTCGTCGAGCTGACCGGTGCGGCTCTCGAGCGCGCGGACCGACTCGTCCACCGACGCCGCACGCTTCTCCGCCTCGGACACCGAGCCGGTGACCTCGGCCATGGTATCGGCGACGAGCTGAGCTTCCTCGGCCTGCTTCGCGAGCTGGGTGAACCGCGACTCCGCGGTCTCCATCCGGCCACGCAGCGCTTCCGCCCGCTCCTTCAGCTCGGCGCTCACCGCGCCGAGGTCGCCGAGACGGCGCTGCACGTCGTTGAGCGTCTCACGCCGGGCCTCGATCTCGCCCATGGCGGCCTTCACCTGCTCGACCTCGTCCCGAATGCGCTCGACCGCGGGCTCCATCCCGCTGAGCTCCTTCACCTGACCCTGCACCTTCCTGGTCCAGTTGTCGGTGTTGGTGAGCCAGGTCTCCACCTCCCCATGGCTCTCGCGGAGCCGGTTGATCTCCTCGTAGGCGGCCCGCATCTGTTCGAGGCCGTCCGCCATCATCTCCCGGGTGCCCTTGAGGGAGCCGAGGTCCTTCACCGCGGCCTCGATCCCGGGGCGCAACTCCTCGATCCGCTGCATCCGCCCGGCCACCTCGCCGGCCACGCCGTCGAGCCGGCCGACCTCCTGCCGCAGCGACGAGATCTTCTTCTCCTCCTCCAGCAGCCGGCCCAGCTCGGCGGCCAGCTCGGTCGCCTGCTCGCCGACGCTCCGCACCTGGGCGGTGACCGCCGCGGTCCCCTGGCTGGCGGCATCGAGGACCGCGAACCGGCTCTCGCACTCCTTCACCGCGTTCCGAAGATCGGCCACCCGCTCGCTGACCGCGTGCAGGCCCCGGTTTTCCAGCTCGAAGCTCTCGCTGCTCTTCCGCATCTGCTCCCGGAGATCGTTGAGCGACTGCCGGGCGGCCTGCTGGGCCTCCTCGGTCTGGGTGGCCATCTGCTGCAGCTCCTCGGACCGCGCCATCACCTTGCTCTGCACCGCATGGACCTCGGAAATCTTGGCCTCGATCTGGCCGAAACGGCGGATCTGCTCCTCCTGGCGGCGGAGCCAGGCGTCCAGCTCGCGGTCGAGCCGGGTGAGCTGGCTGATCTGGGTCGCCGCGCGATCGACCGCCTCGCGCTGCTGCTCCAGGGCGGCCGACTTCTGGGCCACCTGATCGGCGAGCGCCTTGAGCACGGCGAGCCGGTGCTGGAGATCGGGGACCGCGGTGACGGCCTGGTTCACCGGCTCGAGCGCACGCTCGACCGCCTGTACCCGACGGCCGACCTCATCCAGCCTGGAGGCGACCGTCTGGTACTCTTCGTTGAAGTGCTCCAGGCGCGCGGTGCTGTGCCGGTGAGCGCGCAGCGCGTCGTCGGCCTGGGTCCGCATCCGGGTCACGTCCTCGCCCATTTCGTCGAGCTGCTTGCGCAGGCCCTCGGCGTCGGTCCGCACCGTCCCGATGGGGCCCTCGAGGCTGAGGAAGCCTTCGATCTGCTCCCGCAGCTTGAGCGCCGCATCGATCTTGTGGCCGAACTCGCCCATCCGGCCCTGGAGCTGATCGATCTCGGCGTTGGCGCCGGCGACCCGCTCGAGCTGGATCTCGGCCTCGGCGATGCGGGCCTGGGAAACCTCCATCCCGTTCACCTTCTGCTCGACCGCCTCACACCGCTCGCGAAGGGTGCTGAACTCCTCGGATCGCTCGAGGACCGCGCTCATGGCGCGCAGCGTTTCGATCGCCTGCTCCGCGCGGGCGACGAGCGTTTCGAGGGCGAGCGTGATGTGGGCTCCGCTGGAATCGACGGCGACGACTCCGTCGTCCGACCGGCGGCGGCCCTTGAGGAAGGAGACCATGGCGTTTGCTCCGAGGGCGAGGCTCTTTTGGGCGGTGGATCGCGAGTGAGCGCGGGAACCGTGCCGTTAGGTGCAACCGGTATGCCCGGACCCCGGGGCCGGCACGAGACTTAAGGATGTGGATCAGGTGAGCCGCGCAAGTACCTGCCTGGAAGAGACATGCCGGGAATTAGGTCGCGCGGCTCCTGAGGGCGGAAATGCAGTCGTTCCGGCCGAGGATGGCGACCTGCCCTCGCCTTTGGCAGGTCGCCAGAGAGGCGACGACCAGGTTGTTGGGCCGCAGATGTTGGCAGAAGAAGCCGCAGATTGCCTCCTGACCGGGGCATCTCCCGGCTCCGAACCCCAGACCATGGTGGTCAACGGGCTAATCAGAAGGTGGCCCCGATCGAGAAGTGCAGCTGGAACCTCCTCCACGAGTTCGTGGATAGAGGTCCAATCGGCCTCCCTTCCCGGAGCGCTTGTAGCACATCATCGGGATCCCGAAGATCGAGAGCGGAGGGATTCACCTTGTATCCCAGCGCCACCTGGACCGCCCCCACGACGGTCTCGTAGCCGATGCCGACCCCGGTCCCCATGAAGAAACGGTCCTCGCCCACCTCCTCGGCGTCGGGGTCGAAGCGCTCGTCCGACGTCCAGATCCTGGCTCCGTCGAGAAAGGCGAACGTCTGCCACTTGTCGTCGAATCCCGGCAGCGGCATCTGCACCTCCGCGCTGGCGTGCACTCGGGAGAGACCGCCAACCGGCGTATACCGCTGGGAGAAGAAGACGTCCTGGCCGGCCTCCTCGCGGACGCGCACCTCCGGGAGCTTGGGCCCCACCAGCTGGCTGCCCCAGCCGCGCACGTCGCGCGATCCGCCGGCGCTGAAGGTGACGTCGCGGAGGCGCAGCAGGGAGACGAACGGCGATTCGACGAGGGCGTCGTCCACGCTCTTCCCGTAGGGAAAGATCCGCCCGACGCTGCTCCGCAGGGTGAAGCCGATACGGTCGTTCAGCGGGTAGAATCCGGTCGCGCCGAAGTCGAGCAGGAGGTACTCGCTGGTGTTGAAGCCTGGAAGGGTCACCGAGGCTCGTGGCCGCAGGACGTATCCGCGCCGCGGGTTGGCGAACGCGTCGAGCTCACCCCAGCTGCCGTCGAGCGTCAGGGTGCTACGGTTGAAGATCGTGCCCAGGGACCCTACGGCCGCCGAGTCCTCCAGGCCGAGCAGCGGCAGATAATCGATCGGATCGAGGTCTTCGCTGAAGCCGTAGTCGAACACCTGCCGATGGGAGAGGCTGTAGCCCAGCGAGATGGAGCGCAGCGGGCTGGTCGCGTACACCAGCGTGCCATCGAACCCCACCGCCTGCGACCGATCCCGGAGGTCGTCGCGGTATTCCACCCAGGGCCCTCCCGCCAGCGAGAGTCGTCGGGTGCCGACGTAGGGCTGGAAGAAGGTGAGGGCGAGGCGATAGCGCTGCTCCGCGGGCGATTCCAGCGCCAGCAGCCCGGTCTGCGCGGTCATCGACACCGAGAAGGTCCGAAGCCCGTGCATGAAGCTCCGGTGCATCCACTCCACCTGCCCGCTCAGGCCTCCGCTGGATATGAGGCCCGCCTCGCCGCTGACCTGTTGCGGAGGATTCTCGGTCACGCCGACGCTCACGACCACGCTGGAGTCGTCGGCACTGCCCCGCGGGACATTGAGCAGCGCGAGTCGCACGATGGGGAACTGCGCGAGCCGAGCCCGCCCCTCCTCCAGCTCGGCCGCGTCGTACCAGTCGCCCTTGTCGAGCGGGAGCTGTCGGGTGAAGTCGTTCGCCGGCACCGTCTCATTTCCGTTGACGGCGATGTCACGGACCCGCGCGCGGAGACCTGGCTGCACCCGGACCACGACATCGGCGCGATAGGCGGCGGTGTCCACCAGCGCATCCGCCTGCGCCCCGCCGAAGGGGTAACCCCGATTGCGGAGCCACCGCGCGGTGCGTTCGGCGAGCGCGCGCCGCTCGCCCTCACCGAAGCGGCCACCCACCTGACGTTCCGCGCGGATGAATTCGTCCCACTCCTTCTCCAGGTCGGGGTCGATCGCTGGTGGGCCGCTGTCCCGGGCAATGAACTGCACGTTGCGCAGCTGAATCGGAGGGCCCTCGTCGATCAGGAAGGCCACCTCCACCAGGTCCTCCTTGGCATCGTACCGGACGTCGTAGTCCACCTTCGCCTTGAGGAAGCCGGAGAGGACATAGACGTTCCTGAGCCGAACGACGTCCCGCTGCAGCTCGACCGGCTTGAAGGGGTGGTTGCCTACCGCCGTCACGAACGGAATCCAGCCGAAGATGCGCCGCAGACCGACAAAGCTGCCGCGCTCCGTCATCGCGATGTGGGGGCGAAGGTCCCGCTCGAGCAGCGTCTGCCCGCCGGTGAACCGGAACTCGATGCTCTTGACCTGGGTCTTCGGGCCAACGCCGGTGAGCGCGTCCTGCGCCGCGAGCGGGGAACCCGCGAGCAGCAGGGCGAGCGCGAGAGCGGCACGCTCAGAATGCATAGCGGCCCCGCATCAGTGCGCTGGCCGGGAGGCTGCCCCCACGCAACGTGCTGCGAAGCCAGCGGCGCCAGGCGTACTCCAGCTCGAACCCGGGTCCGCTGGTCTCGGTGGTCTGCTGGTCCGAGTTGGTGCCGATCCGAAGCGGCTGGTGAAGACTGACGAAGACCCGTGCGCCGAGGTATCGGCCTGCAGTCAGCGTGAGACCCTGTTCCGGCTCCTGACGGATCGTGAACACGTCGAAGCCCAGCTCTTCGCCCGCGGCGCTGCCGAGGGTTCCGGCCAGCTGGCCGACGGCGACCTGAGTCGCGTTCACTCCGCCGCCCTGCTGATCCACCAGCGGATTGTCCGAGGCCGGCCGACCGGTCACGATGTAGGAGATGATGTCGTCCTGTCCCATCGCGGGATCGGCCTCGAAGGCCAGGCCGAGGCTGTCCGGGCGGCCGGTGGCGTGCACATTGATGACCACTTCCTCGGCGTCCGGGTCGCCCTCGGTGGGCACCCGGTACTGCGCGGTGACGTCGAGGTTGGTCGAGTCGACCGGGCCCCGCAGCGCGATCTCTCCCTCGGTCAGCTGGAAGGTGCGGCCGTAGAGGTCGAGCTCGCCGCGATCCGGAATCGGCTCCACCTGCCCGAAGAACTGCATCTCCCCTCCGGGCTCCTGCCGCAGGTTGATCCGGCCGGCAAGCTCGATGTCCATGCTGGGGCTCTGCGCCTTCCGGAGCCACACCCGCCTCGAAAAGGACAGATCCAGGTTCATGCGGAAGCGATCCAGGAATCCCGATTCCTCCTTCGCTCCCGCGGCCGCGGCGGCGGGCCCGAAGCGCTGGGCAAGTTGCTGGAGGTCGGCGGGGGTGAGCTGGACCTCCTCCACGGCTGTCGCCGTCTCCGCGCCGGCGAAGATCTCCGCCTCCGCCAACTGGAGCTTCCCGGTCAACACCGGCTCCGCCGCGGTGCCGGCCAGCCGCACATCGCCGGTGGCCACCGCGTGGAGCTGGTCCGAGTGGGAAACCAGGAAGTCCTTGAGCCTGGCGTCGATCGCGAGGGCCGGGTCGGTCAGGGGCTCCAGACGCACATCACCGCTGGCAAAGAGTTCCTGGTCCTCGCCGGTCAGGATCCGCAGGGTGTCGATCCTGAAGCGCTCACCATCGAGGCGCCCAGCCAGCCGTCCCTCGCGGTAGGTGACGCCCAGTACCGGGAGCTCGACGCCGAGGTCGCGCAGGCCGACGGTGCCAGTGACTCGTGGCTGATCGGGCGTGCCCCCGACGCGGGCATTCACGGCGAGAGCGCCGGTGAGATCGGCGGCCGTTTCCTCCGGCAGCAACGGCTGGAACAGACCCAGATCGAAACTGTCGGCGCGCACCGCGAGGGCCATGGTATCCGCCGGCTCCCGCGCGAACCCGACCTGCGCGGCGGTGTCCTCCGGAGCCAGCGTGAGCCTCCAGGGAAGCGTCCCGGCCACGGTCAGCCGGCCGCCCCCGGTGCGGGGCCCGGCGAACGCGTTGAGTCGAAGCCCCGCCCGGGTCCACGCCAGCTCCGACCCGATTCGTCCCAGGTTGTCCCCGCCGCTCCTGCGGACGTCGAAGCCCACCTTTCCTTCGAGCGACGGCGCTTCGGCGGGGCCCGAAAGCCTGAGGATACCGTCCAACCGTCCGGCGATGGGGACGAGCCTCGCCTGCTCGAGCGCGTCCAGGTCGAAGCCGGTGATGCGGACCGTCATGTCGCTGGAGTCACGGGGGGCGAAGACACCGTCGAGCGTGATGCTCCGGTCGCCTGCCCCGAGGTTGAACCCTCGTACCTCGACGACGCTGGGCCGGAGCCCGATCATAGCGGGCCGCTCGAGCTGCCACCTGCGACCGCCCTCGCGGACATCGAGCCGTCGGAGCGTTGCGAGTGTGCTGTCGCCGCTCGCGGTTCCGCCCAGGTCGAGGGTCAGACCCATATCGTCGTTGACGACGACGGCGCCCTGGACGGCGACCAGCGAGTCGTAGCGGCCGCTCAGATCGACGCGCTGCACCGAGAGCTTGCCCACGGCCGCCCCCAGCACGCGCAGCCGGCCGCCGAAGGCGACCCTACCGGCGCTGTCCATCACGCCCGACCCTTCGGCCGTGAGCCGCTCGGCCAAGGTGCCGCCGTACAGGAGCCGGAAGGCGTCCGCGTGCCCTTCGATCTTTCGCCGCTCCGGCGGGCCTGAGACGGTGAGGTCGAGGAGAGTGGAGTCCATCACGACCGAGTCTGCGCCGGCAAGGAGGGCAAGCGGAGTGAGGTCGCCGGTCCGGCCGCTGATTCGGAACGAGCCGGTCGCCGCGCTCGGACCGGAGCGCAGGGCGATGCGGCCGCCACCGTCGAGAGCCATCGCGTTGGATCGAACAATCAGCGTGTCCACCTCGACAGCGCCGGGGGAGGGGCGGAACGCGGCGTAGAGCTGTTGCAGCCGCACGCCGCCGACTCCTCCGAGCGCGCTGACCTGCCCGCCCAACGTCGTCAGGCCGCTGCTGTCGGCGACCAGGTCGAGCCCGAAGCGGCCTTCGAAGCGTCCGTCGGCGGCGGTGTCCCGGGTCCATCGGGCCAGGCGCTCGACTCGCCACTCGCCATCGGCGCGCACCCGCGACTCCTCGGCCCCCAGCCTGCCGCTGAACCTGGCCGCCGCGACGGCCTCCTCCCCCTGGAGCCGGAGGTCACCCTCGAGCGCGCCGCGATCGAGCCCGACCGTCAGCCGTCCGGGGCCGAGCTCCGCGTCGTTCACCCGGGATGGCAGCAGCTGGAGCTGCAGCCGGGCCAGGCTGTTGTCGAGGGTGGTACCGGAGAGCGAGCCCGTGAATCGGGCGCTCAGCGCGGTCCGCAGGCTGTCGTATCCGAGGAGCGGACCCAGATCGAGCGAGTCCGCCCTGCCGGCGCGGACGACGTAGGACGGCACTTCGGCCATGGGATGGCCTTCGCCGGCCAGCGAGAACGACCCATCGGGGGTGTGGAGCCCGGCATCCCAGGTGAGACGCTCGCCGTCGAGCTCCGCCGTCGCCTTGCCGCCGGTCACCAGGATCCGGCCAAGGCGCGACGGCGCGACCGTGAGACTGCCTTTGACCGCGCGTGCCGCATCGCCCCAAGTGCCGCCACCGGATCCGCTCAGGGTTACCGGCCCGCTGAGATCCGCGCGGCCGAGCAGGGTGCCGAGATCCACGCTGTCGAGCGCCGCGCGGCGGACGTGAAAGGTGGTGACCGAGTCGAACGGCCGGGCGCTGGCCTCCACCGCGAGGGTCCCGCCCTGAACCGCACCGCGGAGGTCGAGCAGGACGCGTCCCCGCTCCACGCGAGCGCGGGCGATCACCTGCTCGATCCGGCGGGCGGCATACCGCAGCTCATCCAGCTCCAGGGTTGCCCGGACTACGGCCTCCTCGGGAGCGGTGCCGCGGCCGCTCAGCTGAAAGCTGCCGCTGAGCGGCACCGTGACGGTGTCCCGCATCAGCCTGCCGAGGTCCACACCGTCGATCCGGCCGCGGCGCACCTGATAGGTGGTCGTGTCGCCGAGGTTCGCGGTTGCCACGCCGCTGACGGTTCCCCCGGCTACGATGAGCCGGGGCCGGACCTCGAGTCGGCCTGCGGCGAGGCTCAGGCTCGCGTCGCCCAGCGACAGGCGTTCTCCGCCGCTCTTCAGCGCGGCCAGCTCCAATCGGCCACGCAGGTCCGTCTCCCGTGGGGTGACACCCTCTCCCGCGACCTTGAAACGCAGGTCCAGCACGGGCTGCCCATCGTCACCGGCGAGGCTTCTGGCTACGGTCTCGGTCCCCTCGAGTCCGATGGCGCCGCCCGCGAGCCGGTACGACGGGACCGAATCGAAGGGACGGGCCCAGCCCGTGGCCCGGACGCGTCCGCCCAGGACATCTCCCCGTAGACGCAGGTCGGCGCGGCCGCGGGTGAGCTCGGCATCGAAGTCGAGGCTGCGCAAGTCCGTGTTCCCTAACCGCGTGCCTCGCAGGCGGAGCGAGGCGTTTCCGTCGGCGAGCGCCAGTGTCTCGCCACGGATATCGGCCTCGATGTCACCGTTGACGGCGCCCATGGGCGCCGAGCGATACAGGCGCGATGGATCAAGGCCCTTGAGCTCTCCCCGGACGCTATACACCGCGGGCGCCCCGCGTCCGACCACCGTGCTTCCCTCCAAGTCCATCGCGGCGCTGTCGAGCCGGGCCGCGAGCCGCGCGGTGACCAGGCGGCCCTTTGCCGACACGCCCACCTGGAACCGGAGGTCGCCTTCCGGCGGGACGGCGGGGTAGACACTGGCAAGGTCGGCGAGCGCGAGCGGGCGTGCCTCCAGCCTCACGTCCAGCCGATCCGCCATCCGGGGAACGTCGAAGCTCCGCGGAAGCACGGCGCGCCCGGCGATGTCGCTGCGATGACTGCGGATACGAAGCGGGTCGAGGCGGAAGACTTCGGGCGTGGCCTCGCCGGCGGCGGCGAGGGCGAACCAGAGCGCGGGCTCACCCGGAGGGGCGATCTCCGCGCCGATGGAGTCCATCACGACGAGGACGGTATCACCCACCACCAGATTCCGGCCGGAAAGCGCGAGATCCTTGACTCGGGCGATCGAATCGGGGGCCAGCCGAGCCGTGAGGTCCAGCCGGCGAATTCTGAGCCGGTCCACGAGGAAGTCGCCGCCGGCCGCGGCCGTGTCTCCCGAGGATCGGATCGCGCCGGCGATGTCCCAGCCGCCGGGGTCACGACGTGCGGCCACGGTGCCACCGTCGAGGGTCAGCTGGCGCAGGCGCCGATCGGGTCCGCGCAGTTGCAGCGGATTGTAGCGGGCGCCCAGGTATTCGATGCGAGCGAGCTCGCGGCTGCCGTGTCGCAGCACGACTCCGCGCAGCTGCAGATTGGTGAACCAGTTGCCGCTGACACCGCCGATCGCGAGGCTGTAGCCGGGACTCAGTGGGACGAAGGTGATCAGGCGATTGACGGCCCAGGCAGCTACGGCGGGAACCTGCAGCAACGCCACGACGGCAAGCACGACCGTCAGGATGGCGATGCCGCCGAAGGCGAGCACCCGGCCAAGGCGCCGCACAAGGGGAGAGTTCATCCCGAATAGTGGACGCCTAAGGGGAGGGACGACCATGACTTGCGTCACGGTCGCCGGGCGGTGCGACTAGCCTAGCCTCTCACTTCCATTGGGCACCGCAAGGACACTGGTGACGCCCTGGGTGCCCGGTATCGCGGTAGCAAACACAGGAGTGCGCGCCATCGTCGGTGCCGTAGAGACAGACGCGATCGTGCGCGTTGCCACTCTCGATCCGCTCGATGTTGCGGGCAATTTCACGCAACACCGTGCCGCCCCGCGAGACCTCGGTCCCGATCACTCAACGATCTCCTGAACAGGGTGTCGGCGGTGGAAGGGCCACAAACTAGGCGCTTCGATTCCACATCGCCAGACGTTCTTTTCAACGTGGATGACGTTGATCGTGTCGATAAAAAACTCCCTCTTGACATGCGCGTGATGAGTTCGTACTGTTGCCTCCCCTCGAAGCCGCGAGGCCTCGAGGTGAGTCACTCATCAAGCGGTGTATTGATGGGAGACGATGACAGGCCGCAGGACGCTGCGAGTCTGTCGCTCACAGGGAGATCAGTCCTCGTGAGACGATCGCGAGCTCGCCGGCCGCGATCGAACGCCCGAGCAGGGCTCGGGTACCTTGGCCGTCACCGCACGGGCTGAGGAAGGCACATCGGTTCGGTCGCCACACGTGGCGACACTGATCCAGCGAACCCGGTGTCCGCCGGCGACAGAACCTCCCGATTCGCGACGTGTCGTGTTTCGGGAGGTTTTTGTTTTGTGCCCTGTCATCCCTCGCTGCGCTCGGGATGACCGGGATCTTCGGAAATGACAGGGATCTAGGGGATCACAGGATCTTCCCTACCAGGTCAGCGTGTAGCGCGCCCCCACCGTCATCAGCACTTCGGACGCCCGGAAGTCCAGGGAAGGCTGCTCACCCGGCCAGGCCATGAAATGACTGCTCACGCCGAAGTTCAGGGCGAACGACTCGAGCACGTGCACTGACGCCGAGAGCCGCTCCAAGGCGTCGCGGCGGCGGGAGACGATCGGTCCCCCGCCGAAGGCGAACGTCTTCTCCGCCGTGACGCTGATCGGAATCCGCACCGAGGTGAGCCGCCCGTTCGCCGAGAGCCGGGTGGCGAACACCTGGAGCGCCTCGTGGCCATTGGTCACCAGTCCGAACTGCGTGCTCGCCGTCACTCCCCGCATCATGACGCTCGGCCCCACGCTCAGGCTGTAGGCCGTCTTCTCCATCAGCTCGGTGCGCCGGCCGTCGGGCAGCCAGTCGTTGCGCAGGCCGCCGACGTGCATCGCGATGCCGTAACTGACCTCCTTGCCCTCCTTGACTACCCGGCTCAGGTCCAGCGAGGCGGCCTGCCCGTCGCCGCCGAAGAACCCCTGCGCCCGGGCGCTCCAATTCCTGGCCGCGAGCTCCCCTTCGACGAAGAACGCGCCGCTGCTGAGCGCCTGGCTGGAGAGCGGGCCGGTGCTCTGGTCCCTCATCGTGCGGCGGGAGAAGACCGTGTTCCAGCCCGCGCTTACCGCGACCGTCCGGACGTTCCGCTCGGGCAACCGGACCTCGAACTCGTGGAAGAACTCGCGGCACTGACCCTCCTGGCACACCGATATCGTGGCCGGCTTCATCAGACGGTCGAGCAGGACTCCGTTGTGGCGGTCTGCGTACTCGCGGGAGGGCCGCCGGTCTCCGAAATCCCCGCTCACCCTGGCGAAGAGGCGCGAGCCGTGACTCCAATACCGGTCTACCCCATTGGTGGAGACCAGGGCAATGCTGTCGGCCGCGGGGCTCTGGATGACGACCATCGCTTGCTGCCCGTTCCGGAGGAACGGCGTGTCCATCCTGAGGTCCACGGGCTGGGGGCCGTCGGCCAGGCGGGTCGAATAGGTCGGATAGGCACAGCCGGCGGCCACCGCCCCGCCCGCGAGAGCAGGCGCGAGTGCACGGGCCAACCGGATGAGGAGCAGTTGCGAGGTCCGCACGGGTGAATCCGGACTACGCGATGGCCAGGGCGGAAGGTCGATACGACGGCGCTTCCGTATTCATCATATCGTCCGATTCGCGAGGCGGCCAGACCCCTCGGCTTGCGTGCCGGGCTCGCCGGGGAGCACATTCGCTCCGTCATGTCGGACCAGACCCCGCGACCGTCCCAGCCGACCCCCGTCGAGACCTCGGGTCTTCGCGGGGCGCGTCTGGCCGCGCGGGTGCGCCAGGCGCTCTACCACCTGTCCCCGGCGGAGCTCGCGGCGGCCCATGAGGGCATGCGGCAGGCGGGGTCGAAGCGGCACCTGGAGTACTTCCACGACGGGGAGGTGGAAGCCATTCGGGTGCTGCCCTGCCCCATCACACTGCTCCCCGAGCAGCTCGTCTACCTTCACTCCGTCACCCGGGCGCTGCACTACGCGCTGCTCCGGATTCCCGAGCTCTACCTGGCCGATCCCGCTGTCCGGAAGCTGCTCCGGATGGAACCGGCGGAAGACGAGTGGCTGCGCGCCTGCTGGACCCCGGTGGTGCAGGCTCGCAACCCCGTGTTCGACCGGCTGGACTGCATGGTGGACTACGCCAGCCCTATCTGGAAGGACACCTTGCGGTTCGTGGAGCCGAACCTCACCGGCGTGGGCGGGCTCTACCTGGTGCCGGCGGTCGAGGAAGTGGTGGACGAGGTCATGGTGCCCCTGCTCCAGCGGGGCGACCCCGGCCTCCGGCTGACCCGTCTCACGGATGCGCGCACCCTTCTTCTCCGGGAGCTGGTCGAGCACCTGGAGGCGCTTGGCCGGCCGGGCGGGACCATCTGCCTGATCGAGCCCAAGTACGAGCTGGAGGGCATCGATGAGCAGCGGAGGCTGGTGGAGTATTACGGGGACCGGCACGGCATCAGGATGCTGCACGCCGATCCGAGCGAGCTGCGGATGAAGGGCGAGGAGATCTACTGTGGCGATACCGCGGTGGATCTGGTCTACCGCGACTACAGCGTGCTCGATCTCGCCGACATGGCGGAGGGAGGCTGGGAGCCGGAGCCCATGCGGCGCTTGTTCCGCGAGAACCGCGTCGTCTCCTCGATCTCCGCCGAGCTGGACTGCAAGGCCTGCTTCGAGGTGCTTACCGATCCCGCCCTGTGCGAGCGCTACTACGCCGAGGAAGAGCGGCGGGTGTTCCAGCACCACGTCCTGTGGACCCGGGTGGTGGGCGACCGCCGCACGACCTTGCCCGGCGGGGAAACCGGTGATCTGCTCGAGTTCGCCCGGGGGGAGCGGGAGTGGCTGGTGCTCAAGCCGTCCCGCGGGTACGGAGGCGAGGGAGTGATGCTGGGCCAGACGGTGAGTGATAGCGAATGGTGCTCAGCCCTGGACGCGGCGCTGGCGGACGAGGAGCTCTGGGTGGTCCAGCGCCTGGCGCAGATCCCGGTGGTGGAGGTGCCGACTCTGACCGAGGAGGGCGCCCTCCAGCCGGAGGCGTTCTACCACGTCATGGGCTTCGCCTCCACGGACGATGGCATCGCGGTCCTGGCCCGGGCCTCGCAGCGGCAGGTGGTGAACGTGGCCCAGCGCGGGGGGATGGCGGCGGTGATGCTGGTGGAGGAGGTATGAGGCGGTCAGGCGGTCTGGGCGGTAGGCGGTCTGGCGGTCTGGGCGGACCGAGCCTCATTCTGTCATCCCGGGCAACGCGAGGGATCTGCTCGGCGGTCATCGTCGACCGGGTGAGAAGATCCCTCATTGCTCGCGCTCCTTGGGATGACCATGCGCCTTGACCGCCTGACCGCCTGACCGCCCGACCGCCTACTCCACCACATACGCTTCCATCGCGAAGTACTCTGCCAGACCAAGCCGATCCAGCTCCGCAGCCGTGCCCTTGTTTCTCGCCTCTACCCGCTGCCAGAACTCGCGCTCGTCGGGGCCGGGGAAGGGCGCCGTGTCCTTTTGGGACTGGTGCTTGAAGATCGCCTGGATCTTGAGCCGCAGCTCCTCCTGGGAAAGTGGGACCAGCCACGTGGCCTCGGTCACCGGCCATTCCTGCCAGGCGCCGCGGTAGAGCCACACCTCCGGCCGGGGGATCCCTGCGGCCACGACCTCCGCCAGCGCGCGATCGATGGCCTCCTTGCACATCCGGTGGGTGCCGTGCGGGTCGGAGAGGTCGCCCGCTACGAACACGAGGTCGGGCCGGACGCCCTCTAGCAGCCCGCGGATGATGGCGACGTCGGCGGGGCCGACCGGATCCTTCCGCACCTTGCCGGTTTGATAGAACGGGAGGTCGAGGAAGCGGGCCGCGCCCTCCTCCAGCCCCAGGGTGCGAAGTCCCGCCACCGCCTCCGACTCGCGGATCATCCGCTTGATGTCGAGCACTTCGTCAATGTCCACCTCGCCTGGGCGCTTGGCGGCCAGAAACTCCTCCACCCGACCAAGCAGCCGGCTCACGGCGCCGTCGGCCATGCCGCGCTCCCCAGCCACCCGGGAGAGGAAATCCAGGTGCCGGCGGACGTCGTGATCGAACACCGCCAGGTTGCCGCTGGTCATGTAGGCGACGGTGATCGCGTTCTCGTTCTCGACCAGCTTTCGCAAGATCCCGCCCATCGAGATGACGTCGTCGTCGGGATGAGGCGAGAAGCAGATGACCCGCTGTTGCCGCGGGAGCTTCGAGCGGCCCCGGATCTTGGCGCCGAGCGCGTTGAACACCAGGCCGTTGAGGGCGCCCGGCGTGCCATGCGCGGCCACCAGGGATGAGAGCCGGTGCTCGGCGTAATCCCGCTGGGTCAGCTTGAGGATCGCCTTCTCGGTCTCCTGGGAGAGCCAGGTGACGGCATTCACCGTAATCTGCGGCGTCCATTCCACCGGACCGAGGAGCCAGGGCGTGGCGATGCGGGTGAGGCGGGCGCCGGCCGAGGCATCGAGGTAGAAGGTGGTGGCGGGGTGGCGCTGCCGGAACGTCGCTGCGACCTCGTGATCCACTTCGCCCTCGACCGCGCGCCGCACGATGTGAGCCTTGTGCTCTCCGGTCGCGAGGATCACGATCTCGCGAGCATCGAGAATGGTACCCACCCCCATCGTCACCGCTTCCCGGGGCACGTTGTCCTCGCCGAAGAAGTCGGCGGCCGCGTCCTTGCGGGTCACCAGGTCGAGAGTGATGAGGCGGGTCCGGCTCTCGAGACCGCTGCCGGGCTCGTTGAAGCCGATGTGCCCGGTGCGACCGATGCCGAGGAGCTGGAGATCGATCCCGCCCGCGGCCCGGATCGCCTCCTCGTAGCGCCGGCATTCCTCTTCCACCTGGTCGCGCCGAACGTCGCCGCGGGGGATGTGCACGTTCTCCCGGGCGATGTCGAGCTGGGAGAAGAAGTTCTCCCACATGAATCGGTGGTAGGCGTGCGGGCTGCCCGGCGCCATGGGGTAGTACTCGTCCAGGTTGAAGGTGACCACCTGGGCGAAGCTCAACCCTTCCTCGCGGTGCATCCGGATCAGCTCGCGATAGACCCCGATCGGCGTGGAGCCGGTGGCGAGGCCCAGCACGGTGCGGCGGCCGGCGCGGGCCCGGCCGCGGATGAGGTCGGCGATCCGGCAGGCGACCAGCCGCCCGAGCTCGTCGTGGTCGCCCACGATGACGGTCGGGATGCGCTCGAAGGAGGTGATCCGCTCCGGCATGCAGCCGAAGGTTAGGGTGGGAGGGTGGGACTGACAACCGCGCCGGGTTTACCCCTACTCCGGCTCCACGTGAATCGTGGCCCAGTTCCTCCCGCTGCGAGTCACCAGCTTCAAATGCAGCATCCCGGTTCCGGCATCGTACCAGTAGCGATCGCCGGGGCTCGCGTCCAGCTCCGCCAGGTCGGTCGCCGGCGGGAGTGGATTCGAGCTGTTGTAGTCCCGGATGACGCTGAGCCCGGCCTGAGAATACGGCAGGGTGACCCGCAGCCACTCGCCCTCCTGCGTGCGATTGAGCGAGATCCAGGGCCGCAGCGGCGCGGCACCGGCGAACTGTACCGTGTACGCCCGTCCGGGGAGCACCGACGAGTACGCGTAGTTCGGGTTGTCGGGAACACCCACCAGCGTCAGCGCCGCCGCGTCGTCGCGGGTGATCGTGAGCGGCGCCACTACCTCGGCATCACTCCGCACGCTCAGGCTCACGTAGCGCTGGCCGCAGACGTACGCGTTCCACTCGGCCCGCAGCGTGCACGCGGGCGTCACCAGGAAGGGATGATTCGGCACCACGTACGCCCCCGCCGATCCGGTGACGTCGCCGTCGCGGTCAAGGAAGACCGCGGCCTTGTCGCCGTCCTTGTCCGCGTGAGGCGTCTCCAGGTAGTACCGGTTGGCGCTGACGAAGGCCACGTCGCCGGCGAAGTTGCCGGTGCTCACCGAGAAGCCGTTGTTGCGGAGGAAGCCGAGCGCGCTCCAGGGGATCGCTCCGGACCCGATGAAGTTGGCGAAGGTCACCCGGTCGGCGCCTACCCGGCCGTCGTAGAACTCGTACCCGCGGCGCGAGCCGTCGCCGAACACGTCGCCCGCGTCATTGGCCGACTCGCCCACGAAGAGCGCGTCCTCCACGAAAGTCTCGCTCGAGGCGAAGGTGGCCCCGATCCCGTTGTCGGCCACGACGGCGCTGCTGAGGCGGTGGTCGCGGCCCCGAAGCCAGATGGCGCGGCCGGGGTGCTTCCACGCGGTGAACCGGGTGAAGTCGGCGACGACCGCGGTGTTGCCGTCGTCCGGATCGGTGCGTGGGGCATAGAAGACGGTCTCGGTGGTCCCGTCCGGCCGCGGTCCGTCGTCCACGTGGAGGCCGCCGCGCCGGTTGGTGTGGGCGACGTTGTCGCTGAACTCACGCAGCGGCGTGTTCCGGGGCAGCTCGGGCTGCCCGGTGGAGAGGCCTGTGGGCGAGGCCGGCAGGGCGAACCAGAAGCCGAAGCCCTGGGAGCCAGCCGCGGCATTCCCGCGAATGGTGTTATCGGGATTGGTGATCCAGAAGGTGGCGGCGCGGCCGTCGGTCGGGAGCACGCCGTCGTCCAGTGTCTTGGTGCCGAGACCGAGGTTTCCGGCGATCAGGTTGCCGGTCTCCGCCCCGTCTTCGAGGAAGTAGCCGTGGCCCAAGTGGTCGTGGCAGACGTTGCCCTCCACCCGGGCGTTGTCGGTCCCGTGCACCGTGACGCAGCGGTTGAAGCTCCCCCACACGCTGCCGCCGGTGAAGTACTGCCCGTCCACCGGCCCCATGACGTGCCAGTGCATCGGATACCGCGCCACCAGTCCGCGTTGCCCCATGAACCGGAGGGTCACGCCGGAGATCCTGAGCGTGCCGCCGGTGCCCATGATGTGACCGCCATAGCCACCCTCGCTGGTGGCGCTATCCCCCCGGACCACGACGTTCCGGGTGAGGAGCCCGACCTCCGCCCGCTCGTCCACGGTGCGCCCCGCGATCGTCTGCAGCTCGCCGTAGTGGGTGAAGGCGAGCGGCTGCTCCAGCGTCACCGTGGTCCCGCTCACCGAGGCCACCGCGACGATTTCCGCGTGGCCCGGCTCGAAATCGGTGCTGGCCACTACCAGCCTGTCGCCGGACCGCCATTCGGGCGTCTCTGCCAGCTGGAGCTGCGCCGAGCCGGCGGTGGCTGTCGCACCCAGCCGGGTCCAGCCCTTCCGCACCTCCCCATGCAGATCGAGCGTGCCTCCGGCGACGCCGAGCACCCGGTTGCCCATCCCCATGACGTCGCCATCGGACAGCGTGCCGGTCAAGGTGATCGTGGCGCGATGACGGAAGGGGGCGCCATTGGTCCCGACACGGAGCGTGCCCAGGACGAGGATATGGCCGGTGGTCAGTTCCAGATCCCGCTCGTCGAACACCAGCGCGCCCTCGATCCGAAGGCTCGCGAGCGGCGGGGGACTCACATCGAGCAGCACCGCCTTGCCCGACGGGATCACGACGGTCGCGCCGGCGCCCGGAACCTGGCCGCCGGGCCAGGTCGCGCCATCCGACCATGACACGGTCGCGGGAAGCGGTGGGGTCCCGGGGTCGTCCGGATCCTCCGGGGAAGTCGGCTCGCCGGCCGAGCACCCGAAGAGTGCAAGCGAGAGCACGCTCGCGCGGAGGCAGAACGCCAGTCGGCCTTGCATACCGGCCTCGTGCGGAGATGGGGAAAGGAGCTAAGTCGCGGTGGCTGCGTCCGGCGGGGAATCAACGGCAAGTCTCGGGCGAGCCCGGAGTGCAATGCGGCGCAGGGACGTGACTTGGCTCACCACGGGCGGCGCCTGCCCTGCCCATGTTCGACCACCCCGAGCAGGCGACGAACATGGGAGCCCCGGCAAATACCCGGCGGGCCACGGCGAGCGCCGCGATCCCCGCTTTCGTGAACGCAGGCGGTGGCAGCGCCAAGGCCGCGATCGAGGCGCTCGAGCGCAACCCCGGCTTCGACATCCGGCTGACGCCACCCGAGCAGTGCGTCGTGGCGCTGCGCCGGGCGGTCTCCGGCGGTGCACCGAGAGTGGTCGTGGCCGGCGGCGACGGCACGATCGCCTCTGCGGCGTCCGTCCTGGCGGGCACCTCGACCGCTCTCGCGGTGCTCCCGGGCGGCACACTCAATCACTTCGCCCGCGATCACGGCATCCCCACCGACCTCGACGAGGCGCTGCGCGTCGCCGAGCATGGGGGCGTCAGGCCGGTGGACGTGGGCTATGTCAACGATCAGCTCTTCCTGGGCACCAGCTCGGTCGGCGCCTACGTACGCTTCGTCCAGACCCGCGACCGCCTGGAGCGGTATCTCGGCTACTGGCTGGCGAGCCTGGCCGCCGGCCTGCGCATCCTCCGGACGCTGAGGAGTATCAAGGTCACGCTGGAGTCCGGAGGTGAGGTCCGGGTGTACAGCTCGCCGCTCGCGTTCGTTGCCGTCGGGGAACGGGAGCTGACGCCGCCGGGGCTGGGCCGACTCACCGCCGCGCCCGGCGGCGCGTTGCACGTGGTCGTGCCGCGCGGCCGCCGGCAGGCGAGACGCTTCGTCCGCGCTTACGCGAGGCTCGACCGGGGGCTCGAGGTGGAGCCTCGAGCCCTTGGACTGGACAGTGCGCTGGTAGACAGGCTGAGGCTGGACCTGCCGATGCGGGTCGTCAAGGTAGCGATGGATGGGGAAATCCGTCGGCAGCGGACCCCCCTCGAGTACCGGCTGGACCGCGGCGCGTTGAACCTGGTGGTACCCTCATAGCGCCCGTGCTCGGCTCCTCATCCAGACCCAGTGCACCAGGCCGCACGCCAGGGTCCCTGCCAGCACCACGAGCTCCAGCCGCTTCATCCTGAGCGCCAGCACTGCCGAGAAGGCGAGGCCGAGGACCGCAACCACAGGGCCGGCGGGCACGCGGAACCAGGCCCGCTCCACGCCGCCGGCGACACGCTCTCGTCTCCGGAACACCACGAGCGCGACCGACACCATCCCGTAGGTCAGAAGCCGCGACACGGCCGAGAGGGAAAGGTTCCCCAGAAAGCCGCCTGCGGCTGCGAAGCCCCAGACCGTTACGGCGAACACGGCGACGGAGACATGGGGAGTCCGAAAGCGCGGGTGCACGGCCGCGAGCCGGGGTGGAAGATCGCCCTCCGCCGCCATCGCGTAGATGAGCCGCGGCACGTTGACCATGGCGGCGGCGAGATAGCCGTAGACCGAGACCAGGGCGCCGGCCGCCATCAGGGCGGCGCCCATGGGGCCCAGAAAGACCTGCGCCGCGGTGGCGAGAGGACGGTCGGTGGCCGCCGGATCCGCCAGCATGGCCAGCACGACGACCTGCACCAGCGTGTAGATCAGGGCACAAAGACCAAGCGCGGTGAACAGGGCGAGCGGCGCATCGCGCCTGGGGTTGCGCGCCTCGCCGAGCGGCAGGAGGGCCGCCTCGAAGCCGCCGTATGCGAAGACCAGCAGGAGGATCGCCTCGAGCCAATCGCCGGCGCCCGCCTCGGTTGGCCGCGGGGCCATCGGCTCTCCGTATCCGGCCGTCATGGCCCAGAGACCCGCAACGATGAAGACCGCCAGCGGTGCGAGCTTCGCGACCGCGAACGCGGTGCTGGTCCAGACCCCACCCTGCAGGCCGCGGTAGTTCGCGACTACCAGAGGGAGCAGCATTACCGCCAGCAGGAGACGCGACTCGACCGGTCCGGTGGCTCGGGGCCAGAACTCGGCCAGGTAGATGATGAACAGGTTGGCGTTGGTGGCCGCGGCCGTCAGGCGCACCAGGTAGGTGAGCCACGCCATCTCGATCCCGGCGAAGCGCCCGAACGCCACCCGGGCGTAGAGGTAGGTCCCTCCGGCGCGGGCGAATCGGCTCGCGACCTCCGCGAAGGCCGTGACCACGAGCACCATGCCAAGCCCGGCGAGCAGCCAGGCCCAGGGGCTGGCCCGACCCAGCTGTCCAGCGATGACGGAGGGGAGGCCGAAGACGCTGCTGCCGATGACCGAGTTGAGGACGAGTCCCGTGAGAGCGACCCGTCCGATGGCCTTGGGGAGCGATTCGCTCGGCTGGGTCAGCGGGTCAACAGCCCGGCGTCGAGGATCAGGGGAGCTCCGGTCACGAAGCGGGCGCGGTCGGAGGCCAGGTACAGCACGGCGGCGGCCACGTCCTCCGGCTCGATCCAGGGCACGGGAAGCAGATTCCCCGCCGACCGCTCGGCGATCTCCCTGGGCGTCAGGCCCTCCATCGCGGCCAGGCCGTCGTTCATCGGCGTGTTGACGCCGGTGGGGTGGACCGAGTTGACCCGGATGCCGTGCGGCGCCAGCTCGATGGCCCACGACTTGGTGAGACCGGTGAGGCCCCACTTGGAGGCCGCGTAATGGCTCAGCCGGTTCATGCCCCTGAGGCCGGCCACCGAGGAGTTGTTGATGATGACGCCCGACCCCTGCCGGATCATGACCGGGATGACCCGTCTGGCGACCAGCCAGGCTCCCTTGAGGTTGATGTCCAGCATCGTGTCCCAGGCCTCTTCGGTCAGCTCGTGAGCCAGTCCGTAGGCACAGATGCCCGCGTTGTTGAAGAGGATGTCGATGCGGCCGAAACGCTCCACCGTTCCGCTCACCGCCGCGGTGACGTCCGCGTCGTTCCGCACATCGCCGGTGAAGGCAAGGCACTCGCTCCCCAGCTCCGCGCAGGACTGCACCAGCGACTGGAGATCGTCGCGCGAGCCCATGTCGTACCCGGGATAGCTGAGCTGACAGGCCACGTCGAGCGCTGCCACCCGTGCGCCTTCCCGCGCGAAGGCAAGCGCCGTCGCCCTCCCCTGACCGTGCGCCGCCCCGGTAACGAAGGCGACCTTCCCGGCGAACTCACCCGGCATGGCCGCTCCCCGCCGGCACCCGGCGATAGGGATGAAGGTACTCGTCCAGGTCCACCTGCAGCGCGTTGTTGAACACGTTGGTCGCCACCATGATCGCCCCGAACGCGGTGAGGGCGGTCATCTGCGCATCGTCGAAGTGAGCCGCGACGCGGGCGTACACCTCGTCCGGAACCGTGAAGGGTGAGACCGCGAGACGCCGACCGTAATCCACCACCGCGTGCTCCCGCTGGTCGAGCGCAAGCCGGTCGGGGTTCTCGCCCTCCTCGATCAGGATGCGGCGGAAGAAGGTGCTGCAGATGAGGCAGTCGGTCTCGGCCGAGATCGCGTGGGCGAAGAGCACGGTGAGCCGCGGGCCGAGGAATGGTTGGACGGTGTCGCGGAGCGGATACCACTCCATCAGCGCGTGGAAGGCCGGCAGCGAGTTCAGCAGGGTCCGCTTCATGTTGGTGATGCGGGCGTGGCGGCGGATGTGGTCGTCGTGCGCCTCCCGGACCTCGGGTGGGGCGGAGTCGTAGCTGATCTGGGGGACACGGGGCACGGGGGGCTCCGGGGCTGCTGGTAGATGGAATGCCCAGGAATGTATCAATGTCACCCTGATCGCAGCGAAGGGGCCATGCTCGACTCGGTCCCCTTCAGGTGACACAACTGCCTCAATCCTTGACAGCCGCCCTGCCGGACCGTAATACCGGCACACTGGTTCCCGCTCGCGCCGTTCCCCCTCACCGGAGGTGGTACATGGACGCGCTCGTCGCCTTGGCACTCAGCATAGGAATCCTGATCGCCGGCTGGACGTATCTCGCCCTCGGCGTGGCGGCCCTGCCGGTCTGGGCCGGTATCGTGGCGTGGGGATGCTTCTTTGCCGCGGGAGGCAAGACCCAGGGACTGGCCAAGACCCTCGCCGCGAACCTGTCGGGGGTGCTCTGGGCGTTCCTGGCCCTCTATCTCTGGAACAACTTCGGCGGCGGCGTCCCCCTCCTCTCGCTGCTGGTGGGCGTGGCGGCGTTCATCATGGTGGTCCAGGCCAAGATTCCGGCGCTGTCCTTCATCCCCGGAGCGTTCCTCGGCGCGGCAACGGCGGTGAGCGTGGTAGTGGGAGCCAGCGGGAGCTGGACCAATACGATCATCGCCCTCGTGGCGGGCGCCCTCTTCGGCTACGTCTCCGAAATGCTCGCCGGCGCAATCGGCGGCCGGAAGGTCGCCGCCTAGCCCTTCGAAGGGCTCGGGTCCGGGGCCCCGTTCCGGGACCCCGGCCCCCCGTCTCTATTTCAGCCCGGCCAGAATACCCGAGATCCGCTCTTGCTGGGCGGGGTTCCTGGTCATCGCGAGCGCCTTGTCGTAGTTCTCGCGCGCCTTCTTCTTGTCCCCCTTCAACGCATAGGCCTCGCCCAGACTGTCGTATACGTTCCAGCTCTTGGGGTAGTCCTTGACGTTCTTCCGGAACACCACGATCGCCGAATCCACCTTCCCCGCCCCCAGAAGCTGGTAACCGTAGTTGTTCATATCGGGCTCGGTCGCGATCTCGAGGCTGCGCTGGCGCAGGGTGGCGGCATTCACCGTGTCGCCCAGCTTGTCCAGCAGCGTCGCCTTGAGCCGGAGGTTGTTGAAGTTCTCGTTGATGGCGATGGAGTTCTGGGCCCACTCCGAGGCCTCCGCCAGATTCACGTCGTTCCCCGCACACCACGCGGCCGCCTGCATCCAGGGCTGCCAGAAGAAGCGGCCCAGACCGCGGAGCTGCTGGCGCAGGCTGTCTACTACGACCCGCTTGTAGTCCACCTCGACGGGGAACGGCACCGCAAGCTTCTCCCACCGCAGCGTGACGCTGACCGCTCCGGTGCCGGGCTCATCGAGCGTGTACTCCAGGTTCTCCTGGAAGGGGGCCTCGACCGGCACGGCGGTGAACCGGACGGCGTCCTCCTTCTGGTCGTAGCTGAAGCTACCCCAGGCGTCCGCCTGTTTACTGAGGATGATGGTCCACTCTTCGGTCGTAGGGATCATGTGAAGCCCGTAACGGCCCGCCGGCAGCTCCTTCCCTCCCACCCGGACGGCCGAAGAGACATCCAGCACCGTGTTCTCGTTCGCGCCAGCCCGCCAGACCGAGTCGTAGGGGACCAGCTTGCCCCAGATCTCCCGCTCCTTCACGGCCGGGCGGTCGTAAGTGACGCTGATGGTGGTGAGACCGACGGTCTGGCTGACCGTGGCACGCTGGCTGGCCTTGGGCAGGACCAGCGCCGGGGCCTGGGCGGCGAGCGGAACCGGCATGCCGAGGATAGCGCAGACGAGTGCGCGGGTGACGAACGAAGGACGCATGCGATGCTCCGAGCGAAGGGGGGTGTGCGGCACTACGAGTCGGGGCGGCAGGAGGTTTATCCGCGAGGTGGCGGGGCCAGCTCCGGCGCCAGGGCCTGCCTGGTCGTCTGCTCGATCGTAAGCCCCTCCGGCAGGTCGTCCGCCGTCACCCCCAGCTCCCTGAAGCGTCGGGCCGTTGCGAGCACCCGGGTCTCCAGCGAGCCCACCGTGCGGTTGTAGCTCTCCACCGCCCGATCCAAGGCGCGGCGGAGATCCTCGAAGTGCCCGGCCATGGTGCCGATCCGCTCGTGGAGCTGGCGCCCCAGGTCGCTGATCTCCTGCGCGCTCTGAGCGATGCGCTCCTGACGCCAGCCGTAGGCGATCGCGCGCAGCAACGCGATGAGGGTGGTGGGGCTGGCCGGGATCACTTGCCGGCTCACCCCGAACTCGATGAGCGACGGGTCGTGCCGGCAGGCGGCGCTGAAGAAGGTCTCCCCCGGCAGAAACATCACGACGAAATCCGGCGCGGCCTGAAACTGAGTCCAGTAGGCCTTGCTGCCGAGCGCGGTCATGTGGTCGCGCACCTGGCGGGCATGGTCGCGCAGGAGGCGCTCCCGGGTTCCTTCATCCCCGGGGCCGTCGATCGCGTCGAGGTAAGCCGCCATCGGTGCCTTGGCGTCCACCACGACGGTCTTGCCGCCGGGAAGCCGCACGATGAGGTCGGGCCGGAGCACCCCGGCCTCCCCCGAGGCGGTCACCTGCTCCTCGAAGTCGCAGTAGTCCAGCATCCCGGCCAGCTCGACCACCCGGCGGAGCTGCATCTCCCCCCACCGGCCCCGCACCTGCGGCGCGCGGAGGGCCCGGGCCAGATGTTCCGTCTCCGCCTGGAGCGCCTGTTGAGCTTGGGCCATGCCCTTGAGCTGCTCGGTCAGCCCGGCGTAGGAGGCGGCTCGCTCCCTCTCCACCTCCCGGATCCTGCCGTCCACCCGTTCCAGGGCCGTGGTGATCGGTCGAACCAGGTCGTCCACGGCCCGCCGGCGCAGCTCCAGCTCCGAGGCGGCGGAGCGTCGGGCTTCGGCCAGCTTCGCCTCCGCCAGCTCGAGAAAGGAGCGGTTGTTCTGGCGCAGCGCTTCCGCCGAGAGTGCGCCGAACGCCTCCCGCCACCGGGCCTCGCCTTGCCGCTCGGCCTCCAGCCGTGAGAGAATGCGGACGGTGCCGATCCGCCCCGCGAGCCAGGCGACCAGCGCGCCGACGGCGAGGCCGAGGGCGGCCCCGAACAGAAAGGAAGCGATGTCCATACGGGCCTCGGGCTGGAGTGCGATTCGGCGGTGTGTCCTCACCGCCCTGATCACGGCGTGCGCGGGGCGGGCGCCGGAGGAGCCGCTCCCGGCCGGGGGACTGGGCACGACCGTCCTGCTGATCTCGATCGACGGTTTCCGGTGGGATTATCTCGATCGCGGGCTCACGCCCAACCTGTCACGCCTCGCGCGCGAGGGGGTGCGCGCCGAAGCGTTGGTGCCGGTGTTCCCCACCAAGACCTTCCCCAATCACTTCACGATCGTCACCGGGCGGTACCCGGCCCGGCATGGGATCGTAGCCAATGTACTCACCGCCCCCGACATCGGTCGCCGCCTGAGCCTGTTCGACCGCGAGTCGGTGCGGGATTCGGCCTTCTATCTCGCCGAGCCGATCTGGGTGACCGCCGAGCGACAGGGTAGGCGCACGGCGCCGCTGTTCTGGCCCGGAAGCGAGGCGCCGATCGGTGGTGTATTGCCGAGCTACACCCTGCCCTACAACACCAAGATGCCGGACACCGCCAGGATCGGGTGGATGCTCGAGCGCCTCGCGCTGCCGCCGGAGGAGCGGCCAGTCTTCCTGACCCTCTACTTCCCCCTGGTGGACAACGCCGGCCACCGGTACGGCCCGGACGCGCCCGCCACCGACAGCGCGATCGCCGAGGCCGACCGGTTGATCGGGCGGGTGATGGCCGGCCTGGAACGGATCGGACGCGGCGACGTGAACGTCCTGGTCGTGTCCGACCACGGCATGGCGGCGACCAGCCCCGAGCGGGTCATCTGGCTCGACGACTACGTGGCGGAGGACGCGATGGAAGTGGACGAGATGAACACCTTGCTCACCGCGTGGCCTGCGCCCGGACTGGAGGATTCGGTGCACCGCGCCCTCGAGCGCGCGCCGCACCTCACGGTGTACCGCCGGGGCGAGGCTCCCGATCGCTTTCGCCTGCAAGGGCCGCGGATCGCTCCCATCCTCGCCCTGGCGGACGAAGGTTGGACGATCACCCGGCGTACCGCGGACGACCCGGCGCCGAGCATCATCCTCGGCAACCACGGCTATGACGACGCGCTGCCTTCCATGGGTGCCCTCTTCGTCGCGCGCGGACCCGCTTTCCGGCGCGGTCTTCGCGTCCCCGCCTTCCGCAACGTCCACCTCTATCCGCTGATGGCGGAGGTGCTGAGGATCGAGCCCCTGAAGAGCGACGGCTCGCTCGACTCGGTCCGATCATTCCTGAACGCTCCAGCCCTCGTCCAGTAGCGTACGATCCGCCGGCATCAGTCGCCGAGTCTGGCCAGGGCGAACTGCACGGCGAGGCTGGTCCCGCTCCAGAGCTGAATGTCGGAGCCGGTCCCGTACCGCGTGGGGCGAAGCCGCCCACGCTCGATCCGATAGCTCCAGAGCTCGGAGTGCTCCAGGCCCGACGCGTGCACCGCCGCGAGCGTCCGGCGGAGCGCGTCCGCGAATCGGCCCTCGGGATCGGCGCCCTCCGCGACCACGTTGGCCAGGGCGAGGAGCAGCAGGTTCACCTCGCGGCCCCACACCACCCGCGGCCCGTGATAGGTGTCCTTCCGGAAGCGCTCCCAGATCGCCCGTGACGCGTAGGCGTCGTTGGCCACGAGCGGGCCAAGGGAATCGGCGAACAGGCCCACGGGGTAGGTGCGAACGAACGGGGCGAGCTCAGCGGCCGAGGTGAAGCTCCCGAGGAAGAGTCCTGTCGCCGGGTCGGTGTTGACGACCGGTATCGGCTGCCCGGCGGCATTGAGGGACAGCGCGAGGAAGCGGAGCGTATCACGGGGCTCGCCGGCCCGGCGGAGGACCTGCTCCCAATACTTGCGCTCACCGGCCGGAAGCCAGGCGAGCCTGGCGCGCAGCCGCTCCCCGATCTCGCCCGGGCCCAGCGTCACTTCGAAGTGCCGCCGTGCTCCGCGCCAGGTCTCGACCGCATGGCGGAGCGCGAGTGAGTCCCGGACGTACCGGCCGAGGGGGCCTGTACTGAGCCTGGGCACCAGGCTGTCCAGCGCGGCCGGATCCAGCCCGAGGGCCGGAAGCGAACCCAGGATCGTCGCGATCGCCTGGAGCGCCTCCGGCACCCAGATCGCGTTGACGTCCATGGCGAACCGCCCGCCGGCGTAACCGGCATCGCTGTCGCGCCAACTGGCGGAACGCCAGTGGACCGAATCGCGAAGCGGGAAGCTGACCAGATTCAGCGGATGAGGCTCGCGAGCATAGGCCTGGGTCTGCCCTGCCACCAGGGCGAGCTCGCGGAGCAGACCCGCCAGCCTCGGGTTCCCCCCCTCCTCGGCGCCCAGCAGGAAGGCGCGCTTGCGCTCCAGCGGAATGGCGGAATCGGCCAGCCAGCGTGCGGCGAGCACCGGGAGCTGGTACTCGTCGTCGATCATGTGATAGTTCTCGCGGGTGCGCTGGAGGTCGCGGAGCACCTCCCGCGCCCGCGCCATGAGGCTGTCGGCCTCGGGGCCTCGACCTTCGCCCGCCGCCCGGGCGGAGGCCGCGACCAGCGAGTCGTACACCACCGCGTTCTCCCGGATCGCCTGGCCGCCCAACGCCTCCTCGTGGCTCACCTCGCCGCGGGGTCCCAGCTTGCGCAGCACGCTGGCGATCACGTGCTCCGACATGGTCGGCTCCCAGACCGCCCGCATCATGAGCGCCGTCATCATCATGTCGCGGCCGAAATAGGTGGCGAAGTTGGGCAGCCCCGCCATCAGCTTCTCTCGCGAGCTCAGCAGCTCGACGCCGCGCACCTGACGTTCGAGCCGGCGATAGCGCACTCGGCCGGCACTGTCGGCCGCCTCCGAGGCGGCGGCAAGGAACTCCTGGAACCGGCGGTTGAAGATCTCGCTTCGGTCCAGCGGCGTGAGGGGCCTCGCGTCGGTGGTGACACGAATCCGGAGGGTCGTCCTCTTACCCGAACCGCGGCGGATCGCGACGGTGCGAGAGGTGGGCCGGGTGACGGCATCGCCCGCGGCGGTGCGCAGCTCGAGCCGGAGCAGATTCCGCCCGTCCAGTGAAGGCCGCTCGATGCTCACCAGCCCGGCGTCCCCCAGGCGCCTGGACGTGATCACGGGCTCGAGCCGGCCCCGGAGCTCCTCCACCGTGGTCGTCCCGAGCAGCGCGAGGTGCTCGCGCTGAGCGCTGGTGGGAAGCCCGGCGACCCGCGCGACCAGCAAGGACTCCTCGACCACGCGAAACGGCGCGCCGCTGAACGGCTGCAGGTGCCGCTCGGCATACACGAAGTCGCGCTCGATCCGCATCGAGCCCAGGACGAACCAGCCGAGCTCGATCCGCGGTGCCTCGGCTCTCAAGCCGAACTCGAGGGTACGCGTCGAGCCGGAATCGGCGATCTCCGCGCTGTCGGCGGACCAGGTGAGCCGCACCGGCCTCCCCGATGGGTCCCGCACGGTGAAGCCGACGCTCTCGTTCGCCGCGTCGGCCCACAGCAGCACGATCCGACCCGTCTTGGGCTCCAGGTAGATCTGGACCGTGTTGTGCTTCGAGTCGCGGTAGAAGCGGGTCTGATATCCCTGGTAGGCAGACGGATCATCGAGGCCCGCCTCGGGGAAGGAGAGGACCGGCGCGGTCTGGGCGGCCTGGAGCAGGAGGCTGAGCGCCAAGACGCCCGCGGTCACCGCTGCGCTCCTTCGGCGCGCGGGATGATTCGGCGGCCGGTCGAGTCCACCACCACGTCGTAGCGCCTGCCTCGGCAGTAGAAGTTGCGCAGCACCAGACGAGTCACCTTCGACGGCAGCACCGGCTCGAAGGCGGGCTCCAGTCCCCCATCGCCGATGCGAAGACCGGTGTAGCCGAAGATGACCTGCTGGAGGAAGCCGCCGGCGCCGGTCACGAAGTTCACGGCGTCGTTCTTCGGCGTCTCCGACAGCATGTGAAACGGACCTCGCAGGTGGGGCTGATAGCTGTGGGGCAGCAGCGAGTCCACCAGGGCGCGGTCGCCCAGCTCGGCGGCATCGACCGCCAGGAGCGTGTTGCCCATCATCGCACCTCCCCCCTCCTGCAGATATCGTTCGACCGCCTGCTCGAGCTGGGAGCGCTTGGCGCGCTCACTCATCGTAACGCCGAGCGGGTAGCTGAGCAGCGGGGTCACGGCGCCGAGGGTGGAGTCCGGCGCGCCCTCGTAGGTGCGGTAGAACTCGCTGGCCGTGTCGTACGGCAGGTGGAGCTTCGCGGCCACCTCGCCCCACCGCGGGTCGGGCTTCGCGCCCAGCCTGGCGCTGGCCGCCAAGGCGATCTCCAGGTTCTTGCGGGCGACGGCATTGGTGTAGGCATCGTCGCTCACGCCGATCAGCCCCTCGTGAACCGATACCACGCTGTCGATGTGGTACCGGTCGCGGACGGAATCACGGCGCGCCCGGCTCACCCAGAAGTTGGCGGTCTCCCGGATGACAGGGTAGCCGTCGGTGGCGAGCCATGCCGAGTCCCCGGTGACCTGGTAGTACTGCCACTGGGCGAGGGCGACATCCCCGTTGACGTGGATCTCCATCTTCGCGTTCTGGACCGCGAAGAAGGGAGTGGTTTCCTGTCCCCGCTCGTCCGCTTCCCACGGATACATCGCGCCTCGGTAGCCGTTCGCGCTGGCGTTCGCGCGGGCCGCGGGCAGCGTCCGGTGGCGGAAGGCGACCAGCGAGCGCGCGATGTCGGGGTGGGTGACGAGGAGGGGCGGAAACATCCAGGTATCCGAGTCCCAGAAGACGTGGCCGTAGTAGCCGCCGCTCGAGAGCCCCATCGGCGGGATACCGAGGCCGGTGCCCTCGGCCCCGCTCGCCAGCAGGTAGAACAGCATGGATCGGACGACTCGCTGGAGCGCCGTATCGCCCTGGACCTCGATGTCGGTCTCCCATCGTCGCCCCCAGGCGACCGCGTTCTCGCCGGCGAGCGCGTGCCAGCCGCGGGCTCGGGCGCCTTCGGCCTCGCTGCTGGCGGTGGCCCTGGGGTCCCTGCCGTCGCTGCTGAAGACCGTGGCCTGGGTGAAGGTGTAGGTGCGGCCGGCTTGGCCATCGAACGCCACCTCGACCCAGGCGCTATCTCCCTCCGCGCCTGTTCGGGCCGCTGCTCCCCGCAGGTCGGCGGGCCACCCTACGCTCGCTGCCTGTGCCAGCACGCTGGTGCGACCCTCCGGCGTCGAGGTGAGGGCGAGCAGCGCGCCGGACTGTCGTCTGGCGGCCGCTCGGGAGCGCACGACCATGTGGCCAGGGTACCAGATATCCGCGGGCCGCCACGCCGGGCTGGCCTTGGGCACGGTGGCCAGCTGAAGCCGGCGCGGCGGAGGCCGGCCGACGAGCGCGAAACGCACCCGCAGCCGGCCGCCGGCGCGCGGCGTGAGATCGAGCCGGACGGCGGCGAGATGCGAGTCCGCCCGGGAGACGAACGTCTCGACGGCGACCCCGGTGCGGCGCGCGCCGCTCGCCCACTCGTAGCTGGTGCGGGCCGTGCCCGTCCCCATGTCCACCACCTGCCGGTACGCTCGCACCGAGCCCACCGCCGCGGCGCTGTCGAGCCAGCGCTCGCCGTCGAACACCGCGACGGCCGTCCATGCGGGCACCGCGGCGATCCGGGGTACGTCACCGGGGGCGTTCTCGTAGAGACCCGCTACGAACGAGGGGCTGGCGCCGAAGCCGAGGGCGGGGATCAAAACCCCGATCCGGCCGTTGCCGATGACCGGCGAAGGGGAGCGGGCAGGGTCGCTGGTCGCGAGATGCAAGGCGGAGTCCTGGGCGGCGGCGGAAAGGAAGCGGGCACCCGCCAGCAACAGGAACATCGGAATTGAGAGAGTCTTCATGGGAAGCCTGCCACCCTGAACGAAGTGAAGGGGGCCATATCGAACATGGTCCCCTTCGCTTCGCTCAGGTTGACAACGGAGATGATCTACAAGCCAGGTGCCGGTTCCACCGTGGTTCCGCTGCCCGCCCCGAAGTCGTAGCTCACACCCACCAGCAAGCGACGCGGGAGCAGCGGCCGGGCCGCGAAGAACGGCAGCACCCCCACACCGGTCAGGCGCGGATTGCCTTCCTCCAGGCCCTTGCTCTGGAAGGCATTCAGCAGGTCCGCGTTGATCCGGACCCCGGAGCGCGGGATGCCCACGCTCGCACCGAAGTTGAAGTACTGGTAGGCCGGCAGCATGGCCTGGGGACCCGACTCGGGCCGAGTCTGCGGGCCCTCCACGAAGCGCGATCCCACGAAGTGGAAGTCCGCCCGAAGCTCGAGATTCCTCATCCTCTGCGGCGAGAAGATCGCGGCGAGGTTGCCGAGGTACTCGGGCGTGTTTCCGAGCCGCTCACCCTCGATGCGCGCCAGGCTGTCCACCCCACCGGCGACTTCCGCCTGCAGGAGGGTGGCGCTGCCCTGGAACTGAAGTCCCGGTGTCGGCGCGACGATGGCCTCCAGTTCGACGCCGTAGGATCGGTTGTCCGGAGATTCCCTGATCACCCAGACGGTGCGGCCCTGGCTGTCCAGCTCCGCCCCCTGGCTGATCTGGTTTCCCAGATAGGTGTAGAACCCGTTCACGGTGAAGGCCAGCCGGCCGAGCTGCGTCTTAACACCGCCCTCGACGGACTTCACTTCACGGGCGTCGAACAGATCCACCTGCGCCTGACTCTGGGCCTCGAGCAGCTCATCGAGCGCCGGCATCTTGTAGCCGCGGGATCCGGCGGCGTACACGGCGAAGTTGTCGTTGATGATGTAGTTGAGCCCCAGCGAGCCGGCCCAGTCGGTGATGTCGTGGGTGAAGTGCCGGAAGCTGTTGAGGCCGAACTCGATGTTGTCGAAGGTGGTGGTGGGGTCGCCATCCAGGTCCACGGGTCCGGTGTTCTCGGACGCCTGCACGTAGTCGTTGTACTCCACCCGGGCTCCGAGATCCGCGCGCAGCTTCTCGGTCAGCTGGATCTCGCCGCCGACCACACCCGACACCACGTTGGTCTCACCGGTGCCGTTCACGTAGTTGGAGAGGAAGCTCCGGAACCCGTTGGAGGTCAGAGTATCGGGAACGCCGGCCGTGGTCGCCACCACGTCCAGGAACCGGGGATTGTCCCGAACGTCGGTGAGAACGTCGGTGAAGTTCCAGGTATTCTCCTGGGTGTAGTGCGCCAGGTACGCTCCCACCGCGAAGCTGTGCCGGCCGAATTGCCGCCGAAGCTGGATCTGATCGTGGATCGCCGAGATCGGCTTCGCGACGTGCCACTCACCCGCGAGCGCCACCAGGCCGTTGGGATTGTCGTACGGGAGCCGGTTGCCGAAGCCGTCGAAGTGGTTGGTGTAGAAGAGCTGCGCCGTGGTACCGGCGGGAAGGCCCAGGCCCGTGATGTAGTCGGCGGCCGTCACAAGATTGTTGCCCAGGAGGGCGTTCCACTCCTGATCGTTCCGCATCGCCTGCGCGGTGTTCTGCAGCCGCCAGTCGTCGGGGAGGTCGAACGCGGCGTCGATGGTGAACCACGTGGCGTCGGTCCGGAGGCCGTTGTCGAGCGGCAGGCGCAGCTTCCCGTCGGGCGTAGGCACTTCGAGATCGAGTCCCTCGTTGGTGTTCATCGAGCCGTAGTTGCCGAAGCCGTCGACGTATTCCGGATCGTCCGGGTTGGTGAACGGCAGGGGCAGGATGAACTGGTTGCGGTCGTTGATGTACTTCACCGACGCCCGGATGTACCCGTTGTCGAGTTGCCGGGTCATGCTGGCTTTGATCTGGCCGCCGTTGATCCCGGTGTACCCCGGGTCGCGCACGCCGTGGTCGTAGCGATAGAACCCACCGACGTTGAAGCGCCAGTCGTCACCCAGCGGGCCATTGGCGTTCAGGTCGTAGCGGGCGTACGCCTCGGTGCCGCCGGTGAGCCGGGTCGTGCCGCCGAACTGGTCGCCACCGGTCTTGTTGATGAAGTTGATGATCGCGCCGGGCGTGTTGGATCCGAAGAGCGCCGAGGCGCCGCCGCGCACCACCTCCATCCGCTCGATGTTGGTGTCGAATCGGAACAGGTTGTCGGCGTTCATGAAGAAGGTGTGCATGGTGGGGAACACCGGCATCCCGTCCTCCATGAACATCACGTATTCGACGCCGAGAATCCCCCGCATCTGAATGTTCTGGTTCACCTCGCCACCTGAGCTTTCGACCCGGGTGAAGCCCGGCACGTAGCGCAGCATCTCGGTGGTGCTGCGCGGCGCCGCCTGCTCGACCTCCTGGGCGCTGAGAGTGGTAACGGCCACGCTGGCGGCAAGATTCTGCCGCGGCGTCTGGGTGCCGGTCACCACCATCTCCTGCAGCTGCAGCGGATCGCGACCGAGGGTGAAGTCCTGGGTCGCGGTACCACCGGCGTCCACCGTGATGCTGGCCGAGTCGGGACGGAAGCCCAGCATCCGCACGTGCAGCGTGTGAGTGCCCGCCGGTACCCGTGGAAGGGTGTAGTTGCCTTCGGGCGCGGTCGTGGTGCTGATGGCCGGCCGAATCAGAAAGACCTGCGCGCCTGAGATCCCCACACCGCGCTCATCCACCACTCTTCCGGTGACGGTGCCGGTCTGCCCCGTATCCTGGGCCGCGGCCGTGGGAACGAGCGCGGGCGTTGCCAGCAACAGCGCCGCCGCGCCAAGGGCGAGCATACGGGGTGATCGTGCTGCCGCACCTGATCTGTGGACCATAGCGATATCCTCCGTCGCCACGTGCCCCGCTCCACCCGCAGCCGTGTCAGTGTCGACTGGGATACCCGGGGCGGTGTGAGCCGTGTGAAACTGGGAGAACCGAACGAACGAGGGAGCGGCCGAAGGGGAATCGAGCCGAGGCAACAGACGGGAGGGGGCGTCGCGGGAGCGGAGCGACGCTCGTGCTGCGGTTTCTCTCTGTGAGGATCGACGCACCGAGACGGCTGCGCGTCTGTCTGTACCCGGTCACACCCGGCTGGACTCCGTGTAAGGAACACTGCTCCCGGCGAGACGCGACCAACGGCTCTACTTATAACGGGCCGGTCCGCGGCGCAAGGTCAAATGACCCGACCCCCCGAAAACAATGCCGCCTCGCCGTTCAGGCGAGGCGGCATGTTGATTCCGGGACCGAGCGAGGCTTAGAAGCGCAGACCCACGGTCAGCGGGATCATGTACGCGGTGGTCTCCTCCAGGCTCTCCGCGTCCACCGCCGCCTTGAAGATCGCGTGGAAACGACCCTCGGCGTAGAGCGAGGCCGCGCCCAGCTTGAAATCGAAGCCCGCGCCGGCGTTGGCGCCGAACTTGGTGTCCGAGCCGCTGCCGACGTCGTCGATCGTGAGCTTGTTGTTGTACACACCCACGCCGCCGATCAGGTACGGACGGGCCGGCGAGGCGCTCGAGAACGCGTACACCGCGTTGGCCGTGCCGCCGATCATCTGGCTGTGGCCTTCGATGTCGTTCTGCAGCCCGAGTCGGCTGTAAAAGCCGTCCACCTGCAGCCCGAGCGGGCTAGTCGCCGGCTGCACCCGGAGCGAGGCCTGGCCCATATACCCGGTGGAGTTGAGGTCGGCCATGCTGCCGGACGGAACCACCACACCGGCCCCGAGCCCGAAGCTCATGCCCGCCTGGGCCTGCGCGGCCTGCGCGCTCAGGGCCAGGGCGAGGCCAACCGCGGCACCACGGATCAGCGTCTTCATCGTGTCTCCCTCATGAGGATGGCTGTGACGAGTACTCCAGGGGCGGATCTCGTCGAAGCGCGGGGTCCGCAAACCCTTGGCCAGGGCATGTTTCGGCGCTGCAACAACGCTGGCCAACTCGCGCGAGGAGTTGCACTTAGCTTCCAGGGACGGGGTCAGAAGCCGGGGCGCCGTCAGCCCGGTGACCAGTACTTGCACGGCGCGATGCAATTGGAAGCCGGGAAGCGCAAGGCCTACCTTTCCCCGCCATGAGCTCCGCAGCCAGCCTCAGCCTGGCCCTGGCCCTACTCCCTGGCGCCCAAGCACCGGCCCAGGAGGCCGACGGCACCCGCGACGTAGGGTTCGTCGCCACCCCCGCGGCGCTGGTCACCGGCATGCTCGACCTCGCCGGCGTGGGCGACACCGACGTGGTCTACGACCTCGGCTCGGGCGACGGGCGCATCGTGATCGCCGCGGCGCGCCGCGGCGCGCGCGGCATCGGGGTGGAGCTCGACTCGATGCTGGTCGAGGAGAGCCGCGCGAGTGCCGACACCGCCGGGGTCGCCGCGCGGACGGAGTTCCGGCGGGCCGACCTGTTCGCCACCGACCTTCGGCCGGCGACGGTGGTCACACTCTATCTCGGCCGCGACCTCAACCAGCGCCTGCGCCCCAGCTTCCTGCGGGACCTTCGGCCCGGCACGCGGGTGGTCTCCCAGGCATTCGACATGGGCGACTGGCCGCCGGACAGCGTGGTGACGGTCCGGAGCCGCGAGGTCGCGGCCACGCCGGTTCACCTCTGGGTCATCCCGGCCGAGGTCGCTGGACGGTGGGAGGTGACGGTGGAAGCGGACGGGGCCCCGGCTGAGCGGCTTCGGCTGGCGCTCACCCAGCACTACCAGGCGGTCCGCGGCACCGCGGACTCGCTGCGGCTGGAGCGCGTCCGTCTTCGGGGGGACAGCCTCGCGTTCTCCGCCGGAGGCCGCCGCTTCTCGGGCAAGGTCTCCGGCGACGAGGCGCGGGGGACCGTGACTGCGCGGGGGACAGCACCGCGGCAGTGGCGGGCCGTCCGCACCGGACGCCGATGAAGTTCGGAAGGCTCGCGGCAGTCTCCCGGCGTGTCGCCGAGACGCCCGGCCGGCGAGAGAAGGTCGGCCTGCTGGCCGATCTCCTCGCGGAGGCACAGCCGGGGGAGGTCGAGATCGCCGCGGCCTACCTGTCCGGCGCGGTGCGGCAGGACAGGCTTGGCCTGGGCTGGGCCACTATCCAGCGCGCCTTGCCGGGCGGGGCCGCCGCCACGGCCGAGGTCGAGATCACCGACGTGGACGCCGCGCTCGAGGCGATCGCACGCGTCTCCGGAAAGGGCTCCGCACAGGCGAGGCTGCGCCTCCTGGGGGAGCTGCTCGCGCGGCTCACCGAGGAGGAGCAGCGCTTCCTCGCGGCCCTCATCGTGGGCGAGCTCCGGCAGGGGGCGCTCGAGGGCCTGGTGATCGAGGCGGTGGCCGCCGCGTCCAGGCGTCCGCCGGCGGAGATCCGGCGGGCCCTCATGATGGCGGGCAACCTGCCCGCGGTCGCGCGCGCGGCACTGGACGGTGACGGCACCAGCCTTTCCGCGTTCGCGGTGCGGCTGTTCCAGCCGGTGCTGCCGATGCTGGCGGGAAGCGCCGAGAGCGTCGCGGAGGCGCTCGGCGAGCTGGGGGAGGCCGCCGTGGAGTACAAGCTCGACGGCGCCCGGGTGCAGATCCACCGGCGCGGAGACGAGGTCCGGGTGTACTCCCGCCGGCTCAATGAAGTGACCGCCGCGGTTCCCGAGCTGGTGCTAGCCGCCCTATCGCTCGACGCGGCCGAGCTGATCGTCGAGGGAGAGGCCATAGCCCTCCGCCCCGATGGCACACCCCTGCCCTTCCAGGCGACCATGCGCCGTTTCGGTCGGCGGCTGGATGTCGAGCGGATGCGGGACGAGCTGCCGGTCACCCTCGTTCTCTTCGACCTCCTTCACCTCAACGGCATGTCCCTGCTGGACGAGCCACTGGCCCGCCGGTGGAAGCGGCTGGAGCAGACGGTGCCCGCCTCCCTGCTGGTCCCTCGCATCATCACCTCGTCGGCCGCGACCGCGGCGGAGTTTCACGCCGCGGCGGTCGCCCGCGGTCACGAAGGCGTCATGGTGAAGGCGCTCGACGCGCCCTATGAGGCGGGACGGCGCGGCCGACGCTGGCTCAAGGTGAAGACCGCGCGCACGCTCGACCTCGTCGTGCTCGCCGCCGAGTGGGGACACGGGCGTCGCCGCGGATGGCTCAGCAACCTGCACCTGGGTGCGCGGGATCCCGCGACGGGCGGGTTCGTGATGCTGGGCAAGACGTTCAAAGGGATGACCGACGAGGTGCTGCGCTGGCAGACCGAGCGACTGGCCGAGCTGGAGGAGCGTCGGGACGACTACACCGTCTACGTGCGCCCCGAGCTGGTGGTGGAGGTGGCCTTCAACGACCTCCAGGCCAGCCCAAAGTACCCGGGCGGCCTGGCGCTTCGCTTCGCCCGGATCAAGGGCTACCGGCCGGACAAGTCCGCGGCGGACGCCGACACGATCGATACGCTGCGGGAGATCTACCGCCGCCAGGGCGGAGGGTGACCGGGCCGGCAGGTCAACGGCCGATCTCCTCTCGTCTGGCGTCCAGCATCCGGCGGAGGTGCTGCACCAGGATATCGGGCTCGATCGGTTTCTGGAGAAACTCGCGCCCCTCTTCCAGCAGGCCGCGACTCACGGCATCCGCGCCGATGTACCCCGAGGTGAAGATCACCGGCGTGCCGGGCCAGCGCCGCTCCACCTCGTCCGCCAGCGGCCTGCCGGCCATACCCGGCATAACCACGTCGGCGATCACGATGTCCGGCGGTCCCGGCGACCGCTGCGCCAGCTCCAGCGCGTGCGCGCCGTCCCGGGCCTCGAGCACGGAGTAGCCGTAATCGCGGAGTGCGCGAGCCAGGATCGCGCGCACCGCGGGCTCGTCCTCGGCGACGAGCACGGTCTCGTGACCTCCGCCGCTGAGCCCCGGCGCTCCTCCACCTTCGCTCTCCCGCCCGGATGCGGCAATCGGCAGGTAGATCCGGAACGAGCTTCCGTGGCCCGGCTCGCTGAAGACCGAGACGAACCCGCCGCTCTGCTTCACGATCCCGTACACCGTGGCGAGTCCGAGGCCGGTGCCTTCACCCACCGGCTTGGTGGTGAAGAACGGCTCGAAGACGTGCTCCATCGTGTCGCGGTCCATGCCCGTCCCCGTATCGGTGACCACCAGTGCGACATAGTCGCCCGGCGCCACCGGCTCCACCGCCTTTGCCGTGGCATGGTGCTCGTCCACCGTCGTGTTCACCGTCTCGACGGTGAGCGTGCCGCCCTGGGGCATCGCGTCGCGGGCGTTGAGCGCGAGGTTGAGCAGGATCTGGTCCAGCTGGCCGGGGTCGGCGCGGACGGGATGGAGGTCGTTCGCGAGCCGGAGCTTCACCTGGGAGATCTCCCCGAGCGCGCGCTGCAGGATCGGCTCGAGGGCCGAGACCACGGCATTGAGATCGAGCGCCTGCGGCTGGAGCACCTGGCGGCGGCTGAACGCGAGCAGTTGCTGGGTGATGACGGCGGTCCGCCTGGCCGCGCGGCGAATGTGCTCGAGGTCGCTCCGGGCGGCCTCGCCTTCGAGGGACCGGCCGAGAAACTCGGCGGAGCCGAGAATCACGGTCATCTGATTGTTCGCCTCGTGGGCGATGCCCCCCGCCAGGCGCCCGACCGATTCCATCCGGTCGGCGTGACGCAGCCGCTCCTCGGCGAGCCAGCGGTCCTCGATGTCGGTGATGGCGCCGATCCACTCGAAGACGGTCCCACCGGGCCCGAGGTTGGGCACCGCCCGGAGCATGACGTGGCGGTAGCCGCGGTGCTGCTCGGACCAGAGTCGCACCCGCGTCTCCCAAACGACGCCCTGGTCCAGCGCCTGACGCCAGCCGGTGCGGAAGCTCTGCCGGTCGTCGGGATGGATCGCGTTGGTCCACCCCAGCCCGGCCTGGTCCTCGGCCGTCTGGCCGGTGTACTGGCGCCAGGAGTCCTGCTCGGCGGTAAAGCGGCCCTCCGGCGTCGCGAGCCACTCGACGGTCGTCGTCGCCGTCACCAGCGCGCGATACCGCTGCTCTCTCAGGACCAGCTCCGCCTCGGCCCGTTTCCGCTGGGTGATGTCGCGCTTGATCGAGGAGGCACCGACGATGACGCCGGAGGAATCCCAGACCGGAGACACCGTCAGCGCGATGTTGATCCGGGTGCCGTCTTTGCGGATCCGCTCCGTGTCGGCGAAGTCCACCCGCTCGCCGCGCCGGATGCGGTCCAGGAGATCGCGCTCCGAGTCGTGGAGCTCCGGCGGGATCAGGACGAAGATGGACTGCCCCAGCATCTCGGCTTCGCTGTAGCCGAACACCCGCTCCGCCGCGGGATTCCAGCCGGTCACCACGCCCTCGAGGGTCTTGGCGACGATCGCGTCCTCGGACGCGGCCACGATGGCGGCCAGGCGGGTGGCGGCGCGCTCGGCGGCCTTGCGCGCGGTCACGTCCTCCATGGCCCCCAGGGCACGTTGCGCGCTGCCGGTCTCGTCCCGGACGATGAAGGCCCGCTCGAGGATGTCGGCGTAGGAGCCGTCGGCCCGGCGGAAGCGGTACTCGTGCTGCCACGACTCCGCGCCCCCGGCAAGGGCGGTCCGCGCGACGGCTTCGGTGGCCGCGAGGTCGTCGGGGTGGACCCGAGCCGCCCACACCCGGTAGTGATCCGCGCGCGACTCGGCCACCCGGTCCGGCGACGCCTGGAAGTAAGGCTCCGTGGTGCCGGCCCACACGATCTCCCCGCTCACCAGGTCCCAGTCCCACATGAGGTCCTGGGCGGCTCGGGCGGCAAGCTGGAAGTGCTGTCGGGCGAGGTGGATGACCTCGGGGGAGAGGCCGGCCGCGCCCCCGGGCTGGTCCTTGGGGGAGCGAGGCAAGGCGCTCATCCAGACTTGCCGGGCCATCGTGGGCGGAGCTCCTGTCAGGGGTTGGGCCGGAGCGGCTACTCGCGGAGGGGCTGCGGCGAGGAGACGGCCACGTCGCCAACGCCACACCCGAACATACCAGCGCCGGTGCCAGGCTTCTAGAGGACCGCCGGTGACGCCGGGGGTGCCGCTCAACTAAGTTTTGCTGAACCCCTGCGTCCCGGCATCATCGTCGAGCGGGCATGGCCCACCGGACCGACACATCCGCGTCTTCCCCGGCTGGAGCGCCTCCGCCCGCGAGCGTGGCGCTCTGGCTGCGCCGCCTGCCGCTGGTCTCGGGGGTGGCCACGACGCTGCTCGGCCTGGCCGCCGTGGAGGCCTACGTCTTCGGCAGCGGGCCCGACGTCTCTTCCCCGCTCCTCCTTCCCCAGACCGTACCACTCGTGGCGGTCATGTTCGTGCTCGCGGGCGCGAGCCTCCTCACCCTCCTGGCGCACCTCCCCCGGCACCAGGCGGTGGCCGCCGGCCTGGTCATTCTCCTCGCGACGGTGGTGCTTCTGGAGTATCTGGTCTGGTGGGATCTGGGTGTCGACCGGCTGCTCTTCCCCGATGACGTGCAGGCTATTCCGTCCGCCATCCCCGGCCGGCCGGCCCCCATCACCACCGCCAGCTTCCTTCTTCTCGGTGTCTCGCTGCTGCTGGCGGTCAAGGGGCGGCACGCGGCGCACCGCAGGGCGCACGTCGCCGCGCTCATCGCCGCGGGTGGGCTCCCGCTGATCGCCATCGCCGGGCACCTGGTAGACGTGCCGGAGCTCTACCAGCTCGCGCCGGGCGTGGGACTCTCGCTCGCGGACGCCGTCCTGCTCCTGCTGCTGACCATCGGGGTGGTGGCCGCGACGCACCAGTCCACGCTCATGCAGCTGATCGGCGGCCAGGACCCGGGAACCATCCTGTTGCGCCGGCTGCTGCCGATCGCCGTGATGGTCCCGGTGGTCTTCGCGGCCGGAAGCCTGCTCGCGCTGCGGCTCGGCTTCTACCAGAAACACGTGGCCCTGGCCCTGTTCATCGCCACGTTCGTCGGGCTGTCGCTCCTGGCAGCCTTCCGCGTGGTTTCGGTGGTGCGCCGCGCCGACGGCGAGCGGCGGGCGGCCGAGCGCGCCGAGGCGGAGCGGGCGCTGGGCGAGCGGCTGCTCGAGGCCGAACAGGCCGCGGGCGCGGCGTTACGCCAGAGCGTCCAGCAGACGCGCGAGCTGCTCGAGATCCTCAATCACGCGCCGGTGCTGGCGAGGACTCCGGAGGGCCACATCCAGTTCTGGAGCGCCGGCGCCCAACGGCTCTATGGGTGGAACGAGAGCGAGGCGATCGGCGCCAACGCGATGCGGCTCCTGCACACCGAGCTGCCGGCGTCGGCGGAGGAGGTCTCGGCGGCGCTGCTCGCGCGGGGCGAATGGCACGGAGAGGTCACCCGGCGATCGCGCGGCGGGTACCGGGTCCAGGTGGCGAGTCACTGGATCCTGCACCGAGACGCGGACGGCCATCCCGGTTCGGTGATCGAGGTGGACAACGACGTCACCGAGCAGAAGCACGCCGAAGAGGCGCTTCGCCGCGGCGAAGCGAGATACCGGGCCCTGGTCGCGGCCGCCTCGCAGATCGTCTGGACGGCGTCCGCCGACGGCCGGCGCCCGATCGACACCAGCCAGTGGGAGGCCTTCACCGGCCAGAGCGGTACCGAGGCGACGTGGGGGGGCTGGTTCGAGGCGATCCACCCCGACGACCGGGAGCAGGCGATCCGCGCGTGGGGCCAGGCGGTGGCTGCCCGCCGGCCGCTCGCTGCCGAGCACCGGCTCCGGCGCCGGGACGGCGAGTACCGCAACATGGAGGTTCGCGCGGTGCCGGTCCTGGACGATCAGGGCCACATCCGGGAGTGGGTCGGCGCCCACACCGACATCACCGACCGGCTGCACGCGGAGGAGCAGCTCAGCCAGGCCCAGCGGCTGCAAGCAGTGGGGACTCTGGCGGGCGGCGTCGCCCACGAGGTCAACAACCAGCTCATGGCGGTGCTCGGCTTCGGCGAGTTCGTGCTGGGCGCGCTGGGCAAGGACCACCCGCAGGCCGGCGATGTCAGGGAGATGGTGGGCGCCGCGACCCGCGCCGCCCGGGTGGCCCAGCAGCTGCTCACCTTCAGCCGCCGGCAGGTGAAGCAGACCCAGCTGCTCGATCTCCACGAGGCGGTGATCGCGCTGGTACCGGTGCTCGAGCGCCTCCTCGGCGCGGACAAGTCGCTGGTGGTGCTGCCCCGGCGATCCGGCTGCCGGATCCTGGCCGATCCCACCCAGATCGATCAGGTCCTCATCAACCTCGCGGCCAACGCGCGCGATGCGATGCGCACCGGCGGGCGACTCAGCATCAGCGTCCAGGACGTGGTGCTGGACGCGACGTATGCCGAGTCCCACGGCGTGAGCAACCTGGTGCCGGGACCGTACGTCCGGATCGAGGTCAGCGACACCGGCAGTGGCATGAGCAAGGAGACCCTGGCCAAGATCTTCGAGCCGTTCTACACCACCAAGCCGGTCGGCTCCGGCACCGGTCTCGGACTCTCGACCGTCTACGGCATCGTGAAGCAGCACGAGGGCTTCATCTGGCCCTACAGCGAGGTGGGCATCGGCACCACCATGAAGGTCTACCTGCCGGCCGCGCCCAGCGAGATGCAGCCCGTCCGCGCGGCCGAGCGCAAGCCGACGGCCGTCCCTCAGGGGGAGATGGAACCGGCGCTGGTGATGGTCGTGGAGGACGAGCTGGCGATCCGGGAGCTGGTCCGTCGCACGCTGGAAGGCGCCGGGCTCGTGGTCATCGAGGCGGAGAACGGTCGCCAGGCGCTGGACATCTTCGCCCTCGGGGGCGAGCCGCCGCGGCTGGTGCTCACCGACGTGATCATGCCCGAGCTCAACGGCCGCGAGCTGAGCGACGCGTTGGCCGACCAATACCCGACGATTCCCATCCTCTTCATGTCGGGCTACACCGGGGACGAGGTGCTGGCGCGCAGCCTCCTGCCCGACACGGCTCTCTTCATCCAGAAGCCATTCGTCCCCGACGAGCTGCTCTCGCGGGTGCGAGGGATGCTGGCGGGCGCGCCCACTTCGGAGGTAGGTTAGCCCTGCCCTGACCGCACCATCCCATCATCATCGGAAGGCCCTATGTCGATACTCGGCGCCCTGTGGCTCCCCATCGTGCTGTCGGCCGTCCTGGTGTTCGTCGTGAGCGCCATCATCCACATGGTCCTCAAGTACCACAATCGCGATTACACGCCGCTGCCCAACGAAGACGCCGTCCGGGCCGCCCTGCGCGCCGGCAATCCCGAGCCGCGGCAGTACATCATCCCGTACTGCCCCGACCCGAAGGAGATGGAGTCGCCGGCGATGCAGCAGAAGTTCATCGAGGGGCCGGTCGGAGTGCTCAACCTCCGGCGCCCCGGCCCGCCGACGATGGGACCGATGCTGCTCCAGTGGTTCGTCTTCATCCTGGGGGTGTCGTGCTTCATCGCCTACGTCGCCGGCCACGCGCTGCCTCCCGACGCGCCTTATCTCCGGGTCTTCCGAATCGTCGGCGCGGTCGGTTTCCTCGCCTACGGCGCCGGGCAGATCCCGGCCGCGATCTGGATGGGGAAGCCGTGGGCCGTGGCGTGGAAGGAAGTGTTCGACGGACTGGTCTACGGGCTGGTGACGGCGGGGACGTTCGGCTGGCTGTGGACGAGGTAGGGTGGCGGTCGGGCGGTCGGGCGGACCGAGGGGGCCTTCTCCGCGGTTTTCGAACCCGCGTAAAGGAGACTTCGAGCACCGGGCTCGTTCGGGACGACGGCCTCGCGCGCTACCGCCTGACCGCCTGACCGCCTGACCGCCCGACCGCCTGACCGCCTGACCGCCCGACCGCCTCACCTCGGAAATGCCTCCGGCAGACCCCCATCCACCGGAAAAATGGCTCCCGTGGTGTAGCGGAGCTTCTCGCTGGCGAGCAGGACCGCGAGGTCCGCGACGGCCTCCGGGGGAATCAGTCCGACGCCCATCAGGTTGCGCGAGCGGTATGCCTCCAGCTGCTCCGCTTCGGTGACGCCGCGCCTGGCCGCCCGGGCTCGCACGAACTGCCGGAACACCGGCGTGTCCACCTGGTCGGCGTTGATGGCGTTCACCCGGATACGGTCGGGGCCCAGCTCGACCGCCGCGACCCGAAGCGCCTGGAGCAGCGCCGCCTTGCTCGCACCGTAGGCGGCGGCCTCCTTCCCGGGTACCACTGCCGCCTTCGATACCGAGGCCACGATCGCGCCGCCGAGTCCCTGGCGGCGCATGATCGCGGCGGCCCTGCCGATCGCGGCGACCGCGCCGAGATAGTGGACTTCCAGCTGCTGCTGGAGATCGTCGCGGCCGAGCTCTCCGATCGGGGCGAAGCGCGGCGCCGCCCCGGCGCTGTAGAAGAGCGCGTCCAGCCCACCGAACTCGAGCACCGCCTTCCGGAAAACCGCATCGAGGCTGGTGTCGTCCCGCACATCCGCTTCCATGGCAATCACCCGGCCGGGCAAGCGTTGGGCTGCGGCGCCGGCCACCGATTCGGCGGCCGCGGCGTCGAGGTCGGCAACCACGACATGCGCGCCCTCTTCCGCGAAACGGAGCGCGGCGCTCCGGCCGATGCCGCTCCCTCCGCCGAGCACCACCACGACCCGGCGCGGCAGCAGCCGGGAAGCCCGGTCACTCGCGATCTGCTGCTCCACCTTCCGGCGCTCCAGCGGCCAGTGCTCGAACTCGAAGACGTCGGATTCGGGCAGGAACTCGAAGCGGTCCACCGCCTCCGCGTTCTCGATGGTCTCGAGCACGGCGCGATAGCAGAGGTTCGCGGTGACCGCACCGCGCTTGTCGCTGAAGGCGGTGATCATGCCGAGCCGGGGGACGAGGATCACCTTGGCCCAGTCGTCCAACGGCCGCTGGCCGGCGACGGCGTGCCGCCGGTGGTAGGCCTCGTATTCCTCGCGCGCCTCCGCCAGCGCCCGGCGCGTCTCGGCGACTAGGATCTGATCCGAGGCCGCCGGGTCGAGCGGGAGCCAAACCGGAAGCCGGCCCGCACGCAGCAGGTGCTCCGGCGTGGCCATCCCCCGGCGCACCAGCTCCGGCATCTCCGCCCCGTCGAGCGCCGCCAGAACATCGTCGCCATCGTCGAAGTGGAGGATCACTCGCTCCTGGGAGCTCAGTGCGCCGCGCACGATCGGCAGCAGCAGCTCCGCCCGGCGGCGGCGCTCCTCGGCTGCGACCACCGTCCGGCCGCTGGAGAGGCGCCTTCGGCCGCGACGCGCCGTCCGGAGATACTCGTCGATGCGGCCAACGATCCGGGTGACCCGCTCCGCGCACGACGCCGCATCGTCTCCCCACACGACCAACCCGTGATGCGCGAGCGCGAGTCCCTCCGCCTCGGCGGTGAGGCGCGGACTCAGGTCCCGCACCGCCTTGGCGAGCGGAAAGCCGGGCCGGACATAGGGGACGTATACGATGCTCTGCCCGAACAGCTCTTTCAGCAGACGCTCGGCCGTACCGTCTCCGACGTTGGTGAGGCTCATGGTCGCCACGTCGTGGGTATGCGCGATCACCCGGTGGGAGAGGAGCGCGTGCAGCGGTGTCTCTACGCTGGGCGTCGGCCCGTCGGCCAGCATGCAGCCGGCCATGAATCGCATCATCTCGGCGTCGGACATCCGCTCCGCGCCGAGGAGCGTTGCGAGCCGGGCCAGGTCCAGCCGGGTGAAACCTGCCGGTCCGATGGTGCGAAGATCGGTGCCACTTCCCTTCACCAACAGCACGCCGTCCGTCTTGATGGAGGTATTGCCGCCGCCGGGCTGCACCAGGCGATGGTTCTCGCCGATTCGGCGGGAGAGCTGGACCAGAGTCTCGAGGAGGTGGGAGCGCTCAGCGGGGCGTGTCATCGGCTGAAAATGTGGAGGGCGGGCCTGCCGCGGGAGGTCGGAAGGAACCGCCCGAGAAAAATCCGATTGCGCAAATCCCCTTTATTATGTATCCTGGCTCGCGCGTTCAAAACGAATTGAGAACCATTCTCAACGCCGAGCCCCTCATGAGACCGGTCTTCCTGCCGCTCCCTGCGCTGCTCCTCGCCGTCCTCCCCCTGACATCGCACGCCAGCTCCGCCCCGGCCGATGCGCACGTTCGCAGCACCATCGCCATCCTCCAGGCGGAAAGCGACACCCTGGTCACGAAGGTCTTCCGGATCCCGGCCCAGCCGCTGCCGGATGCGCTGCATGAGTTCATTCGCCAGTCCGGGATGCAGGTCCGGGTCGAGGAAGAGGTGCCGCCGGTGCATTCGCCCGGCGTGATCGGGCGGTTCACGGCACCCGAGGCGCTGCGGCGCATGGTCGCCGGCACCGGTCTCAGGGCCGAGGTCGTGGATGCCGAGACGCTGGCCCTGCGACCGGTGTCCGGGGCCTACGAGCTCGAGCCGGTCGAGGTGGTCGCGCCCCGCGCGACCTCCGATGCCCTGATCTCGACGGCCACTCGCACCCCCACCCCGCTGCGTGATGTTCCCCAGTCCGTCACGGTGGTGAGCCACGCGCTGATCGCCGAGCAGGCCATGTCGGGCATGGCCGACGTCACCCGCAACGTCCCCGGTGTCACCATGGGCCAGGGCGAGGGCAACCGCGACCAGCTCACCATGCGGGGCAACAACTCCACCTCCACGTTCTTCGTGGACGGGATGCGCGACGACGTGCAGTACTTCAGGGACCTCTACAACGTGGAGCGGGTCGAGGCGCTGAAGGGTCCCAATGCGCTGATCTTCGGGCGAGGCACCGGCGGCGGCGTCATCAACCGGGTGTCCAAGGAGGCGGACTGGACGCCGGTCCGGGAGCTCACGCTTCAGGGCGGCTCGTACGACACCCGGCGCGGCGCGGTGGACGTCGGTCAGGCGGCCTCCGAGGCCGTGGCGTTCCGCTTCAACGGCATGTACGAGAACTCCGACCGCTTCCGCTACGACGTGAACCTGGAGCGCTACGGAATCAACCCGACCATGACCTTGATGGTGGGTGAGCGCACCCGAGTCACCGCGAACTACGAGCACTTCTCGGACTACCGGACCGCCGACCGCGGCGTCCCCTCCTTCGAGGGAGGCCCCGTGGACACCGACATCCGCCTCTTCTTCGGCGACCCTGCGATCAGCTGGTCCGACGCGTCGATCAACGTGGGCACGGCCGCCCTCGAGCACGAGCTGTCCTCCACGGTTCAGCTTCGCACTCGGCTCCTGTTCGGCGACTACAACAAGATGTACCAGAACGTGTTCCCCGGTGCGGTAGATTCGACCGGCACCAGCGTGAGCCTCTCGGGCTACAACAACCGGAACGATCGCGACAACCTGCTCAGTCAGACCGATCTCATCTGGCGCGCGACCAGCGGCAAGGTGAGCCACACGGTGCTCGCCGGGCTGGAGCTTGGCCGTCAGCTGAGTCACAACCTCCGCAACACCGGCTACTTCGATAACGTCAGCACCACGATCAGCGCGCCGCTCGACCACCCGACGGTCAGTCACCCGATCACCTTCCGCCCGTCCGACAGTGACGCCAACAACAGGATCCTCGCCCGGTCGGCGGGAGTGTACCTGCAGGACCAGGTCATGCTGACGCCCTACCTTCAGCTGATCGCCGGCGCCCGGCTCGAGCGGTTCGACCTCGATTTCCACAACAACCGGAACGGCGAGGACCTCGAGCGCACCGACGACCTGCTCTCGCCCCGGGCGGGCGTGGTGGTGAAGCCGGTCGAGCCCCTCTCGCTCTACGGGAGCTACAGCGTGTCCTACCTGCCGAGCTCGGGGGATCAGTTCAGCTCTCTCACGGCGACGACCGAGACCCTGGAGCCGGAGAAGTTCGAGAACTACGAGCTGGGGGCGAAGTTCGACGTGGCGAGGGGCGTCGCGCTCACCGGCGCCGTCTATCAGCTCGACCGGGACAACACCAGCGCGCCCGATCCGGTGGACCCCTCGCGCACGGTGCAGACCGGCAGCCAGCGCACCCGCGGGATCGAGCTGGGCGCCACCGGCAACCTGACTCCGAAGTGGCAGGTCGCCGCGGCCTACGCGCTGCAGGACGCCGAGGTCACCAGCCGCACGGCACAGGCGGAGCCCGGGGCGAAGGTGCCGGTGGTGCCGGAGAACACGCTGACATTGTGGAACCGCTATCAGCTCCACCGGCAGTGGGGCGTCGGTCTGGGCTTCATCTACCAGGACGACATGTTCGCCTCGATCGACAACGAGGTGACCCTGCCGAGCTTCACCCGGTTCGATGCGGGCGTGTTCTTCGGCTTGAACGACCACCTGCGCGCCCAGGTCAACGTCGAGAACCTGTTCGACGAGGAGTACTTCATCACCTCGCACAGCAACAACAACATCAGCCCGGGCTCGCCGCGGGCGGTGCGAGCGTCGATGACGGCGGGCTTCTAGGCGGCCCCGGCGGCGCGGCTCCTTCCGAGCCGCGCCGCTGCTACTTTGTTGGGATGGATCTCACCACCGGTGTGCCGTACTGGCTGGTCCGGGACGGCCTGACCGCCACCTACCCCAAGCTCAACGAGGACCGGCGCTGCGATCTGGCCGTGATCGGCGGCGGCGTCAGCGGCGCGCTGGTGGCCCAGCGGTTCGCGCAGGAGGGCTACCACACCGTCCTGCTCGAGGGGCGGGAGATGGGCTACGGCAGCACCGGCTCCTCCACCGCCCTGCTCCAGTACGAGCTGGACACCCACCTGGTGGACCTGGCCGGCCGCATCGGGCTGGCCGCCGCGCAGCGCTGCTATCGTCTCTGCGTGGAGGCGGTGGAAGGAATCGGGCGGCTGGCCGAGGCGATCGGGGCGGAGACGGACTACCGGCCCCGCAGCAGCCTGTATCTGGCCACGCAGCGGCGCGATCTGAAGGTGCTGGAGCGGGAGCGCCGGGCCCGCCGCGAGATGGGGATCGAGGTGGATCTCCTCTCGCCGAGCGAGATCCGGTCCCGCTACGGATTCGATCGGCCGGCGGCGCTGCTCTCCCGGGTGGGCGGTGAAATAGACCCGCTCCGACTCACCCACGCACTGCTGGCCGCCGGCCTGCGCGACGGCCTGGAGATCTACGACCGCACCGGCGTCGCCCGGTATCAGTCGGACCGCAAGGGAGTGTTGCTGGAGACCGCGGACGGGTGGCGAATCAGGGCCGGCAAGGCGGTCTTCGCGACGGGCTGCAACGTGCCTCCGTTCTTCCCGCGCCGGGCGATCCGGCTCAACAGCAGCTTCGTCGTCGCCACGTCCCCACTCGCCGGCTTCCAGGGCTGGGGCGACGATCACGCGCTGGTGTGGGAGACCGCGCGACCCTACCTCTATGCCCGGACCACTGCGGACAACCGCGCCGTCATCGGGGGCGCCGACCTGCCGTTCAAGGGCGCCCGCAAGCTCGAGAAGGTGCAGGACAAGCAGACGGCGCGGGTTGCCGCACAGTTCGGGGAGCTCTTTCCCGACATCCGGTTCGACGTGGACTGGAGCTGGTCGGGCGCCTACGCCGGAACCGACGATGGGCTTCCCTACATCGGGGTGGCCCCGGACTTCCCCAACGGCTACGTCGCGCTCGGCCTCGGGGCCAACGGTGTCGTCTTCGCCTACGTCGCGGCCAGGCTGCTGGTGGACGACTTCGTCGGCCGGGCCAATCCGGATGCGGAGCTGTTTCGCTTCGGGCGCTGAATCCTAGGGTCCCGAGCGGCCCCCGGCCCCCCTTTTGCCACAGAGGCACGAGGGACGCGGAGCCCCACCACCACTCCCCACCAAAACTGACCACGAGTCCACAACCATTTTTCTGGTTGTCTGCCTTTGGGCTCTTTGGGCGGGGCTCCGTCTCACTCTGTGCTCTCCGTGCCTCTGTGGTAAACGGGTGGTGGTGGAGCGCGGGAGGTCGCAAGGAACAGGGATCTGGCCGAGATGAGACTCCGGTCCCAGATTGCCGAGGATAGCCCCAAGCAGAGATCCCCGATGCCGACTCAGCAGATGGCGCCGCCCGGCGCGTGGGACCGGAAGCCGTTCGACGAGGAGATCGACGTCTACGGTCTGACCCACACCGGCAAGGTCCGCCCCGACAACCAGGACCATTTCCTGATCTCCGCCCTGCGCAAGCAGATGGTGGTGTACCAGACCAGTCTCCCGAGCCCCGAGCGGGTGGTCGGAGGACCGGAACGACTCGCCTTCCTCGCGATGGTGGCCGACGGTGTAGGGGGAGGGCAGAAGGGGGAAGAGGCGAGCCGAGTCGTGCTGGAGGAGGTGACCCAATACGTCTCGGGCACGATGCGCTGCTATTACGCCACGGGCTCCGAAGACGACCTGGAGTTCACCCGCGCGCTGCAGGAGGCGGCGATGCAGTCCGGGGCCGAGCTCCGGCGGCGGGGCGAGGAGGACCCCGACTATCAGGGGATGGCCACGACGCTCACTCTCTTCCTCGGCGTGTGGCCCAAGGCCTACCTGCTCCAGGTGGGCGACAGCCGCTGCTATCTGTTCCGCAACGGCGAGCTGCGCCAGATCACCCGCGACCAGACCATGGCACAGGAGCTCATGGATATGGGCGTCCTCAAGGCCGCCGATGTCGCGGGGACCCGCTTCGCCCGTACCCTCTCCAGCTCCATCGGAGGCCGCATGACCGACCCGGTGGTGACCCGCCTGGACATGAGCTGGGGGACGGTCGTGCTCCTCTGCAGCGACGGCCTGACCGGCCACGTGCCCGACGACCGGATTCGCGAGCGCCTGCTCAGCATGACGTCCGCGAGGCAGGCGTGCGAGGACCTGTTGCGCGACGCGCTCGATGCGGGGGGAACCGACAACGTGACCATCATCGTGGGGCGGGCGCTGCGGACGGCGGAGTAGCCACGCCCCTCACCAGGTCAGCGAGTACTGCCCTCCCAGAATCATGCTGGTGTCCGAGGCCCGAAGGTCGTCGGCCGGGTCCTGCGTCGGCCACGCCATGCGGCGCGTGCTGATGCCGAACTGGACCGCGAACCCGTTCACCACCCGGATCGCCGCGGTGAGCCGCTCGACCGCATCCTGGCGGCGGGAGACGATGGCTCCCCCGCCGAACGCGAAGGTCTTCTCCGCGGTGATCGTCACCGGGGTCCGGACCGAGGTGAGATTGCCGTTCACCGACACTCGGCTGCTCGCGATCTGCATGGTCTCGATGCCGTCGGTATAGATGCCGAACTGCGTGCTGGCCGTGATCCCCTTCACCATGATGCTGGGTCCGATCCCGGCGCGATACACCGTCCGGTTGCCGGGCAGCGGGCTGCTGCCGGCGTCCAGCCATCCGCTCTGGGTGGCCCCGGCATGCAGCGCGAGACCGTAGCTCATCCCGTCGCCGCTGCCCTTCAGCACCCGCGACAGGTCGAACCAGAATCCCCGGTCGTCCGAGCCCAGCAGCCCCTGCACCTTCCCGTTCCATCCTCCGGCCGACCATTCGCCCTGAAGCGACCAGGCGCCGCTGGTCAGTGCGTCCTGGAAAAGCACGGTCCGGTGCCCGTCCCGGATGCTGCGGCGGGCGAAGACCGAGCTCCAGCCCCCGCTCACGGCGACAACCCGCCGGTTCCGCTCCGGCAGCTTGACGGCGATCTCGTGGTAGAACGATCGGCAGCGCCCCTGACGGCAGGCGGTGACGTGGACCGGCTTCTTGAGATACGGCAGCGTGCGGCCCTTGTACTCCGGTGCGTAGCGCTCGGCCGGGGCGGGATCGCCGAAGTCGGAGGCGAGGGTCACGCGCAGCACCGAGTCGGAGCTCCAGTAGCGGTCGAGCCCATTCTCCGAGGCGATGACGATGCTGTCCGCGCCGGGACTGCGGACCAGGAGCTCCGCCTGCTGGCCGGCGTAGATCACCGTGGGCGTCATCTGGAGCTCGATCGGCTCCGGCCCGGGATTGAGCTGAGTCGAAGTCGTCGGGATCGCGCAGCCGCCGAGGGTGGCGGCCGCCAGAATCACCAATGACGGATTACGGTGCGATGCAAGCATCCGCACTGACCCTCCCCAGGGTGCCTGCCGGCACCCGATGCACTGCTGGACTCGGATTGCACTGCGAGAGGCACTGGTCGTAAGCGCAAGTCACGCGCCCTTCGTACACGCCCCGTAAGCAGTTGGCAGTCATGCATGTACCTCCGAGGAACAAGCATGATCGCCAAGCATCCGCTGTGACGGCGCTACAGGCCCGGTGAGAACCGGGTGAGTCCGGTTTGACCGCCCATTCGTACCCTGTTTGCGCGACGGGAAACGAAGGGCGATCCGAACCCCTGATTGGAGGACACGGTCATGCAGCGTCAGCATGAGGGACTGCCGGCGGCGGCCACGGTGGAGCAGGCGATCATCCTGGCTCAGCTTCAGATCCTGCGGCGGATGGAGCGGCAGCGGAGCGGGTACTAGGCACCGCCTCCAGGAAGGCCTGGTGAGAATGCCGGAGCGGTCGCCTCGTCTCACGAGCAACCCGGTCCGAGCCGGTCACACCACCCTTACCTGGAGGAGCAATGCGGTCGATGGCACTGGTTGTCCTGGGACTGGCCGGCCTGGCGTGGAGTAGGTCGAAGGAGCCGCTGGATCACGGCACGGTGGAGGGAGCCCGCCTCCGCTACGGCACTGCGATCCAGCTGGGAAAAGGTGAGGCACGGACCTACGTCGTGCGGGATCGGAAGACCGGCGACCCGGTCGAGGTCGGGGTGGCGCTCACCGAGGGCGCGCTCCAGGGTCTGCCAGAGAGCGGCCGTCACGGCGGGAACGGCCACGAGCACTACGCCTCCTACATCCTGGAGCTCCCGGCCGGGCACGGCACCCCCTACCGGTTCGTGGAGCTGGACTGGAACCCGAAGGGGCACGGCGGGCCCTATACCGCCCAGCACTTCGACTTCCATTTCTACCGCATGTCCCTCGAGGAGCACGAGGCGATCGATCCCGCGCGCGCCGATTACGCGGAGCGGGCCGCCGCCTTCCCGGCGCCTGAAGAGTTGCCGAGCGGCTACGTCTCCAGCCACCTGCTGATGAACCTGTCCCCCGCGCAGGCCGCAGTCCCGAAGATGGGCCTGCACTGGGTCGACACCAACTCGCCCGAGCTTCCGCCCAGGAACCAGCCGTTCACCGCGACCTTCATCATCGGCTCGTGGGGTGGGAAGGTGATCTTCGACGAGCCGATGATCACCCGCGACTTCATCCTGGCCCACCGGGACAGCATCGCCGGCGGCACCACCATCCCGGTGCCGGCCTCGGCCCGGTACGCGCCCGCCGGGTTCTACATGGATTCGTATCGGGTGAGCTTCGATCGGGCGGCCGGTGAGTACCGCGTGGCCCTGACCGGACTCACCTGGAGGAAGTAGCGGCCGAGCCAGCTATCGGCTATGGGCTATCGTCGCGCTTCAGACGTATGGACGATAGTCCGGCCGATACATCCGGGCGCGCAGGAAGGGCTCCAGGTCGCGGGGCGGCTCGCGTCCCGCGAGCCCGGCATCCATCACCACCCTCGCCACCGCGACCGCGATCCCGAGCGACACCTCGCGGATCCGCTCCAGGGGCGGGAGCAGCGCTCCCATCCGGAGCATGGCTTCGTCCGCCTGCTCCGCCAGCGCCTCTGCCGCGGCGAGAAGCATCTCGTCGGTCACCCGCCGGGCGCCCGTGGCGGTGACGCCGAGACCGACGCCGGGAAAGACGTAGGCGTTGTTGGTCTGTGAGGGCGCGAACCGCCGTCCGTCGATCTCCACCGGTGCACAGGGACTCCCGCTGGAGAAGACCGCCCGCCCGCCCGTACTCCGGTACGCCTGTTCCGCAGTGCACTCGGCGCGCGATGTGGGGTTGGAGAGAGCGAAGACCACGGGCCGGTCATTGACCTCCGCCATCGCGCGGAGCACCGGCTCGGTGAAGAGTTGGGGCTGCCCCGTCACCCCGATCAAAGCGGTGGGACGGACGGCGCGTATCGCGTCCGGCAGGAGGCTGGTCGGTGCGTGCTCGTGGGCGAAGGGACGTTGGGTGTCCCGGAGCCCCGGGCGTCCGCGCACCAGCAGCCCATCCACGTCGAACATCCAGATCCTCCGCTCGGCCTCGCCTCGGTCCAGCCCGGCGCGGCGAAGAGCCTTGACCGCCAGGTCCGCGATCCCGCTGGCCGCGGCACCCGCTCCCGCGAAGAGCAGCCGCTCTTCACGGGGCCGGCGGCCCGTCACCCGGCCCGAGAGCAGCAGCGCGGCGAGGGTGACGGCCGCCGTGCCTTGGATGTCGTCATTGAAACAACAGACCCGATCGCGGTAGCGGGCCAGCAATTCGAACGCGTTGGTCGTGGCGAAATCCTCGAACTGGATCAGGACTCCCGGGAAGGCGGCCACCAGCGCGGTGATGAACTCGTCCACCAGATCGTCGTACTCCTGGCCGCGGAGACGCGGCTGCCGCAGCCCGGTGTACAGCGAATCGGCCAGCAGTGAGGCATTGTCGGTCCCCACGTCCAGCAGCACCGGCAGGCAGTGCGACGGTCGAATACCACCGCAGGCGGTGTACAGCGCGAGCTTGCCGATGGGGATGCCCATCCCATAGCTGCCCAGGTCGCCCAGCCCGAGGATGCGCTCCCCGTCGGTCACGACCACGACTGCCACCTCGCGCTCGGGCCAGTTGCCGAGCAGCTTCGCGACCCGCCCGCGATCGCGCGCCGAGACATAGAGACCGCGCGGCCGGCGGTACATGCGCCCGAACCGCGCGCACGCCTCCCCGACGGTCGGGGTATAGATGATGGGCAGCATCTCGGGGAGGTGGTCTACGACCGCACGATAGAAGAGGGTCTCGTTGCGGTCCTGGAGCGCGACCATGAAGACGTAGCGCTCGAGGTCGGAGGGCTTGGCCCGGAAGTTGTCCATGACCCGGCCGAGCTGCTCCTCGATGGTGAAGACCCGCGGCGGCAGCAGCCCCTCGAGGCCGAGCGCGGTGCGCTCCTCGGCCGTGAAGGCGGTGCCCTTGTTCTGCCGCGGGTCCTGGAGCAGGTCGAGTCCCCGCTTGTTCGGCGTGCGCGGGCGCACTAGTCGATTCCCACTCTCCCCTGCACCGAGGCGACCAGCTTCGCGGGGTCGTAGCCGATCCCGTCCTTGAAGACCAGGCTCGGGTTGCGGATGACCGACGGATCCGCCGTGAGATCCCCCTCGAGCACGACCAGGTCCGCCAGCTTCCCCCGCTCGACCGTGCCGAGCTGCTTGTCCACCCGAAGGATCCTGGCGCCGTTGGCGGTCATGATCTGAATCGACTGTGCCGGGGTAAACCCCGCCTCGATGAACAGCTCGTAGTTCCGCTGGTCGCCGAAGCCCGCCAGCGCACCGCCCATGCCGGTCGGGTCCACGCCGGCGCCCAGCAGTCCGCCCGCCGCCACGAAGCCGCGCTCGAACGCCATCGCGCTCTTGAGGCCCGCCTCCGCGACCGGCCCGCTGCCCGAGGAGTCGATCTCGTGCCGGATCTGGAGGTAGGTGTCACGCAATGGCGGTGTCATGGCCTCCAGCGTCCGCGCGTCCTTGGTCGGCCGATTGGCGACGAACGGCTCGTACACCGCGAGGGTGGAGGTCATGGACACCTTGTGCTTCACCAGGGTCTGGATGACGTCGTTCGCGGTCTGCCCCGAGGGATCGGCCTGTCCCAGCTCGCCCACCTGCTCGACCGGACAGACATCGGGCTGCTTCCGGGGGTCGAAGTCCGATGCGGTGAGCAGGCCGTGCTCGAGGTTGTCGATCCCCAGCTCCACCGCCTCGCGGAAGCTCACCGAGCAGAGATGGCCGGTGACCTTGACCCCGCGTTTGTGCGCTTCCTTGATCGTGGCCCCCAGCTCGGCGCGGCGGATGTCGGTGTAGGCCTTGATCCAGGTGACGCCCTCCGAGGCCCAGTAGGCGACGAATCGCCGCGCCGCCTCGGGCGAGTTCACGACGGCCATGCTGCCGCCGCCTTCCGCGCCGGTGAGGTACGGCGCGGTCAGATGGATGCGGGGCCCGGGGACCACGCCCTGATCGATGTTCTGGCGGAGGTTGATCTCGGCGTAGGGCGAGCGGCCACCGGTGGTGCGGATGGTGGTGACGCCGGAGCCGAGGTAGAGCCTGGGTCCGGTGTAGGACATCTGTACCGCACGCCCGCCCGCGGCCGTGTAGAACAGATGGTCGTGCATCCCGATGATCCCGGGAATGAGGGTGTGACCGGCCAGATCCATCACCTGCGCGCCCGCCGGCGATCGCACCGAGGAGGAAGGACCGACTTCAGCGATCTTTCCGTCCCGGATCACGACCGTCTGACCCGGCCGCGGTGTGCCTCCGGTTCCGTCGATCAGCAGCACGTTGGTCAGCGCAACGGTGCCGGTGTCCACCGCGATGTACCGGCGCACCTCCTCCGAGAGGGAGTCGGGCCGCTGAGCGGCGAGGGTGCCGGCGAAGGCGGGCATGGCGAGGGTCAACAGGACGAGGCTGAAGCGCATTGCTCTCTCTGTGGAAGGGGAGGCTACTCGATGTCGAAACGCGTCATCATGTCGGCCGAGAGGTGCTCGGCGATGTGACAGTGCAGCATCCAGCGACCGGGGTTCGATGGGTCGAGCAGAATATCCACCGCCGAGCCCGCCGGCAGCAATACGGTGTCCTTCCAGACCAGGTGCTCGTTCGGGATACCGTTCACGGAGAGGATGAGGAACCGCTGCCCGTGCAGGTGGATGGGGTGTTGCATGGCGTGGAAGCTCCGGCGCTCGTTGACCAGCCGGATCCGGACCGGCTCGCCGCGGCGGAAACGCCAGGCGACGTCCATGTTCTCCCGACCGGTGGCGGGGTCGCGAAGGATCCAGCGTACCTGCCGGGCGGTGGAGGCCCAGTTCATCATCGGCATCGTGCCGCTCCACTCCATCGGGGAGAAATAGATGGAGTCGAGCTGCATCAGCCGCTGGGTGACCCGCGGCAGGTCACGGGTTTCCAGTGTCAGGATCAGCGTCTCCTGCCTGGCCCCGTCCGCGAGCCGGCGGAATCGCTCCAGCTCCTTCGCCGCGGTGGTATCCGCGCGGAGGTGGTCGAAGGCCCGGGTCAGGTTCTCACGGGGGTGCCCACGACCGACTTCCACGATGCCGAGTGTGTCGACTTCGGCGAAGAACTTCCCATAGAGATGGTCGAGCCCGCGCACCCGGTTCACCAGGGGCGTGATGCCGGCCCGGTCGAACCGGGCGTGAACGACGTATCGCTCCGCGGGACCGATCACCACGCTCTCCACCCAGGCCTCACGGGCGTACGGCCCCGCGTCGGAGCCCACGACTTTCAGTCGAGCCCCCGGGAACGAGAGATTGAAGGTGCGGGTGTTGCTCGTGTTGGTGAGGTAGAATCGCACCACCTCGCCTCGGCCGACCGTCAATCGGTAGCCCGGCTCGCCGTTCACCAGCAGCAGGTTGCCGAAGCGCCCCATGAGGGTGTGTGTCGGCGACTCCAGCCCGAGGGGCACCAGTCCGTCGTCACCCACCAGGAGGTCGTCGAGCATGAGCACGGCCTCACGGTCGGCGGGACCGAACTGGGGGCCGGAGTCGGCCCGGACCAGCAGGTTGCCGTAGAGGCCGAGCTCCTGCTGGATGTCCTCGCGCACGTGCGGGTGGTACCAGTAGATCCCCGCGTCGGGAAAGCGGAGGTGGTAGGTGAAGCGGCCGCCCGGCGGCACCACCGGCTGGGAGAGGTCCGGCACGCCGTCGCTGCGGAAGTCGAGCCGCAGGCCGTGCCAGTGCACGGTGGTGGGTTGCGGCAGGTGGTTGCGGAAGACGACGGTCAGCTCCGAGCCGCGCACCGCCTCGAGGAGCGGGCCGGGATACTGCCCGTTGAAGGCATACATCGTGTACGGGCGACCCTTGAGGGTCCGCTGCACCAGCCCTGCTTCCAAGTCAAGGGTGTCGCCGCTTCGAATGCGGACCGTCTGACGGGGGCGGGCGGCCGGCGCCGCGCCGCCCGGCAGAAACGGAGTGACCTCCGGTCGCAAGGCCATCTCGGCGGGGAGCATCGTGAGCCCCGGCGGCATCGGCACGCCGGTCCACCCTCCGCTGGAGTGCGCGCTGTCATGCCCGCCGTGCGCGGTGTGATCCGAGCGGAGGCCCATGCGACCGATGGAGAACTCGAGCAGGTCGGGCGGGAACAGTCGAGTGCTCGGCGATTGGCCTCGGAGCACCACCTTGCCCTCCGGCTCGCTCACCCGGCTGTTCCGCTCTGCGGTGACGAGAACGATGAACTTCTCCAGGTCCACGTCGCCCAGGACGGTGTGACCGTTGGCGACCTCGCCGAGGCGTTGCACCGGGTGCATGACCGGAGGCGCCGCCCAGGCCACGTAGGTGGCGTACCTTCCCAGCGAAGACGGGGTCGGGAGGCCCGAGGCATCCAGCGCGAGCCGGTAGCGAGGCAGGCCATCGGCCGTCACGGCGACGGTGAACGGGCCCGGCACCTGGCCGAGCTCTACCGTTCCCGCCGCTCGCTCGACGCCCGGCGCGGCGACCAGCTCGATACAGTAGAGATCGCGGCTGGGGCCGAGCGGGGTCGGGGGATCGCAGGGACGGTGTTGGGCGGAAAGGGTGGGAGCATGCGCGGTGAGCACGAGCAGGATGCCAAGAACAGTGTCACCCTGAACGACCCTGTTCACCCTACGCCGCCGCCACCGCCGGACCAATGTGCTGGTGTACGAAGCTCACCGCCATCGCCCCTTCCCCGACCGCCGAGGCGCAGCGCTTTACCGAGCTGCTCCGCACGTCGCCGGCGGCGAACACACCCGGCAGGCTGGTCTCCAGCAGAAACGGTGTCCGCCCCATCGCGCGCCAGCGCTCGGTCTCGCCGGTGCCGGGCGGCAGGTCGGTCCCGGTGAGTACGAAGCCCTTGGCGTCGAGCTCCACACAGCCACGGAGCCAGGAGGTGTTCGCGTCGGCCCCGATGAACAGGAACAGCGAGCTGGTGGCGACGCGTCGTGTCCCCGCCGTGCCGTTCCGAATCTGCACCGCGCCGAGGTGCCCATTCCCCTCGAGGCTGGTCACCGCACACCCGCAGTGGACCGTCACGTTGGACAGGCTCTGGATCCGGTCCACCAGGTAACGCGACATCCCGGCGCCGAGCTCCGGCTTCCGCACCACCACGTGGACCTGGCGCGCGTAGTTGGCGAGGTGCACGACCGCCTGCCCCGCCGAATTGCCGCCGCCCACCACGACGACCTCCTCGCCGCGGCAGAGCCTGGCCTCCATCTCGGTCGCGGCATAGTAGATCCCGGCGCCTTCGAACTCCGGGAAGTTGGCGATGTCGAGCCGACGGTAGGAGACGCCGGTGGCGACCAGCACGCACCGCGAGCGGAGCCGGGTTCCGTCGGCCAGGGTCACGACCCGCTCGCCTTCGTCGATGCCCAGCGACCGCACGGTGGACGGCACCATGATCCTGGCGCCGAATTTCTCCGCCTGGAGCAGGGCCCGCTCGGTCAGCTCCCGGCCGGAAATGGTCTCCGGGAAGCCGAGGTAGTTGTCGATTCGCGCACTGGTGCCCGCCTGTCCCCCGGGAGCGATGGAATCGAGCGTGAGGACGTCGAGTCCCTCCGACGCCGCGTAGACCGAGGCGGCGAGCCCGGCCGGACCGGCGCCGACCACCACCAGGTCGTACACATGACCCTCTTCCATGCGCTTCATCATCCCCATGCACGCGCCGATGTCGGCGAGCGAGGGATTGCTGTGCCAGGTCCCCTCGGAGTCCATCACGATGGGCGTCGCCGAGACCGGGACGTGGAACTGCCGCAGCAGCTCCTCGGCCTGCGCGTCGGTCTCCAGGTCGAGGAAGCGGAAGGGAATGCCGTTGCGACTGGCGAAGTCGCGCAGCCGGTGGGCTTCGGGCGAGAAGCGCGAGCCGATGATGCGGACGCCTTCGAACCCCTCCTCCAGCAGGAGCCGCCGCCGGGCAATGAAGGCCTTGAGCAGGGTCGCGCCCAGCTCGGGCAGCTCCTCGACCGCCCGCCGAAGCTCCCCCGCGTCGAGCTGGACCACGCGGCCGTCGCGCGTGGCCCTTCCTTCCACCAGCACGGCCCGTCCCGAGAGCATGTCCACGTCGCCGGTGAACTCGCCCGGCTGATGGACCACGACCGTATGGGGCGTGCCGCGGGAGTGCTCGACGATCTCGATCGCCCCCTCGAGCACCACGAAGAATCCGATGTCCCGGTCGCCCTCGGCGAAGAGGACGTCACCGGCGCGAACCTCACGTTGCGTTCCCCTGCGGCCGAGCTCGGCGATGTCGCGGGCCTCGAGCACCGGAAACGCGATGTCTCTGTCGGTAGCCATGCCCGCAATCTAGACCCGTCGGATCCAATCCGTGACCGTGCCCGCGAGCTCCTCCAGCACCTGGGCATCGGTGCGGCCTGAGCGCTTGAGGACGGCGAAGGAGTGATCGGCGCCCTCCACCACGTGAAGGGTGGCCCGCGGCTCGAGTCGCGCGCACACGCCGGTGACCAGCCCGAGATCGGCGAGGGTGTCGCGGGTCCCTTGGAGAAACAGCATCGGCACCTGGACCTGCGCGAGGTGCTCGGCGCGGGCCGTATTGGGCTGCTTCGGCGGGTGGAGCGGGAAGCCGAGGAACACGAGTCCGCGCACACCGTCGAGCGGGCGGCGAGCCATCGCGCTCGACGTCATTCGGCCGCCCAGGGACTTGCCGCCCGCGACCAACGGGAGGTCGGGGGCGAGCTCGCGAGCCTTTGCGACCGCGGCACGGACGGTGGCTTCCAGTACGCCGGGCGGATCGGGGCGACGGGAGCCGTGCTCGAGGTAGGGAAACTGGTAGCGGAGCGTGGCCACGCCGCGAACGGCGAGTGCACCGGCCACGTCCCCCATGAACCGGTGCCGCATGCCGGCCCCGGCGCCGTGGCCCAGAACGTAGACGGCCCAGGCATCGTCGGGCCGAAGGAAGAGCGCGGACACGTCTCCGACTTTGTCGCCGACGTGGACGCGGAGATCTGTCATACCGAACACCGGCCTTCCGGAAATTCCCGAACAAGACCCCTCGCTGCGCTCGGGACGACAGTACTCACCCCAGCTCCTCCATCAGCCGGGCCAGCGCATGACCCAGGTCCGGCGCCAGCTCGAGCACCTCCGCCAGGGGATCCTTCTTCATTTTCCGCATGCGATCCGGCACCGTCCTGATGGTGTGCCTCCGGATATCCAGCCGGCGGTTCACCTCCCGCCAGGCGAGCGGTACGGACACCGGTGCGCCCGGGAGCGGGCGCACGCTGAAGGGGGCCACGATGAGCTTGCCGGAACCGTTCTGGAGATAGTCCACGTACACCTTCCCGTCGCGCCGGTGGACCTGGCGAACGATGGTGGCGATCTCGGGCAGCTGGTCCACCAGGCAGCGCGCCAGCAGCTCTCCCAGCGAGCGCGACTGCTCGTGGGTACACTGCCGGCCGAGCGGGATCATGAGGTGCAGTCCGGATGACCCCGTGCTCTTCACCATGACGGGAAGCTCGATCCGCTCGCACAGGTCCTTCGCCGCGCGGGCCAACTCCACGACGTGCTCGAACGGCGCCCCCTTGGGGTCCAGGTCCAGCACGCACCAGTCCGGTCGCTCCAGCGTCGGCGCCCGGCTGGCCCACAGGTGGAGCGGGATGGTGCCCAGGTTCACCACGTACAGCAGCGAGGCCTCGTCGTCGCACACGAAATAGTCGATCTCCCGCTGGGTGTCCTCGCTCCACATCCGCTCGGTGCGGATCCAGTCGGGGCGGAATCCCGGCGCGTCCTTCTGGAAGAAGGACTTGCCATTGATACCGTCGGGGTAACGCGTCATCACCACCGGCCGGTTACGCAGATAGGCCAGCAGCCAGGGGGAGACGGCGCGGTAGTACTCGATCAGGTCCCCTTTGGTGTAGCCCTCGTCCGGCCAGAAGACCTTCCTGGTGTTGGTGAGCTCGAACGGAAGGCCAGCGGTGTCATCCCGTGGGAGCGCCCCCGACCGCGGGACCTTGCCGGCAGGCTCCGGTGACTGGCGGGGAAGGTCCCGCTCGCTCGCCTCGCTCGCGCCCGGGATGACATCGCGACGCACGCACTCCTCCGGGGTCTTGTCCTCCCTGAACCGCAGGAACACCGGCTGCCGGAGCAACCCCTCGTCGGTCCACTCCGTGTACTCCACTTCGCACACCACCGTCGGCTCGACCCAGGTGGTCTCCTTGTCGCCCTGGATCGGGCCGACGCACGGGGGATCACGCCGTTGCTGCGCCTCCAGCGTGCGTTTCACTTCCCCCAGCTGCTTCTCGCTGAACCCGGTCCCCGCCCGGCCGGCATAGGTGAGCTCGCCGTTCACGAAATCGGCGAGCTGCAGCGCTCCGAAGCCGCCGCGTGATCCCTTCGGCGCGGTGAACCCGACGACCACGAAGTCGTCGGTGAGCCGGGAGCGCACCTTGAGCCACAGGGGCGAGCGGCCCGCCTTGTAGGGCGCGCTCGCCTTCTTGGCGACGATCCCTTCGAGGTCGAGCCGTGCCGCTTCATGGTAGAGCGCCTCCCCTTCCTCCTCGACGTGCTCCAGGTACCGGAGTGCACCCACCGGCGGGAGGACGCGTCGGAGGATCGCCTTGCGTGCGCGGAGCGGCAGTGGCCGGAGGTCGAAGTCCTCGAAGCCGAGCAGGTCGAAGCCGTAGTAGGTAACGGGCGTGCTCACCACGGCGTGGCGGATCTCGATCTGCCGGCTGAGCCGGGCCCGGCTCTGGAGCCGCTGGAAGCTGGGGCGGCCCCGGTCGTCGAGCGCCACGACTTCTCCGTCCAGGATCAGCTGGTCGAACGGCAGCGCGGCGAGCGCGCGCAGGATCTCGGGAAAGCTGACGCCGCAGTCGTTGCCGTTCCGAGTGAGCAGCCGCGGCTCCCCCCCGGCTCGTGTGGCCAGCACGCGGTAGCCGTCGAGCTTGGGCTCGAACAGCCAGTCCTTGCGGGAGAAGGCGCTGTCGGCGGTCTCCGCCAGCATCAGCTTCACCGCCTTCACGTCCACCGGCCGCCTCGGCGCAGCCAGACGGGCCAGCTCGCGGCGGATGACCTCGCCCCGGTCGCCGCCTTCGCCCAGCTCGTCGACCGTGAGGCCGGACAGCACCGACTGGGGCGGGAACTCCTCAGGATCCTTCGTGGCCCAGCCGTCCCGCTCCTTGATGAGCAACCAGTCCTTCTCCGACTTCTTGATCTTCACCAGGGTCCACATGCCGTGCAGCTTGTAGCCGCGCAGCTCGAAGAGGAGCTTGCCCTTCGCCAGTCCCTCCAACGGGTCGCCCTTCGGCAGCCACTCCCCGCGATCCCAGACGATCACCGCGCCCGCGCCGTAGTTGCCCGCCGGGATGACGCCCTCGAAGTCACCGTACTCCAGCGGGTGATCCTCCACGTGCACCGCCAGCCGCTTCTCCGCGGTGTCATACGAGGGTCCCTTGGGCACCGCCCAGGAGCGGAGCACGCCTTCCATCTCCAGCCGGAGATCGAAGTGCAGGCGGCGCGCGGCGTGTTGATGGACGACGAAGAGGCCGCCCGCTCCATCCGCCGCGATGGTGCCGGCGGGCTCGGGCGTGCGCTCGAGCGAGCGCTTGGCACGATAGGCGTCGAGGTGGTCGGACCTGGGGGACATGGGGCTCACCACTTGTCATCCCGAGCGCCGCGAGGGACCCTGCTCGCTGTGAGAGGATCCTTCGCTGCGCTCAGGACGACATCTCCTTGGCCTTCAGGATGAGAGCCCCTCGGCCTCATGGAACTCGGGACGGAAGTTCGAGTTGCGGGTCATGGCGGCGAGGTGGATGGCCCTTGACGGGAAACCCGTGGAACGGTACTGTGGTTACCTATTGTAAGTCCGGACCCCCGCCGGGGGAACGCAGAGTTCTCCCGGCTTTGCTGGACCTACTGAGTTCGATGGTTGTCTAACTGTTGTATCTGCTCGGGGTTAGACCCTACTGCGAGGCATCGTGGCCGAGACCGGCCGATTTCCACGCAAGTCCCCTCTGGGAAACACCGAAGCGGATAACCGCCCCGGCCATGACGCGCCGGGGACCACGTCAGACCCGAGAGAGTCGCACACCATGAGTCGAGGATTCCTGAACTCCCGTGGCTGGATGGCGTCTGTAGTGCTCCTCACGACCGTCGTCGCGACCGGCGCCGGCCTCGCCGCCTGGAAGTACACCGACATCGCCGCCTCCGCGGCCGCCTCGGCGAACCAGCCCGAGCCGATGGAGGTGATCACCGCGGCCGTCGCCAAGGACCGCGAGCATCGCCGCACCACGACCTCGATCGGCACCGTGCTGGCGCTGCGATCCATCACGCTCAGCAACGAGGTCGCGGGCACGGTGGAGCGGGTGCACCTCACGCCCGGCCAGATCGTGGAGCCCGGCACCGTCCTGGTGGCGATGGACGCGTCGGTGGAGCGGGCCGACCTCCAGGCGCAGGAGGCGCAGGCTGCCCTCGCCAAGACCACGCTCGAGCGGCTCGAAAAGCTTCGCACTCACCAGGCCACGTCCCAGGAAGAGGTGGATCAGGCGCGTGCCCAGTACGACGTCGCCCAGGCGCAGATGGCGCGCACCCGCGCCCTCATCGCCAAGAAGGTGATCCGGGCGCCGTTCCGGGCCCGGGTAGGGATCGCCGATGTCCATATCGGCCAGTACCTGAACGAGGGAACGGAGCTCACCACCCTGCAGGGCGTAGCCGAGGCCGTGCACGTGGACTTCACGGTGGCGCAGCGCGTCGCCGCGGGACTCAAGGTCGGCGACAGCGTCGCGGTCTACGCCGCGAACGACAATACGCCGATCCCGGCCCGCATCGTCGCGGTGGACGCGCGGGTGGATCCGAATACCCGGAACGCCACCGTCCGCGCCCGCCTCGCGGGCGAGGTGACTCCGGCCCCCGGCGCGTCGGTTCGAGTCCTGGTGCCGGTAGGGCCGCTGGACACCGTCGTCGGCGTGCCGGTGAACGCGCTCCGCAAGGGGCCGCAAGGCGACCACGTCTTCGTGATCGAGCCGGACTCGGCCAACAAGCCGCGGGCTCACGTCCGCACGGTGCAGAGCGGTCCGGTGCTGGGCGAAGAAGTCATCGTGTACGACGGGGTCAAGTCGGGCGAGCAGATCGCCACCTCGGGCTCGTTCAAATTGCGCGAGGGAGTTCTGGTCGCCATCGCCGACCCCGGCCGGCAGGCGGATGCGGGCCAGCCGTCCGATTCGGCCCAGCAGGCCGATTCGAGCCGGAAGGAGTGACCTGATCCCATGAAGTCGTTCACCGACATCTTCATCCGGCACCCCGTCCTGGCGGCGGTGGTCAACCTCGTCATCGTTCTGGTGGGATGGCGGGCGCTGACCAGCCTGCCGGTGCAGCAATACCCGCAGATCGAGAGCTCCTCGGTCATCATCACCACGGTCTACTACGGCGCCAGCGCCGAGACCGTGCGCGGCTTTCTGACGACGCCGATCGAGCGGGCGGTCTCCGCCATCGGCGGGGTGGACAACGTCGAGTCCACCAGCCGCGCCGGCGTGAGCACGGTGACCGTGCGGCTCAAGCTCAACCACAACAGCACCCAGGCCCTCGCCGAGGTCACCGCCCGGCTCCAGCAGGTCCGCTCGGAGCTGCCGGCGGAGGCGGAGCCGCCCGTGATCGAGGTCCAGCGCGCCGACCGTCCCTACGCGACGTTCTATCTCAGCTTCACCTCGAAGGAGCGGACCGTCCCCCAGATCACCGACTGGCTCACCCGGACGATCCAGCCCCAGCTGGCCACCATCCAGGGCGTGCAGCGGGTGACCAACAGCGAGGGCGGCCAGCCCATCGCGATGCGGATCTGGATCGATCCGGACAAGCTGGCGGCCCTGAACCTCGCGCCGGGCGACGTGCACGCCGCGCTGCAACGCAACAACTACCTCGCGGCGGTAGGTCAGACCAAGGGCGATCAGATCCAGATCAACCTGCTGGCCAACACCGACCTGCGCTCGGTGGACGAGTTCTCCAACCTGATCGTGGCGGACCGCAACGGCGCCATCGTGCGGCTCAGCGACGTGGCCCGGGTGGAGCTGGGCGCCGAAGAGGCCACCCTGGTCGCCAAGTACAACGACCAGGAGAGCGTCTATCTCGGCGTGTGGCCGCTGGTCGGCGCCAACGAGATCGACGTCCAGCACCGCCTGGTCCAGGAGATGGACCGCCTGCGGCCCACGCTGCCCAAGGACATCGAGATGCGGCTGGTGTGGGACGGCACCCGGTTCATGCGCGACGCGCTCAAGGAGATCTCGAAGACGCTGTTCGAGACCATGATGATCGTGGCGTTCGCGGTGTTCCTCTTCATGGGCTCGGTGCGCACGGCGCTGGTGCCGCTGGTGGCGATGCCGGTCTCCCTCATCGGGGCGGCCATCGTGATGTACGCCTTCGGCTTCAGCCTCAACCTGCTGACGATCCTCGCGATCGTGCTCTCGGTCGGTCTGGTGGTAGACGACGCGATCGTGGTGGTCGAGAACGTCGAGCGCCACGTGCGCGAAGGCAAATCGCGGCGGCAGGCGGCGCTGATCGGCGCCCGCGAGCTGGTGGGCCCGATCATCGCGATGACCATCACCTTGGCGGCGGTGTACACGCCGATCGGTTTCCAGGGCGGGCTCACCGGCTCGCTGTTCCTCGAGTTCGCCATTACGCTGGCGGCCGCGGTGGTGGTGTCCGGCATCGTGGCGGTCACTCTCTCCCCCGCGATGAGCATGAAGTTCGTGCACCCGCACGGCGAGGAAGGGCGGCTTACCCGCTGGGTGAACCACGCGTTCGACTGGGTCCGCGATCGCTACGCCCGCCTGCTCGACGGCGCGCTCCAGATCCGGTGGGCCATCGTGGCGGCCTCGCTCCTCATCACGGCCGCGGCCTGGCCGCTGTACACGTTCAGCCGGAAGGAGCTGGCCCCGGTCGAAGACCAGACCCACATCAGCCTGTTCATGGACGCGCCGCCCGACGCCTCCCTGGCGGCGACCAACCGGTCGTCGCTGGAGGTGGTGAAGGCGATCCGCTCCTTCCCGGAGACCGAGTTCATGTGGTCGCTGACGGCGAACTGGGGCGGCTTCGGCGGACTGGTCGCGAAGGACTGGCGCCACCGGGAGCGCTCCACCGAGCAGATGTACGGGGAGGTGTTCGGGAAGGTCTCCCAGATCCCGGGGCTGCGGGTGTTCCCGCGGCTGGATCCGCCGCTGCCGACGCCGGGTCAGTACGATGTCGAGCTGGTGCTCCAGAGCGAGCTGCCGCCCGAGCAGATGCTGGAGACCGTCGGCAAGGTGGTGGGAGCCGGCTGGGCGAGCGGCAAGTTCCTGTACGTCGACACCGACCTCAAGATCGACCTGCCCGAGGCCCGGGTGGTTATCGATCGCGAGCAGGTGGCCGATCTCGGCCTCGACCTCGCGAGCGTGGGCCAGGAGCTGGGCACCCTCCTCGGCGGCGGCTACGTGAACCGGTTCAACTACTTCGACCGCAGCTACAAGGTCATTCCGCAGATCGGCGAGGAGGACCGGGCGACGGTCGGACCGCTGCTCGATCTCAAGATCAAGACGCCGAGCGGCCAGCTGGTGCCGGTTTCCACCTTCACCAGGATCGAGTCAAGCACCGCTCCCCGGACGCTGAACCGGTTCCAGCAGCGGAACGCCGTGCGGGTGTTCGGCGGCGTGCAGCCCGGCGTCACGAAGGAAGAGGGGCTTCGGGTGCTGGAGCAGGCCGCGGCGGCGGCCGGCGGGCCGGGCGTCGTGCTCGATTACGCCGGCGAGTCGCGCCAGATCCGGCACGAGGGCGGCGCGCTGATCGTCACCCTGGGCTTCGCCGTCATCCTGATCTACCTCGTGCTCGCGGCGCAGTTCCGGAGCTTCCGCGATCCGCTGATCGTGCTGGTGGGCTCGGTGCCGCTGGCGATCTCGGGCGCGCTGGTCTTCAGCTTCCTGGATCTGACGACGATCAACATCTACTCGCAGGTCGGGCTGATCACGCTGGTGGGTCTGATCGCGAAGAACGGCATCCTGATCGTGCAGTTCGCCAACACGCTGCAGGAGCAGGGCGTGGAGAAGATGGCGGCGCTGCGGGAGGCCTCGCTCACCCGGCTCCGGCCGGTGCTGATGACCTCGGCGGCGACGGTGTTCGGGCACATGCCGCTGGTGTTCGTGACCGGCCCGGGCTCCGAGGCGCGGAACAGCATCGGTACGGTGCTGGTGTCCGGCATGCTGATCGGCACCGTCTTCACGCTGTTCGTGGTGCCGGTGTACTACAGCCTGATCGCGGCGCAGCACAAGCCGGTGGTGATGACTGGGGAGTTCCCGGTGCAGACGCCGCAGCTGGGGGCGGCACCGGCCGCTGCGCACTAGGCGGTCGGGCGGTCGGACGGTCGGGCGGTCGGACGGTCGGGCGGTCAGGCGGTCGGGCGGACAGGCGGACAGGCGGACAGGCATACAGGCGGACCGAGCTCATCCTGTTATCCCGA
>DATBJH010000078.1:0-17412 GCA_036556505.1 Gemmatimonadales bacterium
CCGGGCGTACGATGCGCCCACCCAGCGCTGGCTGGTGTACTATGTGGACGACCAGTTGAACTCTCAGATCTACGAAGGGCGGCGGGAGGCGTCAAACTGGCGGTTCATTCGGACCCGCCTGGATCGGGGAACTCCGATTCAGGTGCGGCTGACCTGGCGGCCTACCGGGTCCGGGTACGAGCAGCTGATCGAGCGCTCGCGGGATGCCGGGGCGACCTGGACGCTTGGCGGGATCGTCACCTTCAAGCCCAGGTCCTAGTCCTCCCCAGCGTGATCGTCACCTGCAACGTGTCGGGCGGGTGGCTCTCCGATCGAAACTCGCCCACTCGCCACAGTCTGGCCGTGTCGCTCCCGGCGACCGCCGTCACGATCACGCACTGCTCGCGTTCTGATCCGGCCCGCCGACGGTTCCCGTTGCGACGAGGTGGGGCATCGTCGGCGTACAGCCGCAGGGCTCGGTCGTGCACGAGAAGAGCGCCATGAGCGCCACGACGGCACCCGAGACCAGGTTCCGGTTCACCGCTCAGCGAACTCGCACCATGGTCTCGACCGTGGAGCCGCTTACCGTTTGCCGAAACCGAATCACCGCCATCCCTGCCTTCACAGCCCGGAAGCGAAACTCCTGCGTCACACCGGCAGGCACGTGCGGCGCAACCAGCCTCACGTCGAGGAACTGCACGGCGCTCGACGACACGGCCGGAGGGCTGGCGTATTCTCCGGGCCCGATCGATTGGAGCTTCATACGAACCTGCGCTCCGACCCTTGTGTCGATCACCTCATCCGGCACTACGCTCGGGCCGACGGAATCTCCGCCGCAGCCCGCCAGCCCGAAGCAGGCCAAGGCGATCAGCCGAACGACGGAGGACTGCATCTCGCTCATCACTTCTCCTCTCCTCGTCGCCCCATTAGAGCGGACTCTCCGCAGCCAAGGAGCAGCTCTGGGGTCTATCTTGGGGACGAGTCTCGATGGTCAGCCTGCACCTGCTCGGGAGGCAATCGCTCGGCGGCCGTGGAGCCCTCGCTCATGTACACCCGAACAACCAGCCATCGGTGGTGGGGAAAGGCCCGCTCCTGCCACCGCACCTGCCAGTGCAGACCGCGGGGATCCCCCTTGAACACGCGTGGCGTCACGGAGTACAGCAGGTAGTCGGACAGGTCCGGAAACGCGCTGAGTGCCGTCCTCTGAGCGATCCCGAGCGCCGAGTCCAGGGTGACTCGGACGTCCGGCGTCTCGAGCTCCTGACCGTGCAGCGAAGCCGTGGTCCGGACGCTCCACAGCAGGCAGAGCCCGAGGATGCTTCCCAGGCGCCGTCTCACGGCCCCGCCTCGGCTGGGCCGGCCTCCGGCATGACCTGGAGCAGCACCGTGGGGCGGACCGCGACCTGACCGGCGAAGGGATGGCTGTGCGTTGCGATGAGCAGGACCGCCACCCCGGCTGCGGTGGCGAAGATCGCCAGGATGATGCGGTTGGTGACCCGGTTGTCGCTGTGAACCAGGGCGATGACGACCAGCGTGAGCCCCGCCTGCATCAGCAGTACGGTCCACTTGACCCAGTTGATGGACGATCCACTCAGGATGATGCGCTGCCGCCGTGCATCCAGCGCGCTCTCGAACGCCGAGACCATCTCGCGCTGGGCGATCGCCTGGCCCTCCTTTGCGGTATTCAGCGAAAGGGCCAGTTGCAGTGCCTCGGCCAGCTTCGGGGGAGCGATGGTCAGGGAGACATCCTGCCGGATCATGGCGGGCCACTCCTCCGTGACGACTTCCTGGATGTGGTCCCGGACCAGGTGGCGCAGGCGCGTCTCGGGATATCCCGGAAACGCCGCGGCGAGGAGCACGATGGCGCGCAGGGCGCTCGCCTCCCGGTTGACGGCGGCGCCCGCCCGGTCGCGCGCGCTCCAGTCCTGTGCGGCCAGAAAGCCGACCAGCAGCGCGAAGAGAGTGGCCAGCGGGGGAAGCATGCCCGGCGAGACCGCCTTGAAGGCACGTGCTCGATCCCCCACCGCGAGCCTCGTGACGATGACGTAGATCCCTGCGGTGACCAGATAGACCGCGCCCAGGATCAGGACGCCTGTCCATAGAACCGGAAGATTGAGCAGCCAGTCTTCCATCCTACCTCCCGGTGCTCGGTCTACGGGTATGCACTCGATCAGGGACTGGACATTCCATGTTCAATCGCGCTGACCCAACCCGCCGATCAGCTCGCCTGCGGCCCTCGCCCCATGCGAGGCGTCAGCGCCGCCAGCACGCCGGCGGTCAGGAGCAGAGCCGCGACGTCGCCCCACAGATGCCCGATCTGGCCCGGATCGGTCAGCGAGTGAACCGCCATGATCACCGCGTGAACGATGCTCGACCACACCGTGAACCAGATGAGACTCAGGTGTCGTGCCGGATCGCGGGCCGCGAGGAGAAGGAAGACTCCCAGCGTCGCGTATATCCCGAGGATCATGTGGAGATAGGCGGGCTGCTCGGGTTCCCAGGCCCACCCACTGGGCCAGATTCGGTTCAGGATGAAGATCCCGAAGATGAAGACCAGGCCAAAGGCGGTGAGCACCGGACGCAAGAGCGGGGAAGGAGACGCTGCAGTCACGGGAACCTCCGACTCAGCTGGGTGATGAACTGCGTCCTTTCCATACCTGGATGAGGCCCATGAGGCTGACGCCGAGGATCGCCCCGCTCGCGAAGATCAGCAGGAAGTCCACGGCCCGCACGTGCGGAGCCGCACGCGCAGCGCTCACCAGCCCAACGACCAGGGGACCTGCGAAAACAGCAAGGCGACGTCGGGTAGGCTTGTCCATGGCTAGGGCTCCTGTCCGGCGGCTTCCTCCTGGGCCCGCCGTGATGCGGCAGAATCCGCGGCCTTGAGCGCGCCGCCGACCCCTTGGGCCCCTGGAAGTCGAGATGCACCTATCGTGCTGTCACGCTGGCGTTGGCTCTTGGGCGCCTGGCGTTCGGCGTGATCGGATCCGCAGCCCAGGACCACACTCAGCGCGAGCAGAAAGGTCAGGCGATGTCGCATTCGAGGCGGCTCCTCTCAGCTACCACGAGTGTTCAAAGTCCGTCAACTGTGCCGCCGTTCCCTGCGCACCTCGCGCATGAGCAGGAACAGCGGCAATCCCAGGGACACCCCGACCAGGAGATTTCCCACGATCGGCGCCCACAACCCACTCATGCCGAGCCGCCGCCCCTCGAAGAGCACGAACACCCAGAGCGCCACCGACGAGACGATGACATCCCAGCCGAAGAAACTGCTCACCGGCGTGGCGAAGAGCTGGGCCAGGAACTCGCCCGCGTCCAGGCCGTTGGCGCGCAGAAAGGGCAGAAACGCCGCCAGGGGAAGCAAGGTCCCGACCACACATAACGCCAGGTAGAGGTGCTTCGGCCTCATGATGCCCTCCGTTCGCTGCCAGCTAGGGCGGACATGCGCCGCGCGGTGCCCATGCCTGGTCCGCAGTGCTCCACGGCTGAGCGGCATCGTGAAGGACCAGCGGCATCGCGCGACGCGTTTCCGGTCCGACAGTACTGGGAACCATCGGCGCTCTCGGCAGCGCTGCGGGTGGGGTAGGTGTAGAGCTGCCGGAAGACCCGGTCTGGCAGCACCGTGCCGATCGACTCGGCGGCGGTGAAGTGGCAGCCGACCTCTGCGGATCGCTTGGCGGCGAGGATGGTGCAGGGGTCCTGCGCCGCTGCCGGTATCGACAGCAGCAGGAGCATCGCCGGAATCGGCCCCACCCGCACTCGGAGCAGGCGTCCGATCACGGGAGCATCGTCAGCGCTGAACCCGCAGCAGGCAGCTCACAGCCAGCCCCCAGACGTACAGACCGACTCCGAATACCGTATGCGTCATCAGGCTCTTCACCCTGGCATGCCTTGGATTGGCGGCCTTCGAGGAAGCAATACCGAGCCCCAGCGACGGCTGCAGGATGAAGAATGGGAACACCACGGTGCCGATCCCGTAAAGCAGCGCGGGTAGCACCGTCGGCCGGTCGAGCCAGTTTCCCGTCAGGGCCACGAACACGAGCGCCAACCCGACCCCGATCGTGTAGTGAGCCATGTATCCGATCGCGCACTCACGGGCCATCCTGGGCGCGAGCGCGATGCTCGAATGATGAAAGGTGCCCTCGGACAGGTGGCGAATCCACCGTCCCAGCAGGCAGTAGTCGAGTGACGGAATACCCAACGCCCACTTCAGGAGCAGGTTCCAAAGGTCCATCGTCAGCGTCGCGCCGATACCGATGGCGATCGCGCCAGGAATGTCGCTCGTGCCGATGCGAGCCCAGGTCATCGGGGAGGACCGTCCGACGGCAACCCCAGCGCGGCAGCCAGGGCCGGATCGACGGGAGGAAGCTGGACATCCGGACGCCCACCGCGGGCCGCGAGCGCCTCGAGTGCGCGACGCCGATATGCCCCGAGTGCCACCTCGCCCAGGTCGAGATAGTCCCGCAGCGGTAGCACCTTCGTGCCCTCGATGTACTGCGCCATGAAGGTGGAATAGTCGATGCCCGAGCTTGCCTTGAGACCGCCCACCAGGTCGCCGAGGGTATAGCGCTGCGCCTGCCTGTCCCGATGGGCATACAACCAGCGCATGAGGTCGTCCAGGCCTTGCGCCCCATCTGTCCGCCGCCGGATATCGACATCGAGCACGGTGGCGGCCATCCAGCCGCCGTGGTAGACGAGGAAGTAGTGGTCGCGCTTGGTTCGGCCGGCCTCGCGCAGGGATATCCGGCCCAGACCCGGCGCGGTGGCGTAGAAGCCCGCCGCCATCGCGGCGATGCCCGGCGCCGCGTCTGGCGCCACGACCCCGCGTCGCGTCGCGGTGCGGAGCATGTAATACTCCGCAACCCCTTCATTGAACCACTGCTCCCGGTCGTCCCGGTAGCGAAAGCTCTCGGCACTCCACAGATGAAAGAGCTCGTGCAGGAGCACGAGCTGCCAGGAGTAGAAGCCGAAGAGCGCCCTCTCGCCTGCGACGACGGTGACGACGCCCGGATCACTATCGCCCTCGCCGGCGACCCCGGTGGAAAGGTTGACAGTCAGGGCATGCGCCGGGCGGCCGATGGAGTCGCGCGGTGGCCCGTTGAAGATGGCCGTGAACTCGTCGAGCCCGGCACGGAGCACGCGCTCCCCCTCGGCGCGAAGCGCAGTAGCCCCGGGGTCGAGAAGCACCAGGGACACGGCGGTCCCCGCGGCCGTGAAGCGAACAGTATCCGGCGCTTGCGCGGCGGCTGGAGGAACCACCATGCTGCCGAGAAACACGGCGCAACCCAATTGGCGATGCACTTTAGGCCGTCGGCTCGCTGAAGCAGAGAATGTATCCTTCGGGATCCTCGACGTAGAAGTCGATGCACGACCACGGCCGCGCCTCCAGCGATCGGGTGATCAGCGCGCCACGCGATCGCAGCTCATCGTGGAGCGCCGCCACTCCGGTGACGCTGATGTACGCGTCCAGGTGCTCGTTCTGCTTCCGATGCGCCCTGTCGCTCCGCGTCTTGGGGGCGCACTTGAGATGGATGGCGAAGCCATCCCGGCTCACGCCGGCGTAAAACGCGTCGTAGCAGAAGTCGATACTGAAACCGAGCCTGTCGCGGTAGTACGCCATCGCTGCCCCGAGATCGTCCACCAGAAACTGGGGCGCGATGCCGGTCAGGCGTGCCGTAGCGGAAGCCGACTCCGTAGTCATCGGGCAACCTCCATCTTCATCTGGGATGTGGCGAGCGGGCTCGCAGCAGGCTGACCAGCGCGGCCACCAGGCCAGCCAGAAGCACGGGGTAGATGAGCAAGAGGTCGACCCGGATGTTGCACTCGCCAGTGCACAACCAGCGCTGCTTCATCCCCATCTCGTACAGCCCGTAGAGGAGCCACGCAAGGCCGGCGCCCACGGCGACCCGGCGATGGGCGCGCCGGCCCAGTCCCAGCAGAACGACACCGAGCGCTACTGCCACGAGCGGGTACTCGATGAAGATCGTCATGCGTCAGTCCCGCCCGGGGACAGGCTTCCTCACTGGCTCTGAACCAGGACCCGGTTGATCTTGCCGGTCAACCTGATCCCGGAGGAGGTAAGCGAGCCAGGCTTCTCGTTCACGGCGTACCCGGCGCCTGGCGACGCCTCCGGTTTGAGAATGAAGGTCCACCCGTCCTGCGCGGCGTCGACCCGATACTCGATTCCCTCACCGGTCTTCTGCCGCGAGAAGGTGAGTCGATTGCCGCCCACGGGCAGATCGTCGATGCGCACGTCCTCCCAGCCGGTGGGAAGGTGAGGATCCAAGACGACGGTCCTGTTCACGGCATCCGGTTGGATTCCGAAGACATGCCGGATCAGCGGTACCATGACCCCGTAGCTGGTCCACGCGATCGCGAAGCAGCCGTAGTCGGGCATCATCTCCGAGATCGAGCCCGGTAATGTCCGACCGAACGTCTGCACGATCCGGCTGACGTACCACAGCGACTCGTCGATCCGGCCATACCGTGCTTCGGCGACCGCCTGCACGCCGGTCGCGATGGTCATCATCGCCCGCCGCTCGACCGCCGACAGGAAAGGCCCGTACTCGCCGACATTCTCGCGCCGGATCTTCTCCAGCAGCCGGATCGCCCGGTCGCGCGGGGCGATCCCGACCTCCATCGGCGTCGCGATGACCCAGTTCTTGTTGGTGATCCACCCCCGGCTGGTATCCGGCATTCCGGAGAACCGCCGCCTGAGGCCCTCGTAGTAGCCGATGTGCTCCCGGTCCCGTCCGGTAAGGGCCGTGTCACCCTGGAGCCGAATCTGCCGGATCGCTCCCTCCGCGGCGCTCATCGCCTGGGCTCGCGACCCATAGAAGTCACCGTATGAACCCTCGTCGTCGGCCCAGAATCGCTCGTTGATCCGGGCCTTCAGCGCCGCTGCCTGTCGCTCGTAGCCCGCGGCCGTGTCCGGCTCGTGGAGCACGCGGGCGATGCGCGCCGTGGCCTCCAGCGCCTGCTGGGTGTACACCGCCACGTCGATCAGCTCCGCGTTGAGCCCGGACACCTCCATGATCCCGTACCCCTCCGGGAACAGATTGTGGTTCTGGTCCATGTCGGTGAGCAGCCAGCGCAGGCCCAGCTTCATGTCCGGGTACATCTCCCGGGCGAAGGCGAGGTCGCCCGTCCAGTCGAAGACGGTGCCCACGGCCATGATGAACTGGGCGGTCTCCTGGGTGTTCCCGCGATTGACGATCCCGCCGTTGGTGGTGACCTCGTGCACGATCCGGCCGTTGCCGTTGGCCTTGCGGGACTGGTCTCTCAGCAGGCGGAGCGTCTGCCTGGCGAGCTCGACATTGCCGGTCGCGACCATGGCCTGCAGGGAGTAGCTCGCATCGGTCCCGAACCACCAGGGGTACTCCATCAGCCCGCCGCCCAGACCGCGGCCGATCCCGGGCACCTGCCGGACCAGCCACTGGGTGTTGACCTTCACCCAGTTGTAGACCTCCTGCAGCCGCGGATCGGGAATGGTGATCCGGGCGCGCTGCAGAAGTGTCTCATAGTGCGCCCGCTGCTTGGCGAGGAGGCTCGCGTGGTCGCGGGCCAGAGTGCGGTAGGTCTCGACCGCGGCATCCCTGGTGGAAGCCGAGCCCGCGACGGCGAACGTCAAGGTAGAGGTACCGCGGGGAGCGACCGAGACGGTGTAGCGCGAGGCGGCGGTCACACCGGTGCCGCGCGACCGAATCGGCGGCGGATCGGTGATGGGACGTGCATCCGCGGAGCCCGCGGCTCCCCAGACGCAGAACCAGGGATGCCCGGTATCCCTGGCGATGAACAGCCGGTTCGTCGGCTCCCAGCCCACGGTGTCCCGTGCGTCGGTGATGCCGAGGCTATCCGAGAACCAGACGGGCCGAAGGTCGGTCTTGACCGCGAAGTCGAAGGTGAGCGCCCTTGTCCGGCCGGCGGCGTTCCGCAGCCTGTACTGGACGATGAATCCATCATGGCCATCAGGGCTGAACTGGAAGCGCTCGACCGCCAGGCTGTCCAGCACCGCGCCGTAGATGAACCGATTGCCGTGAGGATAGGTGATGAAGTCCTTGCCGGCGGAGAGGACGGCATCCCGACCGGTCGCCGGCTCCGCCACCGAGGCCCGGAACCCGTCGACCAGCTTGATCGGATGGAGCCAGGCCCCGCCCATCTCGCCCGGCAGGTGTTCACCCAGATCCGGGAAGTTCCCGTCCTGGGTGCCGATCACATAGGCCCGGGTCCCTGCCGTGACATAGGGTTGGCCCGCGGTTCGTCCCTGATTGCTGAGGCCTGCGAGGATCGGTGCGGCGTACTCGGCTTGCGCAGCGCCCGCGCGAGCGCTGGCCGGGACAAGGCAGACAAGAAGCAGTAACGGTCGAGCGACGACGTTCATCACAACCGGAAGATGACCGCGACCGCCGCCTCAGGACAACGTCCGCCTCACTGCACCACGATGGGCGCCGTCCAGCGAAAGCTTCCCCATGCCATGGCGAGGGTACCGTGCCGGGCCTCGCTCGGCTCGATCGAGATGGTGAATTGCTCCACCGGGGTGTCCACGCTGTCCGAGCGCATGGGCGCTCTGCCCAGGTCGTGGGCTCGGCCGTATTCGGTTCCCCACTGGCCGACCTGCCGGTTCACGATGAGGTCCACGCCCTGGCGGTGGGGGATGGTCCACAGGGTGTACGTCCCCGCCGGCAGTGACAGACCCGCGAGCGTGATCGGAGCCGAGGTGGTGAGCTGCGTCGCGGCGTTCGCGCCCGTGCGCCAGACCCGGTCGTAGAGGATCACGTTCCCCAGGAGCGTGCGACCGCGCGCCAGCGGGCGGCCGTAATCCACCGAGAAAACCGCGTTGCCGATGGTCGCACGCGCGGTATCGCGCACGCTGAGCTGCTGCTGGCCCGTGACCCGTTCCGCGGCCGCGAGCCGGGCCGCGATCGCGTCCACGTCCGGCGCGGCCGCCGTCCGCGTCACGGTGACCTTGTAGGTGCTCCGCATTCCCGAGTAGGTCTGCATCCGGCCGGCGCTGTCCACCGTCACGTCGCCGGTCCCCGCCAGCCAGCCGTGCCGCAGCTCCACCTTGCCCCCGCCGCGCGGGACCACGAAGCCGCGGTGCATCGTGAAGCTCGGTCCGACGTCCCGGTCGGGGTAGAACTGCCGGAACAGGACGCTGTCGGTCGGTGCCAGGTTGCTCGCGGCGGCTCGGCGGAGTGCGGTCGCGATCTCCAGCTCGATGACACTGTACATCATCGAGACGTGGGGCACCGTGATCGCTCCACCGGTGACGAAAGACGTATCCCGCTCGCCGCTGCTGTCGCGGACCGAGATGTTCACCCGATCCTTGGTGTAGTCTGCCGTGACCCTCCGTCCGCGCTCCCTGGGCGACTGGCCGTTCGGGGTGCGAATGTCCATCACCATCTTCCGGATGGTACCGTCCGGGGTCAAGTCGAACTCGGTGTGACGCCGCCGTACGAACGGCCACCGGTCCACGCCGTCCGTGACCAGCCTGGTGGACGAGCGCTCGACCCGCTCGACCGAGACGGTGTCGTTGCCCAGTACGGCGACGAAACCGTAGTGCTCGGGTGGCGGGACATGGCTGCAGGCCAGGAAGAGGAGTGGCAGTATGGAGCGCTTCATCGGACGCCCTGGGGAAAGTGTGGGCCGCGCGAAGACCACAGGAGGACGACCGAAAGTGGGGGTGGCAACACATCGGGCGCGTTCTGTCAGGGAGGGTTCGCCGACCTCCGGCCGCGTGGCATCCGGCCGGAGGATCGAGTGATCGAACAGCTTCGCGAACCTGACGAGTTCCAACAACCCTGACGCAGGTCTAGTCCAGGTGCCTGACCCGCGGCCCACCGAGGGTCGCGACCGGCCGACCGTCGGCATCCAGCAGCGTCAGTGTCGAGTCACTGAGGCGCAGGGCGCTGGCAGGTTGGCCCTTGGAGGTGAACAGCGTGAGAGTCACGCCGGCGCTATCGGCATCGAGGACTGCCTGGCGGCTGCCCTTGGCTGTGATGAGCTCCACCTGCTCGGCCCGGACCACGGGACCGGATCCGCTCGCGAAGGCGCCGAGCCCGAGGGGGAGAAGGCAGTAGACAGTCCAGGCGAGCCGGCGGAGACGCCGGTGATGTCGCTCGAGCTGAGCGAGGCGGGCGGCCAGCGCAGACGCCTCAGAGGCCGTCATAGGAACTCCTTTCAGGCCAGGGTCACTCCGTGTGCTGCCGCAGAAAGGCCAGCGTCCGTTGGTTGAACTCCTCCACCTTCTCGTAGATCGGCGCATGTGCGCACCCCTCGAAGATCCACACCTCCGAACCCTTGATGGCGTTCTTGAGGCGATCGGCGAACCGGGTGGAAGTCAGCAGGTCGTGGCCCCCGAAGGTGATCAGCGTGGGGGCGGTGATCCGGCCCAATTGCGCCTCGACATCGTGGGCCCGCACCCCATTCGACTGGCGGAGGAACGCCTCCACCGGCTGGACCGGCCGGCTCCGGACGAAGTCGGCCAGCGACTGGATGTAGTCGGGCTTGGCGTTGTAGAACTCCGGTGTGAAGCACCACGGAAAGATCCCCTGGAGGATCAGATCTGCCACGGATCCGGAGCCCCGGGCCATGACCTGCCAGCTTCCCACGACGGTCTGGAGAAAGGCGTCCGTCTTGGGCCAGGCGCTGTGCAGTGATAGCGACTTGACCCTTGCGGGATATTTGGCTGCCAGCCACATACCGACCGCTGCGCCCAGCGAAAGGCCGGCGACATGCGCTCGCGAAACCCCCAGAGTTGCCATCAGGGCAGCGATGTCGTCGGCCAGGAGTTCCGTGCCATAGTCGCCTTCCGGTTTGTCGGTTTCCCCGGCTCCACGCAGATCAGGCGAGATGCAGGTGAAGTGTTTGGCATACTCCGCCACTTGAAAGGCGTAACAGGCGTAATCGGCCGCCAGGTATGGAATGAGGACCAGCGGGTCTCCGGTCCCCTGCTGGTCATAGTTCATCGTCAGTTGGTTCGCTTTCACTTTCGGCACGGGATCCTCCTTCGGCTCCGCCCCGCTCAGGGCTGGAGATCGATGGCGCAGCGGCGGTGCGATGTCGAACGATACGATTCACCGGGCTGCCGCCGAATGTCGGCCTCGTCCACTACTTGTTGGCTACCCCTGAGTACACCCTCCTCCAGTCAGCCGAGTCCGGCCGCCCTCCCGATCAGAAACAGTCCTGACCCTACGCCGAGGACGCCGACCGCCCGCGCGACGCGAGCGCCGTGCGGCGCGAGACGCTCGGCGGTGATGACGGCCGCCACGGCCGCCATGGCTCGCAGGTCCATGAGTCCGATGGCCACCAGCGTCGCCATCAGGCCGGCGCAGCAGCGGCTGCATTGCAACCCGAGGCGCAGACCCTGTCGCCAGGCGGCACGGGGGCCCATTGATGGGCAGCCACGGCCAGGGGCGGCCCGGCAGGAGGCGAGGTAGCGTGCCTTCCAGTGGGTGAGCTGGAAGGCGCCCGCGATCAGGACGATCACACCGACCGCGAGCGGGACGGAGCGGGCCAGCGCCGCCTCCTGCATCTCGATCGCCGCCAGCGCAACACCCACTGGGAACGCCGCCGCTCCGACCAGGGTCCAGACGAGGAAGTAGCCCACGGCTACGAGCGCGATGAGCCGGCCGAGGCGCGTCTCGTCGGCTGCCGCGAAGCCTCGGCGGTAGCGCTCCAGGACCGGGACCAGGGACGGCAGCATCATCGCCATCATCATCACGACCCACATGCCGAGAAACGACGCAGCGGTGGCCGCCCAGGGTTGCCCGGGCGCCCGCATCCACAACATCGACATCGTCCAGCCGCCGGGCATCGGCATCGAGCCCATCGCCGACATGGGCGCGCACAGGCTGATCGTCAATGCCGCGCTGGCGGTGAAGAGCAGGGCAGTTATGCCAAGCAGCGCTCTCCGGGAGGTTCGATCGGAGCCCATGCCTCGGCCACGGCGCAGGTCAGCGCTTGTCGTACTCGTCACGCCGACGCCACCAGAAGTCCGCCTCGTTGCGCCCCTTGGGAGCCCGGTCGAGCCACTGGTACGCCCCCCAGAGGGCGTCCAGTCCACGGGCATAGGCGGAATAGGTGTGATAGACGACGCCCTCCTCGAGCGCGAATGCGCTCAGGCCGGGCCGCTCCCGCGTATAGGTGGCCACGTCGGTGCCGGTCATGGCGGCGTTCGCGGCGGCGCCATCGGGGGTCGTGCGCGAGCGCATCTCGGTCTGCTTGCTGCTGCTTGGCTTCACCGGCGGCTCGCGTCGATAGTTGTATTCGATGCCGCCTTCGCGCTGCTGTTCCTCGGTGAAGAAGACGTTGAAATCGGGATTGAAGTCGCCGCCGAACGAGGAGGCCCAGGGGAAGGTCCACCCCATCCGCCTCCGGTACTCCTGCAGCTTCGCCAGCGGCGCCCGAGAGACCGCCCAGAGCATCACGTCGTGGTTGGCCAGGTGAGTCGCGAACCCATTGAACCCGTCCGCGATCGCCGAGCAGGCCGGGCAACCGGCGGTGTAGTCGGGCCCGAACATGAAGTGGTAGATGAGCAGCTGCGAGCGCCCGCGGAACAGGTCCGCCAGCGAGGCGCTCCCTTGGTCGGTCTCGAATCGATACGCCTTTTCGATCCGCACCCACGGCAGTTCTTGCCGCCGTTTCGCCAGCTCATCGCCGCGCCGTGTGAGCTCCTTCTCCTCCTTGAGCAGCTCGAGCCGCGCGGCGAGCCACTCTTTGCGCGTCCCGGTCGGGTGCCTCGTCATCGTCTTCATCGTTGTGCCTCCTGTGTGCCGTCGAACAGATCGGTATATATGAAGCGCCACCGATCCTCGAAGTAGAGCATGCGGAGCATGTCCCCGCTCGTGTTGTGGTGGAGGTAGAACGCAGGCAGCACGGCGCGGATCTGAGACGGGGCGGAGTCCGACGGGACTACGACTTCCTGTGCCGTCGCGAGCCGAGGCCGAGCTATCCAGGAGCAACCCGACGGCGAAATTGAACCCTCGATGTGGCACGGCGCCCTCCCGGGCGCGTCCAGCGCGGCGGTCAGCGCCTCACGGGCTTCCCTTGCCGCGCCGCTGTGCGGGCTTGCGGGTCGCTTTCTTCACCGCTGTTGCGAGGTCGCCGGCCGCGTCGCCCAGCAGGGGCAAGTCCGGCTGTCGACTGCTCAGCCTCCCGGTCCGCAGGTCGGTGCTGAGGGCGCGGCACATCTCGGTCCCCCTGTGGGTGCGGAACCGCTCCTGAAACGCGTGCGGATCGTCCGCGTGCGCGGCGCTGAGGAGGCCCCAGGCCCGCAGCCGCAGCTCGTCGAGGGCGCTCTTGAGCTCCGTCAGTCCGGATCTGGGCAGCTCCTCGGGTTGCGCTGGGCTATCGAGGGCATCGAGCATCGCGCGCAGCTTGGCCACCGGCGCCGACCACGCAAACTGATCCATATGGCCCCCTGGTTCGAAGCGCTCGTTCATCTGGCCGCACGAGCGGCCGCGGACATGCGTCTCATGACATCGAGTTCCAGGTGTGACGACCGGGATACGACACGCGGCGCGGACCGGATGGAGCGAGACCTGAGCTGCTGCGGTGGTTGGCGTGAAGCCCAGCGGAAAGTGCGGCGAGGGCCGAGGGAAAGTCAAGCCTTCTGGTCATCGATTCTGGAGCCGCAGGCTCAGTAGCAACACGCCGACCACGCCCAAGAGCGCGACCATCCGAAGGACCTCCAGCAGCGCGGTCGGCCCCGGCCAGAAGACGGTCACCACGGCTCCACCCATGGCCACGAGGCTGATCGTCATCAGGACCAGACGCCAGCCCTCGAGTCGGATCGTGCGGTCGACTTTTGCGCGTTCTCGCGAGTCCACCTCGGGTAGGAGGCGCTTCGCCCTGAGCCAGCGCTGATACCGTCGCTGAATCACCACTAGGCTGAGGCCGGCGAAGAAGACGAACAGAGCCCACCAGACTCGAAAGTCGCGCACTTCAACGATGCCTACCCTACCGGCTCAATTGCTCCAGAATACGTTCCACCAGTTCCTGCCGCTTCACCATGAGGTGCCGCAACTGGTGTTGCTCGGTGCGCGCCACTTCGCGCCTCAAGGCCGGCAGGTAATCCGCGAGCAGATCGCGCAACAGAATGGTGTCGTCGTCGGAGAGCATCAACTGCGTGGCCGTCGGATTCTGTTCAGTCATGGGGAATCATCCTCCCTTCGCGTCGGCGCCCCTCTGCCCTGAAAGGTAGTCGTCCGGCGACCGGTTGTCGGCATCTTGTTGCCCGCCACTCGCGGTAACGGAGGCCGCGCAGCACGTTCCCTTGTCCTCGCTCGGTCCTCTATGCATGGCTATCCATGTTCGCGAACTCCGCCTGCGGTGCGGTACTCGATTCTCACGGCAGCGACCGTCTGTTCCGCCTTGAATAAGGGCGCGTGCGAGCCTGTCCCAACCATGGAGCTTCACACGGAAGGGGGTTCCGCACCAGCCATCCGTCCTTTGTCAGTCCGCCCCGGTCGAGAAATGCCGCAGTGTGGGCAGGTCTTCGCGTCTATCCCCATCCTGGGCGCCGCCGGGCGCCGTCCAGGTGGAGATCAGACGGGCCAGATGCTCTGCGGTTTCGAAGGGCTGTTTCTCCCCCGACCCAAGCCGTTCCACCAATCCCGTGATCCGATTGGCGGTCGGGTCGCTGCGATTCAACCGGACCACGAAGTAATCGAAGCTCGGGCTGGGGTCGCTCATCTGCTACTCCTGGCCGAGGGTCGCACGCCCGTTCCCGAAGGTGGTGAACGCTATGAAGCGGCTGCGAAAACCTCGTCAATCGCCAGTCAACTCCCTACGCCGGCACATTTTGACACGAGGCATTGCCCCTCCCCGTAGTGGCGGGTAGAGTAGAAGTCCCACCCATCGCTGCTCACCCGGAAGGCCGGCCATGGTACGTCTCCAGACCCTTGGAGAATTGCGACTCGGCGGCGAGGGAAGCCCATCCCTTTCCAGCCGTCGCAAGGAGCTCGTGCTGCTGACCTACCTGGCGAGGCGGAGTCCGAGGCCGCTCTCACGGGCGCAGGCCGCCGCCCTGCTCTGGGAAGACCGCGACGAGCGTCGCAGCCGCCAGTCGCTCCGCCAGGCGGTCCTGGAGCTGCGACGCGTGGTGGGAGAGGCACTGCGGTCGGACGCGGACCACGTCTGGCTCGAGTCACACGCAGTCGAGCTGGACGTCGCGCTGTTCGAGCGGGAGGTCGACGCCGGGAAGCTGGAAGAGGCGGTCGCGCGGTGGCAGGACGACTTCCTGATCGGGGCGGAGGAGATTACCGGCGAAGAGCTGCGAACCTGGCTCGAAGCCGAGCGCGAGAGCTTGCGACGGAGACTGCGCACGGCCTTGGCCGGACTCATCGCCCGTTCGCAGGAGCGCGGGGCCTGGCGGGAGGGGATCGGCTGGGCGGAGCGCTGGCTCACCGCGTTGCCGCTGGACCAGCAAGCCCATCTCCATCTGCTCAAGTTACTCCATCTCGACGGGCGAACCGGGGAAGCGCTCGCGCGCGATGCCGCGTTCCGGGTCCAGCTCGAGGCGGCCGGCCTGCCGGTGACTCCGGAGCTGGCGCAACTGTCCCAGACGCTGGGTCGGGTCGAAAACACGGCCCAGCGGCCGCGCGCTACGTCCGCCGTGCTCCTGAGCCCCGACCTGGTCGGCCGGGGGTCTGCGCTGGCCGAGCTGGACGCCGCCTGGGCGGACACCCTGCGGGGCAACGGGTCCGTGGTGATCGTCGAGGCCGAGCTCGGCATCGGCAAGACCAGGCTTTGCGAGGAGTTCGCCCGCGGCCTGGTCGCGAGATTCGAGCGCGTGGGGGTGTACGCCGCCCAACCGAGGCAGGATCCCGGACCCGAGGAGTTCGCGGTGGTCCGGCGGCTCGCCGGTGCGCTGGCCGGTGCGGCCGGCCTGCCCGGCGCCCCCGCCGCCGCGCTCGCGGTGCTGGCCCGGATCGTTCCCGCGATTCGGGAGCGGTTTCCGGCGCTGACGGTGGTCGAGGCATCATCCGAGAGTGTGGCAGAGGCGTTCCAGGAGTGCGTGGCCGCGGTGGCGGAAGAATCTCCCGTCCTGCTCCTGGTGGACGACCTGCTGCAGGCTGACCCCGCGAGCCGGAATGTGCTGCTGGCGTTGTCCCAGCACGTTCCGGCGAAGTGCATGCTCCTCTGCACCGCTCGGACCGGTCCGGACGAACCGCAGCTCACGCTTCCATCATCAACCAGAATTCGTCGGCTCAAGCTCCAGCCGCTTTCCCCCTCGGAGGTCGAGCTGTTGCTCGCCTCGATGCTCGAGCTCCCCCCCGACGAGCGACACCAGCTGGGCACGCGGCTGCACCAGCAAGGCGGCGGAAATCCCTTCTACACCGTCGAGCTGGTGTCGGCGCTCGCCGACGAGGGCGCCCTGCTCCCCACCGAGCGGGGTGCGTGGCGACTGTCGGCAAGCGGAGACCGCCTGCCGCTCCCGACCAGCATTCGCGACGTCATCGCCCGCCGCGTCGCCCGGCTGTCTCCGCCGGCCCGAAACGCGCTGGAAGCCGCGGCGATCCTAGCGCTGCCGTTCGATCGCGAGCTGCTGGCCGAAGTCGCGGGCGAGTCGCCGGTCTCCGTCGAGACTGGGCTGGAGGAGCTGATGCTGCATCGGCTCATTCGGGAGACGGAGCCGTCGGGCCGCTATCGATTCGCCCATGAGCTGGTGCGGCGGCACGTCTACCAGACCGTGCCGGTCGCCCGAGGCGAGACCATCTCCCGGCGGGCGGTCGCCGCGCTGGAACGGCGTGCGGCCGAGGATCCGTCGGCGATTGCAGCACTCGCCCAGCATCGCGCGCGACTGCGGGCCCCGTGGTCGGCGCGGCGCCGCCGCACCCGAATCGCCATCGCCGCGACCTTGGCGATCGGGGCGTTGGCCACCGCGGCGCTGATGGGGCGTAAGGCGGCAAGCGTGCCACCCGCGTCGACCATTGCCGTCCTCCCGTTCTCGGTGAGCGGCTCCCCCGACCTCGGCTACCTGCGTGAGGGGATGGTCACGCTGTTGAGCACCCAGCTCGAAGGCGTCGGCACGAGCCGGAGTGCCGATCCCCGTGCCGTGCTCGGCATCGCGGCCCAGATGGCCGCCGGCTCGCCGGGCGGCGGAAACACCGGTGGCGGCGATCCCGCCGCCCAGGTGGCCCGACGGGTGAGCGCCGGGACGTACGTGCGCGGCAGCATCATCGAGGTCGAGGGCCGAGTCGTCATCGAGGCTACGGCGTATCGCACCGAAGGCTCGGCGCAACCGATCGCGCGGGCCAGTGTGGAAGGACCGACGGCGGACCTGTTCGAGCTGGTGGACCGGCTGGCCGGCCGGCTCCTTTCCGGGATCAACGCCGGACCGTTCGAGCAGCTCACCCGCATCGCGGCGACGACGACCTCGTCCCTTCCGGCGCTCAAGGCCTATCTCGAAGGCGAGCGGCACTTCCGCGG
>DATBJH010000079.1:0-68480 GCA_036556505.1 Gemmatimonadales bacterium
CGTCTTCTCCAGCGTCTGGAGCACCACGTCCTCCAGCTCCTCCGGGACCGATTGCCGGACGATGCGGATGCTGGGCACCTGCTCCATCGCGTGCCGGGCCAGGATCGCCCGCGAGTTGGGACCGTCGAACGGCGGCTGGCCGGCGAGCAGCTCGTACAGCACGCAGCCGAGACTGTAGATGTCGCTGCGGCCGTCCGCGTGATCGGCGCCGAGGGCCTGCTCCGGGCTCATGTAGTGCGGGGTGCCCACCGCCATGCCGGTCTGGGTCAGCTTCTCCCCGGCCGCGTCCAGCGCCCGCGCGATCCCGAAGTCGGCCACCAGCGCGTGGCCGTTCTGGAGCAGGATGTTTTCGGGCTTGATGTCCCGGTGGATCACGCCCTGCTCGTGAGCGTATGCCAGGCCCTCCGCCGCCTCACGGGTGATCCGCACGGCATCGTGCAGCGGAAGCTGCTGCTCCCGATTCAGCCGGTTCCGCAGCGACTCGCCTTCGATGAACGGCATCACGTAGTACAGGATGCCGTCCGCTTCGCCCGAGTCGTACAGCCCGAGCACGTTCGGGTGCTGGAGATTCGCGGCGAGACGGATTTCCCGGAGGAAGCGGTCGGCGCCGATGGAGGCGGCGAGCTCCGCCCTCAGGGTCTTGATGGCCACCTTGCGGCCGTGGCGCAGATCGGTCGCCAGATAGACCGTCGCCATGCCGCCTTCGCCCACCAGTCGCTCGACCTCGTAGCGGTCGCCGAGCGCGGCGCGAAGTTGCTCCAGGACATCTGCCACGAACTGCCTCGAAGGGGAGGAGGGCCCAACCCTCCAAAGATAAGCGAGGGGACTTCGCTAGACCTGGGCGCCGGCCAGCGACTCGCGCATGGCCGCGGCGGTCTGCCACCGGGCGTCGGGCGCCTTCTGCAGGGCCCGGGCGATGCCTTCGGCCAGCTCCCGGGGGATGTCGGGCCGCGCGGAGCGAAGGTCCGGCGCCGGCTGGGTGAGATGCTGCTGCAGCACCACCGCCTCGTTGCGGTGCACGAAGGGCGGAACTCCCGCCAGGCACTCGTACAGGACGCAGCCGAGCGAGTAGACGTCGCTCCGGTGGTCGATCTCCTTGAGCGCGGTGATCTGCTCGGGACTCATGTAGGTGGAGGTGCCCACGGCGATTCCCGACCGGGTGAGCCGGTCGCTGCCGGAGGCCGCCACCGCCCGCGCGATCCCGAAATCGAGCAGGACGGCACCCTCCGCGCCCAGGACGATGTTCTCCGGCTTGACGTCGCGGTGGACGATGCTGCGGCGGTGGGCGTGATCCAGGGCGTCCAGCAGGTCGTCCGCCAGCCGGATGGTCTCGCCGAAGGAAAGCCGGGACGCCCGTCCCAGGTGCTCCCGCAGCGTCGGACCCTCCACATACGTCATGACGTAGTAGACGATCCAGTCCAGCTCACCCGAGTCGAGCAGCCGGGCGATGTGCGGGTGCTCGAGCTGGGAGCAGAGTCGGATCTCGCGGAGGAACCGGTCGCCGGCCACGCTGACCAGGAGCTCGGGGTGGAGTACCTTGAGGGCGACCCGCTGCCCCTGCCGGTCGGTCGCGAGATAGATCCGCGCGTTGCCGCCCTTGCCGACCTCCCGCTCGACCTGATACTTCCCCTCGAAGGCCCGCTGGACCAGCGGGAGCATGTCGCGCGGAATGGCTCAAATCCTGTGGGCGTTATCCCATAGTCGCGCTCGCGGCCAAGGTGCGCAAGACGCGGCTCGATGTCGCTCAGAGCAGGAGGTCGGAGCGGATCCGGCTGCGAACGGCCCACCAGAGTGCCGCCCAGACGTTCGCCTCGCGGAGAACCACCCTCGCTTCGCCCGTCATCCCGGGCCGGAGCGCGCCCGTGGGCGGCAGGGCGACCCTCGACTCTACGGTTCCGTCCGCGGAAGCCGCCGCGGCCACGCTTGCCACCGTCGCATCCACCCGAAGCCCCGGGTCGGCGTGAGCGATCAGCAGCGCCCGCTGGCCCGGGCGGGTCAGCGAAGCTCCGGCTCCCGAGAGGGCCACCCTGGCCTCGGTCCCCGGGCCGCCGGCCACTCCCAGCAGGGTATCGCCGACCGAAACCATACGGCCCACCAGCGTATCCGGGCGCACCGTGGTGACGACGCCCGGACCGGGGGAGCGGATCGCGAGCTGGCGAACCCGCTCCCGCAGCCCGGCAAGCCGGGTGGTCTCCGCCCTGCCCTCCGCCGCGATTCGAGCCATCTCGCCCTGCGCGCCTCGGGCACGCGCCCCGGCCTCACGCACGGCGAGGGAGTCCACTGCGCGTCCCAGCGCCGCCACCTCTCTCTCCAGCTCGAGATTGCGGACCAGTACCAGCGGGTCGCCGGCGCGGACCCTCGCGCCTTCGGTCACCGACACCTCGAAGACCAGACCGCTGTCGGGGGCGATTACCGGCCAGGTGCTGCCCGGGGCGACGACGAATGCCCCGTCGGCGCTGATCGGCCAGGGAAGGAACCCGGCCGCGACGACCAGGAGCAGAAGGGCGATGGCAGGCCGGCGGAATCGCCGCGCTTTCGTCTCCGGCGCCCATTTGGCCTGCAGCTCGCGCCAGGCGGCGGCGACCGTGCGCCTCAAATCCCGGCGTGCCTGTCGGGTCACCAGCCACAGCACCAGCACCAGCGCCGCGATCCCGACCCCGCCGAGGACCCGTGAGACCCAGCCGTAGGCGATCGCGGCCGTCACCAGAAAGATCATGCTCGTGTACGCCGCGGCCAGCGTACCGTAGAGCAGGAAAATCCGCTGCTCCCGCTCATCCGCCGGCGGCATGGGCAGGTCCTGGCCCAGCACCCGCGTCCGCAGGAGCCAGGCGACGTGGCCGAACGCGCGTTGCCGCAGGTTGGGGACCTCCAGCCAGTCACTCAGCGCGTAGTAGCCGTCCAGGGGGATCAGAGGGTTCAGGTTCACGAGGACTGCCGCGAGCCCTCCGACCATCACGAAGGCGAGCGCGACATCGGAGGCCGCGGTTCCCGGCGCCGCGAGCCACCAGATGATGGCGGCGATGCCCGCCACGACCATCTCGATCCACGATCCCGCCGCCGTCACCCACAGCCGCGCCCTCCGCTCGGGGAAAGTCCAGGCGTCGTTCACGTTGCAGAAGAAGGCCAGCTCGAAGTAGAAGAGCATCGCGCCGATCTCGTGGACTTTCCCGCCGAAGTACTTGCAGGTATACCCGTGAGCCAGCTCATGCACCGCGACGATCACCATGGTGACCGCCCACAGCAACACATAGTCTCCCAGCGATGCCCGCAGCAGGTACACGGTGGCCATGGCGGCCGCGAACTCCGACCACTTCAGCCCCAGAATCACCAGGTAGATGACGAAGAGCGCGACGGAGACCGTCAGGAAACCGCGGGTGAAGAAGAAGCGGAGGTAGGGCATGGTCCGGTCCATCAGTCGGTCCGGATCGCCGACGGACCACCTCAGCCGGAGGATGTCCCCCTGGAACATGCCGGGCCGGAGTCGCTTGCGGCGCTGCGCCCGCAGCCGCTCCATCAGCAGGACCGAGCTCTCCCGCAGGGTCCGCTCACAGAGCCCCATCGTCTTGAGCTTCTCCGCGAAGCGCGAGACCGCCACCGCGCTCACCTTGATGCCACGCTCCACCAGCTCGGCCGCGGCCTCGGCCGGGGTGCGGCGGCCGTCCAGCGACCTCATGACGGCGATCTCGAGCGGACGAAAGCGGAAGTACTTGCCGGCGGTGGGATCCTTCACGATGAAGCTCTGCTCGCCCCGGTAGGTCTGCTCGACGAGGACGAGGTCGGGACGGAGGCGGGGATACTCGCTCACGGGCCGCGCCGCACCAGCTTCTCCCCGGGCGCCACGCCGCTCACCACCTCGACCCGATCGCCGGGCAGCTCGCCGCCGAGGGTCACCTGACGGAGCGATGCCCGCTCATCCTCCCAGACCAGGGCGTACCCCTCGTCCACCGCTTCGCGCGGCACCGCGACCACCCGGCGCCGCTCCGAGCCGATCTTCAGGGTGACGCTGCTGCCGGGCGGCATCCGGTCGCCCGACACCAGCTGCACCACCACCTCGCGGGTTCCGCTGGCCGCGTCGATCACCGGACTGGCCCGCACCACCCTGGCGCGGGCGCGCTCGCCTCTGGGCCCGACGACCTCCGCCTCCGCGCCGAGCTTCACGCCGAAGGCGGAGGCCTCCGGCACCCGCACGGAGGCGAGCACCGGCACGAGCGCGGTGACGTGAAACAGAGAGTCGCCGGACTCGACCAGGCGGCCCACCCGCGCGGTGCGGCCCGTGATGGCGCCGTCGAAGGGCGAGGCGATCCGCGTCAGGTCGAAGTCTCGCTGGGCCTTGCGCAGGCTGAGCACCGCCTCGCGCAACTCCAGCTCGACTCGCTCCGAGTCGGCCTGGGTGACCACCCCCGCCGACTTGAGCGCCCGCTGCCGCTCCGCCTGCACCACGGCATTGTCGTGCCGGTCCTTCGCCTGCTCCAGCGCGATGGTCTGGTCGGTGTTCTCCAGCCGGGCCAGCAGCTGCCCGGTGCGGACTCTCCCGCCCAGGTCCACCAGCACCGACTCGACCACCCCTGGCGATCGGGCATAGATCGCGGCGTCGTGCTCGACGTAGAGCTGCGCGGGCAGGGAGAGCGGGAGCTCCACCGTGATGGTATCCGCGGTGACGAGGGAAGCTGCCGTCGCCGCGTCGGCGACTTCCTCCGCGGGCTTCCCCGAATCGCGGTGGTCGTCGCCATCGGCGCGGCTGCACGCCACCGAGCCGAGGACCAGGAGGAGTGGGATGGCGTTGCGTCTCATGCCCAGAGCCTCCACCAGAAGAGTCGGGCCCATCGCGCCGGCCCGCGCAGGATCCGCTCGATCGTAGAGGCTGGCGCCGTCAGCACCCGCGCATGAGCGGCCATCTCGGCTTTCAGAAGCCCACCCTCGTTGGGGATCGCCGCGCGCACCGGGTACCAGACCTCGCCGTCCACCACGTGCGGGAGTTGGGCGATCGAGATGACCCGTCCTTCGAACGTGTGCGAAGGCAGCGCGTCGACCCGCACCCGCACCTCCTGCCCCGGCCGGACCCGCAACACGTCGTGCTGTGCCACCCCGAGCTCCAGCTCGAGGGTGTCGGTGCGCCCGAGGACCAGCAGCTGGTCACCTTCGGCCAACGATGCGCCGACTCGCTCCTCCAGCCGTGGGGTCAATACCACTCCATCGGCCGGCGCGCGTACCTGGGTGAGACTCAGCTCCTCGTCGAGCAGAGCCAGCTCGCGGCGCAGCGCATCCGCGCGGATCCGCTGAATGCGCTCTTCGGCCGCGTCCCCGCGGCTGGCGGCCAGCGCGGCCAGCCGATCGGCCGTGGCCGCATCCGCCGCCTTGGCCTGCCGGTCGGTGGCCAGGGGGGTGGCCCGGAGCACCGCGAGGAGGTCCCCCCGCCGGACCCGTGAGCCTTCCCGCACTCCGATCCGCTCCACGGTGCCGTCCACCAGCACCCGCACCGGCGTCAGGCTGCTGGGCCGGAACAGCGGATCGGTCCCCGACACCCGGAGGGGCCAGTGCACGAGGGCCAGCGCCAGCACGACGAGGAAGGCGATACCGGCGTAGGTCAGGACCTTGCGCCGGCTCCAGCTCCGCATGGCTTGTCGCTTCGCCGCCAGCGCCCCCAGGGTTTCCACCAGCGGCACCTGGTGGTAGAGCTGCGCATTGCGGAGCGCGACGCCGGTCTGGTTCGCCAGGATCGCCGCCACTTCCCGCTGCGTGTCGCCCGCGAAGTCGGGCGTGCCGGACTCGTAGAGCAGCACCCCCAGGACGCCCTCGTCATCCTTGAGCGGCAGGTACAGGGCGCTTCTCACCTGGTCCTTGGCCAGGTCCTCGCCGAAGATGGTGACGAAGAGCCGCTCCGCGTCCGACGAGGGGTCCTGGCTGTCGGTCAGGTACAGCGGCTCGCCGCGGCCCGCGGCCCACTCGGCGCGTGCGATCAGGTCGCGCAGCCCGGGGTCCTCGGGGTCGACCTTCTCGGCGCCCGCGACCGCGCGGATCTCGCATTTGCCACGGTCGTACAGGCCCACCGCGCCGCGGTCGAACGTGAGCGCCTGTGAGGAGAGGTTCACCACCGACTGGAGCACCCGATCCATGTCGAGGGTCGCGGTGATCTCGCGGCTGATCTCGAGCAGCACCGCCAGGTCCTTCGCCCGGCGCTCCGCGCTGTGCAGCTGCGCGTTACGGATCGCGCCGGCCGCCGCAGCGGCCAGGCCTTCGAGCAGCTCGCGGTCGTTCGCGTCGAAGGCCCCGGTTCCGGTCTGCTTGTCCACCACCTGCACGGCACCGACCGTGACGCCCCCCGCCACCATGGCGGTCGCCATGACCGTCGTGGAGATGGTATCTCCCGCGGCTTCGGTCGCCTCCTGGAAGCGGGGGTCGCGGACCGCCTCCATCACCATGGTCGTGCGCTGCTTCTTGGCCACGTCCCCCACGAACCCGGTCCCGACCGGCATCTTCGCGCCCACGAGCTTGCTCCCGGCGCCACCGACGGCGAGTCGGCAGTGGAGCATGTCGCCCTCGGCGATCCAGAGCGAGCCGCCGGCCGCGCCCACGGCTGCGAGCACCCGGTCGAAGACCTGGGGCAGCAGCTGGTCGTAATCCAGGGTCGCGTTGAACTCGAGGGTGATCGAGTGGAGAAGGCGGAGCCGTTCGACTTCCCTGCGCAACTCCTCCAGCGACGCTGGCGGCACGCTCAGCAGGTCGGTCATGGCCAGATTATGTGACAGGAGTGACGGTTTGGATAGAGGGCGGCGCCAAAAGCAAGCGCCGGCCCGGGACTGCCGAGCCGGCGCCGGGCTTGAAACGGATGCTGCTTACTTCGGGAAGCCCTTCTTCCGGGGGGCGATCCTCTCCTCCAGCTCTTCCACCGAAAGCTCCACCGCCTCGGCGTCCTTACCAGTGGCATCGCGGACCTTGGCCTTCTGCTCGGGCGTCAAGTCGATGCGGATCGGGTTCTTGGGGCTGTCCATTGTTTCCTCCGAGTAGTGAGCAGGCACTGGAGCGGGTCAGGAAGTCGGACGTAATGTCTGTCCCGGCCGTGAATCTATCGTAAAGGACAGGACGCCTATCGTGAATTGAGCGACGGAGGGCCCGGGTCCCGAAATGCCGAACGCCGGCCCGTGCAGGACGAGCCGGCGTTTGCCTCGGAGGGAACCGGGGCTTGCTAGAGGCCCTTGGTCCGGGGGGCGATTCTCTCCTCCAGCTCTTCCACCGAGAGCTCCACCGTCTCGTCCTTCGCGGTCTTGGTGGTCTTGCCCTTCTGCTCGGGGGTGGGGGTCGGGCTCTTGGAGCTGTCCATGGTTCCCTCCTGAAGGTTGTGGCGACCGGCCATGTCGTCGAAGACCTGGGAGCAAAGTCGGCCCCACCCGTGAATCTTGCGTGAAACCTCTCTTGCCTCACCGTGAAACAGGCGTAGGTTGTCCTTTGTCTCCCCCGGGGACATTCCCATGCGGGCTCCCGTCCTCAACCTGATCGGATCACCCACCGTCGACCTCCCCGAGGTTGGCCCGGTCACGCCCCCCCTCGGGGCCAAGGCACTGGCCCTGCTGGCGTATCTCGTCCTCGAGCCTGGACCCCACTCACGGGAGGATCTCGCCGATCTCCTGTGGGGTGAGTCCCCCGAGCCCGAGGCCCGCGCATCCCTGCGGCAGGCATTGCGACAACTTCGTGTCAGTCTTGGAGATACGGTCAACTCCGACCGGCAGCACGCGAGGCTGGCAGGTCCGGTCAGCTGCGATGTCCTCGAGTTTCTGAGGCTGGCAGAATCCGATCCTGACGCCGCCGCCGCCGTGGCCATTCCCCGGTTCTTGTCCGGGTTCTCCATTCGCCACGCGCCCCGCTTCGACGAGTGGGTCGCCGAGACCCGGGCCAAGTTGCTCCGCCGCTTCATCGCCGTCCTGGCTGCCACGTCCCGCAACTTTATCGACCGGCGGGAGTGGCGTGCGGCGGTCGATCGGGCCGACCGGTGGCTCGCCTGCGACCCCCTGTCGGAGGAGGCGGCCCGGGCGGCTATCGAGGCCAGGTATCTGGCCGGGGACCGCGGGGCAGCCCTCGCGAAGCTTGGCGAGTATCGGTCCGTGCTGGTCAGGGAGACGGGGTGCGAGCCGTCCCATGCCCTGGTGGCTCTCGGCCGCCGGATCGAGTCGGACGCCGGCCCGGCCCGGCCGCGCCCGTCGGGCGACGACTGGTACGCTCGTGCGCCCCTCCTCGAAGCCAGTCTGGTCGGCCGGACCTCCGAATGGACCCGGCTGGTCGAGATCTGGAGGGAGGTCGAGAAGAGCGGGCGACGAGTCCTTCTGATCGAAGGCGAGGCCGGCGTGGGCAAGTCGCGGCTGGTGGAGGAATTCCTCCGCACCGTCGTGAGGGATGGGGCTACGCTGCTGCGGGGGCGCGGCTACGACGCCACGGCGGCGCTCCCCTTCGCGCCGATGGTCGAGGCGCTTCGCACCGCCCTTGATGCACCAGGCGTCGCCGGCACGGACCCGGAGTGGCTCACCGAGGCAGCCCGGCTCCTGCCGGAGATCCGGCAGCGATTTCCCGGCCTGGCAGAGCCGGACCCGAGTCCGGAGGCCGCGGAGGCATGGCGGCTGTACGAGGGAGTGGCACAGATCCTCGCCTCCATCGCCGCCGAGCGCCCGCTGGTCGTCTCGCTCGATGACCTCCAATGGTGTGACGGCGACAGCTGCGCGCTGATCCAGTTCCTCGTGCGACGCCTGGACCAGTCGCCGATCCTCTGGATCGGGGCCATCACCCTGGGCGAGCTGGAGCGGGACGCTCCCGCGGCCCGCCTGTGCCGCACCCTGCGCGCCCGATTCGGTGCCGAGACGGTCATGCTGGGCGGACTGAACGAGGACGAGGTCTGGCGATTGGTCCGGGAGCTGGGGCACGTCAGCGCGCCCACCGGCGGCCGCCGGTTTGCCCGGCGTATCCACCGGATCACCGGCGGCAATCCCTTTTACATCATCGAGCTGCTCAAGACCATGTTCGCGCAGGGATTGCTCGCGGCCGACCAGGACAGCGGGGAATGGTCGGCCCTGCCGTCCGCCTTCGAGGAAGGCAAGGAGTTTCCGCTCTCCCGCACGGTGCACGAGGTGATTGCCGAGCGGGTGGAGCGTCTGCCCGAGGAGCTGGGTGAGATTCTCATCTCGGTGGCGGTTTCGGGAGGCCAGGGTTGCCGACCGGCCGTGCTGTCACATGTGCACGGGATCTCGCGGCTCCACGCGGCGGCGATCTGCGATGCGCTGGGCGAGCGGCGTCTGGTGATGGAGGACGGCGGCTCCTATCGCTGCCTGCACCCCGTCATCGCCCACGTGGTTCGCGACGCGCTGACGCCGACCCGCCGTCGCGAAGTCCACCGGGCGCTGGCGGCGTCGTTGGAGCTGCTCGCCCCGGCTGCAGAGGCGCCGGACACCGCGGGGGACATCGCCCGCCACGCGGAGCAAGGCGGGGACGCGGCATTGGCGTTCCGCGCGGCGCTGGTCGCGGCCGAAGAAGCGCTCCGGCGGTTCGCGTTCACCGAGGCCTTGTCCTGGCTCGACCTCGCATCCGCGGTCGCCGGCAGTCGGGCGGATGCGGAGGAGGTGGACCGGAGGACGGTGCTGCTCATGGAGACCGCCGGCTGGCGCGAAGTTCCGCTCCATCGCGGCGGGCGCCCCCCCACTACGCGGGAGATCGTGGGAGAGGACCTGGACCTGCCGGTGCATGGCGGTCCTCCGCGGTGATGGCACCGGTTGGCGGAAGGCAGGATTCGGCGGAAGGCAGGATTTGGCGAAAGGCAGGATTTGGCGATAGGATAAGGCGTCACCCCTGAGCGATCCCCCTGATGATTTTCGATTGCAGGCTCCGTTCCTCCGCGATCGTGGCCGCGACGCTGCTCGTCGCCGCCTGCCAGGATCTCCAACCCGACCGCCGACAGACCCCTGTCGCCGTTGTGGCTGCCGCTGACTCCGCGCCTGCCAAGCCCCGGCCGCCGGCGCCGCGGCGTGACACCGCGGTGCGTGAGGCCACCGGTCCCGAGGCGGAGGCCGCCTTCAGGGAGACCAGTCAGACCCTTCGAAGGCTGGTAGCGGCCGAGCAGTCGTTCTTCGCCGAAACCGGAGCCTACAGCGCCGACCTCGGCAGGGTGGGTTTTCGCCCGGTGGGGGCGAGCAAGGTGGAGTTCCTCTGGGTCGCGAAGGAAGGCTGGGCGGCGCGCGCCACGCATCCCGTGCTCGAGGGGCGCGACTGCGTCACCTTCACCGGCGGCGGCGGACCGGTACCCGCGACCCGGCGTCTGAAGCGGAGCGGCCGTCAGGGTGTGGTGGTATGCGATCTCGTCGTCCCGGCGCAGCCAGTCCGACGCCCAGCGCCTCCGCCTCGAGACACCGCCCGGACGCCCGCTCACGCCTCCTCCTCCCCGCCCGCTGTGGTGGATACGACCAGCGCGCTCGACGCGGTTAACCCGAGCGTCCAGATGAGGGTGGACCTCCGCAAGATGGTCCAGGCCCAGACCGCCTATTTCGGCACCCAGAACACCTACTCCCGGCGGGTGGAGACCCTTCCCCTCCAGTTCGGTTGGCAGCGGGGCGTTTCCGTCCAGCTGATCCATGCCGATCAGCGCGGCTGGTCCGCCCGTGCGACGCACCAGGCGTTGCCCGACAAGAGCTGCGTGGTGTGGTTCGGAAAGCCACTCCGCCGGCCCATGACGGCAGAGCAGCAGAGGGTGCCCCCGCAGTCCGGCGTGCCCGTCTGCGACGACTAGCTCTTAGCGTCCCGCGCCGACCCGCCGGACGAAGTCGGTCCAGAAATCCTCGGTGAGTCGCCGCGCGGCGCCTTCCAGCAGCCTCGGACCGAGGCTCGCGACGGCGCCGCTGATCGTACTGGTGGCCTCCCAGTTCATCCGGGTTCGGCCGTTGGCCAGCGGCTCCAGCCGTACCAGGGAGACGGTGTCGATCGCCGATCCTGAGGCACTGCCGAGCGCGGTCATCCGGAGCCGCTCCAGCGGCACCACGTCGGACAGCTTCACGTCCAGCTGAAAGCTCACCCGCAGCGGGCCCACACCGATTCCGCTGTTCACCTTGAAGTGCGTCGGGCTCACCGGCTCGACGGATTCCACGCCCGGTGCCGAGGCGGCCACGAAGTTCGGATCCAAGAGCCTGGACCAGACCTCCTCGCGGGGGGCCATGATCTCGGGTGCGCCGGCGAATTCCAGCCTCATGCAGGGTTCCTTGTTCGGGCGTGGTGGTGCGGGTAGTCGAGCGAAGGCCGGCGGGGGGCGGCGTCGAAATTCGTGACAACATTGTTGTGGCCGCGAGAGGGTCAAGACTCCGGCCCGCTTGGGCTTGACCGCTCGCCGGCCGGTCGTGTAAAGTGACTGTCCCGCGATCCGCGGGATCTCTTGGGGTGTAGCTCAATAGGCAGAGCGCCCGGCTGTTAACCGGGAGGTTGCTGGTTCGACCCCAGCCGCCCCAGTGCCAGGATCACTCCAGCTTTTCGTAGGCCCCGAGCGTGAGAAACTCGGGGAACTCCCGCGCGCTCACCAGCGCATCTAGCAGGGCAGCGGCTTCGCCCAGCCGCTGACCGGCCCCCGCGATCGACTCCAGCCGGCGACGTTCCTCCGCCAACAGCGCCCGCACCCGCTCCAGCGTCACCGGCTGCCCGTCCTCGGTGCTGACCCCGTGGCGCACCCACTGCCACAGCTGAGCCCGCGCGATCTCGGCGGTCGCCGTGTCCTCCATCATGTTGTTGATCGCGACGGCCCCCGAGCCGCGGAGCCAGGCCTCGAGATACTGGAGCGCGACCGAGACATCGCTCAGGAGTCCAGCGGCGGTGATCCGCGCGCCCGGCACGCCGACATCGAGCAGCTCGCGGCGCCCGACCCGAACCTCGTCGCGGCGTCGCTCCTTCTGGTGCGCGCGCTCGCCCAGGGTTCGGTCGAACACCTCCTGCACAACTGGCACCAGGTCGGGGTGGGCCACCCATGCCCCGTCGTAACCGGCGTCCGCCTCCCGTCCCTTGTCCTCGCGGACTTTCGCGAAGGCGGTCGCGTTGACCTCGGCGTCGCGGCGGCTGGGGATGAAGGCGGCCATGCCGCCGATCGCGTGGGCGTGGCGGCGGTGGCAGGTGCGCACCAGCAGCTCGGTGTAGGCTTGCATGAACGGCACCGACATCGTGAGCTGCGCCCGATCCGGCAGAACGAACTCGGGCCGATCCCGGAAGTTCTTGATGATGCTGAACAGATAGTCCCACCGGCCGGCGTTGAGCCCCGCCGCGTGCTCTCGCAGCTCGTACAGGATCTCGTCCATCTCGAAAGCGGCGAGGATGGTCTCGATCAGGACGGTCCCGCGAATCGTGCCCCGGGGGAGTGCCATCGCGTCCTGGGCCGCGTTGAACACGTCGTTCCAGAGCCGTGCCTCGAGATGGCTCTCCAGCTTCGGCAGATAGAAATACGGCCCGCTCCCGCGGGCCAGCAGCTCCCGCGCATTGTGGAAGAAGTACAGGCCGAAGTCCACCAGGCTCGCGGGTACCTGGCGGCCGCCGAGCAGGATGTGCTTCTCCTCCAGGTGCCAGCCACGCGGCCGCACGACCAGCGTGGCCAGCCGCTCGCCGAGCGTGTAGCGCTTCCCTTCCGGGCTCACGTACTCGAGCTCGCGCCGTACCGCCTCCATGCAGTTGAGCTGTCCGGTGATGACGTTGGTCCACGGCGGCGACAGTGCGTCCTCGAAGTCCGCCATGAAAACCCGCGCGCCGGAGTTGAGCGCGTTGATCATCATCTTGCGCTCTACCGGCCCGGTGATCTCCACCCGGCGGTCGGTCAGGTCGGGTGCGGACGGCGCCACCGTCCAGTCGGACTCGCGGACCCATGCCGTCTCCTGCGAAAAATCGGGCTCCTCGCCTTGGCGCAGGCGGCGCTGCACCTCGCGCCGGCGGGCGAGGAGCTGATCCCGCACGGGGGCGAACCGCGCGATGAGCGGCGCCAGAAAGCCGAGCGCGTCCGGTGTGAGGACGCGGTCCTGGCCGGGCACGTTCGGCCCACGGATGTCGAATGCCGTCATGCTCCTGACCGATCGGGTGTCAGATTGCAGCGACGTACAGGGCAATGAAAGTGAAATGGCAGGCGCTTCCGGCCAGCACCAGGAGATGCCACAGTCCGTGGTGTCCGAAGCGACCGGGCAGCGGATTCGGCCGTTCCACGGCGTAGATGATGGCGCCAACGGTATACGCCATGCCTCCCGCGACCAGCCACCCCAGTGCCGGTCCGACCTCCCTCGCCAGCGGAACCACCGCCAGCAGCGCCAGGTAGCCCATGCCGAGGTAGGTACCCGTGGAGATCCAGACCGGAGCGTCCAACCACCGGATCTTGAAGGGGATCCCCGCGGCGGCGATGGTCCAGCTCGCGGCCAGGAGGGCGGGGCCCCCCGACTCGCGCAAGGTGATCGCTGCCACCGGCGTGTAGGTGCCCGCGATCAGGAAGTAGATCGCGATGTGGTCCAGCGTCCGGAGGCGGCGCAGTCCGACGGCCCCGAGGGGCAGACCGTGGTAGCAGGTGCTGGCGCCATACAGCAGGAGCAGCGTTGCGCCATAGACGGCGAAGGCGAGGAGCTGCGCCCTGCCGCTCGCCAGGTGCACCAGGTACCAGGTGCCGAGCCCCGCGAGGACGAACCCGACGAAGTGGGACCCGGCGTTGAAAGGCTCGCGGACGCGCATGGGTCCAATCTATCTCGGTTCCCGCCGGGTCAGCATGACGGGCGTTTTACCCGCTCCCGGACGGGGGTCCACCCTTGTACCGGAGGGTGGTTGGAAATACGGTACAGGGGACGGGTCCGCCCTGCGATGGCTGGCCCCGATCGTGACTGATGCAAGCGCGAAGGTGATCGGTAAAGGACCTTACAGAACGTGCGCGTAGCCCTCTTTTCGGAAGTCTACTGGCCGATGGTAAGCGGGGTCGGCGTGACCCTCCTGCGTCTCACCGAGGCGCTCCAGGCACGGGGTCATCAGGTCCGGGTGTACTCGGCGAGCTATGGTCTGTCCACCGGTCAGCCCGACCGTCCCGAGGTCCATCGGTCGCCCAGCGTCCCCTTTTTCCTCTATCCCGACGTTCAGTGGGCGTTCCCCCGGATGCGTGACGTGGTGGACGACCTGGCCCGGTTCCGCCCGGACGTGGTCCACGTCGTCACGGAGTTCTCGCTCGGGATCGCGGGGGTGAAGGCCGCCCGGCAGCTCGGGCTACCGCTGATCGCCTCGGCCCATACCGACTACGAGCGTTACGCGCAGCGCTACGGCGTCCCCTGGGCGATCCGCGCCGGCTGGCACTATCTCCGCTGGTTCTACGGTCAGGCGCACAAGGTCCTCTGTCCGTCGCGGATCTACGAGCAGCACCTGCACAGCCGTGGTGTGCTGCACACCGGGCTCTGGAGCCGCGGGGTGGATCCCGACTGGTTCCACCCCCGCTTCCGGAGCCAGGAGTACCGGGCGCGCTTCGGCGCCGGGCCGGGCGACCTCCTGATCACCTACATCGGCCGCATCGCGCGGGAGAAGAATCTCGAGCTGCTGCTCGAGGCCTGGGAGCGCTTGGCCCCGGTGCGCGGCTCGGCCCAGCTCGTCCTGGTGGGCAGGGGCCCCCTCGAGGAAGACATTCGCCGCCGCGAGATCGCGGGCGTGCATGTCCCCGGCCTGCTCCAGGGCCGCGACCTCTCGGCCGCGTATGCCTCGGCGGACGTGTTCACCTTCCCCTCGCCGACCGAGACGTTCGGGAACTCGCTGCTCGAGGCGATGGGGTCCGGGTTGCCGCCTCTGGTCGCCGCGTCAGGGGGGGTCCTGGAGTTCTCCGAGCACGGCGACAACGCCTGGCTGGTCGCGCCGGACAGCGTCAAGGCGATCGAGGAGGGATTGGCGAGGCTGCTGACCGACGCCGCGCTCCGGCGCCATCTGTCGGTCGGCGCGCTCCGGACCGCGAGGGAGCGCGACTGGAACCAGGTCTATGACCGGCTGCTGGCGGACTATGCCGAGGCGGTGGAAGGGAAGCGGCTCACAAAGGCGGCCTGAGGAAGTTGTCCGCCATGAGCTATCCGTTATCGGTCAGGCACACCGTGGCTGGCCGGTGTGTTTACCGACAGCCGACAGCTGATAGCGGCTCGCGGATCAGAGCTGCTCCAGGACGAGATAGGTCACCGCCGCGATCGCGGCACTCATCGGAATCGTCAGGATCCAGGCCCAGACGATTCTGCCCGCAACCCCCCATCGCACCGCCGACAACCGCTGCGCCGCGCCCACGCCCACGATCGCACCGGTGATTGTGTGCGTGGTGCTGACCGGCACGCCCAGGTGGGTCGCGATCAGGATCGCGATCCCGCCGCCGGTCTCGGCACAGAACCCGTTGAACGGACGCAGCTTGGTGATACGGGAGCCCATGGTTTTCACGATGCGCCAGCCGCCCATCGCGGTGCCGAGTGCGATGGCGATGTGGGCCGAGAGCACGATCCAGAGCGGCACATGGTCGGCCGTGCGAAGGTGGAAGTGGCTCAACAACCCGGTCGAGCCGACGAAGTGCGCCTGCGTGGCCACCAGCAGGCTCACGATGATGCCCATCGTCTTCTGGGCGTCGTTCGCCCCGTGGGAGAGCGAGTAGAGCGCAGCCGAGATCAGTTGGAGTCGTCGAAAGATCCGATCGAGTGGGCCCGGCGACGCGCTGCGCAAGGCCCAGGACAGGCCCACCGTGAGGAGGAGGGAGACTGCCAGGCCCAGTAGCGGCGAGATCAGGATGAACAGGAGCGGCAAGGTCCATCCCCCGGGGATGAGGGCGCCGAACCCCGCCTTGGCGATGGCCGCGCCGGCATAGCCGCCGAGCAGCGCGTGGGACGAGGAGCTGGGAAGCCCACCCCACCACGTGATCAGGTCCCACACGATCGCGCCGATCAGCCCGCCCAGGATGACGCTGGGGTCCACCACGTTGACGTCGATCAGCCCCTTGCCGATGGTCTTGGCCACGGCGGTGCCGACGATGAACGCCGCGATGAAGTTGAAGAAGGCGGCCCAGAACACCGCCACGCCGGGCGTGAGCACCCGGGTGGACACCACGGTGGCGATCGAATTGGCGCTGTCGTGAAAGCCATTGATGAAGTCGAAGGTGAGCGCGATGAAGACGATCACCAGGACGTAGAGGACGGTCCCGTCCATGCTCAGGCGTGCTTGATGGAAACGGACTCCAGCACGTTGGCCGCATCCTCGATGGTGTCGAGCGTCTTCTCGAGGTTGTCGTAGATCTCCTTCCACTTGATCACGTCGAGGGGATCGGGCGAGCCTTGGAACAGCCGTCCGAGCCATTCATGGTAGAGCGAATCGCCCTCCTCCTCCGCGCGCTTCACCTGGACGCACGCCGCCAGCACCGTGCCGCCCTTGTTCTTCTCCAGCGCCCGGACCCCCTCCTGCAGCTGAATCACGGCCTTGCCGATCACATCGGAGATCAGCACCGCGCCCTCGGGGGACTTGCCGGCGTGGAACAACAGCAGGCGCCGCGCGGTGCCGTCGATAAGGTCGATCACGTCGTCCAGGCGGGAGGCCAGGAGGTGGATGTCCTCCCGGTCGAGCGGGGTGATGAACACCCGGTCGAGTCGGGTGACCACATCGTGCGTCACCTGGTCGGCCTGGTGCTCCAGCCGCTTGATCTGGTCCACGATAGCGGTCCGCCGCTGGGCGTCGGCCCGGAGCAGCTCCTGCAGAAGACCCGCGGCCTCGACCGTCAAGCTGGCGACGGCGCTGAAGAAGTCGAAGAATTTCTCGTCGCGAGGCAGGAGGCGCATGTGTTACGTCCTGGTTACGGAAGCAAACGGTCGGGAAGATAGCACCGGCCCAGCCGCCGAGCTATCAGCGCTCCGGTTTTCTCGCTAAGTTGTGTGGCCCCTATGGCATCGCCCACCGACGCCAGCGCCCGGCTCGCCGCCGTCGCCCGGACCGCCCTCCTCGACACCCCGCCGGAGGAGGCGTTCGACCGTCTCACCCGGATGGCGGCCCGACTGCTCGGGGCCCCGGTCTCCCTCATCACCCTGGTCACCGACGATCGCCAGTTCTTCAAGAGCGCCATGGGCTTGCCCGAGCCCTGGGCGAGCCGCCGCAGCGCCCCGCTGAGCCACTCGTTCTGCCGCCAGGTGGCCGTCTCGGGTCAGCCGCTGGTGGTGGAGGACGCCCGGCGTCACCCGCTGCTCCGCGCCAATCCAGCGGTCCGGGAGTTCGGCTGGATCTCCTACGCCGGGGTGCCCCTGGTCACCCGGGATGGCGGGCTGGTGGGCTCGTTCAGCGTCGTGGACGGGATGCCCCGCCTCTGGTCGGAGCGGGACGTCACTCTGCTGCGCGACCTCGCCGCCTGTGCCGCCTCCGAGATCGAGCTCCGGTTGCGGGAGACGCGCGACCCCGTGGCCAGGCCAGGCGGGAACGGCGGTCCCCATCCGCCCGAGGTCTTCGAGGACACCGGGATTCCGATGGGCGTCGCCTCTCCGGAAGGCCGCTGGGTCAGGGTCAACCGGGGCCTCGTCGAGCTGCTCGGGTATCGGGAGGACGAGCTGCTCGGCGCGCTGGCGGAAGGCATGATCCACCCCGACGACCGGCCGGTGCAGCGCGAGGCCCTGCGGCTGCTGCTCGCGGGCGAATGCTCTAGCTATACCTCGGAGCACCGCTGTGTCCCGCGCACCGGCGAGGCGATCTGGGGCCTCGTCACGGTGACGCTGGTGTCGGACGCCGCGGGTCGGCCGCGCCATCTGGTGTACGCCGTCCAGGACATCGGCGACCGGAAGCGGATCGAGGCGGAGCTCCGCGAGAGCGAGGAGCGCTACCGGCTGGTGGTGCAGGCCACCCGGCACGTCGCCTGGGACTGGAACCTGGTCAGCAATCGCGTGGTCTGGGGTGACGGCCTGGAGAGCCTGCTCGGCCATTCCCCGGCCGGCTCGATAACTACCGCCGACTGGTGGTACGAGCACATCCACGCCGAGGACCGGGAGCGCGTGGTGGCAGGCATCAGGGGCGCGCTGGACCGCGGGGAGCGCGCCTGGAACCAGGAGTATCGCTTCCGCCGGGGCGACGGCACCTACGCCCGGGTTACGGCCCGCGGCAACGTGATGACCGACCGGTCGGGCGATCCGGTCCGGGTGGTCGGTGCGCTGGCCGACGTGAGCCGGGAGCGGGAGGTCGAGGCGGAGCTTCGGGCCGACATCGCGGAGCGGCGGCGAGCCGAATCGTTGGCCGCCGGCCAGAGCCGGCTGCTCGAGCGGATCGCCACCGGTGAGGAGCTGGGCAGCGTGCTGGAGGCCATCGTCCGGTTCGCGGAGGAGCACGGCGACGGCACCGTCTCGCTCATGACGCTGGAGCAGGGCGGCGAGCAGCTCTGGTTGGCGGCGGCCCCCTCCCTGCCGCCGGAGGTCGCGATCGGCGTGCGACAGGTGCCGGTGGGACCGGCACACGGGAGCTGCGGCACCGCCGCATACCGGGGGACCCCGGTCATCGTCCGCGACATCGCGACCGATCCACTCTGGGACCATCCCGGTCGCGACGTCGTCCTGGCCGGCGGGCTGCGCGCCTGCTGGTCGGTCCCGGTGCTCTCCACCTCGGGGGCCGTCCTCGGGACGTTCGCGAATTACTACCGCGAGCCCACGGAGCCCTCCGCGGAGGAGCTCCGGACCATGGGGATCGCCAGCCATCTCGCGGGGATCGCGATCGAGCGCGCCCGGAACGTCGAGGCCGTGGCCCAATCCACCCGCCTGCTCCAGCAGGTGCTGGAGACGCTGCCGGTCGGGGTGTGGGTGATAGGTCCCAGCGGGCGCATCATCTACGGCAACGCCGCCGGCCAGCAGCTGTGGGGCGGGGTTCGCTACGTCGGGATCGACGGGTTCGCCCAGTTCAAGGGCTGGTGGCTGGACAGCGGGCGGGAGATCCGGCCGGACGAGTGGGCGGGGGCTCGGGCGGTCCGTGAAGGCGAGGTCTCGCTCAACGAGCTGATTCGGATCCAGGGATTCGACGGCTCGGAGCACATCATTCTCAACTCCGCGGTGCCGATCATGGGCGCGGGCGGCAGCATCGAGGGCGCCATCGTCCTCAATCAGGACGTGACCGAGCAGCGCGCGGCGGAGGACGCGCTGCGCCGGAGCGAAGAGCAGTTGCGCCAGGCGCAGAAGATGGAGGCCGTGGGGCAGCTCGCCGGTGGGATCGCACACGACTTCAACAACCTGCTCACCGCGATCCTGAGCTACTGCGAGCTGCTGCTGGAGGAAATCCGGCAGGGCGATCCCATCCGGGGCGACATCGAGCAGATCCGCCAGGCCGGCCAGCGTGCGGCCGGGCTCACCCGCCAGCTGCTCGCCTTCAGCCGCCGCCAGGTCCTCCAGCCCAAGGTGCTGTCGCTCAACGCGGTGGTCGAGAGCACCGAGGGCATGCTCCGCCGCCTCATCGGCGCGGACATCGTGCTCGAAATACGGAGCGATCCCGCGCTGTGGCACGTGCTCGCCGACCCCGGCCAGATCGAGCAAGTCCTGGTGAACCTGGTGGTGAACGCTCGTGACGCGATGCCGCGGGGTGGTCGGATCCTGGTTGCCACGGGCAACCTGGAGCTGAAGGCGGATTCACCGATGCGCGGCAACGGCGTGCGGCCGGGCATGTATGTGTCGCTCCTGGTGCGTGACACCGGCGCGGGGATCGATCCCGCCCATCACGCCCGCATCTTCGAGCCGTTCTTCACGACCAAGGAGCCTGGGAAAGGCACCGGTCTGGGACTCTCGACCGTGTACGGGATCGTGCAGCAGAGTGGCGGACACGTCACCGTGGAGAGTACACCGGGCGAAGGGGCGGCCTTCACGGTTCTCCTGCCCCGGCACCTCGGAGGCGAACCGGCGACGGCGTCGAAGGCAGACCGCCGCCGGCTCCCCGGCGGAACGGAGACGCTCCTGCTGGTCGAAGATGAGGCGGCCGTGCGCAGCTCCGCGCGCCGCCTGCTCGAGCGGCAGGGTTACACCGTGCTGGAGGCCAGGCACGGCGGAGATGCGCTGAGGATCGTCGAGGAGAGCAGGCGTCAGATCGACCTGGTGGTGACCGACCTGGTGATGCCCGAGATGGGTGGCAAGGAGCTGGCGGAACGGCTGCGCGCCCACCGGCCGGGGCTCAAGGTGCTGTTCATGTCCGGCTATACCGAGAAGGCGATCGCCTCGGGCGGCGTCATGCCCCCCAACACCGGCTTCGTAGAGAAGCCGTTCACGGTGGAGCAGTTGATGCGAAGGTTGAGGGAGATACTGGACGAGTAGACGCGCCGCGTGAAAGGTGAAACGTAAGAGTTGAAAAGGAAGGACGCCGCAAAGCTGTCCCTCCTTTTCACCTTTTACGTTTCACTTTTCCCGCTGTTTCGCACCAGAGCCAGCAGTTCGTCCGGCCGCTCCAGCCAGTAATCCGGCCGCGACCCCTCGAGATGACTCCGGCCGAACGGTCCCCACAATGCCGCCGCCGTTCGCACACCTGCGGCGCGGCCGGCGATCATGTCGTGAACGCTGTCGCCGACGTACACTGTGGCGAGCGGGTCCGCGCCCAGGAGCCGCACCGCTTTCTCCACCGGCTCGGGATGGGGCTTGGGGTTCTCGACCTCGTCCGAGCAGACCAGCACGTCCATCATCGCCTTGAGCTGTACCAGAGTGAGACCGCGAACCGCCCCCGCGCGGTTCTTGCTCGTCACCAGCCCGGTCGTGATCCCATTCTCCTTGAGCGCGCGCACGACATCCACCACCCCGGCATACACCGTCACCATCCGGTCGTGGTGCGTGAGGTTGTATTCGCGGTAGGTGGCGATCAGCGCATTCAGGGTCTCGGGGTCGTCCCCCCAGTCGGCGAACTGAGCCGTGAGCGGTGTCCCCACGCCGGCGAGCCACTCCTCGTCGGTGCGCGGCGGCAGTCCGTGAGTGGCAAGGGTGTGATGGTAGCTGTCCAGAATCAGGCGGACCGAGTCAATGAGGGTGCCGTCGAGGTCGAAGAGCACGGTGCGAATGGCTCGCATGGCAGCAATCTATAGCCGCCGATCAGGATGGGATGAAGAGCAGCACGCCCACCAGCCGGGGCTCGATCGTGCTCCAACGACCTTCGGCGACCGGCATCCGGGTCACCTCCCGCTCGAATCTCCCAGCCGGCAAGGCGGCGAGCCGCTCCAGCTCGAGCCTCTCCCCCGACGTGTGTCCTCGACCCACGAAGGCGAGTGCCCGCTCGAGCCCCGCCATCGCCTCGAGGTCCCGCCTCCGCGCCGCGTCCCGTACCGCGCAGTGCAGCCTCGACGAGAGCTGATGGGCGACCGGGTCGGCGGCCGGTGGGGACCAGCGACTCCCCCGCGACGCGCTGAGCCTCGCGCGAATCGGCTTTCCGAGCAGCTCCAGGGCCGCCTTGAGCCGCGCCGGTTCCCCCGCCGCTGCTGGCGATTCCGAGGCAGCGGCGAGCCTGGCCGCCACCACCGACTCCTCCTCCGTCCACCCCCCGTCCTGATCAACCCAGACCAGCGTCGCCGAAAGCCGCCGGGCTGCGCTAGGGCGAAGCTCGTAGAGCTCGAACAGGGCGAGGACACCGGCGGGCCCGCGCGGCACCACGGCAACACCGGGGCTCGCCGGGCCGACGGCATACAGCTCCGCGAGCTCAGCACGCCACCTCCAGAGGCCCCGGCCCGCCAGGCCGAGTCCTGCCAACGAGGGTAGCTGCGCCTTCTGCGCCAGCGCTCGGGTCATTCGCAGCGCACCATCCACCGCCGCCGGCGGACTGAACGTCACCACTTCCACGGTGGGATTCGAGGAACCCAGCCGCACTGCACGGCCTTCTCGCTGCTCCAGGCGCATGGGCGTCCAGGGGAGGTCGTAGTGGACTACCCTCGCGGCCCGTTGGAGATCCAGACCTTCGGCGGCGACATCGGTGGCGATCAGGTGACGCGCCGGCGGTCCCTCCGCCGACGGTTCACGAAACCAGCCCAGCACGGTCGCGCGCGGCAGTGGACAGGGGCCCAATCCCGCCCGGACGCCGGTACACCAGGCGAGTGCCGGCGGCGCCAGTCGGTCGCGAAGGTACCGGACCGTCTCCCGGCGCGAGGTGAAGACCAAGGTGGGCTTGCCATCCGCGATCAGCGTCCGGAGCCGCTCGACCTTGGCGTCAGGTGCCCCCTCAGCCCGCGCCGATTCGCGCAACACCTCGCCGATGGCATCGAGATCCTCCAGGGAGAGATCGCTGGAGTCACCAGAACCAGGCATCAGCTCCCACCACACCAGCTGATCCTCCAGCTCACCTGCGAAGCGCCGGATCGCCGCTCGGTCCGGGGGCCGGCCTGCGCTCGCGGCGTCCCGGGCGTGCAGCAGCAGGTTGCGGTACCGCCGCAGGGCGGCAGAGAGTGCGGCGGGACTGGAAGCGGCCGCGCACCGCAGCACCGTACGGAGCAGCGCCTCGGTTCCCGGCACCCGCGAAAGCCGCAGCCGATCGAGTGAGGCGAGAGTCGCCTCGGCGGAGCTCGATTCTCCCGGCTCCGAGCGACTCGTCACGCTTCTGCGCGCCGGCCGCTGGCCCTCGGATGGCGCCGACTCGATGACCAGCTCCCCGAGCGCGGGCGATGCCTGCCCGCGGCCGAGCAGCGCCCGCAGGGAGGCCACGCCCTCGGCTGCCAGCGCGTCGTCGCGAATGGCGAGCAGGAGCTGGTGCAGGAGATCCGCGAGGCGATTGACGACCGGCGTCGCCGTCACCAGCAGCACCCGCCGGCCGACCAGCCAGGGTGCAGTGTGCCGGTAGCGCCAGGTGGCGGGGTTCCTGAAATGATGCGCCTCGTCCACGATCACCAGCCCCCGCCTGGCGGGCGGAAGCCTGCCCCGGCTCGCCGCTTCGTGCGAGGCAACCGCGATCGTGATGCCGAGGGACCTCGCGGTGGACCGCCACTGCTGCAACAGGGTTGCGGGGACAAGGCAGACGGGAGGGCGATGCGGCTCCAGCGCAGAGGCTACCGCCAGCGCCACGTACGTCTTGCCGCTTCCCACTGGGTCGGCGAGCATGGCGCCTCCGTGGCGCCGGATGGCATGCAACGCGCGCCGAAAGCTTCGCACCTGCTCGGGGCGGAGCCAGCCGGGTGCGGCATCCGGGTCCTCATCCGGCGTCAATCTGCGGGCCATGGCTCTGGCGACTTCGACTCCGCTCCGCCACTCACCGGGCCGGAGCGCTGTGACGAGGGGGTCCGGGACCGGGGTCAGCTCTTCAGCCACGATCCTCGGCACTTCCTCGCAGGGCAGCGAGGAGCGTGCGGCGATGGGTCTCGGCGAGTGAGAGGTGTCGGGCAGTGACGTCATCGAGGTCCGGTTGCACGGCGTGGCCGTCCGCGGCGAGACGTGCGATGGTCGAGAGGTCCGGATCAGCAAGAGTGGTGTCCGGCAAGGGCAGGGCGCCGACCGTGGCCGCGGTGTAGCGGGAGCAACCGCCTGCGGCAGGCACCGCACCCGCCCATGCCGTGGCCCGGAGCCAGCTGCAGTTGAGCCAGGCCGCCAGGCGGTCCGCCTCCAGGTCGGTTCTCGCCAACGCCACGTAGCAGCTGTTGAGCGGCACCGTTTCCCTCATGGCGCTGAGAGAGACGGCTCGGAGGACACGCGCGAGATCTGCCCAGACGACTCGGTGCGGTGCGGTGGAGGCTTGGGTTCTAAACAGCGTCCACGGCGGGCCACCGGCATAGTCGGCGCGTGCGCGGAGGGCGTCGAGGTGCGGTGCCAGGTGGGCAGCGGTGAGCGGTGGCAGGCGGGGCAGGGGAGACCCGTCCCCGGCGTGGGTCCAGAGGAGCGGGGTGCGCTTGCGGACCGAGAACGGCGCGAGGTCCCGCCCCCGGATGGCCCACCGCAGCAGCTCAGGCTCCACTTCGGGTGGGTTCAGGAACAACCGGTTGGCGCCGGTCTTGAGCCCGAGGTGACAGGAGACGACCGAGTCGAGCGTCGGATGTTGCCCGCGCAGCTCGGCCAGCGCGGCCCGGAGCGGCTCGCGCCGCAGCACCCAGGGTCCACCGCCTCGAAGGCTCGCCTGCGTCGCCGTCGATGCCTGGCCGAGTGCAATCCGCACCCGGTGTCGGGGAGGGGGAGTCGAGTTGCGGATCACCAGCGCGAGCGGATACACCGTGGCTTCGAAAGTGGCGCGAGGATCGGCGGTGAGGTCGGCAACCGTGACGAGGGTGCTGCTCGCGGCCAATGCGTGGCGCATGGCGGTGCCGTACCCCGCCGCAGCGACCTTTGCGGGAGCCAGCATCGCCACCATGCCACCCGGTTTCGTGAGCTCGAGGGAGCGCTCGAGGAAGGCGACCGCGAGGTCCGGTCGATTGGCATAGCCTTTTCCACCGGGGCGCCACCAGCGATAGCGGCCCGCCAGCCGGTGCCGCAGCTCCGGCCGGAGCTCCTCCGCTCGTAGCCAGGGAGGATTCCCGACGACGAGATCGAAGCCTCCGGCCGCGAAGACGTCGGCGAACTGAACCCGGTAGTCGAACCAGGGCACCTGTCGCTCCCGGGTGAGAGCGCGTCGGAGGGCACGCACTTGCCGCAACTCACGCCGGAGCTCGGTGAGCCGCGCGAGCCCCGGACGGTCGAAGCCTCGCCGTCGGCCGAAGAGATCCGGCGAGCGGGCAGCTTCCAGGCATTCCGCGATGGATGACCGCGCCGAAGCATCGGCCTGCGCGAGTGTCAGGTCCGCGATCCGTGCCTCGAGCTGGATCAGCTCACCCAGCGCGGCACGTTTGGCCGCCCCCGTGGCGATCACGATTCGCCTCCTCAGTGCCGCGAGCTCCGCGACCGGTGCGATGCGACCTCGCGCCGGCGATGCGCAGCCGGTGGGATCGAACAGGCTGTCACCCTGGCGGATGAGGCAGTCGAGATTGGGAAGCGGTCGCACTCGCTCAGGACAATCGCTGGGATCGGCGGCGACGACGGCAAGCCAGAGCCGAAGCTCCGTGATCCGGACAGCGGCGCCGTTGACGTCCACGCCGAAGAGATTGCGCCGGAGCACCTGGCGGCGAAGGGCGGCACCATGACGCCCGTCCGGCGAAGGCGGAATGAGTCGCTCGAGCGCGCCGAGGAGGAACGCACCCGAGCCGACCGCGGGGTCCAGCACTTTCAGGGTCCGCACCAATCGCCAGGCGGAGCTCTCGCCCTCCGTCAACCGCCGCTCAGCTTCGGACTCGGAGCAGCCCAGCCGGTTGGCCACGAGCGGGACCAGAGCCTGGTCCAGCAGCTCCCGCACCAGGGCGGCCGGGGTGTAGTAAGTGCCCGACGCCCGACGCTCGTCCGGCGCCATCACTCCCTCGAACACGCGTCCCAGCATGTCCGGGGCGACGCCGCCGCGCTCATCGGCCTCGAGGGTGAAGTGGAAGCGCTCGAACAGCCCGTCGAACGCGCTTCTCCACAGCTCGTTGGGGATGTCCCGGCGGAGACGCCGCTCGAGCGGGTGGGGCTCGAAGAGGCCGCCGTTCAGAAAGGGGATGGAGCCCAGCGCCAGCGCGCCGCGGTTGCGCTCTGCCGCCGGCCGATTGAGCGTGCCGAAGAAGAGAGGTCGCAGCAGATCGCGGTGGACTCTTTTCCTCCGGGCGAGACAGCCGTCCACGGCGTCGGCGAGAAACCGCGCATTGCCGGCCAGCCATCCCCTGGCCTGCACGAAGTAGAGGAAGAGGATCCGGGTGAGCTGCAGCAGAGCGACGGCGTGCCGGTCCTCGCCGCTGAGCGGGCCCGGCAGACCGGCGGCCATCTGTTCGAGTGTGTTTCGGAACTGACGAAAGAAACGGACTCCCACGCTTTCGCCGCTCAGTGCCTCCACGGCGTGCGCTGCGAAGCCGGCCATCCCGCCGGGGGGTGAGGCCGCCAACCGACGCAGCTTCTCGAGTGCGGCCGCCGCCGGCCGATCGAGATCGAGCACCAGCCGGGGTGCACCATTGAGCGAGATGGTGACGGTAAGCCGGCGCAGACCCGGGTCGAGACCGAGCGCCCCGCAGACCCGCCCGCGCGCGGCCATCCGCGCTGCGAACGCCCGGGCGGCCACTTCCGCGCGTGGCCCCGCGAGGGCATACCACGCAAAGTCTCCCCGGCAACCCACGACGACCGTGGGCTCCCCCGGCCCGGGCACCGGATCCCAAAGCGGCTCGCCACCCAGCGTCGCGGCAAGGGCCGGAAGATCCTCGAGCGAGCGGACGCTGTGCAGCGTCTGCGCCAGGTCCACAGAGGCTCCGCAGTGGGCTTGGCGCCTACCCTACCGGTCGGGCTCAGCCTTTGCGGAACCCATCCGCTGCGCCGAGGTACCGATTTGCGTCAGCGCTCGCTGCGAACTACCATCCTCCCGCGCCGCGGCGTGACGGATTGACCTTCAATCTCTTTCTATCACAATGACATACGTGAACCGATCGACCCGGCTCCTCGCGTTCCTCCTGCTGAGTGCGCCCGCTGTCGCCGCCCAGACCGTGGCCGACAGCGGAACCTTCGTGGTGCGTCACGCCGGGGACACTGTCGCCACCGAGACGTTCTCTCGCGGGGAGACCTCCATCCAGGGCACTCTCGCCCTCAACAACTTCAAGCACACGTTCCACCATTACAGCGCGGTAGTGGCGCCGGACGCCTCCGTGCCGATGATCGACATCGTGGTGCGTGAAGATGCGGACAGCGGGCGGATCAAGGCGAGACTGCTGCAGCGGGCCCGCGTGATCTTCAGAGAGGACAGCGCGGCGGTGGATGCGGTGATGGGACAGGCGATCTCGACCCAGGTTCTGGGGACCCAGCCGGGCGCGATTCCCTACCTCAACATGTCGTTCGCCCTGCTGGAGCAGGCGGTGCGACGCTCCCGGGCCGGCGGCCGAAAGCAGGTGCCGTTCTTCAACATGTCAGGCGGTCAGACCGTGAGTGGGACACTGACGCCGGTGGGCAGCGACTCCCTTGCGCTGGCCATCGGCGACGTCGTGTTCCGGCTCAAGGTGGATCCCGACGGCCGGGTGCTGGGTGGGTCCATTCCGACCCAGGACGTGCAGGTGGATCGGCATTGACCCCGGATGGGCCATACGCTCGTCCTCTCCATACGACCCTGCGCCCTCCTCGCCACGCCGAGCGGGCCCCGATGCCGAGTGCGGTGAGCGCGCCCAACGGATAGAGCAGGCCGTACCAGGCCGGAATCCGCATTCCGAGACAGATCAGCATCCAGAAGAGTGCGGACAGCCCCGTGGCTGCAACCGCGGCCGCGCCCAGGCCGCGGTGCGCGCCCGCGAGCGCCCAAGCCGCCGGCGGAACCAGCCAGAAGGCGAACGAGACCATGAGCATGATCGGCACCAGCGCCTGGAGGAGCGGCTCCCCGGGGAACGAGCGCCGGCCGCCCAGATACATGTTCTTGGACCAGCCCTCCACGATCTCCGGCAGGCTCCGGTACATCCGGGTCTCCATCAGCCGCTCGGCGAAGGCGAAGTGGATCCGTTTTCCACTGCGGTGAAAGGCCTGCGCCAGCGCGAGATCCTCCGCCACCTCCCCACGCACAACCTCGTGGGTCCCGACTGCTACGTAGCTCGCTCTGGGGATCAGTATGAACTGGCCGTTGGCGATCACGTCACGCTGGCGCCGCGCACGGTTCACTCGAGCCGGGTGATATCGGAGCGCCAGCAGCAGCCAGATCTGCGGCATTACGACCCGCTCCCAGAACGTGACGCAGAGCTGTCGCGGGGCGACGGTCAGGATGTCCGCACCCTCGGCCCGCAGTGCGCCCACCGACCGGGAGATGAGCTCCGGCTGGTGCTTGGTGTCGGCGTCAGTGAAGAGCAGCAGCTCGCCTTTGGCAGCGCGGTAGCCCTGAAGGCAGGCCCAGGGCTTCCCGTACCATCCCGGAGGCAAAGGCTCGCCCGGCACCAGCCGCAGCCGCGGGTCCTCCGCCGCCAGTCGTGCCACGACCGCCGCGGTGTCGTCGGTGCTCCCGTCGTCCACCACCAGCAGCTCCAGCGGCCGATAGGTCGAGCCCAGCACCGAACGCACCACCGTCTGTATCGTGGCGGACTCATTGCGCGCGGGGATGATCACCGAGACCAAAGCGCCCTCGGCGAGCGGCGCGTGGGTGAGGTTCGGACGCGTGTTCGCCAGACGGGGCAGGCTCAGGAATGGCACGAGCCAGGGGAGTGCCGGCAGCAGGTCGGTCGCGGCGACCACGAAGGGTACGAGGTGTTGCTACTGTTGCTGCGGCTGCCTGACCAGGGAGTTGAGCTCCTGCTCCAGGACCTCCAGCTGGCGCTCGACCTCCGCGCGATCGTATTCGGCCCCGGCCGTGGGGACGCCGTTCTGGGCGAAGAGGGTCGCGACCAGCGCGTCGGTGTAGCCCACCACCGCCACGGCGATGCCTTTGTCGATCACCCGGTTGAGTCGGAGCATGATGGCCATGCCCTGCCGAGCGCGCATGGCAGCCAGCACCGGCGCCAGGTTGCGGGTCAGCAGCTCGCGGAGGAACTGAAGCTCCTCGACGACTTCGCCGGCGGCGAGGCCCCGCGCGGACGCGACCCTGCCGTAGTGCTCACACACCCTGAACCAGATGGTGTTGACTTCGCGGCGGAGGGGCCCGACCATCTCGGAAACGACATCGAGCAGCAGCCGGAACTCCCGCTCAACCGTGGAGCGAGGTATCGTGGGGGCGGCGGTGATCCGGTCACCGAGCCAGTCGGCCCATTGGGTGACCATGGCGTCCCGCATTTCGACGATGACACGGCCGGCGGCGAGCAACGCGGGCTGCGACGCGCGCACTACCAGTTCTCCCAGTGAAGGTGTCGGCAATCTAAGGCGGAGCAAGAATGCGGTCAAAAACGCCGATTCGCCCACCCAGGCTCGCGCGCGGCAGTCGCGTCGCGTTGGTCGCCCCGGCGGGGCCGCTGCTGGAGCGTGATGATCTAACCCGGGCCGAGGCGCTCTGCCGTGCGCTGGGTTACCAGCCGCGGTTGGGCTCCAACACGGCCCAGCGCTATGGCTATTTCGCGGGAACCGATGAGCAGCGCCTTGCAGACCTCAACGGCGCCCTGCGGGATCCCGATGTCGATGCCGTCTGGTGCATTCGCGGCGGCTACGGCGTGACCAGAATTCTCGATCAAGTGGACTTCGCCGCACTGGCGGACCGGCCGCGACCGTTGATCGGTTACTCCGACATTACGGCCGTGCTGGTCGCCGCCCTGCATCATGCCGGGGTAGTGACTTTTCATGCTCCGATGGCCCGGGTGGCCATGCCGCCGTTCTCCCGCTGGCATTTCGAGCGGGTGCTGGCCTCGGCCGAGCCCGCCGGACGCCTGGGGCGACTGCCCTCGCCGCCCGATGTGCTGCTGCCGAAGGAAAACCGCATCATGACCCTTCGCGGCGGCGTTGCCGAGGGTCCTTTGCTGGGCGGGAATCTCTCGCTCATCCAGTGCCTGGTGGGCACACCGCATCTTCCGGACGTAGACGGGGCCATCCTGTTTCTGGAGGACGTTGGGGAGGATCTCTACCGCGTGGACCGGATGCTGGCTCACCTGCGCATGGTCGGGGTGCTCGGGCGACTCGCCGGCGTCGCCGTGGGTCGATTCACCGAGCTCAAGCGCGCCATGAGCGACGGCGCGCTCGGCTTCGACGAAGTGCTGGCGACCTACCTCCTGCCGCTCGGCATCCCGGTGGCCGCCGGGTTTCCGGTGGGCCATATCGATGACCAGTGGACGCTCCCGCTGGGCGTGCGCGCCCGGCTCGACGCCGATGCCGGCGAACTGGAGCTGCTGGAGCCGGCGGTGGAGTAAGAGTTATCGGTTATCAGCTATCGGTTATCGGCTGGCTACGGACTTGGGTCAGGGCCGCGCGGATGGACGGGCGGGAGCCTATTATGCAGGGAGACCGGCGCACCAGCTCGTGCGCCTCTTGCCACGAACGAAGCCACCGATAGTCTCCCAAACCCGATACTCCACCATGGCATCGTCGTCTACCCTGATACCTGCTAGCTGACCCATTTCATGGCCACACCCACCATCTCATCCCACCAGCTCCCCGGCACCCTGGGCGAGCTCCTGATCGATGTCCGCGCCGGGGGCCGCGAATCGCCCCGTCCGGCCATCGTCGTGGTTCACGGCTGGAAGGGGTTCAAGAACTGGGGAATGTTCCCGCCGCTGGCCGAGCGGTTGGCCCGAGCCGGCTTCGCGACGATCACGTTCAACCTGAGCGGCAGCGGCGTGGACGACCGGGGCGAGCTGGTGTGGCCCGACCGGTTCGGGCGCGACACCTTCACCGCTGAGCTGCAGGATGTGGCCACGGTCATGGATGCCCTCGCCCGGGGTGCCCTCGGCGTCGTACCGCCATCGTCGATCGGACTGGTCGGCCACTCGCGAGGTGGGGGCGTTGCCGTGCTGCAGGCGGCGACCGATCCGCGAGTGCGTGCGCTGGTCACCTGGTCCGCCATCTCCAGCGTCGAGCGTTGGTCGCCGCATGCGGTGGCCGAGTGGCGCGAGAACGGGGCGATGGAGGTGGTGAACGCGCGCACCGGCCAGCGGCTCCAGCTCACGACCGACATCCTGGACGACGTGGAGCGCAACGCCGCCGGCTCCCTCGACATCCTCGGCGCTGCCAACCGGGTCGGGGTACCGTGGCTGATCATCCATGGCAGCGAGGACGAGACCGTCTCCCCCAAGGAGGCCGAGGCGCTGCGTGCGGCCAGCCCGCTGACTGCGACCCGGCTGCTCGCGGTGGAAGGAGCGGGGCATACCTTCGGCGCGGGACATCCCTGGAACCCGCAGGTGCACGACACACCGGCACTCCGCCGGGTGTTCGACATGACGCTGGCCTGGTTTGCCGCGCATCTGGGGTGACCGTGCTCCCTCTCTTGACCGGGTAGCCCGGAACGGCGAATCTCCCCCCATGCCCATCTACACCTATCGCTGCAACGCCTGTGACGCCGAGTTCGACCAGCTCGTCCGGGGCGACACGCGGGTCGCCTGTCCCCAGTGCAAGGGGCGCAAGCTCGAGCGGCTCATGTCCCTGACCGCGCGGCCGGCCACGGGCGGAAAGCAGCCGGATGTGAGTCGCCTCGGACCGCCGGCCGGTGGCGGGTGCTGCGGCGGCAGTTGCCACAACCACAGCCACTGACCACCAGGCTCCACCGCCTTCGCGATCGGCTCGCCGCCCACCGGCCGCTGGTCGACGATCGGGGCGATCCGCTCATCTGGGCCGCGGTCGCCGTCATCCTCGCGCCCGATCCCGACGCGCTCCTGCTCATTCGCCGTGCCGAGCGACTGGGAGATCCGTGGTCGGGTCACATGGCCCTGCCGGGTGGCCGGCAGGATCCCACAGAGCCGGACCTCTTGGCCACCGCGGTGCGCGAAACCACCGAGGAGGTCGGTCTCACCCTCGGCCGTCGAGACCTGATCGGAACGCTCGATGATGTCGTGCCCCGGACCCCCGTTCTCCCACCCATCGCTGTCCGGCCCCACGTTTTCGCCTTGGACCATCGACCCTCGCTGACCCTCAATCCCGAGGTGGCGGCGGCACGGTGGGTTCCCCTCGACCTTCTCCTCGACCCCGAGATCTACAGCTCGATTCGGCTGGACATCCGGGGCGAGAGCCGGGTGTTCCCCGCCTACCAGCTGGATGACTCGGTCGTGTGGGGCATGACCGAGCGCATCATTTCCAGCCTCCTGCTCCACCTGAAGGACTAGCCTAGGGCTGCCTAATCTTGACGTGAGACCGGGCTTACCTCATATTTAGGCAAACCTAAACTATGGTTTCGTATGAACGCAGCCCTGCAGCAGGACACACTCACCCGGTCAGTGGAAGACTACCTCAAAGCCATCTATAGGCTTTCTCCCCAGGGGCGGCCGGCCGCCACCAGTGAGATCGCCCAGCGGCTGGAGCTTTCTCCGGCCTCGGTGAGCGGGATGGTGAAGCGCCTCTCCGAGCAGGGTCTGCTGGAGCACATCCCCTACAAAGGGGTCCAGCTCACCCCGGACGGGCGGCGCGCCGCGCTTCGAATGCTCCGCCGCCATCGGCTGATCGAGGCCTACCTGGTCGCCTTCCTCGGCTACACCTGGGACACCGTGCACGAGGAAGCCGAGCGGCTCGAGCACGCGGTGTCCGACACGCTGGTGGAGCGCATGGCCAGCGTGCTCGGCCATCCCACGGTGGACCCGCACGGCGACCCCATTCCCACTTCAGAGGGTGACATCCTCGAGCTCGCCAGCACGCCGCTGGCCGAGGTGCCGGCCGGCGCCACCGTGGAGATCCGCCAGGTGGAGGAGGATCAGCCCGACCGGCTTCGGTACATAGCCTCCATCGGGCTGCGCCCCGGGGTGCAGGTCACCGTCGTCGATCGCCAGCCGTTCCAGGGCCCTATCACCGTTTCGGTGGAGGGCCGGCCTCACGTCATCGGCCACGAGCTCGCGCAGGTCGTGCGTTGCGCGGCGGACGAGCAGGCATGAGCGCCTCCACGCCTCCACTCGACGTCCTGACCGGCTGGCGCTACCCGCGCACTCAGCCGAGCCTGCCGGAGTCCAATGCCTCCGTACGGGTGCCTCGCACCGGTCCGCTGTGGCGCAAGGCGCTGGCCTTTGCCGGGCCGGGCTACATGGTGGCCGTGGGGTACATGGACCCTGGTAACTGGGCCACGGATCTCGCCGGAGGCGCCCGGTTCGGCTACGCGCTGCTCAGCGTGATCCTGATCTCGAACCTCATGGCGATCCTGCTTCAGTCCCTCGCTCTCAAGCTCGGCATCGTCACCGGGCGGGACCTCGCCCAGGCCTGTCGCGATCACTACTCGCGCCCGGTGAGCTTCGTGCTCTGGGTGCTGTGCGAGATCGCGATCGCCGCGTGCGACCTGGCGGAGGTCATCGGCGCGGCCATCGCGCTCAACCTGCTGTTCGGCATTCCGCTCGTCTGGGGCGTGGTGCTGACGGCGTTCGACGTCCTCCTGATCCTGCTGCTGCAGAACAAGGGCTTCCGCTGGCTGGAAGCCTTCGTGATCGCGCTGATCGCGTCGATCGGCGTGTGCTTCGCGATCGAGCTGGCGATGGCGCAGCCGGCCCTGGCCGAGGTGGCGCGCGGCCTGGTTCCGACCACGGAGATCGTCAGCAACCCGGTCATGCTGTACATCGCGATCGGCATCCTGGGCGCGACGGTGATGCCCCACAACCTGTACCTGCACTCCTCGATCGTGCAGACCCGTCGCGTGGCGCCCGACCCGGCCTCCAAGCGGGAGGCCATCCGCTTCGCCACGCTGGACTCCACCGTGGCGCTGCTCTTCGCGTTCTTCATCAACGCGGCGATCCTGGTGCTGGCCGCGGCGACCTTCCATCAGACCGGTCACCAGAGTGTGGCCGACATCAACGATGCCTACCACCTGCTCACGCCGCTGCTGGGCACGACGGCGGCGAGCACGCTGTTCGCGGTGGCGCTCCTCGCGGCAGGCCAGAATTCGACCATCACCGGCACGCTGGCGGGGCAGATCGTGATGGAGGGCTTTCTGGACATCCGACTGCCCGCCTGGCTCCGTCGGCTCATCACCAGGCTCATCGCGATCATCCCGGCGGTGATCGTGACCGCTCTTTACGGCGAGCGCGGTGCGGGCGGCCTGCTGATCCTGAGCCAGGTCATCCTGAGCCTCCAGCTCTCCTTCGCCGTGGTCCCGCTGGTCCGGTTCACCGGCGAGCGACGCAAGATGGGCGTGTTCGCCAACGGCCGGCCGCTCGCGGCCGTGGCGTGGTCGGTGGCGGTGGTGATCGTGGGACTCAATGCCTGGCTGTTGATCGGCACGGCCCGGGCGTGGCTGGGATAACACTCGAGGAAGGCAGCACCCTATGACCAACCGTAAGCTCTCGCGTCGCGACGCCCTCCGTGCGGGCGCCCTCGGTACCGTGGGCCTGGCCGCGGGGGCCGGTGGCCTCTCGCTACCGGCGCTGGGACAGGGTCCCGCCGCCCAGGATACGACCCGGGGCTCGCATCACGACATGATGACGGTGGGGCAGCTGGCGCCGGGCTCGTTCGACCCGACCGGCTTCCTCGCCCGGTTCGACGCCGGCGAAGTGAGCCGGCTGTCGTCGGGCCAGGTGCTGCGCGAGTACGAGCTGGTGGCGGAGGACCGGGAGATCGAGGTGGCCCCCGGGGTGTTCTACCCGGCGTGGACCTATAACGGGCAGGTGCCCGGCCCCACCATCCGCTGCACCGAGGGCGACCGGCTCCGGATCCGGTTCACCAACAAGGGCCGCCACGCGCACAGCATCCACTTTCACGGGATCCACCCCGCGAACATGGACGGGGCCTTCGAGCCGGTGCATCCCGGGCGCAGCTTCGTCTACGAGTTCGACGCCGAGCCCTTCGGGCTGCACCTGTACCACTGCCACACCGTCCCAATCAAGCGCCACATCCACAAGGGACTCTACGGCGCCTTCATCGTGGACCCGCGCGAGGGCCGTCCGCCTGCCAACGAGATGGTCATGGTGATGAACGCGTTCGACACCAACTTCGACAACGAGAACGAGGTGTACGCGGTCAACACCGTCGCCTTCCACTACCAGAAGCACCCCATCCGGATTCGCCGGCACGAGCTCAACCGGGTCTATCTGGTGAACGTCACGGAGTTCGATCTCCTGAACTCCTTCCACATCCACGGCAACCTGTACCGGCTCTACCGCACCGGGACGGATCTCCAGCGCTTCGAGTACACCGACATGGTCGCGCTGGCCCAGGGAGAGCGTGCGATCCTGGAGTTCACCTACAAGCATACCGGCCCGTTCATGTTCCATGCCCACCAGAGCGAGTTCGCCGAGCTGGGCTGGACCGGCGTGTTCCTGGTGCAGGAGGCGCTCCATGCCTGAGCTTGGCACTCCGCCGGCGATCGGCCGCGAACCGGCCCCGCCGCTCGCACCCGTGCCCCCACGGCGGGACGGGCTGCCGCTCTGGTTCACCGGCCTCGGGCCGCTGGTGCTGCTGGCCGCGCTGGTGCTGGCCTTCCTGCGCTTCGGTCCTGTCGGGGTGTTTCGGGCGGTGTTCCCACCGGTGGAGGAGCTGACCGTCGAGCGGATCCGGCTGCCCGCGCCCGGGGTGATGGAGGTGAGCGTGGTCAACGGCGGGCCCGAGGCGGTGACCATCGCTCAGGTGATGGTGGACGACGCCAACTGGGTCCACAGCGTGGACGGGAGCCGCAGGGTGGAGCGACTCGAGCGCCGAACGGTGCGGATTCCCTATCCCTGGGTGGAAGGCGAGCCGCACACGGTCACGGTCGTCACCAATACTGGCCTGACTTTCTCGGCCGACGTCGCCGTGGCCACCCAGTCGCCTCCGGTGGACGCACGCTATCTCGGGACCTTCGCTCTGCTGGGGATCTATGCCGGCGTAATCCCGGTGTTCATCGGGCTGCTCTGGCTGCCGTTCGTGCGGTCCGTGGACCGGAAGTGGATCGATTTCTTCCTCAGCCTCACGCTGGGCCTGCTGGTGTTCCTGGGGGTGGACGCGCTGGAGGAGGCGCTGGAAACCTCGGCCTCCGTGGCCGGCGCCTATCAGGGGACTGCGCTGGTCGTCCTCGGCCTGCTCGGCACCCCGCTCGTCATCGGGGCGATCGGCGAATGGCGCGCGCGGGTGAAAGGCGCCCGCTCACCGCTCTGGGTCGCCGCGCTGATCGCCTTCGGCATCGGGCTGCACAACCTCGGCGAAGGACTCGCGATCGGCACGTCCTACGCCACCGGCGAGATCGCGCTCGGCACCTTCCTGGTGGTGGGCTTCCTGCTCCACAACACGACCGAGGGCCTCGGCATCGTGACGCCGCTCGCCGGCGAGCGCCCTCGCCTCCCGACGCTCGTCATCCTCGGGGCGGTCGCCGGTCTGCCCACCGTGGCCGGCGCCTGGATCGGAGGATTCACCTATTCCCCGGTGTGGACCACGATCTTTTTCGCCGTGGGCGCAGGGGCGATCGCGGTGGTGGTCTTCGAGCTGTGGAAGCTCTTCGCCCGCCGCACGCCGGCCGGGCTGCTCGCGCCGCTCAACGCGGCCGGCGTCCTGGCGGGCATGCTGATCATGTACGCGACCGGGCTGCTGGTGACGGCCTGAACCCCTTCGATTGGCGTGAAGAGTGAAAAGTGACCGGTGAAACGGAGCGCGAATGAGCGGCACGGCACAAGCGTGGTTGGCCCTGGCGCCTCTTCACATTTCACTTTTCACTGCTCACGCGGTCCTGGCGGCCTCGCCCCTCACGGCCCAGGAAGTCGAGCACATCGCCGACAACAGCTTCCTGGTCGAGGAAGCCTACAACCAGGAGCCCGGGGTGGTGCAGCACGTCAGCACCTTCTCCTGGGCGGACACCGAGGGCAGCTGGGAGTACGGCTTCACCCAGGAATGGCCGCTCGGCAGCATGCGGCACCAGTTGAGCTACACCCTGCCGGTGGTCAACCCGGTGGGCTTCGGCACTGGCCTCGGCGACGTGCTCGTGAACTACCGCTATCAGGCGGTGGGCGACGGGCAGGGCCCGATTCATGTGGCTCCCCGTCTCTCCGTGGTACTGCCGACCGGCAGCGAGGAGGCCGATCGGGGCAGCGGCTCCGTCGGCCTCGAAGGCAACCTGCCGGTGAGCTACGTGGTCAGCGACGCGTTCGAGGTTCATTCGAACACCGGTGTCATCCTCGATGGTGGTTCCGGCGACGTGCACGCCCGCCTGGGCGGGAGCGGCGTCCTGCGCGTCCGCCCTCGCCTGAACCTCCTGTTGGAGACGGTCTGGGAGAGCGACCAGGAGGACGTGGTGTTGCTCAACCCCGGCGTCCGCTGGGCCTTCGACCTCGCCGGCGACCTGCAGATCGTCCCCGGGATTGCCTACACGGTGGCGATAGGCCCCCACGCTCCCGATGCCCTCTTCCTTTATCTGAGCTTCGAGCACCCCTTCAGCCGCCGGAGCCCGTAAACCACGCGGAGTTCCGGGAGAGGCTGCTATTCTTTCTCCCGTGACACCCGCACTTCTTCTGATGGCCGCCTTGCTCCAGGAGCCCGCTCCAGGAGCCACGGAGATAGCCCTGGAGCGCGGCCTCGCCGAGCGTCTGGGACTCGAGGTGGGTGACACGGTCCGGCTCGGCGTGGCCGCCGACTCCCTCCGGCAAATCGCGATCGTGGCCGCCGTCTACGAGCCTCGCCCCGATCCCGCGGAACTGTCCCGCCTGGGGCGGCGGCTGCGAATGCACCTCCCCGATCTCGCCGCACTGCTCGATGCCCCGGACCGGGTGGACCGGTTCGGCATCGGTCTCGTGCCCGGGGTGGATGCGGACAGCGCGGCCGCCGTGGTCAACCGCTACGCGATCGGCTTCCGGGCTCATCCTTCCGCCGCGATTGCCTCGGAGTCGTCCCAGACCTTCAAGGTGGTGAGCCGATTCCACCGTGCGATCGGGTTCATCACCATCGTCGCCAGCGCGGTCTTCCTGCTCTGTATCATGCTGCTGAAGGTCGAGGAGCGTCGGATGGACGCGGCCGTCATGCGCTTCGTCGGCGTCAGACGGCGCACCATCTTCGGTGCGCTGGTCCTCGAGGCCGCGCTGGTGTCGGTGGTCGGTTCCGTGCTCGGCGCCGGGCTGGCCTGGCTGGCGGGGGCCGCCACCAACACCTATTACCGGCGGTACTTCGATACCGAGCTCATCTTCAGCCTCATCACCCCCCGCATCGTGCTCTTCAGCGTCTGCCTCTCGCTGCTGCTGGGCCTCGCCGCCGGCGCGGTCGCGGCGTGGAGACTGGTCCGGACGCCGCCCCTGGTGCTGTGGGGCAGGGCATGACCGGCTTCGGCTGGGGAGTGCGGAACCTCGGTCGTCACCCGGTCCGCACCGCGCTCTCGCTCGCCGGCATCGCCGTGGCGGCCGCGATGCTGCTCGACATGGTGATGCTGAGCGGCGGAATCGAGAAGTCGTTCAGCGACCTGCTGCTTGCCCGCGGCTATCATATCCGCATTACCCCGAAGGGCACCTTCCCCTTCGATACCGAAGCCGCCATTCCCGGGGCGACCGGAGTCGTCCGTGCGCTCCGCGCCGAGCCTGGGGTTGCGGCCGCCGGCGCGGTCCTCGGCACGTCGGTGTACGGTCGAGCGGAGGATTCGCTGGTCACCCTGGTCGGCTACGGTGTTCAGCCCGAGGCTCAGGGGATCTATGTGGTGACCGGCGGCAGCGATCTCGCCCCCGGAGATACGCTCGGTGTCCTGCTCAGCGAGCCCGCCGCCCGGCTGCTGGGCGCCGGTGTCGGTGATACCGTCGTCCTCGCGGGTCGCCTCGATCCGCAGATCGCACAGGCGAGGACGGACCGCCGGCTCACGGTGCGTGGCACGGTGCGGTGGATCTACGATGCTCGCGGCCAGGCGTCGGTCGGGACCGTGCTGCCGGTCATGCAGCGGCTCGACGGCACCGCCGCCGATCGAGCCTCCTTCCTGCTGGTGAAGGCGGCTGACGACACCGCGATCGAAGCCCTCACCACGCGCCTCCGCGAGCGCTTCCCGGACCTGGCGGTGAACAGCGTGGCCGACCTCGTGGTCGAGGCCAAGCGCCGGCTGGTCTACTTCACCCAGCTCTCCTACGTGCTCGGCGGCATGAGCCTGGTAGTGGCGGTGCTGCTGGTCGGCACGCTGCTCACCATCACCGTCAACGAGCGCCTCGGCGAGATCGCCACTCTGCGGGCGATCGGGGTGGGTCGGGGGACGATCGTGCGTCAGGTGCTTGCGGAGGGGCTGGCGCTGACGGTGGTCGGGGGCGGGGTGGGCATCCTGCTCGGGCTGGGGACGGCCGAGTACCTGGACGCGATCCTGACCAGCTTCCCCGGGCTGCCCCAGGCGTTCTCGTTCTTCGTGCCGCGTGCGAACACGCTGGCCGTGGCCGCGGTCGTGCTGCTCCTCACCGGCTCCCTCGCCGGCCTCTACCCGGCCTGGCTGGCATCGAAAGCGCCGATCGCCGCCACCCTGCGCGCCGAGGCGACGTGAGCCTGCCACCGGTGCTGGTCGCCCGCGACCTGCGCAAGGACTACCCGATGAACGGGGAGACGGTTCACGCGCTGCGTGGCGTGTCTCTGGTAGTGCAGCCGGGCGAATACGTGGCCATCGCGGGACCGTCGGGCAGCGGCAAGTCCACCCTGCTCCAGCTCATCGGCGGGATCGACGTGCCCAGTGGCGGGAGCGTCGAGCTGCTGGGGACGAGGCTCGATTCGCTCGGCGACCGCGAGCTCACCCGTCTCCGGCTTACCCGTCTCGGCTTCGTCTTCCAGCGCTTTCATCTCCTGCCGGTGCTGACCGCGCGGGAGAATATCGAGCTCCCGATGGCTGAAGCCGGAGTTCCGGCTCCCCCGCGGCGTACCCGGGCGCTGGAGCTGCTGGAGTACGTCGGCCTGCGCCAGCGCGAGCGCCACCGGGCCACCCAGCTCTCCGGCGGAGAGATGCAGCGGGTGGCGATCGCCCGCGCGCTCGCCAACCGTCCGGCGATCCTGCTGGCCGACGAGCCTACCGGTGAGCTCGACGCCGCCACCGGCCGGGAGATCCTCGATCTGTTCCGCCGGGTCAACCATGACGGCACGACCCTGCTCGTGGTCACCCACGATGAGCGGCTCGCGGCGGAGGCCGGACGGGTGGTCCACATGCTGGACGGCTGCATCGTGGCCGATGGCTCGAGGCCGGCATGATCGGAACGCTGGCCTTCCGCCACCTGCTGGTGAAGAAGGCGCGCTCCCTCTTCCTGTTGCTCGGCTTCTCCCTCGGCGTGGGCGTCATGATCGTGCTGCTCTCCGTGGGAGAGGCGATGCTGGACCAGTCGCGCGACGTCTCGTTGGTCGGCGGTGGGGAGCTGACCGTGTTGCCGCAGGGCATCGATGTCGAGGCGATGCGGACCGGCGGGCTGGGGGGAATGTTCTTCACCATCGAGCGGGCGCGCTTCCTCACCCGGCAGGCGCTCGGAGGAGAGCGGAATCGCGACCTCATTCGCACCGTGTCCCCCGCCCTCGAGGGCAAGCTGATCTACCTGTGTCCTGCGACCCGCCGGTGCCGGCCGGTCGCGGTTCGTGCCGGCGGCGAGATCCCCAGCCGGGCTGCCGCGGTCGGCGCCGGTCTCCAGGTGCTGAAAGGGCATTGGGCCGACTCCCCGGCCGACTCCGCGTACGTCGCGCCCACGGCGCAGCAGCTCTACGACGACCTGGACCGGTTTCATCTTCCGCGCGGACGCGACTCCACCTGGGCAGAGTGGCACTACTTCAACCTGGTGACCGGGCCCGAGGAGTGGTGGTACATCACCTTTCTCGTCGGTGGCGAGGTCGACCTCCATGACCGCGGGGATCGTTGGGGTGGTGGGATGCTGGTCACTCACCGCCGCCCCGACGGCAGTTACGACCGCTACACCACGGAGGTGCCAGCCGCCGACGTGGTCCTCGACACGACCAGGGCGGACCAGGCCATCGGCGAGAGCTGGGTCCGGCAGCGTGACGGGGAGTACCATCTCCACGTGGCAGCCCGTGGCGAGCGCGGTCCGGTGCAACTCGACCTTGTGGTGCGCCCGAAACCCAACCGCTGGTTCCCGCCCGTGGAGCTGCGGCAAGACGACTTTCTGTCCGGCTACGTGGTCCCGGCGCTGGCTGCGACCGCGACGGGCCGGGCGTGCACGGCGGGACACTGCGCCGAAGTGCGCGAGGCGGCAGCCTACCACGACCACAACTGGGGCGTGTGGCGCGACGTCACCTGGGAATGGGGCGCGGCGCAAGGAACGGAGCTGAGCCTCCTCTATGGGGGCGTTTACGGGCCTCAGGATGCCGGCAGCTCGCCGTTCTTTCTCACCCTCACGGATTCGATGGGCGTCTACCGGGTGCTGCGCTTCGGACGGATCGCCTATAGCGGGAGCCGCCCGGCTGAGGGCCTGCCCGGCGCGCAGGCTCCGGAGCGGTTCAGCCTGATGGGCGTCTGGGAAGCCGACACGGTAAGGCTGTCGGTGCAGGTGGACCACGCCCTCGCCAGCAAAGTGACCGCCTCCACCCACCGCCGCACGTTTCTTCAGATGCGCGGGCGCTTCGAGCTGAGCGGCAAGGTCCTGGGGGACTCGCTGCATGACCGGGGGCAGGGGTTCTTCGAGACCTATCTCTCCCGGTAGATTGGGTTCTTCCATGAGCGATACCCTCCAGCGCCTGACCGCCGCGCTCGGCGATCGCTACGCCTTCGAGCGCGAGGTCGGCGCCGGCGGAATGGCGACCGTCTATCTCGCCCGCGATCTGCGTCACGGGCGTCCCGTCGCCATCAAGGTCGTCCGCCCGGAGCTCAGCGGCGCGGAAGGCATCGCCCGCTTCCTGCGCGAGATCGAGCTCGCGGCCCGGCTCCAGCATCCCCACATCCTTCCGGTCTTCGACTCCGGCGCCGTCGACGATGGTGGTGGCGGCCGGACGCCGTACTTCGTCATGCCGTTCGTCCAGGGCGAGACACTGCGGGCACGGCTGGGTCGTGAGCGGCAGCTTCCGCTGGAGGACGCGATCACGCTGGCGACCGAGGTTGCCGACGCACTGGCGTACGCCCACGCCAACGGCGTGGTCCACCGCGACATCAAGCCCGAGAACATCCTGCTGAGTGGGGGTCATGCGGTGGTGGCGGACTTCGGCGTGGCCAAGGCCCTCGCGACCGGCCAGCGCCCTGAGACGCCCCAGCTGTCCGGCGACCCTTCGGCGCTGACCCAGGTCGGCTTCGCCATCGGGACGCCGAACTACATGGCCCCCGAACAGGCGACCGGGCGGGACGAGGTGGACGCTCGGGCCGACCAGTACAGCCTCGGTTGCGTGCTCTACGAGATGCTCGCCGGAAGTCCTCCCTTCGCCGGTGGAACCGCGCAGTCGGTGATCGCCCGCAACATGACGTCACCCCGTCCGCACGTGGGGAAGGTCCGCCACGACGTGCCCGATCCGCTCGAGGACGTCATCATCCGCGCAATGGCCATCGATCCGGCGGACCGCTTCCCCGACATGGCGGGCCTCGCGGGGGCGCTGCGACAGTCGCGGGAGAGTGCCCGGCCGCGCCGCAAGACCTTGGTGGCGGTGATCGCGGCCGCCGCGGTCGCCGCCGGTGCGGCGGGCGCGGTCGCCTGGCTCGCGACGAGACCCGAGGCCGTCGCAGTGACCGAAGAGGCCGAGAGAATCGCGGTGCTGCCTTTCAGCGCCTCCGGTCCGGGTGTGGAGGTGCTGGGCGAGGGCATGGTGGACCTGCTCACCACCAATCTGCAGGGCGTCGGCGGCATCCAGACGGTGGACCCGCGCCTCGTGCTCAAGCGCTGGGGACGGAAAGACCCCGACGAGGGAGGGGCGCAGGAGGCGCTCGATCTGGGACGCGAGCTGGATGCCGGCTCGGTCGTCACCGGGAGCGCCGTGTCGGCCGGCGGACGGGTGCGTCTCGCGGCGGACCTGTACGCGGTCACCAGCGGCGAGCGGCTCGGCCGGGCGCAGGTCGATGGGCCCGCCGACAGCATCCTGCCGTTGGTGGACCGGCTCAGCGTGGCGTTGTTGCGCGACGTCTGGCGGTCGCGCGAGCCGCTGCCCAGCCTCGACCTCGGCTCGCTCACCACCGACTCGATCGCCGCCCTTCGGGCCTACCTCCAGGGCGAGCGCTATTACCGGCGGTTCGCCCTGGACTCAGCGCTGGCCCAGTACACCAGGGCCGTAGAGGTGGATTCGACCTTTGCCCTGGCGCATCTCCGCCGCGCGCTGGTCTTCGGCTGGACCGGGGGCTACGGCAGCCCGGCATCGGTCCAGGCGGCCGAGGCGGGGTTCCGCTACGCCGAGCGTCTGCCGCCTCGGAGCCGGCGCTTGCTGGGAGGGTACAAGGCGTTTCAGGAGGGGGACACCCGCTCCATCGACTCGATGCGGGCGTATGTGGCCGACTATCCCGCCGACCTCGAGGGTTGGTACTTCTACGGCGAGGCGCTCCATCACCTGGTCGACATCGAGCCCCGCAGCCCGGACACCGTCCTCGCGGCTTTCGACCGCGTGATCGCGGGAGATTCGACCAGCACGCCGGCCCTGGTTCATCCGCTCGAGATTACCATGATCTACCGGGACAGCACCCGGTTCCGCCGATATCTGGGTGTGTTCGCCCGAACCGCGCCCCGGGCCCGGGTGGCGGCCCACCGCGTGGGGGCCGCTCTGGTCTGGGGACCGTCGCCCTCCGAAAGTGATCTCCGCGCTGCAGTCGCTGCCGTGCCGCATCTCGCCTTCTACGCGGTGGTGGCGGCCTACCGGAACGAGACCGCGACCTCGGACAGTGTCCTGGAACTCAGGCGGAGACTGTTCGCGGCACTCCCGCTCAGCTCGCCGGTGCACAGGTTCGAGCCGGTGGACCGCGGCTTCATGCTCGTGGGGCTCGGAAGGCTGCGCGAAGCGCGGGCCCTCGTGGACACAGTGGCCGCTATCTCTCCTGGAGCGGCGGCCGGCCTGCTCGGCTGGCCGGTGGCGCTTGGCCTCGTCCCGCCATCGTCCGGTGGGACCAAGGTGGACTCGCTGGTGGCGCGCGACAAATCGGAGATGGCAAGTCCGCTGATGGAGGCGTATGTGGACGCCATTCGGGCGGTGGCGCAGGGGCGCACCGAGGAAGCGGTGAAACGGGCAACCGATGCCATCCGGGCGCCCAGTACGACGGAGGATTCGACGAGATCCCGCGGAATGCTCCGAGCGACGATCGGCTGGGCCCGACTGGTCCAGGGCGACACCGCCGACGGCATCTCCGACCTGCGCACCGGTCTGTCCGTGACCGGCGGGCCTCAGAGCGGGGCGACCGCGTTCCTGCGCTTTCAGCTGGCCCTGGCCCTGGCGGCCGATCCGCGCTCGCGTGAGGAAGGAATCGACCACCTTCGCTATGGCTTTAACGGGACCGCCGTCCACCTGCTGCCGCTCACCTACCTCGCGCTGGGCCGGACCTACGAGGCTGCCGACAAGCCGGACTCTGCCGCCCTCGCCTACGGCCGATTTGTTCGACTCTGGGACAAGGCCGATCCCGAGCTCCAGAGCCGCGTCTCCGAAGCCCGCGAAGCGCTCGCGCGTCTCACCGCGGAACCGCGCTGACCGTTAACGCCCTCCAAGTGTCCTCGTCCTAACGGCATAGAGGCCTCGCCGGAGGACGTTCCGGGAACGATCTCCCCAGCTAAGTGGTTCAGTTTGTTGGAAGTAGACGATGGCACGCGGTTCGCAGCGGGGATGGCCAGCTAACGCGGTGCCCCATTTTGGTTTTCGGCGGTATTATGGAAGTCTCGGGAGGCGCCATGTCCCTCACCCTGCTATTCCCACTTCTCCTCGCGGGCGAGCCGGCTAAGCCGGCCGTCTCGGCGACGGACGAACCCCCGCTCCGGATCTGGATCAGCAACGACGGCCGCTTCGTCAGGGGTGATCGCGCCAAAGTTCAGGTATGGGCCGAGGACGACGGATACCTCGTCGTTCTCCAGGCCGACACCGAGGGACATCTCCAGGTCCTGTTCCCGATTGATCCAGCCGACGACAATTTTCTGCGCGGTGGCAAGAAGTACGAAGTGAGGAGCCGTGGCGGGCGCGACGCCTTCGACGTGGGCGCCAATACCGGCAACGGCACCGTCTACGCCGCCGTCTCCCGCGTTCCCTTCCGGTTCGACCAGTTCGTGATCAGCAACCATTGGGACTATCGGACGCTCGAGCCTCAGCAGCTCCCGGAGGATCCCGAATCGGAGCTGACGGAGCTGGTGCGGAAGATGGCCCAGGGCTCGTTCGACTACGACCTGATGAACTACTACGTGGTCGAGAGCGTCACCTACGCGAGCGACTCCTACTACAGCTACTACCCGTCGGTCGGCTACAGCTACGGATGCGGTTACTGGGGCTGTGGGAGCGGGTTCTCGTTCAGCCTGGCTTTCGGGGCGCCGTACTACTATCCGCCCTACTACTACCGGCCGTACTACTACTATCCGTACTACTCGTATTACGGCTACCCGTATTACCCCTACTACTACCGGCCGGCCTATTACTACCCGTACCACTCGTACTACCCCTACTACGGTTACGGGCGGTATCCCTACTATGGCCATGGCGGCTTCCCGTACGTGACGCCGTACCGTTCTCGGATCGGCGGTCCTTACTACGGAAATCAGCCCTACAGCCCGTACCGGTTCCGCGGCGCATCGGTCACCAACGCGGATTTCCGGGATCGCCGATACACCTTCGGCAATGCGGTGAACACCGTGTACGCCCCGCCGAGGCGCTTCACCGAGGCGGAGACCGCGTCCCCGCTGCGCCGCACGCTGGATCGCGACGTCGCCGCCCAATCGGAACCTACCCTGAGGCGCCGGGTAGCCAGCACCAGCGGCGCCGACCGGGGTGACCCGGTGCGCGCCGGCGAGCGGCGCACTCCATCCGGTACGATCGAGGCACGTCGGGCTCGGCCCGCGGAGACCGGGAAGCGCGACCCGATGCCGGTGGATGCGACGCCGCGGCGCTCGAGCTCAGCCAGCGGTGGCGAGCGCCGCACGCAGTCCGGCACCAGCGACGCCCGCAGGTCCCGTCCGGCCGAGAGCCCTCGTAGTTCGGACACCAGGAACCGCCATGAGGCGATGCCGGTCGATCTATCGCCGCGGCCGTCGAGTTCCGCCGAGGGTAGCGAGCGGCGGACGGGGTCCGGCACGATCGAGGCTCGGCGGGCCCGGCCGGCTGAAAGCTCCCGCGGCATGGACGCCAGGAATGGTCGGGAGGCGATGCCGGTGGATATTTCACCGCGGCGCTCGAGCTCGGACGATCGGAGCGACCGCACCGCGCGTCGCTCGGGCGGGGACGGACTGCCGCAGGCTACCCGGGCCGAACCGCGGTCGGCTCCGCGTGGCGAGCCGCGCTCAAGCGGTGGGGGCGAGTGGGGCGGCTCCCGTTCCTCGGGCGGTGGCGACCGGGGCGGCTCGGGTGGTGGGAGTTGGGGTGGCAACGGTGGGGGAGATCGGGGTGGTGGCGGTTGGGGTGGTGGGGGCGGGGGCGGGGGCGGCGTCTCGTCATCGGGTGGCGGGCGGCGCCACTAGCGCCAGCGCGGGTCGTCGAGAGGGGCCTTGGGGAGATTCCGGGGCCCCTCTCGAGCTTCACTCACCGGAGCCGATCGACTTTCGCCGTGCATAGTCGAGTCCCCACTCCAGCAGATCGGCGCTGCGCAGTCCCATCCGCATGGCCTGGACGGTCGCGTCCTCCTCGGTGAGGCCGTGCTCCAGCATCAGGTGCGGAAGCAGCGCGCCACCGACCCTGCTTCCACTGCCGCAATGCACGAAGAGCGGACGATCGCCCGCCTGGCGGAGAACCTGGTGGATCCGTTCCAGCGTGGCATCCGTCATGGTTCCCGTGGTTACCGGGGCCACCATATACTCGAGGCCGAGTCGCTGGGTGGTCGCCAGCTCGTCCAGCGGCCTCGGCTCCATCGGGTCGCGCAGGTCCAGGACGATCCCGCCACCCGCTGCCTGAAAGGCCTCCAGGTCAGCAGTGGTCGGCTGGCCGCCGGTGACCACGTTGGGAAGGATCTGGCAGGCGTTGGGCACCCGCTGGAGGGCCTGGAAAGCGGTCGGCATAGCGGGAAAAGCTATCAGGACTCCTCCCGCCAGACTATGACCAGTCGCGCTAGCCGGCACGGTGCACGGGGTCCGACTCATCCTCGGAGGGATAGCCCTCCAGCGTGACCTGGAGCACCTGCTGGACCTCGTCGAGATCGAGCGGCTTTCTGAGCACGCGTACGACCTGACCGTTCACTTCCAGCCGCTTGACTTCCTCAGGCAGGACACCCGTCATCAGGATCACGCTCGGGCCGGGGGCTCGCGAGAGCAGCGTGGCCGCCAGCTCGACCCCTCCCGCACCGGGCATGACCACGTCGGCTAGGACGAGATCGATCCGAGGATCCTGCCGCCGCACCAGCTCGAGAGCCTCCTCGGCCGAGCTGGCCTCCAGCACCCGGTAGCCCACGTGCACCAGGAACCGCGTGACCACGCGGTTCACGGCCGCCTCGTCGTCCACGACCAGGATCACGGGAGGCGGTTCGATTTCTGGGGGCACGATCGCGTCCTGCAGGAGTGAGCGGTGAGAAGTCGCGTGAGTAACCGACGACTCGTGCAAGAGTCGGACCCGGGAGACCACGATGTTTTACCTGCGGGTAGCCGCCGCTTGTCATTGCCGCGCCACAACAATTGGCGGAGACCGCCAACAGGAGTCTACATTTCCAGCGTGCTCCGCCTCGCGATCGCGCAGTTACGGCCCCATAAGGGCGCCTACGAGGAGAATCTCTGCCGGCTCGGAGCGTACTTCCGGGAGGCCGGTGGGTGGGCGGAGCCGCCCGATCTGGTCGTGGCGCCGGAGGCGGCGCTCACCGGCTACTTTCTCGAGGGCGGGGTTCGCGATCTCGCTGTTCCCGGCGAGCGGCTGTTCGAGGATCTGTCCCGCCAGCACCGCGACGCCAAGGCCCCGCCCCTCGACGTCGCGCTCGGCTTTTACGAGCTGCACCAGAACCGGCTCTACAACTCCGCGCTCTATGCCCGACTGGGAGACGGCGACGCCGGCATCCGCCACATCCACCGGAAGGTGTTCCTCCCGACCTACGGCGTCTTCGACGAGGAGCGCTTTGTCGAGGCGGGTCGGAGCGTGCAGGCGTTCGACACGACCTGGGGACGCGCCGCCATTCTCATCTGCGAGGACGCCTGGCACTCTTTCGCCCCGATGCTCGCCGCCCTGGACGGAGCGCAGGTCATCATCATCCCGAGCGCGAGCCCGGCACGGGGCCCGGTGCCGGGCGAAGACGGCGGGGGGCGGCCCGCGAGCCTGGCGCGGTGGAGCCGGATCGTCCAGGACATCGCCGGTGAGCACGGCGTCTTCGTCGCCCTTGCCCAGCTGGTAGGCTTCGAGGGCGGCAAGGCGTTCATCGGCGGCTCCCTGGCTGCCACCCCGCGCGGGGAGGTGATCGCTGAAGGGCCCATCTTCGAGGAAGCACTGGTCCCCGCACACCTGGACTTCGAGGAGATCACCCGGGCCCGCGCCGACTTGCCGCTGCTGGCCGACCTGGAGATGCGGTTGCCGCACCTGCTGGGATCGCTGCACGCGGCGAGGCGGGAGAGGGGCCGGACTGGTGGGACGGCGGGACAGCGGGACGGTGGGACGGAGACGGCCCTCAAGCAGCGGACCCCGAAGTCCCGCGAGCACCGTCCCGCGGTCCCGCGGTCCCGCCGTCCCGCCGCCCCTCTGGAGATCGACCCCGAGCTCACCCGCCGCTGGCTGGTGGAGTTCCTCCGCGACGAGGTCCAGCGCCGTCGGGGATTCGAGAAGGTGGTGATCGGCCTGTCCGGCGGGGTGGATAGCTCGCTGGTGGCCTACCTGTCAGCGGAGGCGCTTGGCGCCGGGAACGTCATCGGGGTGCGGATGCCCTATCGGACCTCGAGCCCGGAGAGCCTGGAGCACGCTCAGCTGGTGATCGATCGGCTCGGGATCGAGGGCCGCACGGTGGACATCACGGCGGCGGTGGATGGACTGGCCTCGGCGATCGGCGGCGGCCACGAGCCCGGGCGGCTGGGCAACATCATGGCGCGGGCCCGCATGATCACCCTCTTCGACCTCTCCGCGGCCGAACGGGCCCTCCCGGTGGGCACCGGCAACAAGACCGAGCGACTGCTGGGCTACTTCACTTGGCACGCCGACGATTCGCCGCCGGTGAACCCGATCGGCGATCTGTTCAAGACCCAGGTGTGGACGCTCGCGCGACACCTGCAGGTGCCCGAGGCCATTGTCTCCAAGCCCGCCAGCGCCGACCTGATCCAGGGCCAGACGGACGAGGGCGATTTCGGCATCTCCTATCCCCGCGCCGACGCCATCCTCCACTGGATTCTCCTCGGCTACCGGAACCCCGAGATCCTGCCGCTCGGATTCACCGAGGAGGAGATTGCCTTGGTCCGCCGGCGGCTGGACTCGACCCACTGGAAGCGGCGCCTGCCCACGGTGGCGATGCTCAGCGGAACCGCCATCGGCGAGTACTACCTGCGGCCGGTGGACTACTAGCGCGCTCAGGAGCCGTTCCCTGCCCGGGACAGCCTGCGGTTCAGGTCGTACGCCGCACTGATGAGCGCCAGGTGGGTGAAGGCCTGAGGATAGTTGCCGAGGTGCTCGCCCGAAGGGCCGATCTCCTCCCCGTACAGACCGACGTGGCTGGAGTATCCCAGCATCTTCTCGAAAAGAAAACGAGCCTTCTGCAGATCGCCCGAGCGTGACAGGCACTCGATGTACCAGAAGGAGCAGATCGAGAAGCTGCCCTCGGCGCCTTCCAACCCGTCCGTTTCCGGACCTTCGATCTCGTAGCGGTACACCAGCGAATCCTCCACCAACCGCTGCTCCACCGCACGCAGGGTGGAGAGCCACCTCGGGTCGGTCGCCGAGATGAAGCGCACCAGCGGCATGATCAGGCAGGACGCGTCCAGGCGGCTGGTGCCTTTCACGCCTACGAACGCTTCGAGCTTCGGGTCCCAGAACCCTTCGTGGACCTCGCGATAGATGTCGTCCCGCGCCTCCCGCCAGCGCGCCAGCGGCGCCGGGAACGAGCGCTTCACCGCCATGCGGATTCCCCGGTCGATCGCGACCCAGCAGAGAAGCCGAGAGTAGAGGAACTCGTGCCGTCCGCTGCGCACCTCCCAGACACCGTCGTCGGGCTGGCGCCAGTTCCCGGCCACCCAATCCACCAGCGCGGCGATCCGGCTCCAGAGGCTGTAACTGGTGGACTCCCGGAACTTGTCGAACAGGTAGATCGCGTCCAGCAGCTCGCCGTAGATGTCGAGCTGCAGCTGTTCGGAGGCGGCGTTCCCGATCCGCACCGGTCGCGACCCCCGGTAACCCTCGAGGTGGTCCAGGGTCCGCTCGGTGAGGTCGGTGCCGCCGCCGATGGTGTAGAGGGTCCGCAGCGTCTCGGGTCGGGCGGACTCGAAGCGCTCGGCGAGCCAGGCGATGAACGCCCCGGTTTCGTCGGTCATTCCCAGCCGGGTCAGCCCGTACAGCGTGAATGAGGCATCCCTGATCCAGGAATAGCGATAGTCCCAGTTGCGCACCCCGCCGATCGTCTCGGGGAGGCCGAAGGTGGCGGCGGCCACGATGGAGCCGCTCCACCGGGCATTGAGCAGCTTGAGGGTGAGGGCGGAGCGGTGAACCTCGTCCCGCCAGCGGCCGGTGTAGGTGGAGCGGCTGATCCACTGCCGCCAGAAGTTCATCGTGGCCTTGAACGAGTCGGTGACGTACGCATCCAGGTCGGTCGGATACTGGTCGTCGCCCGCCACCTGTTCCAGGATGAAGGTGGCCGTCTGACCCGCGGCCAGTGTGAACTCGCAGACGGCGTCGGCGTGCTCGACGCGGAGCGGGATCGTGGATGACAGCCGCAGCACGGTCCCGTCCACTCCGGTGAACACGATGCCCCGCGGCGTCGCTTCGGCGGTTGGTGTCGCACGGGCGTAGTCGAACCGGGGCCCACACCGGACGCGATACCCGATCTCTCCCCGCACGGTCTTGACCCGTCGAACCACCCGGCTGGTGTGCTCACATGGATGCACCGGCATGAAGTCGGAGATCTCCACCACCCCCTCGGTGGCGAGAAACCGGGTGAGCAGCAGGTTGGTGTCGGGCAGGTAGAGCTGCTTGTGGCGCGGCTGGTCGAGCGCGGGGGTGATCGCGAAGCAGCCGCCCTTGTCGGCGTCGAGCAGGCTGGCGAAGACCGAGGGAGAATCGAAGTGGGGAAGGCAGAGGAAGTCGATGGTCGCGTCGAGCGTCACCAGCGCTGCCGTCTGGAGGTCGCCGATGATGGCGTGCGACTCGATCGGGGGATACCGGCCGTCGCTACCCCTCATTCCGACTCCCCTACTGCGATGACGTCTTTGATGCCTCCGTTCGTCGCTCGCTCGCAGAAGCGGGACATGGGGTAACGGCCGGTAATCAGAGCCTCGAGGGCTCCGGGCCAGCGCTCGCGGATCGCAAGGAGGTCCCGCGCGGCGGATTCGAAGTCGATCCGGCCGGCGTTCACCGTACCGACCACGGCCTGATTGCGGAGCACGAGGTTGCGCATGATGGCATCCCCGGGCACCTCGATGCGATGCTTGCGCCCGGGCACACCGGTGAAGATGAACACGCCGTTGGCCCCGAGCTGCGGCAAGACGGCGAAGGCGAGCTGAGAGGCGCCGGCGGCCTCGTAGACCATATCGATTCCGCCCAGGAGGGCGGTCAGCTCCGAGGTAGGTACCTCTGTCGAGGAGAGATACCTGCCCCCCAGGCGGCGGATCAACCCGGCACGGGGGTCGTCCGATCCGCCGCGAGAATAGACGGTGACGGCGAACCCGCGGAGCCGCAGGAGCATGCAGCCGAGGATCCCCACGGGCCCCGCGCCGAGAACGAGGGCGGTTCCATCCTTCAACAGCTCGGCCTCCTCGGCTGCGGCCAGCCAGGGGAGACGCCGTCGGACTTCGACGAACTGCCGGATCGCCTTCTCGGCGATCGTCAGCGGCTCGGTGAGCACGCCCACCGGGCGGAGCTCCGGCGCCAGGCGGACGAGATACCGCTCGTCCTCCACCACTTCCTCTGCCAGAAAGCCGTGGGCGCCGACGATGCCCCGCTCGGTGTAAGCGCCGGTCTCACAGAAGTCCTGGTGCCCCGATCGGCAGGCGCGGCATTCGGGCCGACGGCACGGGCGACGCACCATCGGCACCACGAGATCACCGGGGGCGAGCCTCGACCCGCCGGCGCCGACTTCCACCACGCGACCCAGGCCTTCGTGCCCGACCACCAGGTGGTCCTCGCCGGGCGGGGGCGTTCCTCCATAGTCGAAGCGACAGATCTCGGTGTCGGTGCCGCAGATGCCGACGTCGAGCATTCGGAGCCGCACCGAGGCTGGCGACGCCAGGACCGGTGCGGATTGCTCCTCCACCCCGACCCGGCGACGCGCCGGCCACACGGCGACGGCCTTCATCCTCGCGTCTCCATTGCCGAAGGTTTGCTCCGTTCGCGCGCCCTTGCAATCCCGTGAGGACGCTCCAAACTTGGGCCATGATTCCCGACTCCCGGCCAATGTCGTTCTCGGTGGGCACGATCACCACCTTCGTCATGCCCCACATGCAGAACGTCCGCGGCGATCTGTTCGGTGGTGAGCTGATGGCCCTGGTGGACCAGGCCGCGGCCGTGGCGGCCATCCGGCACGCCGGTGGGCCGGCGGTCACGGCGAGCATCGACCGGGTGGATTTCAAGGAGCGGATCCCGGTGGGGGCGCTGGTCACCTGCGTCGCCACGGTGGACTATGTAGGCAACTCATCCATGGACATCAGCGTCGAGGTCTACGCCGAGCGCATCAGCACCGGCGAGAAGCGCCACACCAACACCGCCCACGTCGTGTTCGTCGCCATCGACGCCGAGGGCAGACCCAGGAGAGTGCCCCGACTGGTGCCGGAGACCGGGGAGGAGCGGGAGCGGTACGCCAGGGCGGAGCAGCATCGCCACCGGCAGAAGCAGCCCCAACCCCAGTGAGTCCAGCGGGTGTCACTCTGGTTCTGAGCGGCGGCGGCGCCAAGTCCGCCGCTCACATCGGCGCCGCCCTGGCGCTGGCGGAGTTCGGGCTGACGCCGGTGCGGTATATCGCGGCCTCCATGGGCGCCGTCATCGCGGTGGCGCTGGCCGCCCGGCTCGACCCCGACGCACTGCTGGCGCGGCTGGCAGAGGCGGGAAGGACCGGTATCGTGAAGGATCCGTTCGCGTTCATGAGCGGCCTCTTCGCCCGGTCCCTGCTCCGGCCCCGGCCGTTCCGCGACGCGATCGAGCGCCTGGTGCCCGTCCGACGGTTCTCCGACCTCTCGGTGCCCGTCACGGTCACGGTCACCCACCTCGACACGGGTGAGCTGCTCCTGTTCGGGGACGGCGGCGAGGACGCGCCGGTGGTGGACGTGCTCTGCGCCACCTGTGCGCTGCCGATGTACTATCCGCCGGTGCAGCTGGGAGGTCGTCGCTGCGGCGACGGCGGGCTCCGGGGGCCGCTGCCGCTCGATGTCGCGGCCCGGTTCGCGCGCGAGGCCGTGGTGGCGGTGGATGTCGGACCGGGGTTCGACGCGGAGCCGGGGTCCGTCCCGGACGCGCCGCAGATGGTGCGGGCCCACGACGATGCCGTCGGCACGCTCATGGCCCAGACGACGGCCAGCCAGCTTGCCCTCTGGGGAAGCGACCCGTCGCGGCCCCCGCTGGTCTACATCCGACCGCGGTTGGAGCGGGCCGCGACCTTCCGCGTGGAACGCGTGCGGCAGTACGCCTCGGACGGGCACGCGGCGGCGCGCGAGGCGCTCGCGAGCGCGGCGCGGCCTTGACCCTCATCTTCCAGGGGTCAAATTCACCAGCATGAAAGCTTCGGAAGCAATGGTGGCCGACCCGCACGTCGCGGTGGCGGGCGCGATGGCCAGCGAAGTCGCGATCATGCTCAAGACCCGCAACATCTCGGTGGTCCCGGTGGTGGACGACCACCGCACCCGTCGCTTCCTCGGCACGCTGAGCGACCGTGACCTCGTCACCCGGTGCCTCGCGGAGGGGAAGCACCCCTGGCACACCCGGGCCGACTCGCTGATGCGGACCAACTCGCCCGTGGTACGGCCCGACCAGGAAATGGAAGGATTCACCATCCGCATGGACCTGGACCCCAACGAGTCGCACCTTCGGCCCACGATTACGGTGGTGGACGAGGACCGCAGGGTGGTAGGCTTCATCAGCCACCCGGAGCAGGTGGCGGGCATCGAGATCGTCTGGGGGTGACTGCCATGCCCGAGTTCAAGCTGTTCAGTCTGGAGGAGGCCGAGCGCACCCTGCCGCTGGTGCGGCGGATCGTGCAGGACCTCACGCTGGAGTATCCCACGTGGCGGGCGGCCGTCTCGCGCTTCGAACTCCTCACCGGTGGTGCCCGGGCCGACTGGGGGGAGACGGGAGAGCTGCTGGCGGCGCGCGAGGAAGTGACCCGCCACGCCGACCGGATTAACCGCTACCTCCAGGAGCTGGAGGCGGTGGGATGCGTCTTCAAGGGGTTCGACGCCGGCCTGGTCGACTTCTATTCGCTGCGGGAGGACCGGCCGATCTTCCTCTGCTGGAAGCTGGGCGAGGACCGGATCACCCACTGGCACGAAATCGACGCGGGTTACTCCGGCCGGCAGCCGATCGACGGCGCGATCCTCTCCGCGACGTCCTCGTGATCCGGCTCTGGCTCTTCCTTCACCTTCTCGGGTTCACTCTCTGGATCGGCGGGGCGCTCGCGGCCATGGTCGCGGGGATCGCGAGTCGGCGCGAGGACCGCGCCGGCCTCGGCGCCGTGGTCCGGACTCAGGCGGCGGTGCAGAAGATCCTGGTGGCGCCGGGAGCGCTGCTCGCGGTGCTGTCAGGACTGATGCTGACGTTCACCATGACCAGCCTGCGGGGGGGCGAGGCGGGATTCAACCTGTGGCTGGTGCTGATGCAGGGCGCGGGGATCGTGGGGGCGCTCATCGTGCTAATGGTGGGTTTGCCGACCGCGGCGAAACTGGCCCGCCTGGATCCCCAAGGACCCGGGGCGGCCTACTTCGACGAGCTGCGGCAACGGCAACGGGTGGTGGGGTCGGTGGCGGGGGTGTTCGCCCTGGCGGCGCTGATCGGGGGGGCGATGCTGGCGTGATTCGTAAATACGCCCACCTTCACGCGACACCTCGGGATTGCCCACGGATCGGCGGTTGAGACTGGGGAGCTGCTGAGACTCGGGGTCGAAGCGGAGGTTTCCCTGCGCACGACGGAGCGACACTGCTGTTTCATGCCAACCGGTGTTGCCAGCTGCTCCTGGGCCGCTTGAAGCGTCGCCCCAGGTTCAAGAGCAGCTGATAACCCTTTTACTTTTTCCCTTTAACCTTTCACCCATTCCCTGTGCACGCTTCCCGGTGCGGCACGCCTTCCGTACCGGGCACTCCCCACACTTCGCCACCCTCGCCGTGCAGATCAACGCACCCAGTTCCATCAGCCCCTGATTCACCTCCCAGGCTCGCTTTCCGTCCTTTGGAAGTATCGCCACCGCCGTCGCCCAGACGTGCCTCGGTGACGACTTCCTTCCGAGTCCAGGATGAAAGACCCGGCGAATGACCCTCGCCACGTTGGTGTCGACAGTGGCAGCGACCTGCTCATACGCGAAGCAGGCCACCGCGCCCGCGGTGTAGCGTCCCACGCCGGGCAATCGCTCCAGCTCCAAGGGATCGGACGGCATGACCCCAGCGTGCTGGTCCACCACCGCCTGCGCCAGCCGATGCAGGTTGGCCGCCCGGCGATAGTAGCCCAGCCCCTCCCAGCTCTCCCGGACCGCCGAGGCCGGGGCGGTGGCGAGCTCGTGGATGGTGGGATATCGCTCGAGGAAGCGGTGGTAGTACGCCTCCACCCGCGACACCTGGGTCTGCTGCAGCATGAATTCCGACACCACGATGTGATAGGGATCACGGGTCCGGCGCCAAGGGAGATCGCGGCCGTGCCGGCGATACCACCGCAGCAGGCCCCGGCGGAATGCGGCGGCCTGCCGCGCGCGCTCGGCCCTAGACTTAGTGGTCATGGCAAGCGAAGATACGTGCGGCCGGGGGGGAGAGCTATCGGCTATCGGCTATCAGCTATCAGCGGTGATGGTTGAGGGCCGGGAGCTCTCCCCCATTATCCCCTATGGTCCATAGCCGATAGCCGATAGCTCACAACTCCCGTGGACGCGCAGACACTCGATCTCCGCCGCTTCGTCGGCCGCTGGGCCCTGGAGGCCATGTCCCACGTGGGCCGGGTCTCGCTCATGATGTGGGACACCGCCAAGACCCTCACCGAGTGGCGCGTGTGGCTGCCCCGCACCATGACCGAGGCGTGGAACATCGGGGTCGGCAGCCTCTTCATCGTCCTCCTCATCTCCGGCTTTGCCGGCGCCGTCACGGCGCTCCAGGCCCGCTATCAGTTCACCGGCACCATCCCCATCTACTACCTGGCCGGGGTGATCGTCGAGTCCATCGTGCTGGAGCTGGGGCCCGTGCTCACCGGTCTGGTGCTCGCCGGCCGGATCGGTGCCCGCTACGCTGCTGAGCTGGGAACGATGCGGGTCACCGAGCAGATCGACGCCCTCGAGAGCCTCGGCCGCTCGCCGGGGTCGCACTTGATCCTCCCGCGGGTGCTGGCGGGCTTCATCATGATCCCGGTGCTCGTCATCCTCGCCGACGTGATGGGCATCTTCGCCGGCTGGTTCTCGATGACCGTGGTGCTGCCCATCACTAACGAAGACTTCGCCTACGGGGCGCGCTCGTTCTGGCGGCCGTTCGACGCGACCTACTCCGTCATCAAGGCCTTCTTCTTCGCCGGGTCCATCACCATCATCGCCTGCTACATGGGCTTCAACACCAAGCAGGGCGCCGAAGGCGTGGGCCGCGCCACCACCGGCGCGGTGGTCGCGAGCTCGGTGCTGATCCTGTTGCTCGACGTGCTCCTCGCCAACCTGTTCCTGGCCTAGATGATTCTCCTCCGCGACGTGCACAAGCGCTTCGGCAGCCAGGTCGTGCTCGACGGCGTCAATCTCGACGTACAGGAGGGCGAGACCCTCGCCTTGCTGGGTCCCTCGGGCACCGGAAAGAGCGTCCTCCTCAAGCACATCATCGGACTTATCCGGCCCGACTCCGGCATCGTGGTGGTGGACGACCAGGACGTGGGGAAGCTCCGGCGTAAGGAGCTGGCCGAGCTCCGCTCCAGGATCGGCTACGTCTTCCAGAACGGCGCGCTGTTCGACTCGATGGACGTGTTCGAGAACGTGCGGTTGGGCATCACCGACGAGGACAAGTTCCGGGACGTGGACTACGCCCGCGAGCGGGTCGCCGGCTGCCTCAAGCTGGTGAATCTCGCGCCCGAGGTGATGGCCAAGTTTCCGGCGGAGCTGTCGGGCGGCATGCGGAAGCGGGTCGGGATCGCCCGGGCCATCGCGGGCAGCCCCAAGTACCTGCTCTACGACGAGCCCACCTCGGGCCTCGACCCGGTGAACGCCGACGTGATCGACGGTCTGGTGAAGCGCCTCGACAACGAGCTGGGCGTCACCAGCGTCATGGTGACGCACGACGTGCGCGGGGCCTTCCGCACCGCCGACCGTCTGGCGTTGCTCACCGGAGGGAAGATCGTGCAGCAGGGGACCCAGGAAGAGTTTCTGAAGTCGAACAACCCCAAGGTGCAGGAGTTCCTGGAGCGGGACTTCCCGGACGCCACCTTCGCCGCCTGAGACCGACATGGATCTGAGCTACAAGAGGGAAGTCACCGTCGGCAGCCTCGTGATACTGGCCATCGTGCTCTTCGTCGTGGGGACCAGCTGGCTGAGCGGCCGCTCGATCACCGCGGACGAGGACGAGTTCTGGAAGGTCCAGTTCCGGTCCGCGAGCAACCTCAAGGCCAGCTCCCCGGTGCGCATCTCGGGTGTGCCTGTGGGGAAGGTCGAACGCATTCAGCTGGTGGATGTCGGCAAGGTGCTGGTGATGATCACGCTCCCGGACCGGATCGTCCCGCGGGTGGACGCGAGCGCGCAGGTCGTGGCGGTGGGCTTCGTGGGCGACGCGGCGATCGAGCTCAACCCCGGGCAGGCGCCCCAGCCCCTCACCCGGGACCGGGTGATTCTCGGGACGCAGGCCGCGGGGTTCGGCGATCTGGCCCAGAGCCTCGGCGACCGCGCGGACAGCGTCCTGCTCGGCGCCCAGCAGATCGTGAACAAGCGGACGGCGGACGAGCTCTATGCCACCCTCACGGCGCTCCAGGGGACGCTCAAGGCGGCGGAGCGGACGATGCGGGTGTACGGCGACGCCCAGAACGGACCGACGGCTCAGCTCACGAAGACGCTGGCCAGTCTGGAGCAGCTGACAACCCGGCTCGACAGCACCCTCGCCAACCCCGCCCTGGCGCGCACGCTCCAGCGGGCGGACACCCTCACCGGTAACCTGGCCACCATGACCGCGCAGTTCAGCTCGACCGGCGCCCAGCTCGACACCCTGCTGGCCAACCTGAACCAGGGGCGGGGCACGATGGGGAAGTTCACCACCGACACCGGGCTGTACACCGATCTCCGCCAGGTCTCGCAGTCGCTGAAGGAGTTCCTGGACGATCTGAAGAAGCATCCAGGCAAGATTCCGGTGACGGTGGAGATTTTTTAACAGAACAGCGTAACCGTGAAGGTAAGAGGTGAAAAGGAGTCGACCCCCCTTTTCACCTTTCACTTTTTACCTTTCCCGGTTTCTTTGGTCCCATGCTGACCGCCACTTTCCTCGGGACGGGGGCCGCCACGCCGACCGTGGACCGCAACGTCGCGGGGCTCGCCGTGCAGCGGGAAGGGGAGACGATCCTCTTCGATTGCGGCGAGGGCAACCAGCGGCAGATGATGCGGTACGGAGTCGGCTTCAGCTTCACCGAGATCTTCTTCACCCACTATCACGCGGACCATATCCTCGGCGTGACCGGGCTGCTGCGGACCATGGGGCTCCAGGACCGCACCGCGCCGGTCAGGCTGTACGGGCCCCGGGGCGCCCAGCGCGTCCTCGGTGCGGCCATCGCGCTCGGCATCGAGCGCAACAAGTTTCCGGTCGAGATCGAAGAGGTGCGGCCAGGCGATCGGCTCACGCGGGAACAGTACGACATCGTGGTCTTCGAGACGGACCATCGCCCCGACACCGTCGGCTTCGCCCTGGCGGAGCACACCCGGCTGGGCCGGTTCAACCCCGACCGCGCGCGCGAGCTCGGCATTCCCGAGGGACCGCTCTGGGGCCGGCTGCACAAGGGCGAGACGGTCAGCCTGGAGGACGGCCGAAGCATCGCGCCGGTGGACCTGGTGGGCGCTCCCCGCCGGGGCCGGACCCTGGTGTACAGCGGCGACACCCGGCCGAGCCTCACGGTGGTGGAGGCGGCCCGCGGTGCCGACCTGCTGATCCACGAGGCCACCTTCGGGAGCGACGAGCTGGAGCGGGCCAAGGAGACCGGCCACTCGACGGCTGCGGAGGCGGCGAGGGTCGCGGTGGAGGCGGGGGCACGGCGGCTCGTCCTGACGCACATCAGCCCACGGTACGGCCGCGACGCGCCGGAGCTGCTCGCCGAAGCGCGGGCGATCTTTCCCGAGACGGTCGTGGCCCGGGACGGGCTGACCGTGGACGTGCCGTTTGCGGAGTAGCCGGTACCAGCTCGCGCTGCTGATCTCCGCTGGGGCGGTGCTCGTCTGGTCCGGCATCGCTCCGCGCGATCGGTTCACCTGGTTTCTGGAAGTGGCCCCGGTACTGATCGGCGCGCCGATCCTGGTGGCGCTCCGCAAGCGGTTTCGCCTCACCCGACTGGTCTACACCCTCCTCTGGATCCACGCGATCATCCTCATGGTGGGTGGGAAGTACACCTACGCCGAGGTGCCCTTCGGCTTCTGGCTCCAGGACGCGTTGGGATTCTCCCGCAATCATTACGACCGGATCGGCCACTTCGCTCAGGGCTTCGTTCCCGCCATGCTGGCGCGCGAAGTCCTGATCCGCCGCTCCCCGCTCGGCGGCAGCCGCTGGCTCCCGGTTCTCGTGGTGTGCTTCTGCCTCGCATTCAGCGCGCTCTACGAGCTGATCGAGTTCTGGACCGCGCTGGCGACGGGCGAAGCGGCCGAGGCGTTCCTGGGGACCCAGGGCGACGTGTGGGACACGCAGTGGGACATGCAGATGGCGCTGATCGGCGCGGTGGCGGCGTTGACGACGCTCTCCGGGCTCCACGACCGACAGCTGGCGCGTCTGCCGGCTCAGGCGTAGCGCGCCAGGATTCTCCCGACGTCGAACTTCTTCTCCGCCGCGCGCAGCGACATCGAGCGGACGGTGCCGAAGATCGGCCGCCGGTAGAACGGCCGATCGAATTTTCCGAGCACCCAATGCAGGTTGAGATAGGTGCTGGGATCCCGACCGTCGAGCGCGTACTTGTTGTTGAGGTGCTCCAGGATCGCCAGCGCGTCGGCGGCGGTACCGGTCCACTGGACCACGGCCTTCCCCCAGAGCATCCGCAGCGTATTCGGCATCCAGCCGTCGCGCAGGTAGGCCCGCTGGGCAGCGTTCCACAGCGGCTCCCCGGTCCGGGCCTCCTCCAGCTCCTCCAGCGAGTAGAGTGCCGGCCGCTGGTCCGCCTCTCCCCGGGCCAGCTCCGCCCGCGCCCAGGGAGGGATCGCTTCCACCGTGCGGTGCCGGGGATTGAAGTGGGTGAAGTTGAACGCCAGCTCGCGCCAGGTGAGGATCTCGTCCTTGAACTTCGCGAACTGAAGCGCGCATCCGGCTTCACGGGCGTGGAACAGGACCTCGCGCGAGGAGATGTTGCCGAAGTGCAGGTAGGGCGAGAGCCCGCTGGTGGCGTTGGCGTTCGGGTCCGTCCGTTCCTCCCCGTAGCGCGGAAGCCCCTCGTCCAGGAACCGCTCCAGCATGCGGCGAGCCGCCCTGGTGCCCCCCCGCAGGTCGGGCACGGGCGCCACGGTGTGGTCGATGTCACAGGCGGCCACCAGGGAGCGGATCCGCGCCCGTTCGGGCAGCGTGGGGGCGAAGGGCAGATCCACCTTGCGCCGCACCCGTGGCTCGGGTGTGGGCGACAGGTAGTGGAAATCGGGAAGTGCCTTGTCGAGGCGAGCCCGGAACGGGGGCGCGCTGGAGTACTCGCGCTCGTGGTACCGCACCGGGACGACGGTCGCCGAGTCCACCGCCACGACCGGCGTCTCCACCTGGCGACGCAGTGTCCGGGTCGCCCGCGGCACCACGAAGGTGGGGAAGTAGTCGGTCACCACCAGCGCGGCGCGTCGGGCCAGCGCGACCAGTGGAGCCGGCTCTCCACGCCGGGCGCGCTTCTCGCGCTCGCGCCCATCGCGCTCGAGGTGGAGCGCGTACTGGATGCCCTGCTCGGCGAAGGCGTCGTGGAGGCCGGCCGCGGACTCCAGGACGAAGGTGTGCAGGCGATCGCTGGCCCAGGGGTAATCGTGCTGCAGGCCGTGATACACCAGGACCGGCAGCCGGAGCGAGTTCGCCTGCTCGATCGCGAACGTCAGGGCATGGCTGTCGTGTGCCCTGAGGGTGCTCTGCATCCAGTAGAGCACGTGGTCCCCACCGGCACGGGGGCCCCGCTCGCCGTGCGCGTGGATCCTGAGGTCGTCGATCATTGCAGCTCGCCGGCGACGGAACGGCCGCCCGCGGCCCGGACGATGTTGCGCAGCATCCCGGCGAAGACGAGCTGATGGATGCCCCACAGCCCGTACCAGTAGAGGAGGCCCCGCAGCCCGACCGGCTCGAACAGCGCGGTCTGGCGGATGCAGCTGCCACCGGCTTCCGGCCTCACCTCGAACTGCAGCCATGCACGCCCCGGAAGCCGCATCTCGGCGGCCAGGCGGAGCAGGCGGCCGGGCTCGACCGCCTCGACCCGCCAGAAATCCACCGTGTCCCCCGGGGACAGCGCGTCCGCGTGCCGGCGGCCCCGCCGCAAGCCGGGACCGCCGACCGCGAGATCGAGCAGCCCGCGCAGCCTCCAGAGACGGTTCCCGTAATACCAGCCGACCTGGCCGCCGATCCGTGAGATCGGGCGATACGCCTGTTCCGGAGCACATGCGACCCAGGCCGCCCGCGAGTCTACCCGGCGGGAGCCGAAACGCAGCCCGCCCCAAGCGCGCCCGACTCGCCGGGAAGAGAGGGCATCCGACCAGCGGGTCGCGGCGAAGCCGAGATCCTCGTTCACCAGGGCGCGGGCGAGCACCTCCTGCACGCCGCGAGGCCGGATGCTGAAGTCCCGCAGCGCGCGGTGGTCGCGCACCACCGTCGGGTTGCGCACGCCCTCGATCAGTTCCCGTCCAACCTGAGCGTAGACCGGAGTGACCAGCCCCAGCCACAGGCTCGAGAGGTGGGGCGTGAGCGCCGGGACCGGGATCATCATGCGCCGAAGGCCCCGAAGCCGGGCGTACTCGCGCATCAGGTCGCCGTAGGAGACCCGGTCGGGTCCGCCGATCTCGTAGATGACGATGCCTCTACCGGGCAGGTCGAGCGCGGCCACCAGGTAGGCCACGAGGTCCTCGACCCCGATCGGCTGCGATGGCGACTCGACCCAGCGCGGCGTCAGCATGACCGGAAGCTTCTCGACCAGCCCGCGCACCAGCTCGAAGGAGAGGCTGCCCGACCCGATCACGATCGAGGCGCGAAACTCGATCGTGGGGACGCCCGACTCGCGGAGGATGCGGCCGACCTCCTGCCGGCTCGCGAGATGGGGGGACAGCCGCTCCCCCTCACCCAGGCCGCCGAGATAGATGATCCGGTGCACCCCGGCCTCGCGGGCCGCCCGGGCGAACGCCTCCGCCCCCCGCCGGTCGCTCGCGGCGTAGTCGCGGGACGTCGCCATGGAGTGGATCAGGTAGTAGGCGGTGTGCACGCCGCGAAGCGCCGTCGTCAGGCTCTCCGGCTTCGACACATCGCCAGCGACGACTTCGGTGCTCTCCGCGACCCTCGCGCGCAGATACTCGGGCCGTCTCGCCATGCAGCGCAGCCGGCGTCCGTCCGCCTCCAGCGCCCGCCGCAGCCGCCCGCCCACGTAGCCGCTCGCGCCGGTGAGCAGGATCAGCTGGTCGCCGCGAGTCATCGTACCGGTTCCTCGGCCAGTCGGGGAAGCAGGGCTCGGAACTCCGCCAGCGATTCGATCACCCGGGCGCCGGCGGCCTCCACGCCGGCGCGGCGCTGGAGCGCGCCCGTGCCGCCCACGAGGAGCGCGACATCGTGCGGCAGGCGCGATCGCGTATCGCGCAGCGCGCCGAGCAGATCGCCACCCTCGGGCTGGTGCACCGCGCTGATGGCGACGGCGCGCGCCCCCGACAGTCCCACCGCGCTCACGAGGTCGGCGACCGGCAGGTCGGGCCCGAGGTAGGTGACGTTCCAGCCCTCCGCGGCGGCGCTGGCCGCCGCCATGAGGGCACCGAGCTCGTGGGCGTGGTGCGGCGGTGTGGCCACCACCAGCCGCGGTGCCCCGTTCCTCGCCTCGTAGAGATGCAGGAGCCATCCCAGTACCCGCCGGATCACCGCCGAGGCCATGTGTTCCTGGGCCACGGATACCGAGCGCTCGCTCCAGCCGTGGCCGATCCGCTCCAGCAGCGGACTGACCACCTGGTCCACGAAGACCGAAGTCCCGAGGGTGACCGCCGCCCGCTCCAGAACGGCCTGCAGCTCTGCCGGGTCGAGCCGCAGGGTGGCTTCGAGGGCCGTGGCGGCGGCATCCGGGGCGCTCTCACCGGGCGTCCCCGATTGCCCGGTCGGGGCCTCATCCTCCAGCCGGGCCAGCTCGGCCAGCGGAAGCGCGGCGATCCGTCCGATGGCGTGGCCCCGATCGGTGAGCCGGCGCAGGCGCAGCAGGCGCTCGACGTCGAGATCGGAATACAGCCGCTGTCCCCCCTCGCTCCTCTTCGGGCTCACGACCCGGTAGCGGCGCTCCCAGGCCCGGAGCACGTGAGGGGAGAGGCCGGTCCGGATGGCGACCAGGCGGACGGGGTAGCGGGGATCGGTGGAGGGTGGTGTGTCGGTCACAGGATCATTGTACAGCACTGTCTAGCTCTCGTCAAGCTTTTGACTTATACAATAGCTTGACAAAGCCTGCGCACACCCATATTTTCTTCGACAGTTGTTAGACGATAATTCACACGTTATGGAGGCTAAAAGATGAAAACGCTGGACGTGATGGCCGCCGTGCTCCTGGTTGTGGGCGGCCTGAATTGGGGAGTGGTCGGCCTGACCGGCTCCGACCTGGTGGGCGCCCTCTTCGGCGAGCTGAGCCCGGTGAGCCGTGCCGTGTACATCCTCGTCGGACTCGCCGCGCTGTATCAGGCGCTCCAATGGAAGGCCATTCAGCACCGCTGGCAGCCCGCGACCGCCAGGTGACCCCGAAGACCCCAGGGGCACTTCACCCGAACGCAAAGGACCGACCATGAACCGCAGACTGCTGACCCTGCTCCTGGCCGCCACGGCATTCACGGCGGCCTGTGACGACGACGATGACAACACGGGCCCCGAGGGCGACGCTCGCGTGCGGGTCGTCCACGCCTCGCCCGACGCTCCGGACGTGGACGTGCTGCTGGACGACGCCGTGGTGCTGAGCGATGTGCCGTATCTCGCCGCGTCGGACTACCTCGAGACCACCGACGGCGACCACAACCTGAAGGTGAACGCGGCGGGCACGACCACGACCGTCATCGATGCCGACGTGACCCTCACGGACGGGACCGACTACACCGTGATCGCGTCCGGCCTCGCCGCCCAGATCGAGCCCATCGTGCTGGAAGACGACAAGACCGCACCGGCCGCAGGCAGCGTTCGGGTGCGCGCGATTCACGGCGCCCCCAGCGCGCCCGCGGTGGACGTGTACGTCACCGCACCGGACGCGGACCTCGCGACGGCCACACCCACGCTCACCGGCGTCCAGTTCGGCGACTTCTCGGATTACCTCGAGGTCCCCGCCGGCGACTACCAGGTGCGGGTGACGCCGGCCGGCACCAAGACGGTCGCGATCGACAGCGGGGCGCTCACGCTGTCCGGCGGGCAGGTGCGCACCGTGATCGCGGTGGACGCCGCGGGGGGCGGCGCGCCGTTCGACTTCCTGGTCCTCGCGGACCTGAACTGAAACTGCAACGCAAACCGATTGGGAGACATTCCGATGCGCAGTGCTATTGGCTACGCGGCCGTGCTCATGCTGGCGGCCGCCACGGTCGTCGAGGCCCAGGAGGCCCCGCGACGCCTCACGCTGGAGGCAAGGGGCGGCTTCAACGTCCCCACCTTCGACATCTCCGACGCGGTGGACGGAGGCCCCAGCGTGGGCGTCGGCCTGGGCTACCAGCTCTCGCCCAAGGTCTGGCTGCTCGGCGACATCGACGCCGGCTTCCACTCGGGCGCCGAGATCACCGGCGGCGCCGAGGGGCCGGACGCGAACGTGTATCACTACATCGCGAAGGTCGGCTACTCCGTGGTACCGGAGGGCACTTCGCCCTGGTCGGTGATCCTCAACGCCGGGGGCGGAGCGATGACGTTCGACGTGGACGGCGGGAGCTCGAACACCTATCCGGCGATCAACGTCGGCGCCAAGATCGCGTACCGGCTCAGCCCCCAGTTCAGCTTTCTGCTGAGCCCCCAGGGCGACATCGCCTTCACCGACGAGGCGGAGGTCGGGACCACGAACTCCTGGGTGTGGCCCTTCACGGCGGGTTTCCGCGTCGGGTTCTAGCACCGGTCCGCTTGGCAGCGGGGCCGCCTGCGACTACGATGCAGCCGCATGCGGCCGTCACCCGCCCCCGGCACTCTGCTCGTGATCATGCTCGGCGCGGCCATCGGGTGCGGCGACGCGTCGCCGCCGAAGGCCGGCGCCCGCACCTCCCCGTCCGAGTCGTCACCGCCACCGAAGCCGAAGGTGTGGGAGCCGAAGCCGATCGTGGCTCCTCCGCGCGACACGGTGGCCGACACGCTGCCTGCCGCGGGCGATAGTGCGCCGCCGAAGCCTCATCCGCGCGGCCCGCGGCCGTTCGTCCTCAGCCCGGCCGATTCGGCGAAGTGGCCGGTGGCCGGTCCCAAGCCGCTGCCGGGAGCCTTGCTCCCGGAGCACCGGATCGTCGCCTACTACGGCAACCCTCGCTCCACCAGGATGGGCATCCTGGGCCAGGTCCGGCCCGACTCGATGCTCCCGCGGCTGGAGCAGGTAGCGATGCGCTGGGCGCTCGCGGACCCCGGCCGGAAGGTGATGCCCGCGCTGCACCTGATCGCGACCGTGGCCCAGGGCACCCCGGGGCAGGGGAAGAAGTACCGCCTGCGGATGGGTGACAGCGTGATCAACAGCGTGGCCTCGTGGGTCGAGGAGCGGGGCTGGATCGTGTTCCTCGACATCCAGACCGGCCAGAGCACGGTGGAGGACGAGCTCGCACCGCTGCTGCCGTTTCTCCAGCGGCCGTACGTCCACCTCGCGCTCGATCCGGAGTTCGCGATGAAGGGCGGAGGCATTCCCGGCAGGAAGATCGGCACGCTCGATGCCGCCGAGGTGAACCACGCGATCGAGGTGCTCGGAAAGCTGGTCACCGAGTATAGGCTGCCGCCCAAGGTGCTGATCGTGCACCGATTCACCAGGAAGATGCTGACCAATACGGATAGCATCCGTCTGGACCCCAGGGTGCAGGTAGTCATCCAGATGGACGGCTTCGGCGCGCCGTATCACAAGCAGGACGCCTACCGTTTCTGGATCTCGCCCTACCCGGTGGAGTTCACCGGCTTCAAGCTCTTCTACAAGAACGACCGCGAGGCGAAGGCGCGGGCGCCCGGCTACGTGCCGAGCTGTGATCGGGTGACGTTCGAGCTGGTGGGGTGTGGTGACGACGGGTTGATGACGCCGGAGCAGGTGATAACCAGCCTGTATCCGGTGCCGCTGTACGTCCAGTACCAGTAGCCCTGTCACCCTGAACGAAGTGAAGGGGACCATATGGAGCATGGTCCCCTTCGCTGCGCTCAGGGTGACAGGGCATTTCGCTCGTTTACTTCGCCATCGCCAATGGTCTGACGTCGGCCTTGTCCCACCACTTCCTGTACTCCGCGTCCACCTTCGCCGCCTCGGCGCCCTTGTTCTGGGCCTCGAGGCTCCGGGCCAGACCGTACAGCGACCAGCCGTTGTTGGGTTGGTGCACCAGGTCTTCCCGGTACAGCGTCTCCGCTACCGCCGGTTTCCCGATCGTCAGGTATATGCCGCCGAGCTCCTGGCGTATCGGGTGATACCAGGCGGGCGGCTCGTCATAGAGCAGGTCGTCCTCGTACTTCATGGCCTGCTCCAGCGCGGCGATGCCGGCGGCGGTGTCTCCCTTGGCGATCGCCAGCTTGCCGGCGAGGTGCCGCTCGGCCAGGGACAGCAGCGCCTTCTGCGTGTTGATTCCCGCAGGCGCCTCCTTCGGCGTCGCCCGGGCGACGGCCGCCACGCTGTCCAGCTCTGCCTTCGCCTCGTCCAAGCGGCCCTTCGCTGTGAACGCGAGGCCGCGGCCGTACCGCCACATCGCGGTCGCGTACTTGAGCGGCTCGGCCGGCGCAGGCTCGGCCAGCATCTCGTCGTACTTCCCGAACCGCACCAGCGACCAGTAGGGGGCGGGGAAGAAATACTCCAGCGGTGGCGCCGTCTTCACCACGTCCACCGGCACCACTTTCACCAGCTCGCGCGACGCGTTGATCGCCTCGGCGCCACGGCCCAGCTGGATCAAGCCGTACCACAGCATGTGCCAGTTGTGGGGGTAATACATGTACTGGTAGAACCCCTTGGGCTTACGGTCCTGCACGTAGGCCTGGTCCGCCGCCACGGCATCGTGGTTGTGGTTCACGACACGGTCGTAGTAGCCCACCCGCATGTAGATGTGCGACGGCATGTGAACCAGGTGCCCGGCGCCCGGGATCTGTTGCGCCAGCTTGTCCGCGCAGGGAAGCGCGCGGGCCGGGGTGGTGGAGGCCTCCACGATGTGAATGTAGAAGTGACAGGCGCCGAGGTGGTTCGGGTATTCTTTCAGCGTGCGCTCGAGCGTGCTGACGACGTCCTGCGTGCCCGGGCGAGCCCTCGTTCCTCGGCCCTCCCAATAGTTCCAGGGCGAGAGGTTCATCAGGGACTCGCCGTAGAGCGTCTGCGCCTCGGCGTCGTGCGGGTACTTCTTGGCCACGTTCTTCATGGCCTTAGCGTAGGCGGAGTCGAGCGGCGCCCGGTCCGCGACGGGCTCCGGGGCGTACCGCTTCGCCATCGCCTGGATCATGTCCCGCTCGTAGGCTGTGGTCTTGGGGGACAGCTGAAGCGCCCGCTGGATCGCGGCGTAGGACGGCCGGTAGGCCGCGGTGTCCATGGGGGCATTGATGTTGGGGCCCATGGCATAGGCGATCCCCCACCAGCACATGGCGCAGCTGGAGTCCTCCCGAGTGGCCTGGGTGTACGAGGCGATCGCCTCCTCGTGGTTGAAGGCGTAGGTCAGGCGAAGTCCCTGATCGAAGAACCGCTGCGCGGCGGCGGAGCCGGTGCTGACCTTGTGGCTCAGGGTGCCCAGGTTGTCGTAGAGCGGCACGGTGGCGCCGACCTCGGTGACCGCGGGCATGCCGGCGGCATGGTGGTGGGGCTGGTCGGGCTCCTGGGCCGGGGCCGGAGGCGCGACGAAGGCGGCCGCAGTGAAGCCCGCGGCAAGCCCCTGACACAGCATCCGGCGGAACAGCGTTTCCCGCATACCGTCTCCTTGGCAAAGTGTCGCGTCCGCAACGACTTTCCGATGGCGGACGGCGGTGCCGCCGGCGGGTGCGCCGGGACGCACCGAGGATTGCGTGTCCGGGCGAAGCTACCGGACAATCTACCGCCCGGTTGGTTGATGGTGAGGGGGTAAGGTGCTAGTTTTCCGGACCTTCGGGGCTGTAGCTCAGCTGGGAGAGCGCTGCAATCGCACTGCAGAGGTCAGGGGTTCGATCCCCCTCAGCTCCATGGCGTCATCCAGAGGCGTCACGACGGTTT
>DATBJH010000080.1:0-4776 GCA_036556505.1 Gemmatimonadales bacterium
AGAGAAGGTCAAGGACATCATCGTCGAGGAGCTGGGCGTGGAGCGCGAGAAGCTGACCAGCGAGGCGAGCTTCATGGAGGACCTCGGCGCGGACAGTCTGGACACCGTCGAGCTGGTCATGGCCTTCGAGAAGGAGTTCGATATCGACATTCCCGACGAGGACGCCGAGAAGCTGCGCACCGTCGGCGACGCCATGAATTACCTGCACGAGAAGATCGGGAAGTAAGTTGACGCGTCGTGTCGTCGTCACCGGCCTCGGCCTGGTGACACCGGTGGGGAATGACGTCGAGTCCACGTGGTCCGCGCTCCTGGCGGGTACGCCGGGAGCGGCACCGATCCGCAAGTTCGATCCTTCGCAGCTCTCCGTCCGGTTCGCCTGCGAGGTGAAGGGCTTCGATCCCCTCCTGTACATGGACAAGAAGGAAGCGCGGAGGTACGACCTCTTCGCGCAGTTCGCGCTCGGGGCGGCCCACCAGGCGGTGATCCAGGCCGGGCTCGATCGGGACGCGCCGACCCCCGACCGCATCGGTGTCGTGATCGGAAGTGGCATCGGCGGGATGCAGACCTACGAGGAGAACTGCAAGGCCTACATCACCAAAGGGCCGGATCGGGTCTCGCCCTTCTTCGTCCCGATGTTCATCCCCGACATCGCGGCCGGCCTGGTGTCCATCCGCTACGGCTTCAAGGGTCCCAACTTCGCCACCGTGTCCGCCTGCGCGTCATCGGCGCACGCGATCGGCGAGTCGTTCAATCTCATCCGGCACGGCCTCGCCGACGTCATGGTCACCGGCGGCGCCGAGGCATCCATCACCGGCCTCACGGTAGCGGCGTTCTCCAACATGAAGGCGCTCTCCAGCCGCAACGACTCGCCCGAAACGGCGAGCCGGCCGTTCGACAAGGACCGCGACGGGTTCGTGCTGGCGGACGGTGGCGCGATCGTGGTGCTGGAGACCCTGGAGCACGCGGAGGCTCGCGGCGCCCGGATCCTCGGCGAGCTGTTGGGCTACGGCGCGAGCGGCGATGCCTACCACATCACCTCCCCCGCGGAGCATGGCGAAGGCGCCCAGCGGGCCATGCGCGCGTGCCTCGAGGACGGCGGGGTCGAGCCGGGCCGGGTGGACTACATCAACGCGCACGGCACTTCCACCCAACAGGGCGACGTCGCCGAGACCGAAGCCGTGAAGGCGGTCTTCGGCGAGCAGGCCCGCAAGCTGATCTTCGGCTCGACCAAGTCGATGACCGGCCACCTGCTGGGCGCCGCCGGCGCGCTGGAGTTCGCCGTCTCGTTGCTCTCGGCCACCTGCGGCACCATCCCGCCCACGATCAACCAGTTCACGCCGGATCCCGAGTGCGATCTCGATTGCGCGCCCAACCGGAAGGTGGATCGCCGGGTCGACGTCGCGCTGTCGAACTCGTTCGGATTCGGCGGTCACAACGTGACGCTGGCGGTGAGCGGATTCCGGTCGTAAACGGGAGTGGTCGCCCTGAGCCCATCCGCCACCCTCAGGGTAACTCCGCGAAGGGGGCCATGCTCGATATGGTCCCCTTCACTTCGTTCCGGGTGACAACGTAGATTTGAAGGGTTCGTTACCTACGCAGTCGCAAGGAGATAGGATGTCTGGTCCCATCGCTGCTGCGCGCCTGCGCGACCCCCGGTTGCGCCCCGTCGCCGAGAAGGTGGCGGCGGGCGACCGCCTCAGCGCCGAGGACGGCGTTGCGCTCTATCAGACCAGCGATCTCCTGGGGCTGGGCGCGTTGGCCGACTTCGCCAACCGGCGCAAGAACGGCGACCGGGTGTTCTTCTCCGCCAACCAGCACCTCAACCCGACCAACGTCTGCGTCCTCCGGAACACCTGCGTGTTCTGCTCCTTCGCGCGGATGCCGAAGGAGGAGGGCGCCTACACCCGCTCGTTGGAGGAGGTGTTCCACGAGGCCGAGCAGGCCCGCGGGATGCCGACTCGCGAGTTTCACATCGTCGGCGGGCTGCATCCCAAGCTGCGCCTCGGCTACTACACGGACATGATCCGGGGGCTCAAGGAGCGGCATCCGCAGGTGCACATCAAGGCGCTGACCGCGGTGGAGATCGCGCACCTGGCGCGGATCGAGAAGATCTCCGAGCGCGAGGTGCTGCTGGCCCTGCGTGAAGCCGGGCTCACCAGCCTGCCCGGCGGCGGGGCCGAGGTCTTCAGCACGGCGGTGCGGGCGACCATCGCGGAGCGGAAGCTCACCGGCGAAGAATGGCTCCGGGTGCATCGCGTGGCCCACGAGCTGGGCATCCCGACCAACTGCACCATGCTGTACGGCCACGTCGAGACGGCGGAGGACCGGATGGCGCACCTGTCGCAACTCCGGGCCCTCCAGGACGACACCGGCGGCTTCCTCACCTACATCCCGCTGGCGTATCATCCCGATCACAACGAGCTGGGTGAGGAGATGGGACGGGTCGGCACGGCAACGACCGGCTACGAGGATCTCAAGAATATCGCGGTGGCGCGGCTGTTCCTCGACAACATTCCGCACGTGAAGACTCATTGGCCGATGGTGACGCCGTTCCTCTCGCAGATCGCGCTGGATTTCGGCTGCGACGACGTGGAGGGGACGGTGGTCTACGAGCGGATCTATCACGAGGCCGGCGCCCTGACCGAAATGCACATGCCGTATCTCGAGCTGGTGCGCCTGATCCGGGGGGCGGGCAAGCGTCCGGTGGAGCGCGACAGCCTCTACCAGGCCTTGCGCGAGCAGTTCGACGATCCTCCGCCCGAGCCCGGCCTGCGCCGCGGAGCCTCGCTGCCGGTGGTGCACGCCGCATGAGGCTCGGACGCATCCCCTGGATCAACTGCTATCCGATCTACGCGGCGATCGACCGAGGGCTGGTCGGCGTGCCGGCGGAGCTGGTCTCCGGCACGGCGGCCGAGCTCAACGACCTGCTGGCCACGGGCGAGCTCCAGGTCAGCGTCGTTTCGGCCGTGGAGTACGCGCGGAACGCCGCCGAGTACCACCTGCTGCCCGACCTTGGCATCACTTCGGACGGCCCGGTCCACAGCGTGGCGCTCTTCTCCCGGCGGCCGCCGGCGGAGCTGGATCGCCGCACCATCCTGGTCACCGCGTCATCCAGAACCTCGGTGCTGCTGCTCGACCTGCTCAGCCGCCACCGCTGGGGTGTGAGGCCCAACTTCGCGACGGCGCGAGCGGAGGCGGCCGACCTCGAGCATCTGGAGCGCTTGCCCCACGACGCCGTCCTGGTGATCGGCGACGCCGCGCTGCTGCTGCGCGCGCAGGGTCGCTATCCGGTGCGGGTAGACCTTGGCGCGGCGTGGAAGGAGTGGACCGGACTCCCCTTTGTCTTCGCCGTCTGGGCCGCTCGGCGCGAAGCCGGCGGCGCGGGCGTGCAGGCGGTGCACCGCGGACTCCTTGAATCGCGAGCCTGGGGCCTGGCGCACCTGGACGAGCTGGCTCGGGAGGCCCACCGTCGGACCGGCGTGGCGGAGCGAGCTTGCCGCGAGTACCTGGGCGATCTGGACTACGCCCTCTCCTACCGGCACCTGGCCGGGCTCACCGACTTCTTCCGCCGACTGGCGCAGGAAGGGCTGGTCCCGGACGGGTCGTTGTCGTTCATATCTGCGGCGTAAGAGGTTGCAGTCATGAGCGTTGTAGACCGTACCTCAAGTGAATTCAAGGCCGTGCTCGAGCTCTACGAGCGAGCCCCGCTGCTGGAACTGGGCCAGCTGGCCGACGACGAGCGGTGGCGCCAGCACCCGGAGCACGCGGTCACCTACATCATCGACCGCAACATCAACTACACCAACGTCTGCGTCGCCGACTGCAAGTTCTGCGCGTTCTATCGCCGCCCCCGGCACGCCGAGGGGTACGTCCTGAGCTTCGAGGAGATCGGCGCCAAGATCGACGAGTGCAAGGCCATAGGCGGCGTGCAGATCCTGCTCCAGGGCGGCCACAACCCGTACATCCCCTTCGAGTGGTATCTGGATCTCATGCGCTACATCAAGCGCAACCACCCGATCCACATCCACGGCTTCTCGCCCAGCGAGGTCGTCTTCTTCAGCGAGCGGTTCGGGCTTTCCCTGGCCGAGGTGGTGCGCGAGCTGCGGGAGGCGGGGCTCGACAGCATTCCCGGCGGCGGCGGCGAGATCCTGGTGGACGAGATCCGCGAGCGGGTCGCGAAGAAGAAGGCGCAGACGGAGGAGTGGCTCGGGGTCCAGGAGGAAGCACACCGGCAAGGCATGAAGACGTCGGTCACGATGATGTACGGGCTGGGAGAGTCCAACGCGGACCGGATGGAGCACCTCTTCCGCGTGCGCGAGCTGCAGGCGCGCACCGGCGGCTTCACCGCGTTCATCTGCTGGCCGCTCCAGCCCGAGGGCACGCCGGAGATGTCGCATTATCGAAAGACCGATGCGGTGACCTACCTCCGCACCCTGGCGCTGGCCCGGATCGTCCTGACCAATGTCCCCAATCTGCAGTCCTCCTGGGTCACCATGGGCCACAAGGTCGGCCAGATCGCCCTGCGCTTCGGCGCCAACGACTACGGGAGCCTGATGATGGAGGAGAACGTCGTTTCCGCCGCGGGCACCACCTACCGCACCACGCTGGCCGAGATCGACCGAATCATCCGGGACGCGGGCTACCAGCCCCGCCGCCGGCGGCAGGACTACTCGGTCATCGAAGAATTCGTGGCGGTATGAGCGGTCGGGCGGTCGGCTGGTTGACCGGTACGGTGGCTCCACGCGGTGCCGGCAGGCCTGCGCACCCGCACCGCCC
>DATBJH010000081.1:0-2991 GCA_036556505.1 Gemmatimonadales bacterium
AGGGCCTTCGGTGCCGTTTCTGGCGAATTTCCCGACGCTGGCCGCCCTGATCGGCCTGGTGCTTCCGGTGCCGGCCCCACGGCCACCTCAGCCGCCGCGGCAACTCGCCCGGGTGCTGGTCGTCGTCAGTCAGGACGGCCCCGCATACCGCGATGCGCTCGCCGGCTTCCGCCGATCCCTGGAGGCGGATCGCCGGAGTGTGGATCTGCGCGTGGTGCAGCTCAATGGAAATTCCGCCGTGGCGGGGCAGCTCATTCCCGCCGCTCCTCAGGCGGATCTGGTGCTCACGCTGGGCACCCTGGCGACGCGGGAGTCGCTGCGCCGCTACCCCACGACGCCACTGGTGGCGGGCATGATCCTCTCGGCGGAAGAGCTCGAGGGGGCGCCCAACGCCACCGGAGTCTTTCTCCAATTTCCCATCCAGACCGAGCTCGAATGGCTGGCGCGACTGTTCCCCTCGTTGCGCCGGGTCGGGGTGATCTACCACTCGGTGGACAGCAAGAACCGGGTGACCCGGGCCGAACGGCTCGCGCCCGAGTCGAATCTCACGATTCAGGCGTTCCATATCGACGGCCCCCAGGAGCTGCCCGACGCGCTCAAGAGCCTGGCCGATCGGGCCGACGTGCTCTGGGGGGTCACCGATCCCGTGGTGTTCAATCCCGAGACCGCGCGCTCGCTGCTGGTGTTCTCCTTCCGGCACCAGATCCCGCTCATCGGACACTCGACACCCTGGGTCAAGGCGGGCGCCCTCTACGCGCTCGACCGTGACTACGGCGACATCGGCCTTCAGTGCGCCGAGATGGCCGAGAAGATCCTCGACGGCCGCGCCCCCAGCTCGCTGCCTCCGGTGCCGCCCAGGAAGATCCGCTACACGCTCAACCGCAAGACCGCCGAGCAGATGAAGCTCCAGCTGCCGGAGAGGGTCTTCCGCGACGCCGCGGAGGTGGTGGAGTGAGGCCGATGATCCCACTGGGCAACCTCAGCCTCGCCGCCAAGCTGCGGCTGCTCACCACCGGTTCGGTGCTCCTCACCACCCTGCTGGTGCTGGGTGTAGCGACCTATCGCACCGTGAGCGATCGCTTCGACCGCCTGGCCCGCAAGGGTCAGACGCTGGCGCACATGATCGCCCAGAACAGCGAATTCGCGGTGTACACCGAGGACGCCGACGCCCTGCGCCAGATCGCCCACGGGCTGCGGGCTGATTCCGAGGTGGCCTACGTGCGCTTCATCGACGACAGCGGCAAGGTGGTCTTCGCGGAGATGCTGCTGCCCGGGTATCAGCTCCCCACGGGGGGACCCGCCGCGCTCGGCTCCGCCGGTGACTCCCGAGTGCTGGCGGACTCACGAGGATCCCGGGTGGTGGACGTGACCGTGGCGGTGGGCGGAGCCGGCTCGGCAGCCGCCAACATGCTGTCCGACGACGTGATGGGGCAGGCGGTCGCAGCACCCCGGAGCGCGGGCTGGGTCCAGCTCGGCCTCAGCGAGGAACAGACCCGCCGCGAGCTGGCGGACTTCCTTCGGGAGGCCGTCCTCGCGGCGGTGGTGGTGAGCCTGGTGGGCGTGCTGCTGGCCAACCTTCTGGTCCGACGAATCTCCGCGCCGGTGGACAAGCTGGTGGGAGCCACCCAGGCGATCGCCCGCGGACAGCTCGAGGTCGAGATCGACGCCGCCGGCGGCGACGAGATCAGCGTGCTCGCCCGCTCCTTCCGCGCCATGCTGGAGCGACTCCGAGCCTACCGCTCCGAGGTCGAGGAGTACCAGCGCGACCTGGAGCGAAAGGTGGAAGAGCGCACCAGCCAGCTCGAGGCCACCACCCGCGAGGCTCGCGAGCTGGCCCGGCAGGCGGAGGAGGCCAGCAAGGCCAAGTCGCAGTTCCTCGCCAACATGTCTCACGAGATCCGGACGCCGATGAACGGCGTGGTCGGCATGACCCAGCTGCTGCTCCGCACCAGCCTGTCGCCGCAGCAGCAGCGCTACGCCGAGACCGTCAGGGTCTCGGCCGAATCGCTGCTCAACGTGATCAACGACATTCTCGACTTCTCCAAGGTCGAGGCCGGGCGACTGGAGCTGGAGGAGCTCGACTTCGAGCTGCGGGAAGCGGTGGAGAACGTCTGCGACATCCTGGCCCAGCGGGCCCACGACAAGGGACTGGAGCTGGTCACGGTGGTGGACGAGCGGGCGCCCGACGGGCTGGTCGGCGACCCCGGACGCCTGCGGCAGGTGCTGATGAACCTGGTCGGAAACGCGGTGAAGTTCACCGAGTCCGGCGAGGTGACGGTGCGGGTGGACCTGGAGGAGGAGACCCCGGAGTCGGTCCTCCTCAAGTTCGAGGTCAAGGATACCGGCATCGGCATCGCGCCCGAGGCGCTCTCCCGCTTGTTCCAGGCGTTCGTTCAGGCCGACGGTTCCACCACCCGGAAGTACGGTGGAACCGGTCTCGGCCTTGCCATCTCGCGGCAGATCGTGGGCCTCATGGGTGGAGACATCGGCGCTCAGAGCACGCCGGACGTTGGCTCGGTCTTCACCTTCCGGGCCCGCTTCGCGCGGCGGAACGGCTCCGTCGGCCGCCGGGTGGCGCGGCGCGCGGAGCTTCTGGGCCGGCGTACCCTGGTGGTGGACGACAACGCGACCAACCGCGAAGTGCTGGCCCGCTCGCTCCAGGCCTGCGGCATGGCGGTGACCTGCGCGGCCGACGGTCCCGCGGCGCTCAGACTGGCGCTCGAGGCCGCCGCGCGGGGCGCACCGTACGAGCTGGGCGTGCTGGACATGATGATGCCCGGCATGGACGGGCTCCAGCTGACCCGTGCGATCCGCGGATCCCGCGAGCTCCCGCCGATGGGCATCCTGCTCCTCACCTCGGTGGGTGGCCAGGGCGAGCCGGCGGAGGCCCGCCGGGCCGGCGTAGACGCCTACCTCACCAAGCCGATCCGACAGGCGCAGCTCTTCGACTGCCTGGTGGGCATGCTGAGTCGCAACGGTCTGGCCCCGGCG
>DATBJH010000082.1:0-18568 GCA_036556505.1 Gemmatimonadales bacterium
CCAGGAGGATCCGCACTGGCGGGATCTGATCCTGTTCTACGAGTACTTCCACGGGGACAACGGCGCCGGCATCGGGGCGAGCCACCAGACCGGCTGGACCGGCCTGGTCTCCGCGCTCATCTCCATCTTCGGGGAGACGACGGCCAAGCAGTTCCTGGAGCAGCGCGGCGCGGGATTCGATCGCCTCGCCCGGATCCACGAGGCGGGCGGCGCCGCGGCGACGACGAGTGCGTGAAGGCACTCCTGCTGGCGGGTCTCGTCGCCGCTGTCCTTCCATGCGTGCCGTGGCGGGCGCAGGCGCAGGACAGCGTGCCCGATGCCCGCGCCTTCGTGCCGGATGCCTACCCCGCCGAGGAGGATGCCTGGCGGTTCTCGGTCACCCCCTACGGGTGGCTGAACGCCGTGCAGGGTCGGGTGGGCTCCGGGGGCACCGAGACGGACGTTGACGTCTCCTTCGGGGACGTACTCGATCAGGTAGACCTGGGACTGGCGGGCGCCTTCGAGGCTCGGCACCGCCGCTGGATCGGCCTCCTCGACTTCATGTACTCCAGCCTCACGACTGACGAGGAGAGCGCCAGCGAGACGATCCGGGCCGGCATGGACCAGGTGACCGTTCAACCGGAGGTGGGGTACACCCTGGTCGAGCGGCCGTGGGGCGGTATCGACGGAACGGTCGGTGCGCGGTTCTGGAGCTTCGACCTGGCCCTCTCGGTGATCGAGGGGAGTACCGAGACCGACGTCGCCTCCGGGGACCAGCAGTGGGTGGACGGAACGGTGGGGGCTAGGCTCCGGTACAGCTCCACCCGGCATTGGCACCTGTTCCTCAAGGGGGATGCCGGTGCCGGGGGCTCGAACTTCACCTGGCAGGTCATCGGTGGCGCCGGCTACGACCTCGGCGATTGCTGTGTCGCGCGTGCGGCCTACCGCCACCTGGACGTGGACTACGAGAGTGCCGACCTCCTCACCGACGTGTACCTGACCGGCCCGGCTCTAGGGCTCGAGATCAAGTTCTGAAGCGCAACGAACGCGGCTGTACCAAGGTCTAGTGGTACCTAACCTCGCGCCCGGCAATGGTAGGGCGTCCCCTCAGGAGCCATCCATGCGGTTGATCCGAAGTCTCGTCTGTCTCGCGCTGCTGGCGGCTTGCGCTCCCACCACCGAGGTCCTGAACAGCTGGGCCGATCCGTCGGCCGGACAGGTGCGGTTCAAGAAGGTGCTCAATGTGTGCGCCTGCAAGGACGAGGCGATGCGGCGGACGGTCGAGGACCAGTTGACCAAGCGGATCACGGGGTCCACGCCCTCCTACACGATCCTCTCCGAGGACGATCTCCACGATCGGGAGGCGGCCAAGGCCAAGGTGCATGCCGGCGGCTACGACGGCGCGGTCGTGATGGCCCTGGTCAGCGTGGATCGCACCCAGACCTATGTCCCGGGAACGGCCTACGCCGTGCCCGCACCCTACACTTCCATGTGGGGAGGGTGGGGCTACGGCTGGAGCACCTATTACGACCCGGGCTACGTCGATACCGATCAGCTGGTGGACTTCAACACCAACGTCTACCAGGTGGAGGGGGAGAAGCTCATCTGGGCCAGCCGGACTCAGACCACCGACCCCACGTCCGTCGGGTCGATGGTGGACGAGATCATCAGCGCGAACATCGCGGAGATGAAGCGGCAGAAGGTGCTGGACTAGTAGGGAGCTATCCGCTGTCCGTTATCAGAGGTGCCTGGCCAGGACTGACGATCCAGGCTGGGCACCTCTGATAGTGGATAGCGGATGGCTGACAGCGCCTCAGGTCGGCCGCAGCGGACCGGACGGTGCAAACCCCGCCCGGCCGATCGCCTCGAGGAGCGATTCCTCGTCGAATGGCTTCTGCAGGTATCCGGCGGCGCCGACTTCCAGGGCGCGCTCCCGGGTGGCAGGCTCGTCGAACGCGGTGATGAAGATGATCGGGGGGGAGGAGGGCCGCCGGGCGAGCTCACCCTGCAGCTCGAATCCGCTCATGCCGCCCAGGTGGATGTCCAGCACCACGCAGTCGGCATCGCGGGACGCGGGATGCTGGAGAAACTCCTCGGCGGAGGCGAAGACCTCGCTGCGGAATCCCCTCAGCACGAGCGATCGGCTGAGCGCCCGGCGAAACGAGGGATCGTCCTCGACCACCGCCACCAGCGGCGGTCTCGGAGCGCCACCGCTGGTCGGCTGGGGTGTATTTCGGCCGTGAGCGGGCATACGCTCGCCGCTGCAGGGGGCAAGATGGGAGAACCTCGTGGCCTACAGTGACCAACGTAGGACAGCATGAGATGAGCAGATAGTGGACCTTGGTGGAGTGCCGGGCGGCCCCCTCAGACCCCGCTGCCGACCGCCACCCTGGCTGTCGTTTCGTCCCGGCGGAACCGGCCGGCCCGCGCGTGGAGAGCGGGGCAGGGATCGTCCAGGTGCAGGCGGTCGGCGAAGGAGACCAGCTCCGCCAGCGAGCCCAGGTCCAATTTCCGCATCACATGGCCTCGGTGCATCTTGACGGTGCCTTCCTTGGTCCCCAGCACCACGGCGATCTGCTTGTTGAGCATGCCCTTGGCTACCAACCGGAAGACCTCCAGCTCCCGCGGCGTGAGGGAGGCGAGGCGGGCGCGCACGTCCTCCTGTTCCGCTTGTTCCCGACGGCGGTCGAGGTCCTTTTCGAGCGCCCGGCCGATCGCCGCCAGCAGCTCGCTCTCCTGGAACGGCTTCAACAGGATATCCGTCGCCCCACCGCGCATCGCCATGATGCAGCTCTCGACGTCGGCCGCACCGCTCACAAAAATCACGGGCACCGGTGCTCCGGAGGCCGAGACCAGCCGCTGCACCTCGAGCCCCGGGAGCTCGGGCATGCGGAGGTCGAGGATGACGCATCCGGGATCCTCGGGCCGCCAGCGGGCCATGAACTCGGCCGGCGCAGCGTACGCCTCCACCCGGTATCCCAGCGCCACCAGAAGTCGCTCCACCGCGCGGCAGAACGAAGGGTCGTCGTCAACGACGTAGATGGTCGGAACGATGGTCGACATGGGTTCGCTGTTCCTGTCTGGGGGAATGCGTGTCACTCGGTGTTCCGGCCACGGGGAGGGCGAACACGAAGGTCGCCCCTCCCGCGGGATTGTTGGCGGCCTCCAGCCGCCCACCGTGCGCTTCGGCGATGGAGCGGCAGATCGAAAGACCCATGCCCAGGCCGTCGGGTTTGGTCGAGAAGAACGGTTCGTAGATGCGGCCCAGAACCTCGGCAGAGATGCCCGGGCCGGTGTCCAGCACCGTCACTTCGACCCAGTCCGTGTTCGGCTGCGCGGTGCGGATCGTGAGGTGGCGGAGCCCGGGGACGATCGCGGACATGGACTCGAGGCCGTTGACGACGAGGTTCAGAATCACCTGCTGCAGCTGCACCCGGTCCCCGACGATTCCGGGGAGATCCGGCTCCAGGCTGGCGTGGACCCGGACCCGCCGCAGGATGGCATCGGAGGCCACCAGGCGGAGCACGTCACCCGTGAGCTGGTTGAGGTCGAGGGGCTGGACGTCCCGCTGCCCCTTCTTGAGCAGCGCCCGCATGCGGCGGATGATCTCCGCGGCGCGGATGTCGTCCGCCGCGATGTCGTTCATGATGTCGCGCAGCAGCTCTTTCCGCAGCGGCTCCGACGAGAGCAGCCGCTGGCCGGCCTGCACGTTGGTGAGGATGGCCGCGAGCGGCTGATTCAGCTCGTGAGCCAGCCCCGCGGCCAGCTCGCCGAGGGTGGCTCCCCGAGCCGCATGGGCGGCTTCCGCCCTGTGGGCTTCGGCCTCCAGCTCGGCGCGCTTGCGGCCGGTGGCGTCGGTCAGCATCACGACCGCTCCACCCTGAGGCACGCGCAAGGGCTCGATCACCAGCTCGTCCCACCGCCACCCGTTTCCGGGCGACGAGCCGTACTCGGCGCGGAAGCCGTCGACCCCCTCCCCGGCGAGCACCCGCTCGAGCCCGCGCACCATGTCGGCGGCCGCGGAATCCTGCCCGATTGCCGTGCGGCAGGCGTCGAGATAGTTGTCGCCGACATCGGTTATACCTCCGCCAATGACCGTGGCCGCCCCCTGCCAGGCCTGGTTGACCCGGAAGATCCTCCCCGTCCGGTCGAGCACCGCCACCCGCGCCGACAGCGAGGCCAGGACCGCACCGCTGAGCGCGTCGCTGCTGCGGAGCGATCGCTCGGCATTCCGGCGCAGCAGGGCACCGGCAACCATTCCGGCCACCAGCTGCAGGCGGGAGACTTCCTCATCGAGCCAGTTCCGCTCCCGCTCCGTCATCAGGGCCATGAACCCGAGCGGCTGACCACCCACCGAGAGGGGAATGGCCAACAGGGCGCCCACCGCCGCGGCCTTGAGCGTTGCCTGATCGGCCTGGCCGGCAGGCCCCAGATCCGCGACCCGCCGCAGCCGGACGACGTCGCCCTGGCAGATCGCCGCCACGCACGCGCCGAGCTCCTGGATGCCATAGTAGTCGGCCAGGCGAGAGCCGGTCCGCCGGTCGTTCACCTGGGTGACGTGGAGCCGGGGACTATGGGCGGACAGCTGCACCAAGGCGGTGCGATCCACCTCGAAGTGCTCCCGGACCTGACTCAGCCAGTGGCGGATCTCGTCGTCGATGGACTCGGACGGGGCGTTGAGGAGATGAGAGGAGAGCTCGGTGAGCAGACGTTCGAACCGGGCCGGCTCGTCGGAAGCGAGTCGGGCCCGGGCCAGGCGGCGTATGGGAGCGATCATAGAGATGAAGGCCGACCTAAGGGATGGGGGAAGGCGGATTCCGCCCCCGGGAGCCCATCCAGATCGCCTGAACGCGGTCACGGAGCCCGGAGACTCCGTTTGGCAGGGTACGGGATATGGGCCGGTTTAAGCTCAAAAAAGCCGCCCGCCCGGCGGGGGGCGCAACTTACACCTTGGTATAACGGACTCATGGGGCTGAATCTCGGGGCCTCAATCTGAGCGCGTCGGGAAATCGGGGTGAAGATTCCTTGCAGGGCTTCGACCTAGCCGAAGGTTCAGTATCGAACGTTGCCGCCGCACCGGTACTGTGCCGACGCAAACAAAAACCTGGAGCAACCATGGGCGGACGCGCCTTTGTCCTTTTCGGATCCCTCCTCGCGACCGCCGCTCCCAGCCTGGCGCAATCCCCCGGAACCTTCGAGATCGGCGGCTTCGGCCGGTACACCGTTTTCGACGATGCGCTGAATCTCGAGGACAAGCTGGGCGGCGGCGGCACGTTGGGCATCTTCGTGGTTCGCAACCTCGCCATCGAGGCGGAAGGGGCGTACACCAGCACCCATCCCGAAGGGGCGACGAGCGTCGACGTCTCGAACACGCCGGCACGCGGACGGCTCACCTACCACATCCCCCTGGGCGGCTACGCCAGCGCCGTTCGACTCGGCGCGGGATACGTTCGCAACATGTACGGCCAGGACGCGGACCTCGACGACGACGGGGTCACGGGAGTGTTGGGCCTGCGCGTGGGGCTGGGTGAGAAGTTCGCGCTCCAGGCCGACGGGACGCTCGACTACGTGCCGAGTCCCGACGAGGACCGGGTCGACAACTACTCGAATTGGGGTATTCAGGTCGGTGGAGTCCTGCTGCTCGGCAACGAATACGACAAGGACAAGGACGGCGTCAAGGACAAGGCCGACCGCTGCCCCGGCACGCCGGCCGGCGAGTCGGTGGACGCCGCCGGTTGTGCGGCGAGCCAGCGCGACACCGACGGCGACAAGGTGAACGACAGCGCCGACCGCTGCCCCGACACTGCGGCGGGCGCTTCGGTGGATGCCGAAGGCTGTTCGGCGGAGCAGAAGGACGTCGACGCCGACGGCGTGAGCGACAGCGCCGACAAGTGCCCGGCAACGCCGCAGGGCGAGCCGGTGGACCAGTCGGGGTGTTCCGCCAGTCAGCGCGACACGGACGGTGACGGCGTCAAGGACAACGCCGACAAGTGCGCCGAGACGCCTGCCGGCGCTCGGGTGGACGCCCAGGGTTGCTCGCCGGAGCAGCTCGACAGCGATGCGGACGGCGTGTCGGACGCCCTGGACCAGTGCAACGACACCCCGGTCGGCCAGGTGGTGGATGAGAGGGGATGTCCCAAGCTCTTCGAGGGCACGGCCAGGACGGTCATCCTGGAGGGCGTCACCTTCTCGACCGGCAAGTCGGCGCTGACGGACGAGTCCAAGGCGATATTGACCAACGTCGCCCAGTCGCTGGTGGCCAACCCCGAGGTTCGGGTGGAGGTCGCCGGGCACACCGACAACACCGGTGGCCGCAGGACCAACATGCGGTTGTCCCAGGCGCGCGCCAACGCCGTAAGGGACTTCCTCGAAGCCAACGGTGTGGCCGCCGATCGCATCACGGCCAAGGGCTACGGCCCCGACAAGCCGGTGGCGTCGAACCGCACGGCGGAGGGCAGGGCGCAGAATCGGCGAGTGGAGCTCAACCGGACCGACTGATCGACCGCCCGCGCAGTGGAGACGGAGGACGATGAAGAACACCGCCAGCGCGCCGCTGGTCGAGCCCGGGGCGACGCCCCGGGCTCCTGCCGAATCCGACGTGGTGTGGATCCCCGGCGGCCAGTTCCAGATGGGGTCCGACCGGCACTACCCGGAGGAGCGACCCTCTCACCGGGTCGCCGTGGACGGATTCTGGATGGATCGGCATCCCGTCACCAACGCCGAATTCGAACGCTTCGTTGCCGCGACCGGGTATGTGACCTTCGCCGAGCGCGCTCCCGATCCGGCGGATTATCCTGGTGCCCTTCCCGAAATGCTCTACCCCGGCTCCCTGGTTTTCGTGAAGCCGCCCGGCCCGGTGGACCGATCGCAGATCGGCAACTGGTGGCGGCTCCTGCGTGGCGCGGACTGGCGGCACCCGCGAGGACCGTTCAGCTCCCTCGAGGGATTGGAGCAGCACCCGGTCGTGCACGTGTCCTACGCCGATGCCGAGGCCTACGCCCGATGGGCGGGCAAGGAGCTTCCGACGGAGGCGGAGTGGGAGTATGCGGCGCGGGGCGGCCTCGACGGGGCGACCTATGCCTGGGGTGAGGAATTCATGCCCCAGGGACGGCCCATGGCCAACACCTGGCAGGGCGAGTTCCCCTGGCAGAACCGGGTGGAGGACGGCTACGAGGGTACGTCGCCGGTCGGCGCGTTTCCCTCGAACGGTTACGGGCTCTACGACGTGATCGGCAACGTGTGGGAGTGGACCGCGGACTGGTATTGCCCCGGCCATCCCCAGGAGGCGCTCAAGTCCTGCTGCACGCCCCACAACCCCCGCGGCGGGGCGGAGACGGACAGCTATGACCCGGGCCAACCCGAGATCCGGATCCCGCGCAAGGTGATCAAGGGCGGCTCGCATCTGTGCGCGCCGAACTACTGTCGTCGGTACCGGCCCGCGGCCAGGTTTCCCGAGCCGATCGACACCTCCGCGTGCCATCTCGGGTTCCGCTGTATCGCGCGCACGCGCCCTGACTGAACCGACTCCTTCCTCCCGCGGAGAGGCGGTACCATGCGCAACTATCTCACCGAGTTCATCGGCACCTTCTTCCTCGTCCTCACCGTGGGCCTCACGGTCGTCAACCAGGTGCCTATGGCCCCGCTGGCCATCGGCGCCTCCCTCATGGTGATGGTCTACATGGGGGGACACGTCTCGGGTGGTCACTACAACCCAGCCGTTTCGCTCGCCGTGCTGATGAACGGCAAGATGAGCTCGGTCGGTGAGTTCTTCGGCTACGTCGCGAGCCAGTTGGCGGGCGCGATCGCGGCGACGCTGGTGGTGTACGGCGTGCTCGGACAGAGCTTCGTGCCGGCCCCCGCCGAGCAGGCCTCGGTCACGGGGGCCCTACTGATCGAGCTCCTCTACACGTTCGCGCTCGCGCTGGTCGTCCTCAACTCGGCGGCGTCGGCGAAGACCCATGGCAACTCGTTCTATGGCCTCGCCATCGGCTTCACGATCGTGGTCGCCGCTTTCGCCGGTGGCCCGATCTCGGGGGGCGCCTTCAATCCAGCCGTGGGCCTGGGCCCGGCGGTAGTGCACGCGGCCGTAGGGGCCGGGAGCGTCGGCCACGTGTGGCTCTATCTCGTTGGTCCGCTCGCGGGAGGTGCCCTGGCTGCCGTCGTGTTCGGCCTCCAGGAGCGCGAGCCGCTCCAACTCCACGCGGAACCCAGCCAGCGGCCCGAAAGCCGGCCGGCCTAGCCCGGCCGCCTGTCGGGGCGCAACCAGACCAGGAACCTGGTGCCTTGCTGCGGCACGCTGTCCACCGCCAGGTGGCCGTGGAGCTGCTGGATGATGATGAGACAGGTGGCCAGCCCGAGACCGCTGGCGCGGCCGGGCTGCTTGGTGGTGAAGAAGGGGTCGAACGCGCGCGCCAGGGTCGGCGCGCTCATGCCCACGCCGGTGTCCCGCACCTCCAGCTCCACCAGCGGGGCCGCTGGACGCTCGCCCGATACCACCGCCACCGGTGCATCGAAGACGACGTTTCGGGTGCGGATCGTCAGCCGCCCGCCCTGAGGCATGGCGTCCCGCGCGTTGAGCGCGAGGTTGAGGATCACCTGCTCCAGCTGGCTGCGATCCGCGACGACCGGCCAGGTCCCGCTCCCCGGCTCCACATCGATCGTCACCGTGTCTCCGATCATCCGCTGCAACAGCGGGTGCATCTCCGTGAGCACCTCGTTCACCGACACAATGGCCGGCTTCAGAACCTGCCGGCGAGCCAGGGCGAGCAGCTGGCGGCTCAAGCCGGTCGCGCTTCGAAGCATCTCACCCATCTGCGCCAGGTCGGGCTGCGACGGGTGATCCTCCGGCAACGAGAGGGCGATGGAATCCCGGACGGCATCGAGGCCCGTCACCAGGTTGGCGAAGTCGTGAGCGATCCCGCCCGCCAGCAGCGCCATCGCCTCCATCTTCCGGGCCGACAGGTAGGTCGCCTGCAGGTCCCGCAGGTGTGTGATATCCTGAACGCCGCCGTGCGCCCGTGCGGCTGCGCCCCGCTCCGCATCGACATGGGCGAAGGTCCTGCGCCACTGGATCGTGCCATCGGCGGTCCGCAAGGAGTAGACGAAGTCCCACCCGACCCCGTCGGCGCCGGCGTGGTGCAGCGCGGTCCGGACCCGGCTCGTCTCGTCCGGACCGAGGAAGCTCTCGGGCTTCCGAATCAGGGTCGCGATCTCCTCGTCGGGTACGCCTGTGGTGCCCGCCCCGTCTGTCAGCAGCACCAGATCGTCGGCCTGGATGTCATAGGTCCAGGCCGCCACCCGGGCGACCTCGCTGATCCGCCTCAGCATCCCGGCGCCGGCCTGATGCGGGTCGGTCTCGCTGATGAACCCGAGTGCACGGACCGATCCGGCGGAGGACTCACGGGTCAGGCGCGCGCGGATGTCGAACCAGCGGTGGTCACCGCCACAACGCCGCAGGCGGACCGCCGCCTGCAGGTGGTGTCGCTCCTGGAGCGCACGGCCGATCTGCGCCTCCAGGCGGCCGCGGTCCTCCGGATGCACCCATTCCAGAGGGGTGGCCGACTCGAGCCAGGCCGCGCAGGGACGGGAGTAGCCCAGGAGCTCCAGGCAGCGGCGGGACAGATAGCCGGGCCCGCCGCCCGGCGCGATGTCGAAGAGACCGTCCGGCGTGCCGCGGATCAGCTCGAGCCAGCGCTTCTCCGTCTGTCGCGCCTCCGTCGCCAGTCGCTCGCGCTCCATCTCCGCCCCGACCCGAGCGGCGAGGAGCCGGACCTGGCCGGGGAGCTCCGCCGGGCGACTGGTACCGTCGTCCAGAAGCGCCACGATCCCCTCGGGGCGCTTCTCCGAGTCGAGGACGCAGACGCCCACGTAGCTGTCGGCGCCGAGCTGCTGGAGCAGCCGGTGCTCCGGGAAGTGCTCCCGCACCCGCGACGGGTAGAAGGAGAATCCGGCGCGCAGTGTCTCGGCACAGGGGGTGCCCTCCAGCTCGTAGGTCAGGTTGTCGCGGTGCTGCCCCGCCGACCAGATCGCCAGGCTCGAGACCCGGCTCGCGGGGCTTCCCTCCAGTCGCCCGATGACTACATGGCGCACGCCGAGCGTTTCAGCCGCGTTGCGGGCCAGGAGAGCGTAGAAATCTCCGCCTGGTGCCGCGGCCCCGCCACGGCGGGGAACCGTGTGCGGGGTGGTGAGGAGGTACGTATCGCTGCGCTGCCGCTGGCCCAGCGCGGCGACGCGGAGCTCGGTGTGCACCGGCTCGCCGACCGCGGTCTGCAGCCTCAGATGTAAGCCGGCGTACCCTTGCGTCCCTCGCCGGGCGTAGTCCAGGGCGTCGAGCAGCCGAGGCGCGTCGTCGGGCACCACGCAGTCCAGCAGCTCCATGCCGGTCGGATCGTCGCCACCGTCGAGCAGCAGCGACCTCGCGGCGGCGTTGGCCGCGATCACCCGGAGATCGGCTGAAACGATGAGGGCCGCGTCCACCAGCACGTCGAGCACGCCGGGCCGGGCGAGGCGCTCGGGCACGATCATCTGCCGCTCTCGTCCGGCGAGCGCCCCGAGGAGGCGGCCATGACGCGGCCGTGCGCCTCGGTCCCCAGGCTCACCAGCAGGACGTGGGATACGACCTTGTCGGGGTGCTGCGGCGTGAACAGCGGGTACAGGCTGGGGAAGTGGTACCAGAGGCCGTACGCGAACAGGAGCGCGACGATGACGTACGCCTTGTGCTCGGGATTCGTGAGCCGCAGGTCACCGCTTCGCACCAGCTCGGCCACCAGGCTCCGGAATACATTGCGCGGACGGCTGAGCAGCATCTCTTCGAGCAGGTGCTCGAACGCCCCGTGCCGATCCTCGTCCAAGTCCACCAGCCGGAAAATCGAGGCCATGGCGGGGAGCTGGAGCGCGGCCCAGAGGCGATGCGAGAGGAGCCCCAGGCGGCCCGTCGCCGGGAAGCCGGGGGGCAGCTCGTCGATCGCCCGACCGATGGTCTGCTCGATGGCCTGGGCGACGGACTGGTACAGGAGGATGGCGAGGTCGGGGTAGAGACTGGTGACCAGCTCCTCCGGCAGCTCCGCCCGCCTGGCGATTCGCTCGATGGTGAGGCCTTCGGGGCCCACCACCCGAAGCTCCGCCAGGGTCGCCGTCTGCACTCGGATCCTGTCTCCACTGACGTCCGTCTCCATCTCCTGCGCTCCTGAAGGATTGGTTCGAGAGCAGGAGTAGGCAGGCGGCGGGCCGCGGTCCCGCCTGCGGCAATCAACGGTGCAAGGCGCTGCGACCAAAGCAATTGGAGCGGGGTGCGGCGGCGGGCGCACCGCGGCAAGCTGGACCTTGGGCCACGAGCGGTCGTGGCGCTCACGAGATGTCGCGGGGAGGGCCGCCTCCCTACATTAGGCTTCGCGACGATTTCGAGGACGTACGATGGCAGCCTTCGATCCTGCCGCTCACCTTCGCATGCTGCGGGAGATCTCGGCCCAGGTCGCCGCGGGTCACCGCCTGGAGGACGTGCTCACGACCGTGACCAGCGTGCTCGTGGAGCGCGCCGATTTTCGGAGTGTGGCCATCTGGCTCTACCTCCGGGACGACGAGTGTGAGCATTGCCGCGAAGTGCCAGTCGCCGAACGGTCGGCGGAACCCCGTCTGCATCGACTCACCCGAACGGCCAGTCCGAGTCTGGCGGGTCTCGACCTGTTGCACACCCTGCCGCTGAGCGAGGCATTCACGGCGCGGCTGGCTCGCGATCGCGCCCCCATCTGCCGGAACGATCTGGTGGAGCTGGCGAAGCTGGTCTCGGAGATGACATCGGGCCGCGCGGACCCCTCCAAGGCCGAAGCCTCCGCCGCCAACGCCGCGCGGGAAGGCCTCCGCGGCGGCGCCGTGTTCCCGCTCTTCGTCGGCGACGAGTTCACCGGCCTGCTCTTCATGCTGGCGGAGCGCGAGATCAGCTCGGACGAGGTCAGGTACCTCGAGGTCTTCGCGCTCCAGACCGCGTCCATCATTCGCTGGTCCCGGGTGTACGGCGAGGTCGAGCGGCTGCGGGATCAGCTGGCGCACGAGAACCGCTATCTGGACGAGGCGATCCGGGAGGAAGCGGGATTTTCAGGGATCGTCGGCGAGAGCCGAGCGCTCAAGGGGGTATTGCCGCTGATCGCCCAGGTCGCCCCCACTGATTCGACCGTCCTGCTCGTCGGCGAGACCGGGACCGGCAAGGAGCTGTTCGCGCGTGCGATCCACGACGCGAGCCGGCGGGCGGCGCACCCGATGATCAAGGTGAACTGCGGTGGATTCGCGCCCGGCCTGGTGGACAGCGAGCTGTTCGGCCACGAGCGCGGTGCCTTCACCGGCGCGACCCAGCGACGCATGGGGCGCTTCGAGCTGGCGAACCGCGGGACCCTCTTCCTCGACGAAGTCGCCGAGGTCCCGTCGGAGACCCAGGTGAAGCTGCTGCGCGTCCTCCAGGAGCGCGAGTTCGAGCGGGTCGGCGGCGAGCGAACCATCACTGTCGACGTTCGCCTCATCGCCGCCACCCATCGCGACCTCGAGCTGGAGGTCAGCCGGGAGCGCTTCCGAGCGGATCTGTACTACCGCCTCAACGTGTTGCCGATCCGAATCCCGCCGCTGCGCGAGCGTCCGGAGGACATCGAGCCGCTGGCGGGGCACTTCGTCGCCCAGTTCGGCCGCCGCATGGGGAAGAAGTTCCGCGGCCTCTCGCAGGAGAGCCTCCCCCGGCTGCAGCGCTACGACTGGCCCGGCAACATCCGGGAGCTGCAGAATGTGATCGAACGAGCCTGCGTCCTCGCGAAGGGGCAGGTGGTGGAGGTGCCGGACCCGGCGCTGGGGGTGCGGCACCGCCGCGCATGGCAACCCGCCACGCTGGAAGAGGCGGAGCAGGCGCACATCGGCCGCACCCTGGAGCGGACGGGCTGGCGTATCGAAGGGACGGGCGGCGCCGCCGAGCTGCTCGGATTGCGTCCCAGCACGCTGCGGTCGCGGATCAAGAAGCTCGGCATCCGCCGGCCGGTCGGCGTCCCGGCCTGATCACACAGGTTCTCGAGGGGAATCGGATGATGAAAAACGGAGTGCTCCGGCTGCTGCTCGCCATGGCGGCCCTGACCGCCGGGTGCAGCGACGAAGGGACCGGACCCGAAGAGGGCATGGCCCGGCTTCGGGTGGTCCATGCCGATGCGCAGCTGGCCGAGCTCGACGTCGTGGTGGACGACATCGAGATGGCGAGCGACCTGTCCTTCCTGGACGCGTCCGAGTATGAGGAGCTCGAGGCGGGGACCCACAAGGTCGTCTTCCTCACCGCGGACAGCACCCTGGACTCGCTCCAGCTGGGACTGGCCGAGGGAGTGGACTACACGGTATTCCCGTGCTGCTTCGGGTTCCCCAACTCCTTGTTCCTGACCGACGACAACACCGAGTCGACGGAGGGAAACGCGAAGGTCCGGGTGATTCACTTCGCGACCGCTCCGCCTGTGGACATCTATCTGACGGCGCCGGATGTGGACCTGGCGGCCGAGCTGCCCGCGCTGGTCTCCCTGGGGCGATTCGGGGTCTCCGACTACCTGGAGCTGACGTCCGGCGACTACCAGCTCCGGGTCACCCCGGCGGGCACCAAGACGGTACTGATCGACGGGGGCACCCAGGCCGTTGGTCCGGGTGAAGTGCGAACCGTGGTCGTCGTGGACGCCGAAGGCGGCGGAGAACCGTTCGGCGTCCTCGTGCTGGAGGACGCCAACTAGCCGTCGGCTGGGAACATGCAGGTATTTCGCACAGGCAGAGGCCCCTGGCTCGGGGGAGCACTCGTTCTCCTGGCGGTCGGTGCTGCGGCCGGCTGGGTGGTTCTGACGCAGGGAACCCTCCTCCCGCCCAGGACGATCACCATGGCGACCGGGCCCGCGGGCGGCGCATACGAGGTCCTCGGAGCCCGCTATCGCGAAGTCCTGCGGCGCTCAGGCATGGATCTTCGGGTGGTGCCGACCGCCGGCGGCGTCGAGAATCTCGCGCGCCTGCGTGACGAACGCGCCGGAGTGAGCGTCGCCTTTCTCGAGAGCGGGCTGACCGACCACGAGGCCGCGCCCGATCTCGCCTCCCTGGGCACGGTCTCCATCGAGCCGCTCTGGTCCTTCTTTCGGGACACGTCGCGGCAAGGCGCGGCCCGGCAACTCAGGGGCAAGCGCATCTCGGTCGAGCCGGAAGGCAGCGCGACGCGGGTGCTGGCACGGCGGCTGCTCGCGCTCAACCGCGTGGACGAGAGCAGCGTCGTGCTGCTGGGGCTCTCCCCGGAACGGAGCGCCGAAGCGCTGCTGCGCGGCGAGATCGACGGCGCCGTGATGTTGACCTCCTGGCGGTCGCCGGCCGTTCGGCGCCTCCTGGTGGCCGATGGCATCGTTCTGGAGAGCTATCCCCGCGCGGACGCCTACGTGGCGCTGTTCCCCAGCCTCTCGAAGGTGGTGCTTCCGACCGGCGTGGCCGACCTCGCCCGCAATCTCCCACCCACGGACGTGACCCTGCTTGCCGTGGAGGCGAGCCTGGTGGTGCGCACCGATCTCAATCCCGCGATCCAGTACCTGCTGCTGGAGGCCGCCGCCGAGATTCATGGGGGCCCCGAGATTTTCCATAAGGCCGGCCGGTTTCCGGCCGCCGAGGCAGTCGATCTCCCCCTCACCGAGCAGGCCCGGGAGTTCTACCAGTCGGGTGTGCCTTTCGTCTACCGCGTCCTTCCGCCGTGGCTGGCGGGCATGGCGGAGCGACTGCTGATCCTGCTCATCCCGCTCCTGGTGGTGGTGTTCCCGCTGTTCCGCTTTCTGCCCGCCGCCTACCAGTACATGGTCGAGACCCGGATCTACCGGCTCTACGGGCGGCTCAGAGTGCTGGAGCAGGAGGTGGAGGAGGCCGGCCCCGGGCATCTCGATCACCTGGCCACCGAGCTGGACGAGCTGGCGAGGCAGGCGAGCCACGTTTCGGTGCCGCTGCACTACTCGCAGCGGCTCTTCATCCTGAAGAGCCACATCGCCTTGGCGAGGGCAGAGCTGGATAAGCGCATGCACCAAGGTGCAATGGTCCGATTCTGACCGGTGCATGATCGTAGGACTCCCCCTCCGGGACGCGGAGCTTGGACACCATCGGCAGGCCGTCCTGCGCCCACCGGTTCTTCGACCTCGAGGCCTGGCGCCGTCGCACCAGGCGTGGGGCAAGCTTCGCGGCCATCCTGCTGGGCGCCTGTGTCGGTGGAGGCCGGCAGGGCATCGAGCCCGCAGCACCTGCCCGATCCGCTGATCCCGTCGCGGTCCCCGATCCCTCCTCCGGATTGCAGGTTCCCGGTACCTTCTCCAGCGGCGGCTCCTGCGGTGGGGACTGGGGTGACGAGGTCTACCTGACACTCCTTCCCGATGGCGTGTTTTCCCTGCGCCAGACGTACCGCGACGACGAGTGCGCTCCCCAGCTCACCCTGTTGTACATCGGGCGATGGAACATGGCCGAGAACGGGCGTCAGGTCCGGCTCGACAACGGCCCGGTCTGGCTGCGCCGGCTGACCATCGTCAATCGTCGGACGCTTCGGATCCCGGATCCGCCCGAGGGAGCGCGGCCGGCGCTCCCGGTGTATCAGACGTCGTATCCGGGGCGATTGCTGCCCTTCCGCGATCCATTCCGGCTGCAGGGTCCCGTGAGTCTGACGCCGCGTTCCCAGTAGCCGGAACGCCTGCACGATGGTACAGTTGCCTCCGCAGACTCCATCCTGAACCATGTCCCAACCGACCGCAAAGGATGGTCGCATGCGCGCAGCGTCTTGGCGAGCCACGGGGTGGGCCCTGCTGGCCGGGTTGACGGCCGGTACCCTCTCGTGCGCCCGAAATCCTGTGACCGGGAAGAACGAGATCTCGCTGGTCTCGGAATCGCAGGAGATCCAGATGGGCCAGGAATACGCCCAGCAGATCGTCAGGTCCATGGGCGTGTACGACGACAAGAAGGTCCAGGACTACGTGAGCCGGCTGGGCATGGGGATGGCCGCCAAGTCCGAGCGGCCGCAGTTGCCCTGGGCCTTCTACGTGATGGACGACCCCACGGTGAACGCCTTCGCCCTGCCGGGCGGCTCCATCTTCGTCACCCGCGGCATTCTCACCCACATGAACAACGAAGCGGAGCTGGTGGGCGTCCTGGGCCACGAGATCGGGCACGTGACCGCCCGGCATTCGGTGCAGCAGATGACCCGCCAGCAGATCGCCCAGATCGGCGTCGGCGTGGGCAGCATCCTCTCCTCCGATGTCGCGCAGTACGCCGGTCTCGCCTCCCAGGGTCTGGGTGTGCTGTTCCTCAAGTACGGGCGGGATGCGGAAAGCCAGTCCGACCAGCTGGGGTTCAAGTACATGGTGCGGGAGGGCTACGATCCGCGAGCCATGGCCAGCATGTTCACCACCCTGCAGCGGGTGAGCCAGCTGGAGGGCGCCGGCGATATTCCCGAATGGCAGTCCACCCACCCGGACCCCGGCAACCGGGTCGAGGCCACGAAGAAGCGCCTCGACACGCTGTCGGTGCCGCTCTCGCAGCTCCGCGACGGGCGCGAGACGTACATGCCGGTCATCGCGGGGATGACCTATGGCGAGGATCCGCGGCAGGGCTACGTCGAGGGAAACACCTTCTATCACCCGGGTCTGAAGTTCAAGCTGGACCTCCCTGACGGCTGGCAGTCGCAGAACACGCCCGAGGCACTCGCGGCCATCAGCCCGCAGCAGGACGCGATGCTGCAGCTCACCGCGCCGGGGAAGGGAACCCCGGACGAGGCGGTCAAGCAGTTCGTCGGCCAGGAGGGCGTGAAAACGGGCCAGGTGTCGAGCTCCCCCGTCAACGGTCTGCCCGCCGCCTCCACCCAGTTCGAGGCGCAGACGGAGCAGGGGGTGGTGCAGGGGGTCGTCGCCTTCATCAAGTACGGCGATCTGACCTACCGGATCCTGGGCTACACGCCTGCCGGCAAGCTCCAGACCTACGACAAGACGTTCCGGTCGAGTATCGGGAGCTTCTCCGAGCTCAAGGACCCGGCGCACCTGAGCGTCGAGCCGTTCAAGGTCGAGCTGGTCAAGGTGGACCGGGAGATGACGTTCACCGACTTCAACGGGAAGTATCCCTCCACCATACCGGTGGAGCGGGTGGCCGTGGTGAACGGCTATGATGCGCCGACGGATCGGATTCCGGCGGGCACCACGGTCAAGCGGATCATCGGGGGGAAGGGGGCGGAGGCAGCCCAGAAGAAGAAGGCCCCGGCGGACTCCGCGTCGGGCAGGTGAGCCCGAATCAGACCGCCCGAGACCGTCGAGGCCGTACTCAAGGCGGTGGTCCCGGGCTTACGAGTCCGGCACCGCTCTCCAGGTGGAGTCGGGATTGTAGCGCTCCATCTTGCGGAACTGCTCGAGCGTCTGGTCGCCGAGGTCCTTTTCGTAGACGATGCCGTCGTGGCTCACGATGAAGGTGTTCACCCCGGTCACGAGGTATTCCGCGGGAGCCGCGACCAGGGCGAAGCCCCCGATCATCGCGCTGTCCACCACGAAGTCCATCTGCCCCATCGGCGCGGCGGGGCCCTGGCCCTTGAGGATCTTGAAGTAGTAGCCGTGGTACGGCTCGTACCGATCCTTGTAGCCCTCGGCGATCGCGCCGGCGATCTCCTCACCCACCGGCCCCGCCCACTTCCCGTCGGGAGTCCGCCAAGCCAGGCCGTCCTGCTTGCCGGGTGAGCTGAGGACGCGCTGAGCGTACTGGTTCACCAGTGCCCCGTCGTGCCTGGTCAGGGCGTACTCCTTCTGCGCCTCGACGTATCCGTGGCACACCTGAATCGCGTCGAGCTCGTTGCGGCCGATGCGGCGGCGAAGGACCTCTTCCCGTCCGGCCGCCGCGTCGAAGAACCACTTGCCGTCGTGCTCGACGATCGGGATCGGGGCCGGCCAGTCCGACGGTCCCACCGAGAGCACAGCCGTGGTTTTCGTCGAGTCGTACTCGATCCGCTGCTTCTGGCGGGCCTCCGCCGCGAAGGCGGTGGCGTTCCGGCGGTCCAGCACTGTGTCCTGGGTCTCCACCAGGTCGGCCCCGCCGCCGCCAAGAATGGCCTTCAGCTCCGGGACGTCGAACTTCTCCGCGGCGGCGACCAGGGCGGCGGCTGCGCTCTCCGGAGTGGCGAACAGCCGGGGAGGGGTCGTGTCCTCCGGAGCGGCGGAGGCGGACTCGCCCGAGGAGTCCGAGCTCTTGGCATCGCCACCGCACCCGGCGAGCATTCCGAGGATGCCGGCAGCCGCCCCAAAGCGCCGTGCGAAGCGCACTGTGGTCGAGCTCATCGACGCCGCCCTCCTCCGCCTCTGCTGAAGCCGCCACCACCGCGTCCGCCCATGCTGCTCGCTCCGCGGGAGCTGCTGGCCCGCGCGCTGCCGCCATCGTACCCCCGCGACCCGCCGCTGAACCCGCCGCCGCTGCTGCCACCATAGTTCCGCGAGCTGCTCCGGTCGCCGGTGCTCGCACGGGAGCCGCCGTCGCGGGGGATGTTCTGATTGCCGATCTTGTCCCCACCGCCCGCCACCGGACCGGCACGATTACCCGAGGCGCCCCCCTGGCG
>DATBJH010000083.1:0-37098 GCA_036556505.1 Gemmatimonadales bacterium
GCCCGCTGGTCGGGCATGGTGATCGCATCGACCAGTGGGTGCTCCGGCGCCAGCACCATGAACGTCGCGCCGAACACGGTGTCGGCCCGGGTGGTGTACACCCGGATCGCCGCCCACTCGTCCGTCGGTCCGTCGGTCCGCCGGTCCGCCGGTCCGCCGACCGGAAAGACCAGTTGCGCGCCCTCGCTCCGCCCCAGCCAGTTGCGCTGGGTCGTGGTGGTGCTGTCGGACCAGTCCATCTTGGACTTGTCGTCCAGGTCGGCCAGCAGCCGGTCGGCATAGTCGGTGATCCGGAAGAACCACTGCTCCAGCGTCCGCTGCTCGACCACCGTGCCGCACCGCTCGCAGCGGCCGTCGATCACCTGCTCGTTGGCCAGGACGGTTTTGTCCTTCGGGCACCAGTTGACCGCCGCCTTCTTCTTATAGGCCTTCCCCGCCTTCAGCAGCTGGAGGAAGATCCACTGGGTCCACTTGTAGTAGCGCGGATCGGTGGTGGAGAGCTCGTGGCGCCAGTCGAACATGCCGCCGATCCGCACCAGCTGGCGGCGGAAGTTGGCGATGTTCTGGGGGATCAGGATGGCGGGGTTGATCCCCATCTTGATCGCGTAGTTCTCGCTGTGGATGCCGAACGCGTCGTATCCGATCGGCTCGAACACGTCGTAGCCCTGGAGCCGCTTGAACCGGCCATACACGTCCGCCCCGGTGAACGCGAACATGTTCCCCACGTGCAGCCCCTCGGCCGACGGGTAGGGGAACATCATCAGGTTGTAGAACGGCCGCTCCGCCCGGTCCAGGTCGGGCTCGTTGGTATGGCGCTCGGCCCAGCGGGCCTGCCACTTGGTCTCGACGGCTTCCGGGTGATACCCGCCAGCCGGGGATTCCCCGGAGGCTGGGACGGCGGTGGGCTTGCTGGTGTCGGTCATCGCGATACGGCGTTCGCCGGTAAGGGGGCACGAAAGGGCTAAATCTAGCTGCGAAGATGGGTTACTGCCATCGGCCGACACTTCCACATCCCCTGCCCGGGTCGTATCTTTGCCCCGTCCCTCCGAAAAAAGAGACTGATGCCGGATCCGGTCGCGACACTTCGTGAAGCGCTGCGGGAGCGATACGCGATCGAGCGTGAGCTCGGCCGCGGGGGCATGGCCGTCGTCTACCTCGCCCACGACCTCCGGCACGACCGGCCGGTGGCGCTCAAGGTGCTCCACCCCGAGCTGGCCGCCACGATGGGGCCGGATCGCTTCCAGCGCGAGATCCGCTTCGCCGCCCGGCTGCAGCACCCGCACATCCTCACAGTGCTGGACTCGGGCGAGGCCGGCGGCCGGCTGTGGTTCACCATGCCCTTCGTCGAGGGTGAGAGCCTGCGCGACCGGATTCGCCGCGAGCGGCAGCTCCCGGTGGATGTGGCCCTTCAGATCGGCCGGGAAGCCGCCCGCGCGCTGGACTACGCCCACCAGCACGGCATCGTCCATCGGGACATCAAGCCGGAGAACATCCTCCTCACCAGCGACGGCACCACCCTCGTGGCGGACTTCGGGATCGCCCGGGCACTGGCAGGCGACGAGCACCTGACCCAGACCGGGCTCGCGATCGGGACGCCGGCCTACATGAGCCCGGAGCAGGCGGCAGGCGACAAGGGCGTGGATGCCCGAACCGACGTGTATTCGCTCGGGGCGGTGCTCTACGAGATGCTGGCGGGCGAGCCGCCGTTCACTGGACCCACCGCGCAGGCGATGATCGCTCGGCGGCTGAGCGAGCCTCCGCCGAGCGTGCGGCGGAGCCGGCCCACCGTGCCGGAGGGCGTGGACCAGGCCATCCAGCGAGCGCTGGCCCCGGTGCCCGCCGACCGATTCGCATCCGCCGCGGAGCTGGCCCGGGCGCTCCAGGCCCCCGGCGTGAGCCACGCGCCCACCGCCGCGACCGTCGAGGCCGCGCCGGCGACCCCGCCGGCTGCGCCCGCGCCGCCGCCCCGGTCCGACACCCAGCACCGCCGGCCCGTGCCCGTCCTCGCGATCACCCTGATCGCCGGGTTCCTGCTTGGTCTCGGCGTGCTGTTCGCCTGGCGGCACTCGCTCGATGGCGGGGCCGCCGCGTCCGGCACCGGCCCGCGCGTGCTCGCGGTCCTGCCGTTCGAGAACCTGGGCGACTCCACCACGGAATACTTCGCCGACGGCGTCACCGACGCGGTGCGCGGCAAGCTCTCCTCGCTCCCCGGACTCCAGGTGATCGCGAGCACCAGCTCCAACGAGTACAAGGACAGCGGCAAGCCGCTGCCGGTGATCGCGCGGGAGCTGGAGGCGGACTACCTGCTCATCGCCCGGATCCGGTGGGCCAAGTCGGCCGATGGAAGCAGCCGGGTGAAAGTCAGTCCGGAGCTGGTGGACGTGGGCCGGGGGGGCGCGCCGAAGGTGAAGTGGCAGCAGCCGTTCGACGCCGAGATCACGGATGTCTTCGCGGTGCAGGCCGACATCGCCGACCAGGTGGCCGACGCGCTCGACCTGGCCATTGGCACCGGCCAGAAGCAGACCCTGACCGAGCGGCCGACGGCGAATCTCGCGGCGTACGACGCGTTTCTGAAGGGGGAGGCGTCCGGAGGGCTCGACATCCGGGACGCGCCGTCGCTGCGCAACGCGATCAACTACTACGAGCAGGCGGTGGCGCTCGATTCCACTTTCGCGGCGGCCTGGGCGGCGCTCGGGAGAGCGCACGGAGCGTTCTACTACAACGTCACCCCGACCCCCGCCGCCGCCGCCGCCGCGAAGACCGCTGCCGGTCGCGCCATCGCGCTCGCCCCCGACCGGCCGGAGGGATGGTTCGCGCTTTGCGAGTACGATCAGACCGTCGAGGTAGAATACCATCGAGCGCTCGAGGACTGCGGCAAGGGACTCGCGCTGACGCCCGAGAACGCCGAGCTGCTGGCCTCGGCCGCCCTGGCCGAGCAGGGCCTCGGGCGCTGGGACGCGGCGGTGCGGAGCCTGGAGAGGGCCCGACGGCTGGACCCGCGGTCGGCCACGACGGCGCGGCGGCTCGCCCACACCCTGATCCGGTTGCGCCGGTACCCCGAGGCTCTCGCGGCGGCCGATCGCGGCCTGGCCGTGTCACCCGACAATCTCGATCTGATCGAGAACAAGGCCATGGTCCACCTCGCCCAGGGTGACCTCGACGGCGCGCGCCGGGTGGTAGCCGAGGCGCCACCCAGCGTGGAGCCCACGGCGCTGGTCACCTTCTTCGGCAATTACTGGGACCTGTTCTGGGCACTCGACGACAGCCACCAACGCCTGCTGCTGCGGCTGCCGCCCAGTGCGTTCGACGGCGACCGGGGAGCGTGGGGACTGGTCCGCGCCCAGACGCACTTCGTACGCGGCGACACGGCCAGGGCGCGCGTTTACGCCGATTCGGCCCGCCTGGGACTCGAGGAAACCCTCGCCGACAATCCCGACGACCCGCAGCGACTCATCCTCCACGGTCTCGCGCTGGCTTACATGGGCCGAACGGCGGAGGCGATCAGGGAAGGCGAGCGCGGCCTGGCCCTGCTGCCGGCTGCCGGCGACGGCTACACCGGTCCGTACCTGCAGCATCAGCTCGCCAGGATCTACATCCTCGCCGGCGAGTCCGACAAGGCGATGGATCGACTCGAGCCGCTGCTGCGGACCCCGTACTATCTCTCGCCCGGGTGGCTGCGGATCGACCCGACGTTCGATCCGCTACGGAACCATCCACGGTTCAAGAAGCTGGTCGAGGGAACCTGACTGCCTACCCGTAGCTACCCCATTACTCCGAGCTGGCGCAACAGCGTCACCATATCGAAGTAGTGCCGCTCGGACTTCGCCTTCTCCCCCGCGAATTCGACCACCATGCAGGCCGGCACCTCGATGCGCTTGCCGGTGGGGGCGATCGGCCCGCCGGGTGTCTGGAGCGGGCCGCTATGGGTGCCCGACCAGGTGACCTCCAGCACGACGGCTCCGTCGTCCGCGACGTGGCCGGCCCGGACTGTTCCCGCCGAGTCGGGAAACGCCTGGCCCCAGCCCTTGAAGGCCTCGAGCGTCGCGTCGGCGCCGGTCAGCTTCCTGCCGGTGCCCATCTCCTCATAGACGAAGTCGGTCGTGATGGCGGCCCTGGCCCGGTCCCAGTCCTTGGCGTTGTACGTCTCGACCAGTGCCTTTGCGGCCTTCAGGAGCGCCTGGGGGGAAACTGCCGTTGCTTGCGCCATGATGTCCTCCTGATGTGGTATGAAGAGAGGACTCCCGGCGGGCAGACAGACCGCAGCGGTGGGTGGCCCGTTGCTTCCATCGAACTCGGGGGGAGAGCGAAGCCGGCCGGCTCCGCGGCACCAAGATTGAACACCGGGCGCGAGGCGTCAAGCGGCGTGGCAGCCCGCCCGACCTTGCCGTATCTTGGTGTATCTGAAGCGCCTACCCATCCAAGGATTCATGGCCGATCCCATCGCCAGTCTGCGTGAAGCGTTGCTGGACCGCTACTCGATCGAGCGGGAGCTGGGCCGCGGCGGGATGGCGACGGTCTATCTCGCGCGGGACCTTCGCTATGATCGCCCGGTTGCCCTCAAGGTCCTCCACCCAGAGCTGGCCGTCGGGCTGGGCGACGAGCGCTTCCAGCGGGAGGTCCGGCTCGCGGCCCGGCTGCAGCACCCCCACATCCTCACCGTGCTGGACTCGGGCGTGGCAGCGGGCCGGCTCTGGTTCACCATGCCCTTCGTCGAGGGCGAGTCGCTGCGCGATCGGCTCCGGCGCGAGCGCCAGCTCGGGGTGGAGGACGCCCTCCGAATCGCCCGGGAAGCGGCGCAGGCGCTGCAGTACGCCCACGACCACGGGGTAGTCCACCGCGACATCAAGCCCGAGAACCTGCTGCTCACCAGGGACGGACATACCCTGGTCGCCGACTTCGGAATCGCCCGGGCGCTCAGCGGCGCGGCCGACGAGAAGCTGACCGAGACCGGACTCGCGGTCGGGACCCCGGCCTACATGAGTCCGGAGCAGGCGGCGGGCGACAAGGGGCTGGACGCCAGGACCGACGTGTACTCGCTGGCCGCGGTGCTGTACGAGATGCTGGCGGGCGAGCCGCCCTACACCGGGGCCACGACCCAGGCGCTCATCGTAAAGCGGCTGACGGAGCCGGCGCCGAGCGTGCGCTCGGTGCGGGCGAGCGTGCCGCCGGCGGTGGACGACGCCATCCGGAAGGCGCTGGCTCCCGTGGCGGCCGATCGGTTCGGGACGGTGGCGGACCTGGCCCGCAGCCTGGTGATCACCCCACCTGCGGCCGCGGCGGCGCCCACGACAAGCGATGCAGCCAGACGGCCCGGCGCCGTTGCCGCTCCCAGGCAGGCCGCCCACCGATATCGCTCGGTGGTCCTCCTCGGACTCGGCTTCCTCCTGGGCCTCGGAGTGCTCTTCGGGTGGCTCTGGCGGCACGACGGTCCAACGGCCGACTCGAAAGGGGTGAAGCGGCTGGCGGTGCTCCCGTTCGACAATCTCGGCGCCGCGGAGGACGAGTACTTCGCCGACGGCGTGACCGACGAGATCCGCGGCAAGCTCTCCGCCCTGCCGACGCTCCAGGTCACTGCCAGCCGCAGCGCCGCCGAGTACAAGAAGAGCAGCAAGGACCTGGCGACGATCGCGCGGGAATTGGGGGTGGACTTCCTGCTGGTCGGCAAGGTGCGGTGGGAGAAAGGCGAGGGCGCGCGGAGCCGGGTGCGGGTGAGCCCCGAGCTGATCGAGGTCTCCACCGGCTCGACCCGGTGGCAGCAGCCGTTCGATGCGGGGCTCACCGACGTGTTCCAGGTGCAGGCCGACATCGCCGGCCGGGTGGCGCAGGCCCTCGACGTGGCGATGGGGACCGGCGAACGGAAGGCGCTCGGCGAGCGGCCCACGGCGAACGTCGCGGCCTACGATGCCTACCTCAAGGGAGAGGAGGTCTCCCGCGGCATGAGCGTGGGCGACCCTCCCACCCTGCGGCGCGCGCTGGTGTACTACGAGCAGGCCATCGCGCTCGACTCCGCCTTCGCCACGGCTTGGGCCCGGCGCGCCCGCGCCTACGCGGTGCTCTACGCCAACAGCATCCCCGATCCTGCCACCGCGAAGGTCGCGCTCGTTTCAGCCCAGCGTGCCCATGCCCTCGCCCCCGACCGGCCGGACGGGTACCTGGCCCTGGCGGACTACCACTGGAACGTCACCGGTGACGACGCCGAGGCTCTGGAGCAGGCCACGCTCGGCGGCAAGCTCGCCCCCGCGAATGTGGATCTGCTGGTGGTGGCGGCGATTTCCCAGCAGGCCCTGGGCCGGTGGCAGGAAGCAACCGAGCTCCTGGCCCGGGCGCAGGCGCTCGACCCACGCTCGGTTACTACCGCCGGGCGCCTTGCCCGCGGGCTGCTCTGGCTCAGGCGATACGACGAGGCGCTCGCCGCGAGCGCGCGAGGACTCCAGCTCGCGCCGGGGGATCCGGCGATGAACGAGAACCTGGCGATGGTCCACCTGGCGCGGGGGAACCTCGCCGATGCCCGGTCGGCGCTCGCGACCGCGATGCGGCACGGCGATCCGGCCGCCGTCGTCGCCTATTTCGCCACTTACTGGGATCTGTTCTGGGTGCTCGACGACGCCCAGCGGGCGCTGCTGTTGGGGATGAGCCCTGCGTACTTCGACGACGATCGGGCATCCTGGGGCCTCGCCCTGGCCGGCGCGAATGCGGTGGCGGGGGACCGGGACCGCGCACGAGCCTACGCCGATTCGGCCCGGCTCGCGCTCGAGGACCAGATGCGGGATGCTCCCGACAATGCCCAGCTCCACGTGCTGCTGGGGACCGCGCTGGCCTACCTGGGGCGCAAGGCGGACGCCATCCGTGAGGGCCGCCGGGCCGTGGAGCTGCTGCCTCCCACCGCCCACGCCTTCTCGGGGGCGTACAACCAGCACCAGCTGGCCCGGATCTATGTCCTGGTCGGCGAGCCGGAGCGAGCCATGGACGAGCTCGAGGCGCTGCTGGCTCGCCCGTATTTCATCTCGCCGGGCTGGCTCCGGATCGACCCGACGTTCGACCCGCTGCGGAAGCTTCCCAGGTTCGCCGAGCTGGTTGACGGCACCGCATGACAAGCCCCGTCCCCGTATTCCATCAACATCTGGCTGCGCTTCGGGGCCACGTTTTCCGGAGCGAACACGCGCCCTACATCCCCTCTGTCTCCACCACCCACACGTCGCTCTCCGATTCCTGCAGCAGCACGAACAGCCGGTCGCGGCTGAGCGCCCAGTAGGGCCGGTACGGCGCCCGTACCGGATCGTCGAACCGCAGGACCAGCTGGGGCTTGCCACCGCCCGGCCAAGGCACTGCCCAGATGCCGGCGGTACCCGCGGCCTCGTCCCACCCAAGGAAGAGAATCTCCCGGCCGTCGTTCGAGAACTTGGGAAAGGTCACGTCGGGCGGCGGCGCGCCGCCGGAGTCCACCGGCGATCGCGGCGCGCCCGAGTCTACCGGCATGACGAACACGCGGCGAACGCCGACCGGCGCGCTGCCGAAGACGATCCAACGTCCGTCCGGCGAGAAGCTGGGAGAGATCCCCCACCCGAGCCGCTCGATCGGCTTGCCGAACGATCCGTCCGGTCCGCGCTTCACGAGGCGGATCCCGCCGGTGCCGCCGATGATGCCCCATGCCAGCATCTGTCCGTCCGGCGACCAGCGCGGCAACACCTCCTGGTCCCGTGTGTCGGTCACCCGCGTCACGGTCCCATCGTCGAGCGACAGCAGGAAGACGTCGCGCGAGCCGGTGCGGGTGGAATGGAAGGCCAGCGTGTGCCCATCGGGAGAAATTCCCGGCGAGAAGTTCTGATAGTTGTCGCTCGTGAGCCGTTCCTGCTCCCCGCCGGCCGCGGGCACCCGATAGAGTTGCGACGTGCCGCTGAGATCGCTGTCGAAATAGACCATCTTCCCGTCCGCGGACACGCTCGGGTTCTCCACGCTCTGGTTGCCGCGCGTCACCTGGGTCGCATCCCGGAGACTCGTCGGCCGACGAGCCCACGGCAATGACCAGATGTTCCCGACCGTGCGATAGACGTTGTACGCCAGGCGCCGGCCATCGGCAGAGAGCGAGAGGCTCTGGACGCCCAGCCCGACCGTGAGGCGCTCGGGCGTCACGCGGCCGCTGGCGGCGGGGATCTGGAAGATGTCGGTCGGGCCCTCGCGGTCGGAGACGAAGTAGATGAACCGCCCATCCGGGGACCAGATTGGCGCCTGGTTGATGCCGGCGCTGTCGGTCAGCACGGTCCTGCCACCGTTCCGCACGTCGAAGAGCTCGATCCAGCTCGGCGCCAGGTTCCCGAACAGCGAACCCACCATGAGGAAGTAGGCGTTCCCCGCGGCGCACACGAGCCGGGCACCGTCCGGTGACCAGCGGCAGCCGGTAACACTGGTGCTCGTGGCGAGGAAGCGCGGCGCGGCGCCGGTCGGCTTCAGGAAGATGGAATCCGCCACCACGTACGCCGCGGTCTTCCCATCCGGCGACCACTGCGACCAGATGATCGGTCCGGCGGCACGCGCCGGCGCCTCCTGCCGCGGAGGGCCGCCCGACGCCGAGACGGAGAACAGGCCGCGCCCATTGGCAAAAAGGATCCGGGTCCCGTCCGGCGACCAGCTCGGCGAGACCTCGACGGCGGCCGAGTCGTCGGTGAGGAGCGTCGGCCGGCCGCCGCTCAACTGGCGCACGTACACCCTGGTGTGGAGCGGGTTCCCGCCGGCGTACGCCAGGAACCTGCCGTCGGGCGAGAGCGCGGGGTGAATCTCCATCGACGGCTCGTAGGTCACCTTGAACGCGGTGCCGAAGGACGGCCTGGCCTCCCCGCCACGTCCCGCGGCGAGCGCGCCAAGACCTGCCCCGACCGCCAGCGCGCCGAGGGCGACGGCCGCCAGAACGAGGCGGGACGGCCGAGCGGAGGCGCGGGCCGGCTTGGGCGGGGCCTGCGTCGTGAGTGCCGCCGCGAATTCCACCGCGCTGCCGAACCGGTCGGCCGGGAGCTTGGCGAGCGCGGTGAGCACGGCGGCTTCGATGGCCGGCGGCACGGCCTTGCGCTGGCCGGTCGGCGGCCGCGGCTCTTCGGTCAGCACCTTGGCGACGACGGCCTGCGCCGTTGGGCCGGTGAACGGCGGCTCGCCCACCAGCATCTCGTAGGTCACGACGCCGAGGGCGTAGACGTCGGAGCGGGCGGTGATCTCGCGCTCGCCCATCGCCTGCTCGGGCGACATGTAGTGCGGCGTGCCGAGCGACATGCCGGTCTCGGTCATGCGGGTGCCGCCTGCGGTGGAGATCGCGAGGGCGATGCCGAAGTCGGCAACCAGGGCGGCGCCGTCGTGGAGCAGGACGTTCTCCGGCTTGATGTCGCGGTGGATGACCCCGTGGCGGTGGGCGTATCCCAGCGCGGCCGCGATCTCGGTGGCGATCCGCACGGTGTCCGCGACCGGCAGCTGCTTCTCGCGCCGCAGCCTATCCCGCAGCGACTCCCCCTCGACGAACGGCATGACGTAGTACGCGGTGCCGCCGACCTCGCCCGAGTCGATGAGGCCGAGGATGTGGGGATGCTGCAGGTGGGCGATGGTCTTGATCTCGCGGAGGAACCGCTCGGCGCCGATCACGGCCGCGAGGTCGGGACGCAGCACCTTGATGGCGACCTGGCGCTCGTGGCGGAGGTCGCGCGCGAGGTAGACGGTCGCCATGCCGCCCTGGCCGAGCTCGCGCTCGATGCGGTAGCGGTCGGCGAGCGCGGACCGGAGGCGCTGGACGGCGTCGGTCAGGCTGAGCCCTTGGCGAGGGAAGCGCCAAATCTAGTCGCAGGCAAGGGTTACTTCGAGGCCGCAGCCAAGGCCGGCGCCCAACCTCCGGCTCACGCTCGCCGTTCTTGCCCTCGCGGCGTGTGATGAGACCTCCAACCCGACGGAGGCTGGAACGGCGCGCGATCGCCTCCTGCCCCCGCTTCACTTGCGGCTCGCGGGGCCGGACCGTTCAGCGACCCTGACCGCCGACCGGAACACCGTCGCCTACCGCCTCCCTACCCGGACCTGGAGCAGCCTGAGTTCTTTTCCCGGTCCGGTTGGAGAGGGGGGTCAGTTCCTCCTGCGCCCCGCCGCGGCCGTGCCCGTGTTCCTCGACGGCGTTCCGCGCATCCTCACGCTGGGCAGCGGCCACCTGTACACCGATGATACCGTCCAACCCGCCGGCACGATCGACCCCACCCTGAACTACATCTTCACGCCGTAGGACGGCACCGGGCCCGGCAGCCGTTTTGGGCCGGGCCCCCGGCGTCGCCGCAGACCCCTCTGAAATCCCCCGAACCCACCTAAGATTCCCAATGGAAGCTGGTAATCCCCTTCACCCCCAAGGGGGATGACATGTCCGAGCCGTTCAGCCGGCACTCAGTCGAGAAAGCATCCCGCCTCCGCGGCGCCACCGTCACCGAAGGCCTCTGTCCCTACTGCGCCGTGGGCTGCGGCCAGCTGATCTACACCAAGGGCGGGAAGCTCATCAACATCGAGGGCAACCCGGAGAGCCCCATCAACCAGGGCACGCTCTGCCCGAAGGGGGCCGGCGCCTTCCAGCTCGCCGTCAATCCCCACCGCGTGACCCAGGTGCTCTATCGCGCCCCCTACTCCGATCACTGGGAGACACGCACTCTGGACTGGGCGCTGGACCAGATCGCCCGCCGCACCAAGGAGGCGCGGGACGCGGACTTCACCCACCGGAACCAGGACGGCCGCCTGCTCAACTCGGTGCGCTCGATCGGGACTCTGGGCGGCGCGACGATCGACAACGAGGAGAACTACCTGATCAAGAAGCTGTTCGGCGGCGGGCTGGGCGTGGTCTCCATCGAGAACCAGGCGCGCATATGACATAGCGCCTCGGTGCCCGGTCTGGGCACGTCGTTCGGCCGTGGCGCGGCCACCAACTACCAGCAGGATCTCGCCCACAGCGACTGCGTCCTGTTCATGGGCTCGAACATGGCCGAGGCCCATCCGGTCGGCTTCCGCTGGCCGATGAAGGCGAAGGAACAGGGCGCGACGCTGATCCACGTGGACCCCCGCTACACCCGGATGTCGGCGATGTGCGACCTGCACGTCGGCATCCGCGCCGGCAGCGACATCGCCTTCCTCGGGGGCCTGGTCAACTACGTCCTGACCCACGACCGCTGGTTCAAGGACTACGTCGTCCACTACACCAACGCATCCTGCATCGTGCAGGAGGGGTTCCGGGACACCGAGGACCTGGACGGCCTGTTCAGCGGCTACCACGGGGACGGCAGGACCGGCGTCTACGACGCCCGCACGGGGCGCTGGCGCCTGGACTGCGGCGAGGAGGGAGAAGCGAAGGAGGAGAAGGAGGACTGGAGCGGCGGAACTCCGATGTATCGGATGTTTCACCTGGGGATGCACGGCCACAGCCTGGACTCCGGTGCCGGCTCCTACCGCGGAAAGCGCCGGGACATGGTGACCGGAACGGACGCCGAGGCCCAGAAGGACACCACGCTGGAGCATCCCCGCTGCGTGCTCCAGATCCTGAAGCGCCACTTCGCCCGATACACGCCGGAGATGGTCTCGGAAGTCTGCGGCTGTGCACCGGAGGAGCTGGTCCGGGTAGCGGAGCTCCTGTGCGAGAACTCCGGCCGAGAGCGGACCAGCGCCGTAGTGTACGCGCTCGGGTGGACCCAGCACACCACCGGCGTGCAGATGATCCGCACCGCCGGCATCCTCCAGCTCCTCCTCGGCAACATGGGGAGGCCGGGCGGCGGCATCATGGCGATGCGGGGCCACTCCACCATCCAGGGCTCGACCGACCTGGCCACCCTCTACGACGTGCTGCCTGGCTACCTGCCGCAGCCGTACGCCGCTGAGGACCACGAGACCCTCGACTCCTACATCGAGCAGGAGGGGATGGCCACCGGATACTGGTCCAACTTCCGCAAGTTCGTCGTCAGCCTGCTCAAGGCCTGGTACGGCGACGCGGCCACGCCGGAGAACGACTTCTGCTTCTCCTGGCTCCCGCGGGTGGACGACGACTACTCGCAGCTGCCCTACTTCGATCGCATGTCCAAGGGAGGGGTCAAGGGCTACTTCCTCTTCGGCCAGAATCCCGCGGGCGGCGCGCCCAACGCGCGCCTGCATCGCGCGGGACTGCGCAACCTCGACTGGCTGGTGGTGCTCGACTGGTTCGAGATCGAGAGCGCCGTGTTCTGGAAGGACGACCCGGCTGCTCCACCGCCTGCCGAGATCAAGACCGAGGTGTTCTTCATCCCCGCCGCGGCAGCGCCGGAAAAGGAGGGGAGCCTCACCAACACCCAGCGGCTGCTCCAGTGGCACGACAAGGCGCTCGACCCGCTGGGCGATAGCCGCTCCGACGCCTGGTTCCTCTACAACTTCGGCAAGCGCCTCAAGCAGCTCTATGCCGGCTCGACGGACCCCAGGGACCAACCCCTGCTGCACCTCACCTGGGACTACGAGTACGACCATCCGCAGCGGCTGCCCGACGGCAGCCTCAGCCGGATCGAGGGCGAGCCGGACCTGGAGAAGGTGCTCATGGAGATCAACGGGTACCGCCTGGATGGGAAGCGGCTGGTATCGGGGTTCTCCGAGCTGGAGGACGACGGCACGACCGCGTGCGGATGCTGGATCTACAGCGGAGTCTTCCCCGAGCCGGGGCGCAACCGCGCGCGGGAGCGCAAACTCGGCTCCAGCCCGATCCACCCGGAGTGGGGCTGGGCCTGGCCGCACAACCGCCGCGTCATGTACAACCGGGCATCGGCGGACCCCGAGGGGCGGCCGTGGTCGGAGCGGAAGAAGCTGATCTGGTGGGACGCGGAATCGCGCCGGTGGGCGGGCGACGACGAGCCGGACTTCGAGCCCGAGAAGGCTCCGGACTACCGCCCGCCGCAAGGCGCCAAGGGGATGAGCGCGATCGCGGGCAATCAGCCCTTCATCATGAAGCCCGACGGTGTCGGGTGGCTGTTCGCGCCGGGCACGGTGAAGGACGGACCGCTGCCCGCGCATTACGAGCCGGTCGAATCGCCGCTGGGCAATCTCCTCTATCCCAGGCAGCCGACCAATCCGGCGGTGCGTTTCTTCGACGGTCCGCTCAACCGGCTGGCCCATACCCCGACGTGGGACTTCCCGGTGGTCGCGACGACCTATCGCCTCACCGAGCATTACCTGAGCGGTCCGATGAGCCGGTTCAACAGCTGGCTCAACGAGCTGCAGCCGGAGATGTTCGTCGAGCTCAGCCCCGAGCTGGCCGCGGAGCATGGCATCGTGCACGGCGACTGGCTCACCGTGGAGACGGCCCGGACCCGGATCGAGGCGCGCGCGATGGTGACGCGGCGCCTGCGGCCGCTCAAGGTCGAGGGGCAGGTCCTGCACCAGATCGGACTCCCGTTCCACTGGGCCTTCGCCGGCGAAGTGGTGGGCGACAACGCCAACGATCTCACCGCGCTGGTGGCCGATCCCAACGTCAGCATGCACGAGGTGAAGGCGTTCGCCTGCCGGGTGCGCGCCGGCCGGCGCGAGGGTCCGGTGCCGAAGCCGACCAAGCCGCCGGGGCACTGGCCGAGCCGGGAGCCGGTGCCGGACACGCCGGCGGCGGCGCAGCCGGAGGGGAGATTCGGCGAGAATGATTAGGGAAAGGATCCTCGAGCCGTTCCGGCGCCCACCGGCGCCGGAGCCCCGGCCGGCGACCGGGTTTTACACCGACACCACCGTCTGCATCGGCTGCAAGGCGTGCGAGGTCGCCTGCAAGCAGTGGAACCAGCTTCCGGCCGACGGGTTCGAGTGGCTGGGCAACAGCTACGACAATACCGGGGAGCTGTCGGCCACTTCCTGGCGGCACGTGAAGTTCATCGAGCAGCCGGCCGGTGACGGCTTCGATCTCGGCCGCCTGCTCATGATGAGCGACGTGTGCAAGCACTGCGTCACGGCACCGTGCCAGCAGGCGTGTCCCACCGGCGCGCTGATCCACAACGAGTTCGGGGATGTGTACATCCAGCCGGACATCTGCAACGGCTGTGCCTACTGCATCGCGGCGTGCCCGTTCGGCGTCATCACCCGCAGCACGATCGACGGCCACGCGCACAAGTGCACGCTGTGCTACGACCGGCAGCGGGACGGGATGGTTCCCGCGTGCGCGCAGGCGTGTCCGACGGCGTCCATCCAGTTCGGGCCGATCGACGAGCTGCGGGAGCGGGCGCGGAGGCGGGTGGAGGAGCTGCACGGGCGCGGCGTGTCCGAGGCCTACCTGTACGGCGATGCGCCGGGAGAGAGCTACTCGGCGCTGAACTCGTTTTATCTGCTGGTGGATCGACCGTCGGTGTACGGGCTTCCGGACCGGCCGGTGAACCCGTGGCTCTTCATGCGGGGCGACTATCTCCGGGCGTTCGTGGCGGCGCTCGTGTCCATCGCGGTCCTGCTTGCGGCGATGCTCCTCGGCAGTGGGGCCGCATGAGTGCCGAGCTGAACATCGAGTCCGCCAAAGCTGCCGCAACCGTCGGCTACGCCGGCCGGCCGGTGACGAAGGCGCCCAACTGGCACGGCCTGGTGACGCTGGACATTCTGTTCAACAACCTGAGCGCGGGGCTGTTCCTCGTGGCGGCGCTCGGAGAGCTGGTGGCGCCGGCGACCTTCCGGCCGCTCGCGGCCGTGGCGTATCCGATCGCGCTGCTCTTCCTCATCGCCGACCTGGTCTGCCTGGTGCTCGATCTGGGTGACCCGCTTCGGTTCCATCATATGCTCAGGGTGTGGAAGCCCAGCTCTCCCATGTCGCTGGGGACCTGGAGTCTCACGGCGTACGCCCTTCCGCTCACCCTGCTCACCGCGGTGAGCCTTCTGCCCGGGATCGATTGGCCACGGCAGATCGTGCTGGTCGTGGGGCTGCTGCCGGCCCTGGGCACTGCGGTGTACAAGGGGGTCCTGTTCAGCACTACCGCGCAGCCCGGGTGGAGCCATGCCCGGTGGCTGGGGGGCTACTTCGCCAACTCGGCGCTGCTGCTGGGCGCGGTCGAGCTGCTCCTGCTGGCGATGTGGATGGGACAACCGACGGCCGCGGCCGTGCTGCGTCTCGCGTCGATGCTGTTGCTCATCCTCAATGCGGTGGCGCTGGCGCTGCTCCTGGGCGAGCTCAGGGGCCCTCTGTCACAGGCCCGCGGCATCCGTGGATTCACGGTTATCGGTGCGGTGGTCCTGGCCGGCATCATCGTGCCGCTGGTGCTTCTGGCGCTTGGCGGGCCGCTCGCGAAGGTGGGAGCGGCGCTCCTCATACTGCTGGGAGCGGTGGTGATCCGCTCCGAGATCGTGCGGCTGCCGCATCTGCTGACCCAGGCTCGGGCTCGCTAAATCTTCGTGCGGGGTCGGGTTACTGATCATGAGTGAGCACCTTCCCACCTCTTCGCCCATCCCGTATCTTTGCGCAGACCCGCCACACCCAGAGGCCGATGTCGGATCCGATAGCGGCACTCCGAGAAGCGCTCCAGGACGGCTATTCGTTCGAGCGCGAGCTCGGCCGCGGAGGCATGGCCACGGTCTGGCTCGCCCGCGACCTCAAGCACGACCGCCCGGTCGCCTTCAAGCTTCTCCACCCCGAGATCGCCGCCACCCTTGGCGCCGAGCGGTTCCAGCGTGAGATCCGCCTCGCCGCCCGCCTCCAGCATCCCCACATCCTTACAGTGCTGGACAGCGGGACGGTGAGACAGCGGGACAGGTCGGAGCTGCTCTGGTACACGATGCCGTTCATCGACGGGGAGACGCTCCGGGGCCGGCTGAACCGGGAGCGGCAGCTGCCGCTGGAGGACGCCCTCCGGATCGCGCGGGAAGCCGCCGACGCCCTGGAGCACGCCCACCGCGCCGGCATCATCCACCGCGACATCAAGCCCGAGAACATCCTGCTGACCGCGAGCGGGGCTGGATGGCACGCCCTGGTGGCGGACTTCGGGATCGCGCGCGCGCTCGCCGGCGCGGGCGACGAGCACCTGACCGAGACCGGGCTCACCCTCGGCACCCCCGCCTACATGAGCCCGGAGCAGGCGGCGGGCGACCGGGGTCTCGACGCGCGGAGCGACATCTACTCCCTGGCGACAGTGCTCTACGAACTGCTCGCGGGCGTACCACCGTTCTCCGCCCCCACGCTGCAGGCGATGATCGCCCGCCGGTTCACCGAATCGCCCCGGCCGGTCCGGGAGCTGCGGGAGACGGTGCCTGAGGCGATCGAGCAGGCGATCGGAAAAGCACTGGCGAAGTCCGCCGCCGACCGGTTCGGCAGCGCCGCCGAGTTCGCCCGCGCCCTCGAGGTGGACGTCCAACCCGCGCGCGGGGCGACGGCCCCGTCGCTCGAGGTGTCGAGGGCGCCGGCACCGACGCCGATCGTGCCCGCCGGCCGTGACGACCGCGCGCCACGGCGCCGCTATTCTCTCACCGCCGCCCTCACGCTGGGATTCCTGATCGGGCTCGGCGTGCTGTTCGGCTGGCTGCGCAACCATAGCGGCGAGGCCCCCTCCGGCAACGGAGCGCGGCGTCTGGCGGTGCTGCCGTTCGAGAATCTGGGCCAGTCGGAGGACGGGTACTTCGCCGACGGGGTCACCGACGAGATCCGGGGGAAGCTGTCCGCACTGCCGGGGCTCCAGGTCACCGCCCGGAGCAGCTCGTCGCAGTACAAGGGCACGTCGAAGTCCCCTGCCGAGATCGGGCGGGAGCTGGGCGTGGACTATCTGCTCACGGGGACGGTGCGGTGGGAGAAAGGCGGCAGCGGGAGCCGAGTACGCGTGAGTCCGGAGCTGATCCAGGTGAGCACCGGATCCGCGCGCTGGCAGGAGCCCTTCGACGCCGCACTCACCGACGTGTTCCAGGTCCAGGCCGACGTCGCGGGACGGGTCGCAGAGGCACTGAACCTCGCGCTCGGCGCTGGCGAGCGCGAGCGGCTCGCCGCGAAGCCGACGCAGAACCTCACGGCGTACGACGCCTACCTGAAAGGGGAAGAGGTCTCCGACGCGATGAACGCTGCGGATCCGGGGACGCTCCGGCGCTCGCTCGATCATTACCGAAGGGCGGTGGACCTCGATTCCGCCTTCGCCCTCGCCTGGGCCCGGCTTTCCCAGGTTCACTCGCTGCTCTACTACCTCTCCGTGCCGACGCCGAGCGAAGGGGAAGCCGCCCGCGCGGCGGCCAACCGCGCGCTGGGGCTGGCGCCCGACCTTCCCGAGGCGCATCTCGCGCTCGGCGACTTCCACTCCCGGGTGCCCAAGGACAACTCGAAGGCGCTGGAGCAGTACGCGCTGGGCCGGCGCGTCGCTCCACGCCACGCCGACCTGCTGGTGGCGACGGCGCTGACCGAGTACACGGCGGGACGCTGGGAGGAGGCGCTCCAACACCTGCAGGAAACCTGGACCCTCGATCCCCGCTCGCTGAACACCGCGCGCCGTCTCGGCAGGACCCTGCTGTGGCTTCGGCGCTACCCCGAGGCGCTTCGGGCCACCGACCAGGGGCTGGCGCTCGCGCCCGACAACCTCGAGATGATCGAGCAGAAGGCGATGATCTACCTGGCCCAGGGAGACCTCGCCTTGGCCAGGGCGGTGCTCCGGGACACTCCGGCGAGCGTGCAGCAGGCCGATCTGGTGGCCTTCGTGGGCAACTACTGGGACCTGTCCTGGGTGCTCGACCGGGACCAGCAGCGGCTGTTGCTCAGTCTGACGCCCGCACAGTTCGACGATGATCGCGCCGCGTGGGGGCTGGTGCTGGCGCAGGTCAGTGCGTACGGAGGAGATCCGGCCGGTGCGCGCGCCTATGCCGACTCGGCCATCGCGGAATACGAGACGCAGCTGCGCGACGCCCCCAACGACTCGCAGCTGCACGTGCTCCACGGCCTGGCGCTCGCATATCAGGGCCGCAGGACGGACGCGATCCGGGAGGGGGAGCGTGCCATGCAGCTGCTGCCGATGAGCCAGGACGCATACGGCGCCGCCTACAATCAGCACGTGCTGACACGCATCTACATCCTGACCGGCGAGCACGAGAAAGCCGTCGAGCAGCTGGAGTCGCTGCTCGGGACTCCCTACTACCTCTCTCCCGCCTGGCTCCGGATCGATCCCACGTTCGACCCGCTGCGCAAGCTTCCCAGGTTCGCGAAGCTGGTCGAAGGGACCGCGTGACACGCCCTCACCCAGGGTTCCATCTCGCCCAGGTGAACGTCGGCCGCGCCCGCGGAGAGATGACCGACCCGGTGATGGCCGACTTCGCCGCCGCGCTTCCCGCCATCAACGCGCTCGCGGAGCGCACGCCGGGCTTCGTCTGGCGGCTGCAGACCGAGGACGGCGACGCCACCGCGATCCGGCCATACGACGACAACCGGATCCTGATCAACCTCTCCGTCTGGACCGATCTGGAGGCGCTTCGGGGCTACGTCTTCCGGAGTGACCACGCGACCTACATGCGGCGGCGGCGCGAGTGGTTCGAGCGCTTCGAGCGGATCTACGTCGCGCTCTGGTGGGTGCCGGCGGGCCACCGGCCCTCCGTCGCCGAGGCGGTGGATCGGCTGGCGTATCTCGAGGCCCACGGGCCGACGGCGTATGCGTTCGGCTTCTCGACGCCCTTGCGCCCGGACGGCTTGCCGATCGCGCGCGAGGCCGCGGCGGACGACGCCTGTCCGGCAACCTGAGCAGGCGAACCGAAGGCGGGGTCATGGAGGGCTAACGCTATCCCGGCCAATGGGGTACTGCCACTTGTCGCCCTCACTTCCCCGCACTTGCCACGGCGGTACATTTATTGTGCGCCGGGGCCACTCACATCTCTCTCCAATAGGCCACGATGGCCGATCTGCGGGCGCAACTGCAGGATGGGTTGGGCGGCAGCTACACGCTCGAGCGCGAGCTCGGGCGGGGTGGCATGGCGACCGTCTTCCTCGCCCATGACCTAAAGCACGACCGGCCGGTGGCGCTCAAGGTGCTCCACCCTGAGCTGGCCGCCTCGCTCGGGTCGGAACGGTTCCTCCGTGAGGTCAAGCTCGCCGCTCGGCTGCAACACCCGCACATCCTGACGGTCCTCGACTCCGGCGAGACGGCCGGCCGGCTCTGGTTCACGATGCCGTTCGTCGAGGGCCAGAGCCTGCGCGACCGACTCCGACGCGAGCGACAGCTCCCGGTCGAAGACGCGCTCCGGATCGCCCGGGAGGCGGCGCAGGCGCTCCAGTACGCGCACAGCCACGGTGTGATCCACCGGGACATCAAGCCCGAGAACCTGTTGCTGACCGACGACGGCAACACGCTGGTGGCCGACTTCGGGATCGCGCGGAATCTGGGGGCCGGGAGCGAGGAGAAGTTGACCGAGACGGGGCTCGTGGTCGGCACGCCCGCCTACATGAGCCCGGAGCAGGCGGCCGGCGACAAGGGGCTCGACGCGCGGACCGATGTCTATTCGCTTGCCGCGGTCTTGTACGAAATGTTGGCGGGCCAGCCGCCGTTCACCGGAGCGACGACGCAGGCGATGCTGGTGCGGCGGCTGACCGAGCCGCCGCCGAGCGCGCGGTCGATGCGGGCGAACCTGCCGGAAAGCGCGGACCAGGCAATCCGGAAGGCGCTCTCGCCGGTGGTGGCAGACCGGTTCGGGACGATGGCGCAGTTCGGGCAGGCGCTGGAGGCGGCGGACCGGCGGGCACTGGAATCGGGATCGACCATTGAAACAACGGCGGCGCCGGCTCCCGCCGCGACTCGCAGCACGCCTCGCCCTGCGATACGGCGCCGTCCGCCAGTGGCGGCGCTTGCGCTCGTCCTGGGACTCCTGATCGGCGCGGGGGCGCTGTTCGCGTGGCGGCGGACCCACTCCGACATGCCTGCCGGTTCGCGGCTCGTCGCCGTGTTGCCCTTCGAGAACGTGGGCGACTCCGCGGAGGAGTATTTCGCGGACGGCATCACCGACGCGGTGCGCGGGAAGCTGACCGGCCTGCGGGGGCTCGAGGTGATCGCGGGCCGCAGCTCCAGTCAGTACAAGCACACCGACAAGGATCTGACGCAGATCGCCCGCGAGCTGGGCGTGACCCATCTGGTGACGGCGAAGGTGCGGTGGGCGAAGGCGGCGGACGGCAGCCGCCGGGTGCAGGTCGTCCCCGAGCTGGTGCAGGTGACGCCGGGAGGCTCACCGACGACGAAGTGGCAGCAGTCCTTCGACGCCGCGATGACCGACGTGTTCAAGGTGCAGGGCGAGGTCGCCGAGCAGGTGGCCGAGGAGCTCGGCATCGCGCTCGCGGACAGTACCCGACGGGAGCTGACGACGCGGCCGACGCAGAACCTGGACGCGTACGATCTCTTCCTCCGCGCCGAGGCGGCGGCGCTCGCTTCCAGCCGTCAGGATCCGGCGTCGCTGCGGGCGGCCATCCCGCTGTACGAGAGGGCCGTGGCGCTCGATTCGAGCTTCGGACTGGCCTGGGCGCAGCTCGCGACGGCCCGATCGTTCCTTTACATCAACGGAGGGCCGACGCCGGCGCTAAAGCTCCAGGCCCGAGCTGCGATTGACCGGGCGGTGGCGCTCGCGCCGGGGAAGACCCCCACCGTGATAGCGCTCTCCGTCTACTATCGGTACGTCGAAGGGAAGCTGGAGCCGGCGTTCCGCGAGGTCAGTGCCGCCTACGCGGAGAATCCCAAGGACCCGAGACTTCTGTCGCAACTGGGCAACTTGAAGGTGGCTGTCGGCAGAATCGACGAGGGTCTCGCTCATCTCCGGGAGGCGCAGCGGCTCGATCCGCGCTCCGTGACCGTCTCGCGCATCATCGCCCTCAATCTGCTGGACCTCCGGCAGTACGAGTCGGCGGACTCGATCCTGGGGCGGGTCCTCGAGCTCGAGCCGGATAATCTCAACACGATCCTTTCCAAGGTCCGAACCCGGCTCGGGCTGGGTGACCTGGCCGGGGCGCGGGCCGCCGTGAACGCCGGCGCCGCCGCACTCGACACCCGGACGCTCGCCGTGTACATGGCCACGTACTATGAGCTGTTCTGGGTGCTCGATTCCGCCCAGCAGGCACTCGTGGTCGGCTCGCGGATCGAGGATTTCGAGGGCGACGCCGGGAGCTGGGGGCTCTCGCATGCCAACATCCTCGCCGCCTGGGGCGACCGGGCGCGGTCCCGGGCCTATGCCGACTCCGGCCGCGCCGCCTTCGCGAGGGACCTGGCCGCGACACCGGACGACGCCCAGCTCCATGCTCTCCTCGGCCTCACGCTCGCGCTCATGGGACGGACCGACGAGGCGATCGAGCACGGGAAGCGCGCCACTGTGCTCGCGCCCGCGGGCCCACACTCCGATACCGGCGCGTACCTGGAGGAGATCCTTGCCCGGATCTACGTCATGGCGGGGCAGCCGGAGAAGGCCGTGGAGCATCTCGCGGTGGTGCTCGCGCATCCGTCGCCGATCTCGCGAGCGTGGCTCAGGATCGATCCGCACTTCGCGCCCATCCGGAACCATCCGGCCTTCGTGCGGCTGGTGAGCGGGTCGCCGTGAGCGCGGACAGCCTGCGCGAGGCGCTCAGGGACCGCTATGCGTTCGAGCGCGAGCTCGGCCGCGGGGGCATGGCCACGGTTTACCTGGTTCAGGACCTGCGCCACGACCGTCCGGTCGCGCTCAAGGTGCTCCATCCCGAGCTAGCCGCGACGCTCGGTCCCGAGCGGTTTCAGCGGGAGATCAGGCTCGCGGCGCGGCTCCAGCATCCCCACGTCCTCACTGTTCTCGACTCCGGGGAGACCGCCGGCCGGCTCTGGTTCACGATGCCCTACGTCGAGGGGGAGAGCCTTCGCGATCGGCTGCGGCGGGAGCGTCAGCTGCCGGTGGAGGCCGCGATCCGCATCGCGATCGAGGCTGCGCGCGGCCTCGAGTATGCCCACCAGCACGGCGTGGTCCATCGCGACATCAAGCCGGAGAACATCCTCATCACCCAGGATGGCTCGACGCTGGTGGCTGACTTCGGCATCGCGCGCGCGCTCGGCGGCGACGACGGGCTCACCCAGACCGGCCTCGCGATCGGGACGCCGGCATACATGAGCCCGGAGCAGGCGGCCGGCGATCGCGCGATCGACCCGCGGACCGACCAGTACTCGCTCGCCGCGGTGCTCTACGAGATGCTCTCGGGTCAAGCGCCCTGGACGGGTGCGACCGCGCAGGTGATGATCGCGCGGCGCCTGAGCGAGCCGGCGCCGAGCGCACGCGCGGTGAGGCCGAGCGTGCCGGGACAGGTGGACGAGGCGATAAGGAAGGCGCTGGCGCCAGTGGCGGCCGACCGGTTCGGCTCGATGGGCGAATTCGTCCAGGCGCTCCAGGTGACCGCGACCCGTGGGACGCCGGTCGCGACGCCGGTCGCTCCGGCGCCGGAATCGCGTCCAGCCGCGGCCGCGGCTTCGGTGACGCGGCGGCGGGTTCCGATCGCCGCGCTCACACTCGTGCTCGGGCTCCTGATCGGTGCGGGGGTGCTGTTCGCCTGGCGGCGCAACCATCCCGGCGATAGTGGCGGCAGCGGGGGCCGTGTGGTGGCCGTGCTCCCGTTCGAGAACCTCGGCGATTCCGCGGACGTGTACTTCTCCGATGGCGTGGCCGACGAGGTGCGGACCAAGCTGACCCAGGTGTCCGGGCTCGTGGTGATCGCCCGCAGCAGCTCGATCCAGTACCGGGGAACGACGAAGCGCCCGACCGAGATCGCGCGGGAACTGGGTGCGGACTACCTGTTGACCGGCACGGTGCGGTGGGAGAAGGCTGCGGGGGCAGCGAGCAGGGTGCGGGTGAGCCCCGAGCTGGTGGAGGCGCGCCCGGGCGAGGCCGAACGGACCCGCTGGGGTCAACAGTTCGACGCGTCACTCACCAACGTGTTCCAGGTCCAGGCCGAGATCGCCACGAAAGTGGCCGACGCGCTCAACGTCGAGCTGGCCGACAGCGTGCGGTCCGGGCTGGCCGAGCGGCCGACCGCGAACCTCGAGGCGTACGACGCCTTCCTCAAGGGTGAGGCGGCAACCTCGGCGATGAGCAGCAACGACCCCGGCAGCCTCCGGCGGGGGCTGCCCCATTACCAGCGAGCGGTGGAGCTGGATCCGGAGTTCGTGCCCGCCTGGGCCCGCCTGGCGAACATCTACTCTGATCTCTACTCCAACATCGCACCCACGCCGGAGCTAGCCGAGCAGGCACGGGAGGCGGTAGAACGGGCTCGTCGTCTCGGCCCCGACCGTCCGGAGGCCATCCATGCCCAAGGCATATATCAGCGCTACGTACTGAAAGATCCCGCGCGGGCGTTGGAGACCTTCGAGCGAGGGCTCAAGCTGGCTCCGAGCAACGTGGACCTGATCGGCGGCATTGCCTCCATCGGGTTCGCACGGGGCAACTGGGAACAGTCGGTGTCGCACCTGCAACGAGCGGCGGCGCTCGATCCCCGCTCGCCCCCCGCGACGCGACGGCTGGTCTATGCCCTGATCTCCCTTCGCCGCTATCCGGAAGCCGAGGCGGCGCAGGCTCGTGCGCTGGCGTTGGCTCCATCCGACCTCTCCACCATCCAGTACGGTGCGATGCTGGCGTTGGCGCAGGGAGACCGGGCCGGGGCCGAGCGGGTTGCGCGCACCCCCCCTCCAGGGGTGAAGCCGATCGAGCAGGCCTATTATTTCGCCCGATATGAAGAGCTGGGCTGGCTGCTCGACTCGGACCAGCAGCGAGCGGTTCTCGAGCTGGGACCCGATGCGTTCGGGGATGACCGGGCCCCGTGGGCCACCGTGCTGTGGCAGCTATATACCATGCGAGGTCAGCCCGCCCTGGCGCGGGCCTATGCCGACTCCGCCCGGATGGCGTATGAACAGCACATCGCAGCCGAACCGAACGACCCGCAGCAGTACGCGTTCCTGGGGGTCGCGTTGGCCGCTCTGGGGCGAAAAGATGAGGCGATCCGGGCGGCCACGCACGCCACCGAGCTCGCGCCGATCGCCAAGGACGGATTCCTCGGCCCCTACGTGCAGATGCTGCTCGCCCGGGTACACATGATGGTGGGGAACCGCGACAAGGCGATCGAGCTGTTGAGGGAGCCGGTGACGGTGCCGAATAACGTGTCGAAAGCTTGGCTGCGGGTGGATCCCACCTGGGATCCGCTGCGCAAGTATCCCGCATTCCAGCAGCTGGTGGGCAGCGACTAGCGCGAGTCGCTCTCCATCGCCAGTATCCGCTCCAGCCGCCGGTCGGGCACGAACCACGTGATCGCCACCGCCGCGTAGATCGCCATCGAGATCCAGGACGACACGAACGCCAGTCCGATCGCGAGCGCGTACAGTACCATGGAGATCTTCGCCTTCCGGTCCCCCCCGACGGCCCGCTTCACCAGCGACGCGTCTCCCTCCGCCGCGATGATCCGCTGCTCCAGGATCCAGTAGGCGACGCCCGCCATGAAGAGGACGACCCCATACGCCGCGGCCGGGAGCGTGGCGAAGTGGTTCTCACCCATCCAGCCGGTCGCGAACGGGACCAGGGAGAGCCAGAAGAGGAGATGCAGGTTGGCCCACAGCACCGAGCCGGTCACCCGGTGGCAGGCCTGCAGCATGTGGTGGTGATTGTTCCAGTAGATGCCGAGGTAGACGAAGCTGAGGACGTAGGACGCCAGGACGGGCAGCAGGGGGCGGAGCACCGCGAGCCCGGTGCCGTGCGGCACCTTCAGCTCGAGCACCATGATGGTGATGATGATGGCGAGGACGCCGTCGGTGAAGGCCTCCAGCCGGGTAGTGCCCATGACCGACAAGCTACCACTGTCATCCCGAGCGAATCGAGGGACCTTGCTCGTACTGGCAAGGTCCCTCGCTTCGCTCGGGATGACAAACGGCGCGTCGACTACTTGTGGGAGGCCTGCTGGAACAGCGGCAGGTACTGGCCGTACCCCTCCGCCTCCAGCCGCGCCACCGGGATGAACCGCAGCGATGCCGAGTTCATGCAGTAGCGCAGGCCGGTCGGCTTGGGCCCGTCGTCGAACACGTGGCCCAGGTGCGAATCGGCGTGCTTCGAGCGCACCTCGGTCCGCTCCATCAGGAGCTTGTGGTCCGTGTGGGTGGTGATGTTCTTCGGCTCCAGCGGCCGGGTGAAGCTGGGCCAGCCGGTGCCGGAATCGTACTTGTCGTTGGAGCTGAACAGCGGCTCCCCGGACACCACGTCCACGTAGATCCCCGCCTCGTGGTTGTCCCAGTAGGCGTTGCGGAAGGGAGCCTCGGTAGCATCCTTCTGGGTCACCGAGTACTGCTCGGGCGTCAGCTTCTGCTTGAGCTCCGCCTCGGTCGGCTTGGTGAACGTCATCGGGTTCCATCCCTTCGTATCGGTCTGGGCCTGCGCCGCTCCCAGGGGCACCAGGAGCGCCGCCACGGCCAATCGCAGCAGCCTGCCTCGCATCGTATCCTGCCGGTTCGGGGGTCGCACCTATAACGCCTGCCGATGCCAATTGGATCCCGCGACGGTCTAAGTCGTTAAATTGCACTCATGAGGGGCGATCTGTCATGAGGCGGGAGAGCGGCGGCCACGAGCGGCCGAGGGAGGCCCGGCTCCGGAGCGCCTCGGCCCATCTGTTCCCCGGGGTTCCCGCGGAAGTCTGGATCCAGGCCGCCGTCATGACCGACATCGTCTCGTCCAAGCGGCTGCAGCGCGGCGACATCTCCCTCGCGGAACGGGTCCTCGATCCGGCCCACTTCGAGTTCCGCCAGGGCCGGGGGCAGGAAGACCCGGAGACGCCGCTCCGCCGCCGGGCAACCGACCGGCTGCGGCTGCAGGGCGACTGAGCGCTATTCCTTGATCACCTCCATCAACCCTTCCCGCAGGCTGATCCAGAGGAACTGCAGCCAGGGGACCGTGGGGTCGTAGCGGCGCGCCGTCCGGGCGACGCGAGGAGGCTTCTCCTCGTCGCCGGGGTTGCTGGACCGCACCACGAAGGTCTGCGCCAGAAACTCCTTCGCCCCCCGGGTGACCGCTCCGATGACCCCGCCCCCCTCACCGGTGGGATCCACCGATAGATCGCGATAGCGCGGCGTCACCGTCGTCTTCGTCAGACCGGCCCTCATCGTCTGCCGGATGTCGATCTGCTCCACCCGTCCGCCGTCGAACTCGAAGCCCTCGTTCACCGACAGGAAACGATTGAAGGCCAGCGCCGGCATCCTCCCCAGCCGGCCGGTCAGCTCGTACCGGAAGTCGGGCGCGTCGAGGGGAATCGAGAGCCGCCCCGTGAGCGCCCCCTCGCCCATGAGCCGCGCACTCGCTTCGATCCGGAGCGGCTCGCCTCGCGAGGGCAGGTCGAGGTGGAGGACCGTCCCCTTCACCTCCTCGAAGCTGACCACACCGGGCCGGTCGCTCTTCGGCTTGCGTTCGCGATAGCTGATCGTGCCGCCGACGACGAGGACGGTATCCAGCCGCAGCACGGACCGAGTCCGGGCGGCAACCTGCTGCGGGGTGCGATGCCGGCGCGGAAGTCCCTTGGGAATGCGTCGGTCGGCCAGCACGTCCAGCCGTCCACCGCGAAGCTCCAGGGCGCGGATGCCGACCTCGCCCCCGGAGAGGAAGGCGCGATAAGCCACCCCCCGCGCGTGGAGGCTGTCCGCCGTGAAGCGGATCCGATCGCGCCGCACCCGCAGGCGGCGCACCCACTCGGCCTCGGATATCGCCGGCTCGTGCTCGACGCCTGCGAGACCGAGCGTGGAGTCGGTGAAGTCGGCCTGGAGCCGGGCGGCGGAGAACTCGATCAGCGAATCGGGGCGAAGCACCAACCCGCTGCCGCTGAGCCGCGCCCGGTCCACCGACGCGGTGGTCGGGTCGAAAACGAGGTCGCCCGCCTCGAAGCGCGCGTGCTCGAGCTTGACCGAGGAGCCTCCGCGGGGGCCGGGGCGCTCGAGCGTGAAGCTCAGCGAGGGGAGCGAGATCTCCGCGACGCGAAAGGAGGAGATGCCGAGCGGCTGGACCAGCTGCTGCACCGAGCCCGCGACGTCCGCGGTGTCGGCCGCACCGGCCGACTCTTCTCGCGGGCGAGGCGGGAGCGCGATGGCCACGACCACTCGGGCGCACTCGAGGGTCCGCGCACTGAGCGCCTTCCTCAGCGTCAGCCGGACCAGGTCGAGGCCCGACAGCCGGCAGTCGCGCGCGGCCGCGGTCAACTCAGGCAGCGGCGTGGGGCGACGCGCGTTCCGCGCCGAGTCGGTGGCCACCGCCGCTGAATCGAAGGAGATGGAGCCGGCCAGGGGAAGCAGCGACAGGTCGCCCAGTGCGAGGCGGTAGGTGCTGTCGGTCTGGCGGGCGAGCTCATCCACCGCCCAGCGTCCCAGGGCGTCTTCCACGTAGGAATCCCACCCGCGGAAGGCCAGCACGGCGACCACGATCGCACCCAGGACGAGGGCGAGGAGTGGCGCCGGCTTCCGGAGGTCACGCCAGTCGGGGATCCGCACTTCGCCATCATAGGGGACGCCGGCGGGGATGCCGTGATCCGACGCACCCCGGGTTCCCCCGGCCCCTCCTCCTCACGAGATTGAGCGGACCACATGTGCCTGATCCTGCTCGCCCTCGACGCTCATCCCGACTACTCCCTCATCGTGGCGGCGAACCGGGATGAGTTCTACGACCGGCCGACCGCCCGCGCCACATTCTGGACCGACGCGCCCTGGGTGCTGGCCGGCCGGGACCTCAAGGCGGGAGGCACCTGGCTGGGCGTCGATCGCCGGGGACGCTTCGCGGCGGTGACCAACTACCGTCAGGGTCACCGGGAGCAGGAGGCGCCCCGCTCGCGGGGGCACCTGGTGAGCGACTATCTCACCGGCCCGACCGATGGCCGCGCCCACATCGCCGGGGTCGAGCGCGACGCGGCGCTCTACAACGGGTTCAACCTGATCGCCGGTGACCCGGGTGCGCTGTTCTACTTCTCCAACCGCGAGGGCGACGCTCGGGAGCTGGGGCCAGGGGTGTACGGCCTCAGTAATCACCTGCTCGACTCGCCGTGGCCCAAGGTGACGGCGGGCAAGTCCGCACTCACCGATCTTCTCGCCGGCGGCGGCAAGCTGACGCCCAGTCTGTTTCAGCTCCTCTCGGACCGCAGCCAGGCTACCGACGAGCGGCTTCCGCAGACCGGCGTGACTCCCGAGTGGGAGCGGCTGCTGTCTTCCGCCTTCATCGCGTCGGAGGGGTACGGGACCCGATCGTCCACGGTGGTCCTGGTCGGCCGCGACGGGGTGGTACGATTCGAGGAACGCAGCTTCGGGCCGGGAGCCGCTCCCGAAGAAGCGGTTACCTACGAGTTCGTCATCGACCGATCGGTTGCCTGACGGCCCTCCGCCCGGCGTATGTTTCCTCGTCCATGCCGACCGTCATGCGCAGGATCGCCGTCTCCCTATTCCCCCTTCTGCCTTGCGCGGCCCTCGCGTGCGGCCGCGCCCGCGATGAGCCGCCGCCCCTCGACCTGGAGGGGGTCTGGACCGTGGTCGGACACCACGCACCCGGCGTGGCGGGCATCTCGGAGGTGGATGCCGAGGACTGGCGGGGCCAGACGGTCAGGCTGACGACCGCCCGCGCGGTCAGCGGGGGCTCGCGGTGCGACGCGCCCCGGTACGCTCGGCATCTCGTTGCCCGGGACAGCTTCCTGACCGCGGAGTACAAGGTGGCGTCCGACGCGCTGCGCCGGGCCGGGTTGCCGGAGCGTGTGACCGTGCTGGAGGTGTCCTGCGGCGGAGTGCCCTGGGCGGCGCTGGGTGGCCGCCTGATAGGCATAGCGGCCGACCGCGCCCTGGCGCCGTGGGACGGGGTGTTCTTCGAGCTGACCCGCGACAGCGACTTCCGCGCGGTGGGCCAGGAGCCCGGCTGGCTGCTGGAGATCCGGCACCCGCAGGAAATGCGCCTGATCACCGACTACGGGGCCGACACCGCCGTCGCCCCGGCGCCGCCGGCCGTGACCGACTCGGCGAGCGGGGCGCGCACCTACCACGCCGCCGCAGGACCGCGCGATCTTCAGGTGCTGATACAACCGACCGCCTGCACCGACGCCATGAGCGGCGAGTCGTATGAGACCACCGTCACTGTCACCCTCGACGGCCGTGCCTATCATGGCTGCGGGGGACCACTGCCATGACCGCCATGCGAAAAACGTTGATCATCATCGGGGGCGTTCTCGCCCTGCTGCTCCTGCTCCTCGTCCTGGTGCCGGTGCTGTTCGGCGGCCGGATCGCGGAGCGGGTCAAGACCGAAGCCAACCGATCGCTGAACGCAAAAGTGGACTGGCACGACGCCGGTCTCAGCCTGTTCGGCGACTTCCCCAACCTCACCCTCGGCCTCGACGGCCTCACCGTGGTGGGCGTCGGCAAGTTCGAGGGCGACACCCTCGCCGCGATCCGCCGTCTCGGCGTGGTGATCGATCTCGCCAGCGCGGTCCGCAGCGCCCTCGGCGGCTCGGCCCCAGTCGTGGTGCGGGCGATCGAGCTGGACCGGCCCAGGCTCCACCTGGTGAAGCTGGAGGACGGGTCGGCCAACTGGGACATCACCAAGAAGGACACCACCGCAGCGGCGCCGGCCGACACCGCCGCGGGCCGGCCGATGGCCGTGAGCCTCCGGCGCTTCGACATCGACAGCGCCGCGGTGGTGTACGACGACCGCGCGGGCAAGCTCAACGCCTCGCTGGCGGGCTTCGATCAGTCGCTCTCGGGTGACTTCGGGAACGAACAGCTCACGATCAAGACCCGCGCCCACGCCGACGCGGTGAGCGTCGAGTTCGCCGGGATTCCCTATCTAAGGAAGGTGCGGCTCGACCTCAGCACCGACGTGGCCGCGGACCTCGCGAAAAAGAGCTTCACCCTCAAGGAGAGCGGGGTCCGGCTCAACGAGCTGACGCTCGCCTTCTCCGGCAGCGTCGCCTCGGCCGAGGATCGGATGATGCTCGACCTCGCCTTCGGCGCGCCGAAGACGGAGTTCAAGCACATCCTCTCGCTGGTGCCGGCGGTGTACGCCAAGGACTTCGAATCGGTCCAGGCCTCCGGCTCGCTGGCCGTCAACGGCAAGGTCAAGGGCGAGTACGCCGAGCACGCCTTCCCCTCGCTGGCGCTGAACGCGAAAGTGGAGAACGGCGCCTTCCGCTACCCCGACCTGCCCCTCCCCGCGCGCGACATCGCGCTCGACCTCGCCATCACCAACCCCGGCGGCGACGCCGACAGCACGACGGTCAATCTCCGCCGGTTTCACGTGCTGCTGGGCAGCAACCCGGTGGACGCGTCGATGCTGATGCGGACGCCGATCTCGGATCCGGACGTCGACGCGCGGGTGTCCGGGAAGGTGGACCTGGCCGACCTCCGCCGCACCCTCAAGCTCGAGAACGTGAAGGAGCTGGCCGGCACCGTCGCCGCGGACGCGGCAGTGCGCACCCGGATGTCGTGGCTCGACAGCGCCAACCCGCAGTACGACCGGGTCTCGGCACGGGGCACGATAAATGTCGCCGGCGTCACCGTGAAGTCGGATTCGATCCCCCATCCGCTCAGCATCCGGGAGGCGTCGGTGGTGCTCGCGCCGAAGAGCGCGGAGCTCCGCTCCTTCGACGCGACCATCGGGAGCAGCGACATGCGTCTCGCGGGCCGGCTCGACAACCTGCTCGGCTTTGCCTTGCGCGACGAGGTGCTCCGCGGCAGCGCCACTCTCGCCAGCAAGCGGTTCAATCTCAACGAGTGGCGCAGTGACGAGGGCGAGCTGAGCGTGATCCCGGTGCCGGCCAACCTCGACTTCGGGTTCAACGCGACGATGAACGAGGTGCTGTACGACAACCTGACGCTGCGGGATGCCAGGGGCCGGCTGCGGGTGAAGGACCAGCGGATCACGCTGGAGGACTTCACCTTCACCACCCTCGGAGGAGGGTTCGCGCTCAACGGCTTCTACGATACCAAGGACATCGCGAAGCCGGCGTTCGACGTCGGCATCAAGATCCAGAAGCTCGACATCCCGCAGGCGTTCGAGGCGTTCACGACGGTGAAGATGCTGGCCCCGGTCGCGAAGTACGCGAAGGGCACCTTCTCCACCGACCTCAAGCTGAGCGGCGCGCTGGGGAAGGACATGATGCCGCTGTTCTCGTCGCTCAAGGGCCAGGGCGGGCTGCAGACGTCGATCCTCCGGCTGCAGGACTTCCCGCCGCTGGACAAGGTGGCGAGCCTGACCAAGCTCTCGCTGCTGGAGAATCCCGGGCTCAAGGCGGTGAAGTCGCAGTTCGCGATCCAGGACGGGCGGCTCAAGGTCCAGCCGTTCGACGTGGGCATCGGGCAGACGTCCATGCGGGTGTCGGGCTCCAACGGCATCGACCAGTCGATCGACTACGACCTGAGCCTCAAGCTGCCGCGATCGCTGCTCGGCACCGAGGCGAACCAGGCGATCTCGGGGCTGGTGTCGAAGGCCGCGGGCGCGGGGGTGGACCTCCAGGGCGCGCAGGAGCTGGCGCTCGGCATCAAGCTCGGCGGCACGGTGACCAATCCGTCGGTCTCGACCGACGTGGGCGGCGTCGCGGGGTCCACCGCGCAGGCAGCCGGCCAGGCGGTGCAGCAGGCGGCGGAGCAGCAGGTGAACAAGGCGGTGGACTCGGCGAAGCTGCGGGCCTCGGCCGAGGCGGCCAAGCTGGTGGCCGACGCGGAGAAGCAGGCGGCCTCCATCCGGGCGGAAGCGAACTCGATGGCGGCGAAGGTGAAGAAGGAGGGCTATCTCCAGGCCGACTCGCTGGTGGCGAAGAGCGAGGGGCCGCTGGCGCAGGCGGCGGCGAAGATCGCGGCGGACCGGCTCCGGAAGGAGACCGACGCCAAGGCGGCGGGGATCGTCAGCGAGGCGGACAAGAAGGCCACATCCCTGGTGGCCGAGGCGAAGAAGAAGGCGGGAACCTAAGAGGGTGACAATGGGCGTCAAACAGCAGCGGGGGTTTCCTCCCGACGCGCCGCGGGCTCCTTGAAGAACGCCAGCAGCTCCCGATTCACCCGGTCCTTGTGGGTCGAGCACATCCCGTGGGGCGCGCCCTCGTATACCTCCAGCCTCGCGCCCTTCACCAGCTTCACCGAGAGCCGCGCCGAGGCCTCGATCGGCACGATCTGGTCATCGCCGCCGTGCAGGATCAGCGTGGGCACGTCGAACTTCCTGAGGTCTTCGGTGAAGTCGGTCTCCGCGAGCGCCGTGACGGTGTCGTACTGGCCCTTGAGCCCGCCCAGCATGCTCTGCAGCCAGAACGAGTCGAGGAGGGCCTGCGAGACCTTCGCGTCCGGCCGGTTGGTGCCGTAGAAGGGCACCGCGAGGTTCCTGAAGAACTGGGAGCGATCGGCGAGCAGGTTGGCGCGGATCTCGTCGAACGCCTGGATCGGGAGCCCTGCGGGACTGGCGTCGGTCTTGAGCAGGTGCGGCGGCACCGCGCCGATCAGCACGATCTTCGCGACCCGCTTGGTGCCGTGGCGGCCGATATAGCGGGTGAGCTCCCCCCCACCGGTCGAGTGGCCCACGTGGATCGCGTCCCTGAGGTTGAGCGCCTGCACCAGGGCCGCGAGATCGTCGGCGAAGGTGTTCATGTCGTTACCGGCCCAGGGCTGGCTGGAGCGGCCGTGGCCCCGGCGGTCATGTGCGATGCAGCGGTAGCCGTTGTTCGCGAGGAAGATCATCTGGTCCTCCCACGCGTCCGCCGTCAGCGGCCAGCCGTGGCTGAACACCACCGGCTGTCCCTCTCCCCAATCCTTGTAGTAGATCTCGGTCCCATCCACCATCGTGATCGCAGGCATGCACCGTCTCCTGTGGTGGTTCGCAGTGGTGGGCCCAAGCTAGTGCGGCGTTTGCCGGCCGCCACCCCTGTCACCGTTTCGTGACCCGGTACGCCACATTATGCTGTAACTGAGACCGCTCACACCCTCGCGAAGAGGCGAGGTCAACATATGCAGCGAGGTGGCCCCATGCCCAAAGTCCTCATGATCCTCACCTCCCACGACCGCCTCGGCGACACCGGCAAACCGACGGGCTTCTGGCTGGAGGAGTTCGCCGCGCCGTACTACGTGCTGCGCGACGCGGGCATCGACATCACGCTGGCGTCTCCCAAGGGAGGCCAGCCCCCGGTGGATCCGAAGAGCGACGACCCGGGCGCGCAGACGCCGGCCATGAAGCGGTTCAGGAGCGACCCCGAGGCGCAGCGGGCGCTCGCCAACACGGTCAAGCTCTCCAGCGTATCGGCCGACGACTACGACGCGGTGTTCTACCCCGGGGGCCACGGGCCGCTCTGGGATCTGGCGGAGGACCGGAAGTCGATCGCGCTGGTCGAGCGGCTCTTCGCGCAGGGGAAGCCGGTCGCCGCGGTCTGCCACGGCCCGGCGGCCCTTCGCCGGGCCAAGGGCGCCGACGGGGATCCGCTGGTCAGGGGGAAGACGGTGACGGGGTTCTCGAATACCGAGGAGGCGGCGGTGGGACTCACGGACGTGGTCCCGTTCTCGGTCGAGGACGTCCTCAAGGCCAATGGCGGCAGGTACTCGAGGGGGGAGGACTGGGCCAGTCACGCGGTGGCGGACGGGAACCTGATCACCGGTCAGAATCCCGCCTCGTCGGAGGCGACGGCCAAGGCCTTGCTCGACGCGCTGGGGGCCAAGGCCGGCGGAGCCCGGAAGGCGGAGACCGCCGCCCGGTAGAGGAGGGTCGCGCCGCAGTAGCGTCCCGATGTGGCGCCGGCAGCACGCCGGCGCCTCCGGGTGGAGCGGCTCTTACGCGGCCGAACGGCTGGTCGCCAAGACCGCGCCCTTGATCTTGGCGAGGTGATGGAAGCTGTGGCGCACCGCATGGTCCTCCAGCACGAACTGGCAGGTCAGCGGGGCGTCGCCGTTGAGGGACACCGGCGCGGCACTGTCCAGCTGCTGGTCACTGAGCGCCCGGATCGCCGCGGCGGCGGCGGCGCTGTTGCGCCGAAGGAGCTCGAGCGCCTCCTCCCGGGTGACCGCGTCGTTCTCCTTGGCATGCTTGGCGTTGATCTCATGGACGTCGTTCCAGCTCAGTCCCGCGATCGGCTTTCCTCCCGCAACCGTCTGCGCGATCTGGATCTCGATCGGATACATGTAGGCGACATGGTGCACCACGACGCCGATCTTCCGGTTGTCGCCGGGGATCCGGGTGCGCCACTCGGCCTCGGTAAGGGTGACCGCGAAGGCGGCAAGCTCGCGGGCGCCCTGCTCCAGGCGCTCGGCTAGTGCGTTAGCACGGGTGGTCATGGCTTACCTCGGACTCCAAAGTGGCGAGTTCGCTCGCCCCGATCGCGCCGACTAAGCGCGAGTTTCTCTACGCATCACACTGAAACTGCAGCGATTGGGAGCTCGATCACGGGAGGGAATGCGGGATCCGCCGCCGGGACCGGCCATGCCGGTCGAAGGTCCACTGGCAGGCCGGCGGATGGAGTGGCATCTTGGCGCTCGTCCCCCACAGGAGAGCACCCATGCAGACCACCCTCAAGGCGATTCTCGCGCTCGTCCTGGCCTCATCCGTGGCTGCCGGCTCCGCGGCCGGACAGGCGGAGCCGGCGCAGAAGCCGGGACCCGAACACCAGCGGCTGGGCTATTTCGTGGGACGGTGGAAGGCGGAGGGGGAGATCAAGCCTGGCCCGATGGGTCCCGGTGGGAAGGTCACCGCCACGGACGACTGCCAGTGGTTCGAGGGAAAGTTCTCCGTGATCTGCCGGTCGGAGGGACAGGGCCCGAGCGGGCCGAGCAAGAGCATCGGCATCCTGGGCTACAGCGTGGAAGACAAGGCCTATACATACTACGGCGTGGACAACTCCAGCATGATCATGTCCAGCATCCCGAAGGGCACGGTGAGCGGCAAGACCTGGACCTACACCGACGAGAGCACGATGGGCGGGCAGACGGTCAAGTCGCGGGTGACGATCGAGGAGGAGTCGCCCACGGCTTACACCTTCCGGATGGAGATCCAGGGCCCGGACGGCAAGTGGATTCCGATGATGCAGAGCAGGAACACGAAAGTGCAGTAGATCCGATGGATGGCCAGCTAGATGACCTGCAGGCCGCCATGGCCGACCGGTACATCCTCGAGCGCGAGCTCGGCGCCGGCGGCATGGCGACGGTGTTCCTGGCTCGCGACAGCCGTCACAACCGGAAAGTCGCCGTCAAGGTCCTTCGCCACGAGATCGCCGGCCTGATCGGGGCCGACCGCTTCCTCAAGGAGATCGAGACCACCGCCAACCTGCAGCATCCCAACATCCTGCCGCTGTTCGACTCGGGGCGGGTCGAGGGCACCGTCTTCTATGTGATGCCCTACCTCCAGGGCGAGTCGCTGCGCCACCGGCTGGTGCGCGAACGGCAGCTCCCGGTCCCCGACGCGATCCGCATCGCCACCGACATCGCCGCCGCGCTGGACTACGCCCACCGGCACGGCGTGATCCATCGCGACATCAAGCCCGACAACGTTCTGTTCCAGGACGGCCGGGCGCTGCTGGCGGACTTCGGGATCGCCCTGGCGCGGAGCCAGGACGGAGGGCGCATCACCCGGGCGGGCCTCACCGTCGGCACGCCGCAGTACATGAGCCCGGAGCAGGCCTCCGGGGAGCACGAGGTGGACCCGCGGAGCGACATCTACGCGCTCGGCTGCGTGCTGTACGAGATGCTCAGCGGGCATCCGCCGTTTCCGGGAGTCACGGCGCACGAGATCTTCGCCCAGGTCCTCTCCGAGGACCCGCTCCCGGTGGCGACCAGGCGGCGCACGGTGCCGCCGCACGTGGACGCGGCCGTGTCCAAGGCCCTGGAGAAGCTGCCGGCGGACCGCTGGCAGACGGCGGCGCACTTCGCCGACGCGCTCAACGGGGTGGGCTCGGGGGAGCTGGGCCTGTATCCCGCGAAGGGCCAGCCGCTATGGCGGACGACGCTCCCCTGGGCACTCGGCGCGGTATTGCTGCTGCCGGTCGTGTGGCTGGGCTCCCGAAGCTCGAGCCCGTCCCCCGAAGGCCCGATCCGGTTCGCGGCCGAGTTCGCTGCCGGCGTCCGGCCGACGTTCACGCCGATCGTCCGGTTGAGCCGGGACGGCCGCCAGCTCTTCGTGACAGCCATGGTGAACCGCCGGGAGGAGGTGCTGCGCCGGCCTCTGGACCAGATGGAGATGGAGGTCATCCCCGGCGCCGGCCAGGGGGACCAGGGCACCGGCAACAGCCGCCCCTTCGTGTCCCCCGACGGACGTTGGCTCGCCTACTTCAAGCAGGGCAGGCTGCGGAAGGTGCCGGTGGAGGGGGGGCCGGCGATCGACCTCGCCGTCTCCGACTGGGCCGGCGGCAGCTGGGGACGGAACGGCCGCCTGGTCTACTCCCAGACCTACAACACCGGTCTGTGGATGGTGAGCGAGGGAGGCGGCGACGAGCGCATGCTCACGGCCCCCGACACCGCGCACGGCGAGCTGGGGCACTGGTGGCCCCAGATCCTGCCCGACGGCGACCACGTCATCTTCACCGCCTACCGCACGCCGATCGAGCGTGCGACGATCGAGGTGCTCACGATCAGCACCGGAAAGCGCAAGCGCCTGCTGACCGGCGGCGTATTCGGCTTCTACGTGAAGTCGGGGCACCTGCTCTATGCCGTGGGCGAGGCGATCCGGGCGGTGCCGTTCGACCTCGAGCGGCTGGAGGTCACCGGGACCGCGATCCCGGTGGTGGACGGCGTGGCGATGAACCTCACCGACGGCGCGGCGGCGTTCGACGTGTCCGACAACGGCACGCTGGCGTACCTGCCGGTCGGCTCCTACATCACCGAGCGCGACCTGGTGCTGGTGGACCGCCACGGCCGCGAGACCCGCGCGCTCCCGACTGCCGACCGTTACGACCATCCCAGGCTTAGCCCCGACGGCGGTCGGATCGCGGTCGACATCCGCTCCGCCAACGCCGCGGGCGACATCTGGATGTTCCAGGTAGGGCGCCCCGGCGGCATCCGGGTCACCTCGGAAAGCGGGCGTGACTTCGGCGCCGAGTGGACCCCGGACGGGGAGGAGCTGATCTACAGCAGCGAGCGCCCGTACTTCGACCTCTATCGCCGGGCGTCGGACGCGAGCAGTCCCCCAGGGCCCCTGGTGACCGGCGGCTTCGATCACTACGGCGGTGGTGTGTCCGCCGACGGC
>DATBJH010000084.1:0-2945 GCA_036556505.1 Gemmatimonadales bacterium
CCCTCTTCGGCCTCCACCTCGGTGATGGCGCGGAGCAGCGCCAACCCACCGCCGGGCACGATGCCTTCCTCCATCGCGGCCTTGGTGGCGCTGATGGCGTCATCGAAGGCTTCCTTGCGACTCTTGAGCTCGGTCTCGGAGGCGGCGCCGACCCGGATCACCGCGACCCCGCCAGCGAGCTTCGCCAGCCGCTCCTCCAGCTTCTCCCGGTCGTAATCCGAAGTCGTGTCGGCGATCTGTCGGCGGAGCTCGGCACAGCGGCCGTCGATGGCGGCGCGCGACCCGGCGCCGCCGATGATCGTGGTGTCGTCCCGAGTCACCACGACGCGCTTGGCGCTGCCGAGATCGCTGAGCGTGAGACCCTCCAGCTTCAGGCCCAGCTCTTCGGCCAGGACCTTCGAGCCGGTGAGGATGCCGATGTCTTCCAACACCGCCTTGCGGCGATCGCCGAAGCCCGGGGCCTTGACCGCGACCGACAGGAGCACCCCACGGACCTTGTTCACGACCAGCGTCGCCAGCGCCTCACCCTCCACGTCCTCCGCCACGACCAGGAGGGGCCGCCCGGACTTCGCCACCGCCTCCAGGATCGGGAGGAGGTCCTTCATGACCGAGATCCGCTTTTCGTGGAGGAGCAGGTAGGCGTCCTCGAGGACCGCCTCCATCTTCTCCGGCTGGTTCACGAAGTACGGCGACAGATACCCCCGATCGAACTGCATCCCTTCGACCACCTCGATGGTGGTTTCCATCCCCTTGGCTTCCTCCACCGTGATCGCGCCCTCAGCACCGACCTTCTCCAGGGCATCGGCTACCCGCCGCCCGATCTCCGGGTCGTTGTGCGCCGAGATGGTGGCGACCTGGACCCGCTCGCGCTGGGTCTGCACCGGACGGGAGAGCGCCCGGATCGCCCGCACCGCCGCGCCGAGACCCCGCTCCAGCCCGCGCTTCAGCTCGATGGCGCTGGCGCCGGCCGCGATGTTCCGCACGCCCTCGGCGAAGATGCCGTGAGCCAGCAGGGTGGCCGTCGTCGTGCCATCCCCCACCTCGTCTCCGGTTCGCTCGGCGGCCTCTCGCAACACCTGGGCGCCGAGGTTCTCCTCGGGGTCCTTGAGATCGAACTGCTTGGCGATGGTGACGCCGTCATTGCAGACCAGCGGGTGCCCCCACTTCTGCTCGATCAGCACGCACTTGGACTTGGGGCCGAGAGTGACGCGAACCGCGTCGGCCAGTGCGGTGGCGCCGCGGAGAACCTTCTCTCTCGCGCCGGCGCTGAAGAGGACCTGTTTGTGCGACATGGCTGGCTCCCGGTGAGAGGCGCAGAGGTACGCCGGGAATCTGCCCGGGAGGACATGATGGAGAATTGAACCGATCGTGAAGAACTATTCAGGAATGTATGCGGGGCCGACGGTGCTCGACTCCACACATGTTCGGACGTCGAACTTCACGCAGCCGTCGAGCGCGGCGGTGCGCTCGCACACGGCAATCGCCGCCAAGACACTTTCCTCGCTTCTTCACAGGCTTCACTAGCCGCAGACATAGCCTCTTGTGACGCCGCTCGAAGTCGCGGCGCTCCAGACAGGCGCTCCAGACAGGCAAACATGTCACCACAGAACCACATCAGTCGGGTGCTCGCTGTCGGGGGACGGCTCTCGCCGGAACCTCCTCGCTCTCTTGCTGTGCGTCCTGGCCTTCAGCGGATGCGAGAACCCTCAGGAGCCCGACCTGGAACCCACCGCGGCTCCGCCGGCTGGCTCCGCAGCCAACGACAGCCACACGCTGCTCTTGCTGCGCCTCAATGGCAGTCTCCTGGGCTATGCGGGCGAGCAGCCGACCCAGGCCTCGGGCCTGACGTTCGAGCTCGGCGTTCTGGGCTCCCGAGCGCTCGTGAACGGCGAAGACCGGCTGGCCTACGCGACTTCCGGGAACATTCTGCCGGGGGCTGGAACCATCGAGCTGTGGATCCGGCCCCGGTGGAACGGCAACGATCACGCGGAGGCATCAGCGCCTCGATCGTCCGTCCCTCCAACTCGTCGGCTCCGGCGCCGAACAGCGCTTCCGCCCGACCGTCGAGCGCCACGATGAGTCCGGCGCGGTTCACCAACAGCACTGCGTCGGGAGAGGTGTCGAGCAGTCTCCGGAGCTCTGGGGAGACCTCGTACGCTTCCGCCGTAGTCACGTTTGCGCCGGCGCGGGTATTCCTTCCAGCAGGCCGGGCGCTTCCGCCAGCTCTGGCGCCGACGCCGGCGCCGGATTCCAGAGCAGCAGCGTGATCTCGGCCTTGCGAAGGACCCGATCCGTGACGCTGCCCAGCAGCAGGCGCTCGAGGCCCCCCCGACTGCGGGTGGCCATGGCCACCAGGTCGAAGTCATTCGCCGCGGCATAGCGCAGAATGCCCTCCGCCGCGTCGTCGTCCACCACGACCTCCGATCTCACCAGCAAGCCGCGCGCGCGAAGCGCCTCGGCCTTGACCCCAAGTGCCACCTGCACGGTGGCGCGTTGCGCGCGGGATCCGGGATCCTCACCGCGGCGCGGGCGCCGGGGGTAGACCGAGGGTGCGCCGCTCGTGACCACGCGAAGCAGCGTGTACTCGACTCCAGCCGTCCCCGCGACGGCGATCGCATGCGCGATCATCCGGTCCTCGGCGGCCCCCCCATCCAGGGGGAGGAGCACGCGCTGAAACACCCGGACGGCGGCGGGAGCCCGAGCCGGCTCGAGCTCGGGCCGAACCAGAAGCACCGGCGCGACCGAGTGCCGCACCAGTCCGTCAGCCACGCTGCCCAGCACGGCGCGGCCCATGCCCCCTCGGGCGTGCGTGGTCATGACGACCAGGTCGATTTCATGGTCGCGTACGTAGCCGCTCAGACATTCGACTACCGAGCCGCGCAGGTAGGCCGTCACCGTGCGCCACCGCTCCTGGTCATCAATCCGTCCCAACAGGTATTGCCGGC
>DATBJH010000085.1:0-51673 GCA_036556505.1 Gemmatimonadales bacterium
AGATCCGGGCGACGTTCCCGGTGCTCAAGAGCCCGGCGAACCGGCACCGGGCGGTGGGCCTCACGTACGAGCAGTGGCGCTACACCTTCACCAACACGTTCCCCGAGGCCGAGGCGCGTGCCGCATACAAGCGATATCACGTGCCCGCGTCGGGCGGCCTTGTCTGGGACACCGTGCTCGCGAACCTCGAGCCCGGGCCGCAGGCGACCTGGGTCAACTACCGCAACGCGGCGCGGCCCCCGCTGCTGTTCGTCTCCGGCGGCGAGGACCACCTGATGCCACCGGTCGTGCAGCACTCGAACGCGGCGCACTACACCGAGGAGACGCTCACCGAGGTGACGGTATTCGAGGGGCGCTCGCACCTGCTCCCCGCGCAGCGCGGCTGGGAGGAGATCGCCGACTACGCGCTCTCGTGGGCCGAGCGGCACGCGGGCTCGCTTGCCGAACACGGGAGCTGATCATGTCGCCAACCGCCGAACCGGCCGTCATGAGCGGCAAGACCCGGGTGCTGGGTGGGATTACGGTGATCGACACGCCGCTCATCACCCGCGCAATGGACTATGCCCACGCCCATTCCGAGCCGTATCTCTTCAACCATGCCGTCCGATCCTGGCTCTTCGCGGTACGGCTGGGGCAGTTGCAGGGTGTACCTCACGATCCGGAAGTCGTCGCGGTCGGCACACTGCTCCACGACCTTGGGCTCACGGACAGCTTCACCGGTCCCAAGCGCTTCGAGATCGAGGGAGCCGACGCGGCGCGGGCCTTCGCGCGGGAGCAAGGGCTCGACGATCGCCGGGTGCAGTTGATCTGGGACAGTGTCGCCTTGAATTCGACACCTTCGATCGGCCTGAACAAGGAGGCTGAAGTGGCGCTCTGCACCGGTGGGATCGGGGTCGAATTCGGGTTCCAGTACGACCGGATCCCGCCCAACGAGATGCAGAGCATCCTCACCGCATTTCCCCGCCTCGAGATGAAGCGTCGCTTCGCGGACTCGGTCTGCCGCGTCGTCAAGGCCAAGCCGGAGACCACCTACGACAATTTCGCGGGGGACTTCGGGGAGCGTTTCGTGCCAGGCTACAGTCGGCCGTCTACCGTGGATTTCCTGATGAACGCCCCGTTCGAGCAGTAAGCAGGCGTGTCCTTATCCTCGGTCGGCCGTTCAAACCGGTCAGCCCGGCTCATCAGGGGCGCGAAAGGAGATCTGTTACCCGGGCGCACCGCACGGCATCACGGCCACGCACCAGGATCAGGTCAACGCCGAGCTCCTCGCCTTCTTCCGGGGCTCTCCGGAACAGTCAGGGCGCGGCGATCGCATGATGGCCGCGGCGTCAACCACTCGTTGAAAGGGTTCTACCATGAAAGTGGTTATCATCGGCGGGACCGGCCTCATCGGGTCGAAGGTCGTCACCCGCCTTCGCGAGCAGGGCCATGAGGCCGTAGCGGCGTCTCCGGACACGGGCGTCAACACCCTCACGGGCGAGGGCCTGCCCAAAGTCATCGCCGGTGCGGCCGTCCGTTCCCCCGCTTACACTTCGGTATAGGTGGGGGTTCGGCATGTTGGGAGAGCGCTGTGCAGCAGTGTGATGGTAGTGCCAATCCAAGCTCTTTCAGCCGGTCACCGAGGGGAACAACAGCGTGCCCGGCTGGAGCACCCTCACCCCGAACACGTACTCGCGGAGGATGGCTTCGAGCTGAGGCCACGGCGGCACGTTCCGCCTGCTCTGCTGGTTCTTCAGCCTGCGCCAGCGGTTCGGCCGGAAGGTGATCCTCCGCCGGTCGAACGACACGTCGCCAAGCTCCAGACCTAGCACTTCATCGTGGCGACCACCCGTGAGCAGGTAGGTGGCCACCAATGCGTGCGCGTAGGTCGTGGAGAGCGCATCAGGGTTGGTGGCAGGCGGCGGCAGCGACCGGGCAGCTTCCAGGAGCAAGGCGGCGTCATGAACCTCCAGGTACTGGTTGCGAGCGGGTTTCGCCATTGGGGGGCTACAGCGCGTGTCACCGCGCTGGAAAGACGGTGCTCCAGTCGCGCTTCATGCTCACCACGGTCCAGCCCCTGGCAATGGCCTCGTCCCATGCCTTGTCGAACTGCTGAAACCGGTCGGCCCTGTCATAAGCGTATTCGCGCTGCTCGTCATCGTGGTGCACGAATAGAGCGAACCGCGCACCCTCGCCGGCCATCGTCCATTGCATCATCTGCAAGTCGCCGTCGGAGTTCCCAAACGCGGCGATGGGACGGCGTCCGATGCGGCTTTGAATGCCGACAGGCTTGCCTTCCTTGTCATCGATTAGATCTATGGTCGGCAGCTTTACCAGCACCGGCTTTCCGCCTCTGGTCTCCAGCCTGAGCTTCCCGGCGCTGCCGACGACCTGCTCCGGCGGAACATCGTAGACCCGTTCGGCCCAGGCCCGCATGAACTCGACGCCTCCGCCGGATACGATGAAGGTCTTGAACCCGTTGGCGCGGAGGTAAGCCAGCAGCTCCCGCATCGGCTGATACACCATCGCCGTAAGGAGCCGGCCGGTCTGCGGGTGTCTGGCGGACGCGATCCACTCCTCCACGCTGCGGGTGAACTCATCCGTGGTCATGCCACCGTGAGTCGCGGCCACGATCTCCAACACGCCCCTCTCCCCAGTGGCGGCTACAGCAGCCATGTCACCCTTCAGCAGGGAGGCAAACGGCTCCTTCGTCTTCCACTCAGGGTGTTGCGGGGCCAACCGCTTCACCTCAGCGAACGCAAACAGGAGCTGGAAGGGCACCGGCTTCTCGGCCCACAGCGTGCCGTCGTTGTCGAACACGGCGATCCGTTCGGGCATCGGCACGAAATCTGGCGAGGCCTCCGTCGTGATCTTCTCGACGAATGTGATGATGGCCCTTTTGGGAGCGGTGTCATTCCAGGAGGGCAGCGCGTCCTCCACACTGGGTGCGCTCTGCGCACAGGCGAGGAGAACCCCGGCGAGCAGCACGTGGCTTAGAGTGTGCGGCCAAGATCGCATACCGTCACCTTCGATACTTGAGACTTCCAGGTTACTCTCGGAGGCCAACACGGCGGCGTGCAAGTATGCAGGGTCCGGCCGAGCCGTGCCATTGCACCTTGGTCCAAGCCGCGTCGCTCAATGCGAGGCCAGTGAGCAGGGCTAAACTAAGATCCATCTTGATTGAGGCCGATCTCAGTCCAATGCCTCCGCAAGGCAATTTCGCATCACCCCGTGGACACTATCCATTTGCTCGGCAGTCGCTCGAACTCCTGCGTCTGCCAGAGCAGGAGGGGAACTTCAGCGTGAGTTGAGCCAAGGGCCTGCATTCCACTACCGGGAGATGACGGATCATGACCACTCGCACCCTCACGTTCTGCGTGCTTCTCGCGCTCACGCTGGGCTCACCCGGCCCATTGAGGGCGCAAGCCACGCCGAAGCAACCGAACATTCTCATCATCTGGGGCGACGACGTCGGCTACTGGAACATCAGCGCCTACAACCAGGGCATGATGGGGTACAAGACCCCGAACATCGATCGCATCGCCAAGGAAGGAGCGCTGTTCACCGACTGGTACGGGCAGCAGAGCTGCACCGCCGGCCGCGCGGCCTTCATTACCGGCCAGGTCGGTTTTCGCACCGGATTGCTCAAGGTAGGCCTCCCGGGCGCGAAGGAAGGTCTCCAGGCCCGCGACGTCACGATTGCCGAGCTGCTCAAGGCGAGAGGCTACAAGACGGGCCAGTTCGGCAAGAATCATCTGGGCGATCGCGACGAGCATCTGCCAACGGCGCACGGCTTTGATGAGTTCTACGGCTCGCTGTATCATCTCAATGCCGAGGAGGAGCCGGAGAATGCGGACTACTTCAAGGACCCAGAGATGCGCAAGCGATATGCCACGCGCGGCGTGATCCACAGTTGGGCCACCCCGGATGGCAAGCAGAAAATCGAGACGACCGGCCCCCTGACCAAAAAGCGGATGGAAACGGTTGACGAGGAGTTCACCCGGGAGGCCCTGCGCTTCATGGAGGAGTCGAAGAAGGAGGGCAAGCCGTTCTTCCTGTGGTGGAGCTCCACCCGCATGCACATTTTTACCCACCTCAAGCCCGAATCGCAGGGCAAGACCGGCCTCGGCATCTATCCCGACGGTATGGTAGAGCATGACGCGATGGTGGGGCAGGTGCTCGACAAGCTCAAGGAACTCGGCCTGGACGGTAACACCATCGTCATGTACTCCACCGACAACGGGGCAGAGAAGTTTACCTGGCCCGATGGCGGGCAATCGCCGTTCAGGGGTGAAAAAAATACCAACTGGGAGGGCGGATACCGCGTCCCTACCACCATCCGGTGGCCCGGCGTGATCAAGCCCGGGACGGTGCTCAACGACGTCTTCGGGCATGAGGACATGCTGCCCACCCTTCTGGCGGCGGCCGGCGATCCGAAGGTGAAGGAGAAGCTGCTGAAGGGCATGAAAGTGGGTGCCAAAACGTTCAAGGTGCATCTGGACGGCTATGACATCACCGACGCGCTGGCGGGGAAATCACCGAGTCCGCGCCACGAGTTCTTCTACTTCAACGATGACGGCTCGCTCGTCGGCCTTCGCTACGACCAGTGGAAAATCGTCTTCGCCGAGCAACGGGCGGATGGCTTCGACGTCTGGCAGGAACCGTTCGTACCGCTGCGCCTCCCGAAGGTCTTCAATCTGCGCTCGGATCCCTTCGAGACCGCCGATCATGAGAGCATGGACCATGAGCGCTGGCGGGTGGAGCGCCTGTTCTTGCTGGTTCCGGCACAGGAGTACGTCGGTCGATTCCTCGCGACCTTCAAGGAGTTTCCGCCCAGCCAGAAGCCGGGCAGCTTCAGCATCGATCGGGCGCTGCAGACACTCCAGCAGGGTGCGGGCGCCGGAAGCTGGTAGCGCTCGCGCCCCCCGGCCTCACCGTCACGCCCGCCTCGGTGCTCGACACCTCGGGGCCGGCACCGCATCTTCAGGGACCCCTGGCCCGGCAAAATGGACGGAGCCCTGATGCCTGCCACCTACACCATCGACCCGGACGCCGGCCTGGTGCGGATCGTTTGCTCCGGCGTGTTCACCAACCAGGAGATGATCGATTGCATGGAACGGCTGTACCGGGACCCCGCCCGGACGCCGGGCATGCCTTCGCTGATCGATTGTCGAGAGGTGGAGAACATGCAGGTGACGCCGGCCGGCTGTCAGGCCGCCGCAACGATCAGCGCCACGCTGCTCGATCCGGTGCAGCCCCCCTGGGCGGTCGCGGTCATCGCTCCGCAGGACGAGGTCTTCTGGATCGCCAGAACCTTCGAGGTCCTGCGGGCGGGCTCCCCGCAAACCGTTCGCGTGTTCCGCGAGCCGACCGACGCGCAACGCTGGCTGAATGCTTTCCGGGCATAAACTCCGTGCCGTGACCCCTCTCACAGTGGGGCATAGCCCAAACTGCCTACCCTTCAGGGGTCATCCGTCCTCGGGAGAGAAGAGCAGTGAAGGATGTGCGCCGTGAAGGCATGCTCCGACCGGAGTTTCAAGAGTGGTACCCCGGCCTCCAGGCGGGCCGATGGTACCCCGCGAGCCAGCTCACGACCCTGGTGCTGGATCACCTGCAACACGGCTCGCCGCAGTGGAGACCGGAAGGCCGGGTTCCGTCGGAGCAGCATTTCATGTTCCGTGGCGGTACGCCCAGGCAAGGTCAGGCGCGAACACGGAGCTCCGATCAGGCCCCCCGACATCCGGAGGGGTCGGCACCGGCAGCCCGCCGGGATCCCTGATCGGCCCAGTCCTTGAGTGCCACGGTCCTCGTCGTCGACGACGATCCGGTGACCGTGACCCTGGTCGAGCGGATCTTGAGGGCCGGGGGATATCGCGTCTGGACAGCGGGCGGTGCGCCGGAGGCGAGGCGCCTGCTGCAGGAACTGGCGGGAGCGGTGGACCTGGTGCTCACGGACATCGCCATGCCCGGGGGCCTGGGCACTGATCTGGCCCACCAGATCGGCTCGACTCAGCGGTGGGTGCGCGTCCTGCTCATGACCAGCTACTCGGAGGAGGACCTGGAGCGCCAGGGGCTGGAGGTACCGGAGTCTCATCTGCTGCGGAAGCCGTTTGCTCCGGGACAGCTCCTCAGTCGGGTCCGCGAGGCGCTCGCGACGTGAGAAGGGCCCATTATTCTAGAGATCCCGGACTCCGAAAGGCTCCAGCCAATGCGGGAACGCCGGTGCGTCATCGTCGCGGGCTTCCCCCGAAGCGGCACCAGCTGGCTCGCCAAGTGTCTCTCCTTCGCCCGCGGGTTCACGTACTACTTCGAGCCCGACAACGTGAAGATGGGGCCTGGGGCCGAAGAGCGCTTCGGCACCCTGTATCTCACCGGTGACCACGACGACCAGGCCTACCGCCGTCTCATGACCCGGGCCTGTTCCGGCCGGGCGGCCACCGCCTTCACCATGAAGGAGGACCCCGGCCCCCTGGTGAAGGCGCTGGGCCGTGGTCGGCGGCTGGCCGAGCGGTTTCCGGTTCTCTACTTCCGCAAGCGGCACGTCCTGCTCAAGCTGGTGAACGCCAACCTCAACCTGGCCTGGTTCAGCGTCAATTTCCCCCGCGCGCGCCAGGTGTGCGTCGTGCGTCACCCGTGCGGCCAGTTCGAGAGCTGGCGTCGTCTCGGCTGGGAGCCCGATCCGCACGCCCTGTTGAAGAACCGACGACTGGTCGAGGATCATCTCCAGCCTTTCGTCGACCTGATCGCCAGCGCGCGGGGCTTCTGGGAGCGCGCGGGCGCGCTGTGGGCCGCCACGGTCCGTGTCATCCATCGGCAGGCGCCGGCCGCTGGCAGCCGGCTGGTCGTCGCCTACGAGTGGCTCTGCGCCGATCCGGTGCCCCGCTTCCAGGACCTCTACCACCGGCTCGACCTCCATTGGACCGTGGGAGCCGAGAGATTTCTAGGGGTCGCGGATACCGACGACGATCCGAGCACCTACTCCATGCGGCGTCCTACCGCCCGGCAGATCGACAAGTGGAAGCGGCGGCTCGACCGCGAGGACATCGAGGCCTGCCGGCGGTTCGTGGAGCCGTTCGGTCTGCCCTTCTACCCCGGCTTCGAGCCTCGGGTCGGCAGCATCAGTGGTGATCGGTCGGGATGACCGTGTGATCTGTCATCCCCATCGCTGCGTCTTCATCCACGTACCCAAGAGCGCCGGCATCAGCATCGAGCAGGTCTTCCTCGGCCTGGTGGGCCTGACCTGGGAGACCCGCGCAGCGCTCCTCCTGCGCCACAACGACGACCCGGCGAAGGGACCTCCACGCCTTTCCCATCTCACGGCGGCTGAATACGTCTCTCTGGGCTACCTAACGCAGCAGCAGTTCGACTCCTACTTCAAGTTCAGCTTCGTCCGCAACCCGTGGGATCGCATCGTCTCCGAGTACAAGTACCGCCGGTTCCCCGTGAGGATGGACTTCAAGACCTACCTCTTCCGGCATCTGCCCGCGGCCGGGTTCAGCGATCAGTACACTCACATCATCCCCCAGTACGACTTTCTCTTCGACGAGCGGGGACGGCTGCTGGTGGATTTCGTGGGCAGATATGAGTCCTTGCAGACGGATTTCGACCAGGTGTGCGGGCGGATCGGCATTCCCGCCACGCCGCTGCCCCACGCCAACCGGTCCGGTGAGGCGAAGCCGCCTCTCCGAACGCTCAACGACGTCAAGAAGCTGCTCCGGCGCTGGCTGTGGAACCTGGAGCGGCGCCACACTTTTCCCCATTACAGCCAGTATTACGACGAGGAGTCCCGCGAATTCGTGGCGCACCTCTATCGCAAGGACATCGAGGCGTTCGGCTATTCCTTCGAGTCCCCGCCGTCACCTTCGCGGTCTCTGGTGAGGTAGGCAAGCGCGCCCCGAAGCTCCCTCGCCGTGCGCCGCGGCCGCTGCGTCGCGATGAGGCGGAGCCAGGCCCGGAGATAGCGCGCCCGCAGGGCCGGGCTGATGACGCACTTCATGTAGTACGCCCCCCGCGCCAGATCGTAGACCCGGCGCAGCCGCAGCCCTTCCTCGCGGGTCTTGCGACGGTGGTGGTGATAGACGAGCGGGCGCGGGTCGTACGCGCCCCGCCAGCCTGCCGCCGCGGTCCGAGCCAACGCGTCCACGTCTTCACAGGCGAAAGGGGTCCCCGCACCGAGACCGGGGTCGAACCCGTCGATGGCCTCCAGTGCCGTCCGTCGAAACGCGAAGTTGGCGCCGAGAATGAGTCCCGCCGGAATGAACGAGCCCGGCTCGATCTCGATCCGTCGATCGAGCTCCTGAATGGTGAGCGGAAAATCGTTCGGATCGAACAGCAGCACCCGGCCGCCCAGAAAGCCGAGGGCGCGGTCTTCGAAGCAATCCACGATGCGGTCCACGTAGTCTTCGGCGGGGTAGCAGTCGTCGTCGGTGAAGGCGATCAGCTCCCCGGTCGCGGCCCGCCATCCGCGATTCCTTGCGCGGCCGAGGCCGGGCTTCGACTCCACAACGACTGTGAGAGGGTGGGATGCCTCGCGTTGGTACCGGCGGAGCACATCGGAGGCGGCGTCGCCGGGCCCGTTGTCCACCACCACGAGCTCCCAGGTCGCGGCGCCGGAGAGTCTGCGCACACGATCCAGGCAGGCCTCGAGCTGCCTCGGCCGACCGCGGGTGCATATGACGAGCGAGAGCCGCCTATCCCCGCCGGGAGCCATCGGCATCCGGTCGACGGTCCGCCCGGGCAATGACGGGCGACCCCAGCAGACCCGTCAATCCGAGCGACCGGCCGAGCCCTTCCGCCGCGCGCGCCAGCCCGGCCGAGCCCGCCAGCCGGTACAGCGCCATCGGCATCAGGAACTGGGGCCGCTCTTCCGTTACCCGGAAGCCGGCGGACGCGAACGCGCGCGCCATCTCGCTTCGTCCGTAGAGTGCAAACGGCCTGGTGGTTCCCCGCTCGATCGACTGCTTGATCCGGAAGAGGGCCTCCGAGGCGACGTTCACGCTGCGGCGCGCCGGGTAGTCCACCACCACCCGGCTCCGGGCGACCCGGCAGAGCTCGCCTACCAGCCGTCGCCAGTCGATGCTGTGCGCCAGCAGCCGGTAGCAGACCACCGCGTCGAAGGCTCGATCGGCATAGGGAAGCGCGAGCAGGTCGGCGACCTCGAACCGGCACCGGCCTCGGGAGGCGAGGGTGGCCAGGCGCAGGCCGCAGGATGGGTCGCTCCCAACCACGGTGACCTGATAGCCGGCCTCCACCAGCGGAGGGGCCAGTTGCGCGTGCCCGCCTCCGACGTCCAGCACCGTCGTGCCTGGGGGGAGTCCGCGGAGACACTCGAGTGTGAGGCGGGCTTGCACCTCGAGGAACCACTGTCCCACTGGGCCTGCGAACCGCCTGGCGTAAAGCTCCGAGGACGACTCGACGTCGGCGTCCTCCCGTGCCGGCGTCGCCGCCAGGGTCATTGCTGGTAGACGGCCTCGAGCTGTGTCTTCGGCTGGAGGTAGCCGTGAGCCACGTACCAGTCCATCGTCTCCCGGATGCCGTCGGCGAGCCTCACCTCGGGCCGGTACCCCAGCAGGCGCCGGGCCTTCTCGATGCTGAATGCCCGGCTCTTGGTGAAGAAGTCCACCCGGCGGCGGTAGAGCGGCGGCTCGATGCCGAGCGGGACACACAGCTTCTCAACCAGATACCCCGCGAGTTGGAAGGGGCGGACCGGCAGGCGGAGCCAGGGCGCGGGGACACCGGCGACGCTGGCGATCATGGCCGCCAGCTCCGACAACCTGAGATACGACTCTCCACCGAGGATGAAGACCTCGCCCACAGCCCGGGAGTGCGTCCCCAGCAGCCGGAGGCCCCGGACCAGATCCTTGACGTGGACGGTGTGGTAGTAGTTCTGGCCGCCGCCCAGCAGCGGGAAACGCTGCTGGGTGATCAGGCGGAACATCTTGAGGAGACGGGTGTCGCCGGGGCCATAGATCGCGGTGGGCCGAGCAACCGCCAAGGGGATCCGGTCGCGGTAGGAGAGCGCCAGCTGCTCCGCCTCGCACTTCGTGGCCTGGTAGACGTCACCCGGCGCGTAGGCGGCGCCCTCGTCCGCCGGCGGTGTGGCGATGTGTCCGTGGACCCCAACCGTGCTGCAGTGCACGAATCGCCGGACCGGGGCCCGGGCGGCCGCCTCGAGGAGCAGGCGGGAGGCCTCCACGTTGATTTCCCGATACCGGAGATCAGGATGCCTGGCTTCCCGATACACCGCGGCCAGGTGGTACACGGTGGCGACGCCCTGCATCGCCCGTTCGATCACCATCGGGTCCGCGATGTCGCCCTCGACGATGTCGATGCCATCCGGCAGGAGCTGCCGCGCCCGGTCCGCGGACCGGGCGATCACGCGCACCGGTACACCGTCGGCGGCCAGCGACCGGACCAGGTGAGTCCCGGTGAAGCCGGTCGCGCCGGTTACAAGGGTCAGGGCTCGGGCAGGTGCCGGTGAAGTTGCGGTCATCCGACCTCATTACTTTCTGATCGCTCGCCGGGCGGGGCATCCCTGGTGACGGGAATCACCCCCACGCCAGCCGTGCGCGTATAGCTAAGTACCGTGACCAAAGCGGCTTGTCGGAAACATCGCAAGCACTAGTACCTAATCAAGGGGTCTCGTGTCAACGTCCTGCATCACATTTCGGCAGCCGGGGGGTCGCCGGTGACCGCCCTCGCCGCCCCTCCTCGTCCCCTGCGCATCGGACTCATGCTCCGGGCGGTGGACGACGTGGATGGTCAGGGCATTTATATCCGGAAGCTGTGCGAGGCCCTGTTCGCGCTGCACTCGGAGAACCAGTACCTGGCCTACTATTGGCGGCCCGAGCAGCTGGGCCGATTTGCGGACCGTCGGAACGTGCGGGAGGTCGTCCTCCCCGGACGCAACAAGCTGGTCTGGGACCAGGCGCAGGTGCCGCTCGCCGCCCGTCGCCACGGGCTCGACGTCCTCTTCCACCACAAGTACAGCATTCCCCTCCTCGCCCCCTGCCCCACGGTCGTGCAGCAGCGGGGGACGGAGTACTGGGCCCATCCGGAGTTTTACACCGGCTGGTCGGGCCGAGTGGACCAGATCTACGGTCGGGTCATGATTCCGCTCTACTGCCGCCGCGCCGTCCGGGTCCTGACCAACTCCGATACCCTCGGTGACGAGCTGACCCGCTACGTGGGCGTTCCCCGAGCCAAGCTGCGAACTGTGTACGCGTCGGCGGATGAGAGCTTCCGGCCGATCGCCGATCAGGCGAAGCTCGCCGCCGTGCGAGCGCGCTACCGGCTGCCCGAAGACCCCTTTCTCCTGATGGTGGTGAAGGGGCACCAGACCATGGGCCAGGCCTCGGGAAAGACGCTTACGCCCCGGAAGAACGTGTCGCTCGCGGTCGAGGCGTACGGGCGGATGTGGGCGCGCGCGAGGGAGGCCGGCCGGACCCCGCCACCTCTCGTGATCCTCGGCATCGGGATCGCCGAGCGGCTCACTCCGGAGGCCATCGCCGAGCACACCGATCCCTCGGCGGTGCATACACCGGGGTTCGTGGAATTCGAGGACATGCCGGCGCTCTACAGCATGGCTCGGGCGCTGGTCTTTCCCTCCCGCTACGAGAGCTTCGGCATCCCGATCGTCGAGGCGATGGCCTGCGGCTGTCCGGTGATCACCGCGACGACGTCGGCCTGCCCGGAGGTCGCGGGCGACGCTGCGGTCCTGGTGGATCCGGACGACGTCGACGGGCTCGCGGACGCGATGCACCGGGTGAGCTTCGACGAGACGCTGGCCGAGGGCCTGCGGCAACGCGGACTGCGTCGGTCCGCGGGCTTCTCCTGGACCGCGAGCGCGAAGACGCTGCTGGCCGAGCTGGAGGCGGCCGCTCGCCACGCGTGAGCCCCAAGACGCTGGTTCTGGTGATCAGCCTGGCCGATGCGCCGGACCGCCGCGCGGGCTTCAGCGAGCGAGCCCGCGCCACGACCCTTCCCTGGCAGTTCTTCGACGCTCATCGAGCGCTCGGCGCCGGCCTGACCTATCGCTCGGACGAGGCCGTGATCGCCAAGGGACGGCCGCTGACACCGGGTGAGCTCGGCTGTTACAGCAGCCACTACCAGGCCTGGCAGGCCCTGCTGGACTCGCCCGCGGCGCAGATGATCGTGCTCGAGGACGACACGATCGTGGACTGGACCTTCCTGGAGAAGCTCGCGACCAGGGACTTCCCCGCGCTCGGGGTGTCCTACCTCCGACTCTACGCCAAGCGTCCCAGCGCGTTCCGGATGCACGGGGAAGCCATCGAGGCCCGGCGGTTTCTGGTGGAATACGCCTCCTATGTGCACGGCACCCAGGGATACGTCATCAGCCGCGTCGGGGCGGAGCGGTTCGTTCGCCACTGCCGGCAGGTGCGGCGCCCGGTGGACAATGAGCTCGACCGCGCCTGGGAACACGGCGTTCCCTGCCTGGCCCTCTTTCCGTTTCCGCTGACGGAGATCTCCACCGCCTCGACCATCGGTGCGGCACGCTGGGAACGTCCTGAGATCCCCGCGCGGTTGCGGGGTGCGCGGTTCCGGATGCGCATGGTGGAGCGGGCGCGGCGGACGCGTTGGTGGCTGCGGGTGATGACCCGGCTCCACTCGCCGGCGCCGGGACTGGGGCCCGGGTGAGCGGGCCGAGCGGCGAGTACCAGTCACTGGATGGGGCTCCCGTTCCCGAACTCGAGTCCGAGGCCGAGCGCCCGGCTCGCGTCAGCCGGGCGGGAAGTCTCAAGCATAGGACCGCGACGTCCATCCTCTGGACCGTGGTCCGCATCGGGTCCGACTACCTCTTCGCGTTCCTGGTGTTCGCGGTGCTGGCCCGACTGCTCGGCCCCCGCGCATTCGGTGTCTTCGCCCTGGCGGCCGCGTTCGCGGAGCTGGTGAGGATCCTCCCCTCGGCGGGATTCACGAGCGCGCTCCAGCGCGCCAAGACGGTGTCGCCCGGGATGGCGGACACGGTATTCTGGGCGTCGCTCGCCGTGTCGATGGTGGGCGCTGCCGCTCTCGCGCTGCTGGCGGGACCGATCAGCCGTCTGGTGGGCGAACCGGACGTCGCGCCGCTCCTGGTGGGGCTCGGCCTCACCTTGCCGATCTCGGCCGCGGGAGGCACCCACATCGCGCTGATGCTGCATGACTTCGGGCACAAGGCGATGGCTTCCCGCTCGGTGGCGAGCAACCTGTTCGGCGGCACGGCGGGGTTGCTGGCCGCGTGGAGCGGATGGGGTGCGTGGAGCCTGGTCGTCCAGCGGGGCGTCACCGAGCTGGTCGGCACGCTGATGGCGTGGCAGGCGTACCCCTGGTGGCCGGGTCCGGTATTCTCCACCCGGACGCTGCGCGACCTGTCGGGATACAGCGTCACGATGACCTACACGCAGGTGCTGTATGTCGCCCTGGTGCGGGTCCAGGACGTGATCGTCGGCCGCTTCATCGGCACGGCCGCCGTGGGACAATACCGCACGGCCTGGCGCATGGTGGAGCTGATCTCGCAGGGCGTGATCATGCCGTTCACTCAGGTGGCGCTCCCCACCCTGGGCCGGCTCCAGGATGACCTGCCCGCCTTTCGAAAGGCCTACCTCCGGATCACGGCGGTGTGTTCCTCGGTTGCGGTACCCGCGATCGTCGGCTTCGCGATGGTCGCCCCCGACGCCATTCCGCTCGTCTTCGGTGATCAATGGGGCGCCGCGGTCCCGGTGGCGCAGGTGCTCGGCCTCATGGCGGTACCATTCACCCACAACCGCTTCGCCGCGCCGGCTCTCGCCACTCTGGGCCGCTACACGAGCTTGGCGCGACTCTCTTCCCTTCAGCTCGTCCTGACCGTCGTCATGAGCATCGCTGCCGCTCCCTACGGCCTCGTCGCGGTCGCCGGAGCCTACGTCGCGCGTGCCTACCTCATGCTTCCGCTGCAGTTCTGGGTCTTCAAGCGGTACAGCGGGCTCGGCTACGGCGAGGTGCTGCGCTCGGTGGCGCCGGCCTTCGCGACCTCGACCTTGATGGCGGTGGTGATCGCGGGGCTGGACGCGGCTGCCGGGGACGTGCTCCGGGAGCGCAACCTCTACCTCATCACCGCGATCCCGGTCGGTGCGCTGGTCTACCTGGGCGGCCTCTGGCTGCTCGCTCGGCGGTTCGTCGTGGAGCAGCTCCGGGATCTCAGGGGCCTGGTGGCGGCGAGGAAGGCGGCCAGGGGTCAGGCCGGCGGCTGAGGCGAGGTGCGGTTCTTGTCCACGATCGCCCCGAGGATCAGGAGGAAGGCGAACAGCCGGATCAGATAAAGCCCGGTATCGTCCTCGACCATGTTGCGGCTGAACGCCAGCGCCAGCCGCTGCACGCCGAGGAGCCAGAAGGCACCCGCGAAGATGAGGAAGAGCCGGTCGGAGGTCTCCCGCCAGAACCGCAGGAAGAAGAGACCGACCACCCCGTAGCCCATCACGATGGCCCCGGAGATGAGGAGCGCGATGACGGCGCGCAGGTCGCTCATCGGGTGTCCCATACCAGGCCGTAGATCAGTACCGCCAGTCCGGCCAGGACCGGCAGGCTGCGCCAGATCGAGAGGTCGACCGCGGGGCCGACGACCACCCGGTCGATCACCAGCATCACGTTGCCGAAGGCGAACCCGATGAAGGCGAGTCCGCTCCACAGGAGGAGCCGAACGCCCCTCGCCTGGTAGCCCCGGAGCAGGAGCACCGCGCAGGCAAGGCTGGTCAGGGCGCAGAGCACGTAGACCGCGGCCGCCATCTCAGTCGCCCTCCTTGTTCCTGCGGATCCGGAACGCATCGGAAAACGCGCGCACGTTTTCGATCGGCTTGGACGCGATCAAGGTGATCACCGCGACCCGACGCTCGCGGTACATGTGGTCGAGATGGGTGACCGCCGCGTGCTGCTCGGCCGTGCGCGGGGCATACTGGAAGCAGCCAGGTTCCCGCTCGCGAAGCAGCCCCTGGCCCAGCAGCATGGCGAGCCGGCGGACCACGGAGGAAGGGTGGCTGTAGACCGCGGTCGCGACCTCCTCCGAGGTCCAGCCCCGCTCGGCCGTGCGCCAGAGCAGGAGCAGGACCTCCAGCTGCTCGACCGACTCGATGTTCTGATGAAGGAACTGTCGGACGTCCTCGGGCAACGAGGTCACTGGGGACGGGGCCTCACGAGCGCGGCCGCCCCAGCGTGAACGAGAAGGTGGCTCCCTGCCCCACGATCCCTTCCGCCCAGACCCGGCCCCCCAGCCGGTGGATGATGCGCTGCACCGTCGCGAGCCCGATCCCGGAGCCGGGAAACTCACTGGCGAGGTGCAGCCGCTGGAAGGGTCCGAACAGCCGGTCCACGTAGGTCATGTCGAAGCCGGCGCCGTTGTCGCGCACGAAGTACGTCGGGTCTCCCACCGCGGTCATCATGCCGAACTCGATCCGAGGGGCGGACTCCCGAGCCGTGAACTTCCAGGCGTTCTCCAGCAGGTTGGTGAGCGCGATCCGGAGCAGCCTGGCATCCCCCGCCACGATAACGCCGGGACGCACCCGCGTCTGCACGGCTCGCCCCGGATCGGCCTCCCGCAGCCGGTCGAGGATGGTCTCCACCAGTGCGCTCAGGTCGACCTCCTGCTGCCGCACTTCGGCGCGGCTCACCTTCGACAGGTAGAGCACGTCGTCGATCAGCTGCGACATCTGCCGGCTCGCCTCCTGGATCCGGTCCAGGAATCGGCGGCCGTTCTCGTCCAGCTGGGCGCCCTGGCTCTCCAGCACCGCGCGGCCGAACGCCTCGATCCGCCGCAGCGGGGCCCTGAGATCGTGCGAGACCGCGTAGCTGAAGCTCTCCAGCTCCCGGTTCTTGTGCTCCAGATCGCTCACCAGCTCGGCCCGGGCCTCCGCCAGCTCGCGTGCGGCCTGCTCGCTCTCGCGCAGCAGCTCCGCCTGCCGGCGGAGCTGCTCGGTCTTCTTGGCCAGCTCCACGAACACCGAGACCTTGGAGCGGACGAACTCCGGCACCACCGGCTTCACCAGGTAGTCCACCGCGCCGACGGCGTAGCCGCGGACGGCCTCGGTGTGGGTCTTGTCGGCGGCGGTGAGGAAGATGATGGGCGTGTCGCGACTCTTGTCCCGCTGACGGATCAGCGCGGCAGTCTCGAACCCGTCCATGTCCGGCATCTTCACGTCCAGCAGGATCACCGCGCAGTCGTGGGTCAGGAGCCATTTCAGCGCCTCCCGCCCGGACTCCGCCTTGATCAGCGTCTGACCCAGCCCCTGGAGCATCGCCTCGAGCGCGAGCAGGTTGGCGGGCTGGTCGTCGACCAGGAGGATGTTGACGCGGTCGAGGGCGGTCGGGCGGCCGGGCGGTCGGGCGGTCGCATCTGACTCGGAGCGCGCGCTCGCTGCGCCGGCGGTCTCCGCCTCAGCAGTCATCCCACCGACCGCCTGACCGCCCGACCGCCCGTCCGCCGTCACCGGTACAGCCACACCCGGAGCAGCGACAGCAGCTGATCCATGTCCACCGGCTTGGCGATATAGTCCGAGGCGCCCGCCTCGATGCATTTCTCCCGGTCGCCCTTCATCGCCTTCGCGGTGACGGCGATGATGGGGAGGGTGCGGAACCGGGGCTGCTCCCGGATCGCCCGCATGGTCTCGTAGCCGTCCATCTCCGGCATCATGACGTCCATCAGCACGACGTCGATGTCGCTGTCCTCCTGCAGCCTCGTTATGCCGTCCCGCCCGCTCTCGGCGTAGCGCACGCTCATCTCGCTGCGCTCGAGGAAGGTGGTCAGCGCGAAGATGTTGCGGACGTCGTCGTCCACGATGAGCACCTTGCGGCCGGTGAGCACCGGGTCGGTCCGGTGCAGCTGCTCCAGCATCCGGCGCTTGCCTTCGGGCAGCCGCGCCGTGACCCGGTGGAGGAACAGCGCGGTCTCGTCCAGCAGCCGCTCAGGGGAGCCCGCGTCCTTGATCACCACCGACTCCGCCAGTCGGCGGAGCTCCGCCTCTTCCCGCCGGGTGAGCTGCTTCCCGGTGTAGACGATGGTGGGAAGCTTGCGCAGGCCGATCTCGCTCTTCACCCGCGTGATCAGCTGGAACCCCGTCATGTCCGGCAGGCCCAGATCGAGCACCATGCAGTCGTAGCGCTCCGACTGGAGCCGGGCGAGCGCCTCCTCGCCACTCCCGACGGTGGTGGTCTCCACGTCGCCGTTTCCGATCAGCTCCACGATGCTCTGCTGGGCCACCACGTCGTCCTCCACCACCAGGAGCCGCTTCACCGGGCGGTCCACGAACTCGTGCAGCGTGGTGAGCGCGTCCGACAGCGTCTCCTTGGTCGCGGGCTTCACCAGGAAGTCGAGCGCGCCGAGCCGAAGGCCGCGCTGCCAGTTCTCCTCGACCGAGATGATGTGGACCGGGATGTGCCGGGTCGCCGGGTCGTGCTTCAGCCGGTCGAGAATGGTCCACCCGTCCGCATCGGGCAGCCGGAGGTCGAGGGTGACCGCGGTCGGCTGGTACTCCCTCGCCATGGTGAGGGCCCGGTCCGCCCGATTGGCCACCAGGCCCTTGAACCCGCGGTCGCGGGCCAGATCCAAGAGGATCTGGGCGAAGTTGGGATCGTCCTCGGCGATGAGGAGAATCCGGTCGCCCTCCTCGATCGAGCTGCGGTCGTCCGCGACCTCTCTCTCGACCACGGGCGCGAGCACCACCCGCGAGGCTGCGGTCGGCACGATCTTCACCTCGGACCCGGCCCCGACGGCGCCGCCGACGGGGGGAGCCACCGCCGCGGCGTCCACCGGCTGGACCGGGTAGATCACCGGCAGGTACAGGGTGAAGGTGCTCCCCATGCCCGGCTCGCTCTGGATCCGGATCTCACCCCCGAGCAGGCGGGTGATCTGCCGGCTGATCGACAGCCCGAGGCCGGTGCCGCCGAACTTCCGGCTGGTGCCGGTGTCGCCCTGCTGGAAGGCCTCGAAGATGACGCCGTGCTTCTCTTTCGGGATCCCGATACCGGTATCGCTGACGGAGAACGCGACCACCGCGCTGGCGGCGTTGAGGATCTCCTGCTCCGGATTCCATCCCCCGGTAGCCAGCGACGCCTTGAGCGAGACCGAGCCCCGCTCGGTGAACTTGAAGGCGTTGGACAGCAGGTTCTTGAGCACCTGCTGCAGCCGCTTGTTGTCGGTCTGAAGCGCGGGCGGAAGCGCCGGATCCACGTCCACCTGGAACTGGAGGCCCTTGAGGTCGGCCACTTGGCGAAAGGTGCTGTCCACGAACTTCCGGACCTCGGCGAAGGAGACGGTGGTGATGTCCACCGCCATGGTGCCGGACTCGATCTTGGACAGGTCGAGGATGTCGTTGATGAGGTCCAGCAGGTCGGAGCCCGAGCTGTGGATCGTCTGGGCGAAGCCGACCTGCTTCGTGGTCAGGTTCCCCTCCGCGTTCTCCGTCAGGATCTGAGAGAGGATCAGGAGGCTGTTGAGCGGCGTCCGGAGCTCGTGCGACATGTTGGCCAGGAACTCCGACTTGTACTTGGAGATCAGGGCCAGCTGCTCGGCCTTCTCCTCCAGCGCCACCTTGGCCTGCTCGACCTCCTGGTTCTTCTGCTCCACCTCCGCCTTCTGGCCGGCGAGGAGCTGAGCCTTCTCCTCCAGCTCGGCGTTGGTACGCTGCAGCTCGTCCTGCTGCTTCTTGAGCAGCTCCTCCGACTTCTGCAGCGAGCGGGTCTGCTGCTCCAGCCGCTTGTTGGTCTCGGTCAGCACGTCCTGCTGCGACTGCAGGTTCTCGGTGAGCGCCTGCGACTGCCGCAGCAGCTCCTCGGTCCGCATGTTCGCGCCGATGGTGTTGAGCACGATGCCGATGGTCTCGGCCAGCTGCTCCAGGAAGGTGAGCCGGATTTCGTCGAACTCGTCGAAGGTGGCGAGCTCCAGCACTGCGCGGACCTCGCCCTCGAACAGCACCGGCAGGACCACGATGTTCCTGGGCGAGGCCTCGCCCAGGCCGGAGCTGATCTGCACGTAGTCTTCCGGCACCGAGCTGAGCAGCAGCATCCGCTTGTCCGCGGCGCACTGGCCCACCAGGCCCTCGCCCAGCCGGAACTGCTCGGCGACGCTCTCCCGGGCCCGATAGGCGTAGCTGGCGAGGAGCTTCAGGATGGCCTCGTCGCCCGAGGCGTCCATCAGGTAGAACACCCCGTGGTGGGCGGTGACCAGCGGCGCGAGGTCGGAGAGAATGAGTTGCGACACCGCCGCCAGGTCGCGCTGGCCCTGCAGCATTCGGCTGAACTTGGCCAGGTTGGTCTTGAGCCAGTCCTGCTCCATGTTCTTCCGGGTGGTGTCGCGGAGGTTGCGGATCATCTCGTTGATGTTGTCCTTCAGTTCCGCCACCTCGCCCTGGGCCTCCACGGCGATGGACCGCGTCAGGTCCCCCTTGGTCACCGCCGTCGCCACGTCGGCGATGGCGCGCACCTGGGTCGTGAGGTTCGCTGCCAGCTGGTTCACGTTGGCGGTGAGGTCGCGCCAGATCCCGGCCGCGCCCGGCACCCGGGCCTGTCCGCCGAGCTTGCCGTCGACGCCCACTTCGCGGGCCACGTTGGTGACCTGGTCGGCGAAGGTGGCCAGCGTGTTGGTCATGCCGTTGATGGTGTCCGCCAGGGTGGCGATCTCGCCCTTCACCTCCACCCGCAGCTCCTGCTTCAGGTCGCCGTTGGCGACGGCGGTCACCACCTTGGCGATACCGCGCACCTGTGAGGTCAGGTTGCTCGCCATCCAGTTTACGTTGTCGGTCAGGTCCTTCCACACGCCGGCGACCCCGACCACCTGCGCCTGACCGCCGAGCTTGCCCTCGGTGCCCACCTCGCGGGCCACCCGGGTCACCTCCGAGGCGAACGAGTTGAGCTGGTCCACCATCGTGTTCACGGTGTTCTTGAGCTCCAGGATCTCGCCCTGGACGTCCACCGTGATCTTCTTGTTCAGCTCGCCGCGGGCCACGGCCGTGGTGACGTCGGCGATGTTGCGGACCTGGGTGGTCAGGTTGGAGGCCATCGAGTTGACGCTGTCGGTGAGGTCCTTCCAGGTGCCGCCCACGCCCTTCACGTAGGCCTGGCCGCCCAGCTTCCCCTCCGTTCCCACCTCGCGGGCCACGCGGGTCACCTCCGAGGCGAAAGAGTTGAGCTGGTCCACCATGGTGTTGATGGTGTTCTTCAGCTCCAGGATCTCGCCGCGCACGTCCACCGTGATCTTCTTCGACAGGTCACCGGTGGCGACGGCCGTGGTCACCTGGGCGATGTTGCGGACCTGGGCCGTCAGGTTGCCGGCCATCGAGTTCACGTTGTCGGTGAGGTCCTTCCACACGCCGGCGACGCCGGTCACCTGCGCCTGGCCGCCCAGCTTGCCTTCGGTGCCGACCTCGCGCGCGACCCGGGTCACCTCGGAGGCGAAGGAGTTGAGCTGGTCCACCATCGTGTTGATGGTGTTCTTGAGCTCCAGGATCTCGCCCTTCACGTCCACCGTGATCTTCTTGTTGAGCTCGCCGCGGGCCACGGCGGTCGTCACTTCGGCGATGTTGCGGACCTGAGACGTGAGGTTGCCGGCCATCGAGTTCACGTTGTCCGTCAGGTCCTTCCAGGTGCCGCCCACCCCGCGGACCTGGGCCTGGCCGCCCAGCTTGCCTTCGGTCCCGACCTCGCGGGCCACGCGGGTCACCTCCGAGGCGAAGGAGTTGAGCTGGTCCACCATCGTATTGATGGTGTTCTTGAGCTCCAGGATCTCGCCCTTCACGTCTACGGTGATCTTCTTGGAGAGGTCACCCGTGGCGACCGCGGTCGTCACGTCCGCGATGTTGCGCACTTGAGCCGTCAGGTTGCCGGCCATCGAGTTCACGCTGTCCGTCAGGTCCTTCCAGGTGCCGCCGACGCCGGTCACCTGCGCCTGGCCGCCCAGCTTGCCTTCGGTGCCGACCTCGCGCGCGACCCGGGTCACCTCGGAGGCGAAGGAGCTGAGCTGGTCCACCATCGTGTTGATGGTGTTCTTGAGCTCCAGGATCTCGCCCTGCACGTCCACCGTGATCTTCTTGTTCAGCTCGCCGCGGGCCACGGCGGTCGTCACTTCGGCGATGTTGCGGACCTGAGACGTGAGGTTGCCGGCCATCGAGTTCACGTTGTCGGTGAGGTCCTTCCAGGTGCCGCCCACACCCGCCACCCGCGCCTGACCGCCGAGCTTGCCCTCCGTGCCCACCTCCCGCGCGACGCGGGTCACCTCCGAGGCGAAGGAGCTCAGCTGATCCACCATGGTGTTGATCGTGTTCTTCAGCTCCAGGATCTCGCCCTGCACGTCCACGGTGATTTTCTTGGACAGGTCTCCGGTCGCGACCGCGGTGGTTACTTCGGCGATATTGCGCACCTGGGCCGTCAGGTTGCCCGCCATCCAATTCACGTTGTCCGTGAGGTCCTTCCAGGTGCCGCCGACGCCGGTCACTCGGGCCTGGCCACCCAGCTTGCCTTCGGTGCCCACCTCGCGGGCCACCCGGGTCACCTCCGAGGCGAACGAGCTGAGCTGGTCCACCATCGTATTGATGGTGTCTTTCAGCTCCAGGATCTCGCCCCGGACGTCTACCGTGATCTTCTTGGAGAGGTCGCCGTTGGCGACGGCCGTCGTCACTTCGGCGATGTTGCGGACCTGGGCGGTGAGGTTGCTGGCCATCGAGTTGACGTTGTCGGTGAGATCCTTCCACGTGCCGCCCACACCCCGCACCTGGGCCTGGCCGCCCAGCTTGCCTTCGGTGCCCACCTCGCGGGCCACGCGGGTCACCTCCGAGGCGAAGGAGTTGAGCTGGTCCACCATCGTATTGATGGTGTTCTTGAGCTCCAGGATCTCGCCCTTCACGTCCACGGTGATCTTCTTGGAGAGGTCGCCATTGGCCACGGCCGTCGTGACCTCGGCGATGTTGCGGACCTGCGCCGTCAGGTTCCCCGCCATCGAGTTGACGCTGTCCGTCAGGTCCTTCCAGGTCCCGCCCACGCCCTTCACGTAGGCCTGGCCGCCGAGCTTGCCCTCCGTGCCGACTTCGCGCGCGACCCGGGTCACCTCGGAGGCGAAGGAGTTGAGCTGGTCCACCATCGTGTTGATGGTGTTTTTGAGCTCCAGGATCTCGCCCTTCACGTCCACCGTGATCTTCTTGTTCAGCTCGCCGCGGGCCACGGCGGTCGTCACCTCGGCGATGTTGCGCACCTGGGCCGTCAGGTTGCCGGCCATCGAGTTCACGTTGTCGGTGAGATCCTTCCAGGTGCCGGCCACCCCCTTGACCTTGGCCTGCCCGCCGAGCTTGCCCTCCGTGCCCACCTCCCGCGCGACGCGGGTCACCTCGGAGGCGAACGAGCTCAGCTGGTCCACCATCGAGTTCACCGTGCGGCCGATCCGAAGGAACTCGCCCATCAGAGGACGGCCCTCGATGTCGAGCGCCATGGTCTGCGAGAGGTCCCCCTTCGCCACCGCGCCGATCACGCGCGACACCTCGCTGGTCGGCTGGACCAGGTCGGCGATCAGGCCGTTCACCGAGTCGATCGATGCCGCCCAGGCGCCCCCGGCCGCCTTCAGCTGGGCCCGCTGGGTGATGCGACCCTCCTTGCCGACCACGATGCTGACGCGGTCCAGCTCCCGGGCCATCTCCTGATTCAGCTCGATGATGTCGTTGAGGGCGTCGGCGACCTTGCCGGCCATGCCGGTGCGGGTGACCCGCATGCGGGCCGAGAAATCACCCTTCCGCACGGCAGTGAGAACGGTCAACAGCTCGGCGAGGTCGACGGTGTCGGTGCCGGCTGCCTCGGTGGGAGCGGCAGTGCCGCGTCGGGTGCGACGGCCATTGCTGGCCGAAGACGTCCGCATGGGGGCTCCAGGTGCGTGGACTGCGGGTCCGGTGGATCGGTTGCGCGGGGTGAGCAGCTTACAGTCGTGCGGCCAGGCGAGCGCCCGCCGTGATACGCGTCACCGGCGCGGCGTGCGCCCCGCCGATCTGCAAAGCGCTTGACTTCAAATATATTGGGGCGACACTACAGCGTGCGACCAACGGCAAATTCCCTCGCGGGCGCGGCGCCTGCCACCCACGACCGCGCAAGGGCGCGCATGGCACCTGATCCCCTCCGCATCCTGATTCTGGAGGATGTGCCCATGGATGCCGAGCTCGTCGAGTACGAGCTCGAGCGTGCCCGGGTCCCATTCGAGGCGCGGCGGGTGGACACCCGCGAATCGTTCCTCGACCAGCTGGCCGCCTTCCAGCCGGACGTCATCCTTTCCGATTTCACCCTTCCACGATTCGACGGCATGAGCGCCCTCGCGCTCGCGCGTGAGCACGCGCCCTCGGTGCCGTTCCTCATCGTGACCGGATCGGTGAACGAGGAGACCGCGGTCGGCTGCATGAAGGCCGGGGCGACCGACTACCTCCTCAAGAGCAGCCTGGCTCGGATCGGCCCGGCGATCGAGGGGGCGCTCGCGACGGTGCGGGCCCGCACCGCGAAGGCGAAGGCGGAGGAAGCCCTCCGCCGCTCCGAGGCCAACCTGCGGGCCATCTTCAACAACAGCCTCCAGGCATTCGTCCTGATCGATCCGGACGGCACCATCCAGGCCCTCAATTCGACCGCGGCCGAGTGGAGCGAACGGCTCCTGGGCCGGACGCTGAAGGAAGCGTCGCCCATCGCCGAGTTCGTTCCCGACGCCGAGGCCGCCTTCCGCGCCGCGCTGGCAGGGGAGACCCGGCACCTGGAGCGCTGTTTCCGGGACACCGACGGCTCCGATCGCTGGTTCGAGACCACCCATGCGCCGGTGGTGGACGAGGAAGGCACCATCATCGGCGTCTGTCTCAACGCCCGAGACATCAGCACCAAGAAGCAGGCGGAGCGGGCGCTGCTCGAGAGCGAGGCGCGCTACCGCGACCTGTTCGACAATGCCAGCGATCTGGTCTGCGCCACGCATCCAGACGGGACCTTTCTCTACGTGAATCGTGCCTGGCACGCCTCCATCGGCCTCCCCCACGCCGAGTTGGGGCGTCACCGGTTCCTGGAGCTGGTGCACCCCGATAGCCGCGACCGCTACACCGAGGTGGTCGAGCGCGCGCTCGCGGGGGAGACGCTGACCCACGTGGAGCTGGTCCTGGTGACGGCCGCGGGGACGGCCATCACGGTCGAGGGCAACCTGAGCTGCACCCTGGAGGACGGCCGTGCCGTGATGGTGCGAGGGATCTACCGCGACATCACCGAGCGCAAGCGGGTGGAGGACCAGCTGCGTCAGGCCGAGCGCATGCAGGCGGCGGGCCGGCTGGCGGGCGGTATGGCGCACGAGGTCAACAACATGATGACCGGGGTCCTCGGCTTCAGCGAGTTTCTCCTTCGCAGCCTCGCGGAGGGGGACCCCCGTCGCGCCGAGGTGCAGGAGATCATCCGTGCCGGGGCCCGAGCCTCGGACGTCACCCGCCAGCTCCTGGCCTTCACCCGCCAGCAGCTCCTTCACCCCGAGCCGCTGGATCTGAACGAGGTGGTGCGCGGGCTGGAGAAGATGCTCCGCCGCTCGCTGGGCGAGGACAACGTCCTGGAGCTCAGGCTGACGGAGGAGGTCGGGCAGATACGGGCCGACCGGGGCCAGCTCGAGCAGGTGCTCGTCAATCTCATCCTCAACGCTCGCGACGCGATGCACGACCGGGGTCGGGTGACGATCAGCACCGCTCGCGCCATCCTGGACGAGGTCTACGCCCAGGCGCACGCCGGGGTCGGCATCCCCGCCGGCGCGTACGTCTGCCTCGCGGTAACCGACAGCGGCGTGGGCATGGATTCCCAGATTCAGACTCGGATCTTCGAGCCGTTCTTCACCACCAAGCCGGTGGGTCAGGGCACCGGGCTGGGCCTCTCGACGGTGTACGGCATCGTCAAGCAGAGCGATGGCTTCATCTGGTGCTACAGCGAGCCGGGCCACGGCAGCACCTTCAAGATCTACCTCCCGCTCGCCGGCACCCGGACGACGCCGGTACCGGCGGGGCGGCGCCCGGTCGAGCTCCGCGGAGGGAACGAGACGATCCTGGTGGTCGAGGACGAGGAAGTCGTACGCAAACTGGCTTGCCGGGGGCTGCGCGACCAGGGATACACCGTGCTGGAGGCGAAGCACGGCCGGGAGGCGCTGGAGCAGGTCCAGCGGAACCACCAGCCGATCGATCTGGTGATCTCCGACGTCGTCATGCCGGAGCTGAGCGGGCGCGAGCTGGGCAGCCGCTTGGCAGTGCTGCGGCCGGATCTGCTTGTGCTCTACATGTCAGGGTACACCGGGGAGGACGTGATCCAGCGAGGGCTGCTCGAGCCCGGGGTTCCCTTCCAGCAGAAGCCCTTCACACCCGAAGGCCTGGCGCGAAAGGTCCGTGAGATGCTCGACTTGCGCGGCGCGCGTCGGGCGGGCGGGGTCGACTAGCTATCGGCGGTGGGGGGGTGAGGGCTAGGCGATCGCTTCGGTGTCCGGCTCGGTGGGCGCCTCGTCCTGCGAAGGCCGGAACTCCAGGTGCTCCGCGCGCAGGATGACGAAGCCCCTGGGCGTGCTCAGACGGGTCAGGCGCTCCCCCGCCATATTGACCATCCGCTGGGTGACCCCCGGAAAGATGGGCGCCACCTCGTACCATTTGGACGGATTCAGCTCGGGATACTTCCGCTGGTGCTCGGAACGCAGACGTGCCTGCACGGGCATCGCCGCTCCTCGCCGGCACGAGGCGCCGGCCGCCGGGGTCACTGGTCCTCGGGAGGTGGGTGACAATCTAACAAACGACGTCCCCCCGGGGCAGCGGGGGCCGGGTGCTGGACTTTTCGGGCCCGGTTTTGTACAGTGTAAGCGATTGGATGTTCGTGGCATCCCATCGCTCACCTGAAGTACACCGTGAAGCCATGCCGACAACCAAGGTCGCGCAGCCGGTCGTGGCCGGCTCCGCCAAGTGTCTCGTCGTGGACGATGAGCCCAGTGTGCGCGGGTTCCTCAAACGCATGCTCCAGGCCCAGGGGTTCCAGTGCTTCGAGGCCGCCAGCGGGCGGGAAGCCCTCCGGGTGCTCGACCAGATCGGCGAGCCGCCCCTGATCGTCTCGGACATGCGCATGCCGGAAATGGACGGGATCCGGCTCCTCGAGGAGGTCCACGCCAGGTACCCCGACACCTCCGTCATCATGCTGAGCGGCGTCAGCGAGACGAACACGGCGGTGGACTGTCTCCACCGCGGGGCGGCGGACTTCCTGCTCAAGCCCATCTCGATGAACGAGCTGCAGGCGCGGGTCGGGCGGGTGCTGGAGAAACGCGCCCTCGTGCTCCAGAACCGCTACTACCAGGAAAACCTGGAGCGCCAGGTGCGGGAGCAGGCGCAGCGGATCCAGGAGCTGTTCCTGCAGGGCGTGCAGATGCTGGCCCGGGCCCTGGAGGCCAAGGACGCCTACACCAGCGGCCACTCGATCCGGGTGAGCCAGTACGCCGTAGCCACCGCGGAGCGGATGGGGTTCGCCGGACACCTGCTGGAGGGGATCAGGCTGGGCGGAGAGCTGCACGACATCGGGAAGATCGGCACCAGTGAGACAGTCCTGCACAAGCCGGGCACGCTCACCAAGGAGGAGTTCGACCAGATCACCCTGCACCCGCTGCTGGGCGAGCAGATGCTCTCGCCGCTGGCGCAGGACTCGCCCGACGTGCTCCGCATCGTGCGCTCCCATCACGAGCGCCTCGACGGCCGCGGGTTTCCCGACGGGCTCCGGGGTGAGAAGATCCCTATCGAGGCCCGCATCGTCGCGGTGGCGGACGCCTTCGACGCCATGACCACCCGCCGCCCATACCGCGAGTCGAGGCCGCCCGCGGACGCGCTGGCGGAGCTTCGCCGGGTGGCGGGCTCCCAGCTCGATCCCGAAGCCGTAGAGGCGTTCGTCGCCGTCTATGACTGAGAGCGATTAGAGCGTTCCCTTCCGTTTGAGCAGGTAGTATCGCTCGACCAGCGCCGATGCCGCGGCGTTGGGCAGGACATCCAGCACCATCACCCCTCGCGAGCGCATCTCAGCCAGCGCCGCCTCCCGCGCGCCCAGCAGTTCTTCCGCGGCTGCCCGCTGGAAGGCCTCCTCCTGGTCCCCCGGGCGCATCGAGGCGAGCGCCTCCATCGCCGGGTCCCGGAGTGTCACAGCCAGCGGCAGATGCCGCGGACGCAGCGTGGCGGCCTGCGCCACCAGCGCCTCGCTCGCGGTCCGGTCGATGACGTCCGTGAAAAGCACGGTGAGCGCGCGCCTCCGACTGTGCAGGGCCAGGTACCGGAGCGCGCCGGGGTAGTCGGACTCGACCAGCCGGCCTTCCGCTGCGGCGAGACCTTCCAGCACCGCGCGCAGTGCCCGCCGCCCCCGTGCCGGAGCCACGTAGCGCTGGATGGTGTCTGCGAAAACCAGGAGTCCGACGTCGTCGTCGTGCTCCACCGCCGCATACGCCAGGTGCAGCGCCGCCGAGACCACCGCCTCGAGCCGCGGGACCCCGTCCACTTCCGCCGTGAGCAGGCGTCCGGCATCCACCAGCAGCATGACCTGCTGCCGCCGCTCGTCCTCGTATTGCCGGGCGATCGGCTTGCCGCGCCGCGCCGTCGCCTTCCAGTCGATGATCCGGGTGTCGTCTCCCGGCACCCACTCGCGTAGCCCCTCGAAGAGCCGGCCTTCCCCCCGGTGCCGGACGCTCCGCAGTCCGGCCTCGCGTCGTCGCATCGCCTGCATCGGCAGCGCGCGGAGCGAGGTGCCGCGCAGGCTGGGGTACACCGTCGCGGTCCAGGGCGCCTCGATCCGGCTCTGGCGCCAGGCCAGCCCGAGGGGGCCGAGGATCCGAAGGTCGATCGTTCCGCCGGTGCCGATGCCCCGCCGCAGTGGCTGGAGCTCGAGATGCTCCTCCACCTCGAGGTGGGGCGGGAGCTCCAGGCGTCGGAGCGGTGTGAGCGCACCGCCCAGCGGCTCCGGCAGAAGTTCCTTCACCCGCACCGCGAGCCGCCGCCCGAGCCGGTGGCGCCAGACGTATCGCACCACGAACCGCCGGCCAAGAGAGAAGGCGACGGGAACCTCGCGCTCCAGCTCGAGCGCCCGGGGCCCCGGCGCGAACGCCGCATCCAGCACCAGCAGCGCGATCCAACCCGCATCGAGGGCCAGCAGCAGGGTGAGCGAGGACGGCAGCAGGGCCGCGACGGGGGCTATCAACGCCAGGGCGACCCCGCCCCACAGCCACCGCCGCGAGGGAACCAGCTTCACCTCGGAGCCTCGATCTTCTCGATGATCCCCCGGAGCGCGGTATCCGAGGCCACACCCTCGAGCTCCAGTTCGGGCGCCACCGTCACCCGGTGTCGCAGCACCGCAGGCGCCAGCGCCTTCACGTCGTCGGGGACCACGTACGGGCGTCCCTCCAGCAGGGCGGCGGCCTGGGCCATCTTGAGCAGGGCCACGCTGCCGCGTGGCGAAGCGCCCAGCGCGAGGACCGGAGCGCTCCGCGTCGCCCGCACGATGGCCGCGACGTAGGCGACGAGAGTCGGCTCGACCCTGACCCGGCGGCAGGCATCGCGCAACTCGGCGAGGCCGCTCGCGTCCGCCACGGCGTCCACGCCGTAGCTCTCCGGGGCGTCGGCCTCGAACCCTCCGAGCACCCGATGGAGGATGCCCTGCTCGATCGCCTCCTCGGGATAGTCGAGCACGACCTTCACCAGGAAGCGATCCAGCTCGGCCTCGGGCAATGGATAGGTGCCCTCGAACTCGATCGGGTTCTGGGTGGCGAAGACGGTGAACGACTCCGGCAGCTCGTGGGAGACGCCGTCCACGGTCACCCGGCGCTCCTGCATCGCCTCCAGCAGCGCGGCCTGGGTCTTGGCCGGTGCGCGGTTGATCTCGTCGCCGAGGACCAGGTCACCGAAGATCGGTCCGGGACGGAACGTGAAGGTGCCCGCCGGCCCCGAGAGCAGGTTCACGCCGGTGATGTCGGAAGGCATCAGGTCCGGGGTGAACTGGATTCGCCGGAACTCGAGCCGCAGCACCTGACTCAGGGTCCTGACCATCAGCGTCTTGGCTGTGCCGGGCACGCCCTCCAACAGGACGTGTCCTCTCGCGACCAGCGCGGCGACGACGTCCCGCACGGCCTCGGCCTGCCCGAGGACCACGCGGCCGAGCTGCTCCACCACGGCGTGGGCCGCCGCGGCGCCGCGCTCGGCTTCGTCGGCGCTGAGCGGCGCCAGGGCGATTGTCATGTCGGCTTCAGCTCCTCCCACAGGGTCTCCACCGCGTTGCCCGCGGCGAGCACGCTGGCCGCGTCGGGCGGGGTGCGCAGGGTGGTCGTCAGCGTGTCCAGCGCCTCGCGCCCTCGAGTGGTCCGGACCGACGGGGCCAGCCCTTCCAGCCACGCGTCCAGTCCCGCGGCCGTGGGCCGGCCGCCGCGGGACAGCCGGCGGCGAAGGCCCTGGACCATGAGCCGGACGGCCACGTCGTGGCCCTTCGCGGCGGCGAGCGTCGTGGCCAGCGCGCGGACGTGCTCCATCGGGGAGCGGCGGCGCCGCTCGATGGCACTGCGCACGGGCCCGAACCTGACGCCCGAGGCCACCAGCGTCACCAGTCCCACGGCGATCAGCTGCCACACCAGCCATCCCCAGGGCGACCTCGCGCTCCAGACCAGGGCCGCGGCACCGAGGGAGCCCGCGACCACGTAGCCGTGGTGGTACTCGTCCACGACGATGCGCCCGTACCGGTCGGCCACCAGACCGACCACGAACCCTCCAGCGAGCGTCAGCCGGAGGGCGCGGTTGCGGAACAAACCATCGTCCGACACCAGCGTCACCGTCCTGCCGCCGGGATAGGAGAGGCGCAACACCACCGGCCGCTCCCGAAGGGTCTCGAGCAAGGTGTCCACCGAGGACGGTTGGGGCACCGCGCACTGCACCCGTCGCCCGTCGAATGCCGCGCCGGTGTCCACGATTTCCCGCGCGGCGTGGGCGACCAGGACCGCGGCGGTCAGAGGCGCGGGCAGGTCCTCCGCACCCTCCGGGCTCCGGGTCCGGATCGAGTCACGCCACGGCCGCCGATAGACCCGGTAGCCCAGGCATCGGATCACCGCTTCGGCGCCCGGGCCGGCGAGGAGCAGGTCGGTCGGCAGCTGCAGCAGGTGTCGTGCGTCCGCCGGCGTGAGCGCCATCTCGGGGCCGAGCACGGCGAAGACGGCCCGCGGCTCGGAGTCGGGCGCGGCCAGGCTCGCTATGGGCCGCCGGTACCGCTCGACCGTGACGCCGAGGCGGGCCGCGGCTTCCGCGAAAGCGCTCGCCCCACCGGGGCCGGTGATGTAGGTGGAGCGCCGCGAGTCCTCTCGATCGCGGTCCGGCCGGGAGCCGACCGCGACGACGATCAGGCCGAGCCCGAGCAGGAATCCGGCGGAGACTCCGAGCTCAGTGCGCGGGCGCATGCCACGGTCCGGCGCCGACCTCCCGCCAACGGCGGTAGTCCTCGCGCCCGAGGGAGCGACCCCCGAACGCCCCGGCGTAAAGCGTGCGGACCAGTCCGCGCAGGCGGTCCCGGTCGGCAGCGCCCAGCCGGGCGTCGCGGGCGCACTCGGCCGGCGTCTTGCTCGGCTGGTACTTCAGCAGCCCTGCCGCATCCAGCGTCAGCGCGATGGCAACGAAGGCGAGCTGCAGGGCGTCGGCGAACCGTCCCTCGTCCGCCGCGCGGTCCGCCGCGCGGGAATACCAGTCGGCATCGCGCCGCTCGCCCTGCGCAGCGGCGGCGGAAGCCTGTTCCGAGCGCGCCGCTCCCCGCACCGTCAGCCAGACCAGCCAGGCTGCGTGGAGGAAGATGGCCACCCATACCGCGAGGATGGCGATCGTGAAGAGGCGGAACAGCAGCGGATTGTCCGTCCTGAGGCCCTGGAGCCAGTCGACCAGCAGTGCCCACCAATCCTTCAGGAGCTGCAGCAAAGGCGGCGGCGGACTCCACTGGTACGGGTCCCGGGCGAACACGGAGTCCAGCGCTGCCCGGTAGCGCTCGACGTCCCCCGCGGCCTGGAACGGCATGTCCTAGGCAGGCTGAAGGTTCGAGGCGAGCACCTCCAGATCGAAGCCTTCCTTGCGGACCCGGAGATCATAGTAGGCGACGGTGAGTACGCAGTAGAGCAGCGGGTAGAGAAGCATCTGCACGACCGCCACCACGGACAGGGTCAAAGTTCCCGGAGTGGCGCCCAGGGCGCCGCCTGGCAGCGCTACGGCCGCCACGGTTCCGAGCCCGACCAGGGGCACGTACAGCAGGAGGGCCATCGTCACCAGCAGGGCGAACATCCGCCAGCGCGACCCGCGCGTCAGCGACCAGGAGCGCGACAATGCGCCGGTCGGGGAGATGCCCGGCTCGAGCACCAGCGAGGGGAACGCCAGCAGCAGCCCGCAGAACAACATGATGCCGGGGAAAAACAGCAAGAGAAATCCGATTGCCACGATGATGGCGAAGAGCAGTGAGCAGATGATCAGCCGGGCGAGGAGCGGCGCGGCGCGGCGCAGTGCATCCCGCGCCGCCAGCGGCCGGCCGAGATAGCTCTCCGAGACCACGAACACGGTCGCGGCCGTGGCGATCGAGCTCAGCATCGTGAAGGTGACGTAGTGCAGCAACGTCAGCGGGAGGTTGTAGAGCACTCCGCCCGAGGCCTCGATGTAGAGGCCCAGCAGTACCGGCAGCCCCGAGCAGAGCACGGCGATGGTGCCCAGGGTCGCGAAGTGCCGACGGTACAGCGTGAAGGAGACGTCGAGGATCTCACCCACCGACAGTGGGCGAAGGCTCGTGGACACCATGGAGCAGCTCCAGGAGGGCGGGCGCGACGAAGGGGGAAAGATGCGTGCCCGGTGCGACAGACGCGAGTCCTACGTTGGACCAGCCTGCCCCAGGCGAGCGGGCAGGGTTAGAATGGCGCCATGTTGAAGCGCCGCCAGGCTCCGCCGGATTATCGCCAGCGTCTTCTGGTCGAGACCCCCGAGCACGTCACCCTGGACCTCGAGATCGCCGGCATCGGCTCCCGCGCCCTCGCCGCCCTGATCGACGTCCTGATCCTGGTGGGTTCCGCTCTGGGCATGCTGGTCGTGCTGGCCATCATAGCCGGGTTCGGGGTCACCATCGGGTCCCTCGGCGGGGCGGTGGTCCTGCTGATCGGATTTGCCCTCTGGAACGGCTACTTCATCCTGTTCGAGGGCCTCCGCCAGGGCCAGACGCCGGGGAAGCGCTTCGTCGGAATCCGGGTGGTCGGCGACACCGGGAACGCCGTGGGGCTCGGGGCGGCGGTCGCGCGGAACCTGCTCCGCATCGCCGACTTCCTTCCCCCGCCCTACCTGATCGGCGCTCTGCTGGTCGCGCTGCATCCCAGAGGCAAGCGGCTGGGGGACATCGTGGCCGGGACGGTGGTTGCGCGCGACCGTCCGGCGGAGGCCGCGGCCCGGGCACCCTCGCGGGGGCGCGCCCGGGAGGCATCGGCGCTGGTCCAGATCCCGGAGCTCACCGACGGCGAGTTCCACGTCCTGGCGGAGTTCGCTCGGCGGCAGGGCCAGCTGACGCCTCCCGCCCGGGCCAGGCTCGCCGACGCCATCGCGGCCCGGCTGGGCGGCCACTCCGCTTCGCCCGGTGTCCCTCAGCTCGACCACCTGCTGGAGCTGTACCGCCTGGAGCGGGAAAGGCGGGAGGGCTCCCTGGCCCCCCGGGGTGCGGCCGCTGCCGCCGCGTTCGCCGGGCGCAAGCGTCCCCGTTGGGACGAGTTCCGCGACCTGGCCGAGCGGGCTGCCCGCCGCGGCCTGGACAGCTTCGCCTCGCACGAGCTGCCGGATTTCGCCGCTCGGTACCGGGAAGTGGCCGCCGACCTGGCCCGCGCGCGCACCTATGGCGTGGACGACGCCACGCTCCAGTACCTCGAGCGCCTCGCGGCCGCGGGACACAACGCCCTCTATCGCGAGGAGCGGGGCACCTGGCGGCGGGTGTGGGAGGTTCTGGCACGGGAATGCCCCGCCGCGATTCGACAGGCCGGCGCCTATGTCCTCATCGCCTGCCTGGCCTTCATGCTGCCGGCCACGGCCGGCTATCTGGTGATCCGGGACCAGCCCGCGCTGGCGCCGGACGTGCTTCCACCGGTGATGATCGAGCGGGCCGAAGCGGGGGCGGAACGAAAGGCCGAGGGCAGGCGGTACGTGGACGTCGCGCTGGAGGACCGGCCGTTCATGGCCTCCGCCATCATTACCAACAATGTCCGGGTCGCGATCGCCTGCTTCGCCGGTGGGGTCTTCCTCGGCGTAGGCTCCCTGGCCCTGCTCGCCTACAACGGTCTAACCCTGGGGGGCGCGGCCGGGCACTTCGCCAACCAGGGACTGCTGGGATACCTGCTGGAGTTCATCCTGGGGCACGGTCTCCTGGAGCTGTTCGCGATCTGGGTCGCCGGCGCGGCCGGGTTCCTCCTGGGCCGATCGGTGGTGGCCCCCGGCGACCTGACCCGGGGCGAAGCGCTGGTGTTGAGCGGCCGGATCGCCGTCCGGATGGTCGGCGGAGCGGCGATCATGCTGGTGGCGGCGGGGTTGATCGAGGGGTTCGTCTCCGCGGGGGCCGGGGACGTGAAGGCCCGGGCGGTGGCCAGCGGCGTCAGTATGGCCTTTCTCCTGGCCTACCTGCTCAACGGGAGGCCGGCCGGCGCCGGGTCAGATGTCCCGCAGCATCGAGCGCATGCGGATCGCCATGGCCTCGATCTCCCGCAGGCTGTTTAACGTCTCCGGATCGAACTGCGACTCGTTGAGCAACATGAGCTGGACCTCGGCGAGGAGGGCCGAGAGCGGGTTGGAGAGGTCGTGCCGCAGCTTGCCCAGACGTTCGGTTTCGGACATGAGAGCTCGGCTCGATGGCGATGCGGAGTGAGCCAAGATTGTGTGAGCGGCGCACTTCTGCAAGCGGGCTCTTGACTGGGCCCCGGGAGCACCGTAAGTTGAATCGCTTCTTGGAATCGGCTGGACATCTCCCCTCACAACCCGTGACGCCCCAGGCTCCATTCGGGGTAGACAGCACCGCACATCGGGCCGCCATATACCCAGGCCAACCTCGCCGGCAACTTTCATCAGTCTTGTCACATCACCCGCCCGCACGCCGGCAGGGCTCGTCCGTTTGGAGTCTCGTCCGTGGATATCGCTGAGCTGAAGCAGAAGTCGGTCGCCGAGCTGCACACCCTCGCCGAGCAGTTGAACATCAGCAACTACTCGGGGCTGCGGAAGCAGGATCTCATCTTCCGTATCGAGCAGTCGCTGTTGGACTCGGACACCGTCATTCGAGGCGAGGGGGTGCTGGAGATCCTGCCCGAGGGCTACGGCTTCCTCCGCAGCCAGGACTGGAACTACCTCTACGGGCCCGACGACATCTACGTGAGCCCCAGCCAGATCAAGCGTTTCGATCTGCGCACCGGCGACACGGTGATGGGCCAGGTCCGGCCACCGAAGGAAGGGGAGCGCTACCTCGCGCTGCTCAAGGTCGAGCAGGTCAACTTCGAGGAGCCGGAGAAGACCAAGCACCGGATCGCCTTCGACAACCTGCGGCCGCGCTACCCCGACGCGCGGATCCGGCTGGAGCGCAAGAACAGCGACCTCTCCATGCGGGTGGTGGACCTGCTGGCACCGCTCGGCAAGGGCCAGCGGGCGCTGATCGTGGCGCCGCCCAAGGCCGGCAAGACGATCCTGATGCAGAAGCTGGCCAACGCCATCAGCGAGAACCATCCGGAAATCGTCCTCATCGTGCTGCTCATCGATGAGCGGCCGGAGGAAGTCACCGACATGGAGGAGAACGTCAAGGCGGAGGTGATCTCCTCCACTTTCGACGAGCCGGCCGACCGCCACGTGCAGGTGGCCGACATGGTGATCGAGAAGTCCAAGCGGCTGGTGGAGCACGGACGCGATGTGGTGATCCTGCTGGACTCCATCACCAGGCTGGCCCGGGCCCACAACGTGGTGGTCCCCCACTCCGGCAAGATCCTCTCGGGCGGGGTGGACGCCAACGCGCTGCAGAAGCCGAAGCGGTTCTTCGGTGCCGCCCGGAACATCGACAAGGGCGGCAGCCTCAGCATCATCGCCACAGCGCTGGTCGACACCGGCAGCCGGATGGACGAGGTGATCTTCGAGGAGTTCAAGGGCACCGGCAACTCCGAGCTGGTGCTCGACCGGCGCCTGGCCGACCGCCGCATCTACCCTGCCATCGACATCCAGCGGACCTCCACCCGGAAGGAGGAGCTCCTGATGGATAAGGACGAGCTCAACCGCGTCTACCTGCTGCGCAACTTCCTGGCGGACATGCCACCGGTGGAGGCGCTCGAGTTCCTGCTGGAGCGGATGAAGCGGACGAAGAACAACAAGGAGTTCTTCGCGACGATGGCGCAGTAGAGACCGGGGGTGGACAGCGGGACAGCGAAACGGGTCGCCATCGCGGCCCGTTTCTCTTTTCCCTGCCCCCGATTCCCGCTTTATTGCCCCCCATGTCTCTGCCGAGCTCAGGTCGCCTCCTGGGGCTGGATTGGGGAGAAGTCCGGATCGGTCTCGCGCTCAGCGATGAGACCCAGACGCTCGCGACCCCACTGGAGACGCTGGTCCGCCGGCGGGGCAAGCGGTTTCCCATGAGTCGTTTCCTGGAGCTGATCGGGAATCACCGACCGGCGGGCCTGGTGGTGGGCCTGCCCCTGAGCGGCGAGGGCGAGGAAGAGCAAAGCGCGGCATCCGCAAGGGCGCTGGCAGGCGAGCTTGCCGAGCGCAGTGGCTTGCCCGTGGAGCTCTGGGACGAGCGGATGAGCACCGCCCGTGCCCTGGCCAGTATTCGCGAGCAAGGCGGGAGCACCCGGGGGCGTCGGGAAGACGTGGACTCGCTCGCGGCTGCGGTGCTTCTCCAGCACTATCTGGACGCTCGGCGGCCCCGTGTCGAGTAGCGCGGAACGGCGCAACGGAGGCACGACGGGCCTGTCCCGCTGTCCCGCGGTCTTCCTCCTCCTCCTGGCTTGCGGCACGAACCCATCCACCGAGCGCGTCACCGTCCCCGCGGGCACCTCGTTCGCGGCGGTGACGGACTCACTCGTCGCCCACGGAGTCGTGAGCAACCGGGTCTGGTTCAAGCTGCTGGCCCGCGTGCGGCGCGCCGACCGGTCGGTGCGCGCCGGGGTCTACGAGTTCGAGCCCGGTGTCTCGGCGTGGAAGGTGCTGAACATCCTGGCTTCTGGAAGCGAGGTCGCGTCCAGGTTCACCGTGCGGGAGGGGCTCACCATCCCCGAGGTGGCCGCGCTCGCGCAGGAAAAGCTCGGTATCCCCGCAGACTCGGTGATCGCCGCCGCCCAGGACAGCGCCGCCGCATCGGCCGCTCTCGGCTTTCCCGCGAAGTCGTTCGAGGGTTTCCTCCGACCGGAGACCTACTCCCTGCGCTACGGGACCACGGCTCCGGAGCTGGTCCGGGTGATGGCCCAGGGCTTCCTCTCGGCCTGGAAGCCGGAGTGGGACGCGCGGCTCGAGGCGCTCCGATGGACTCGGGCCCAGGCGGTGACGTTCGCTTCGATCGTGGAGGGCGAGGCGCGGGCGGACGACGAGCGGGAGACGATCGCCGGGGTCTATCACAATCGGCTTCGGATCGGCATGGCCCTCCAGGCGGATCCGACCGTGCAATACGCCATCTTCCTCGCCACCGGGAAGCGGAAGCCGCGACTGTTCACCAAGGACTACCAGTTCCGGTCGCCTTACAACACCTATCTGCATCCGGGATTGCCGCCCGGACCGGTGAACTCGCCGAGCCTGCGGAGCATCGAGGCGTCGCTCTATCCGGCGAAGGTGCCCTACCTGTACTTCGTCGCCGGCCCCGACGGCCGGCACGTGTTCTCGCGGACCTACGACGAGCACCTGCGGGCGATTGCCCGCGTGCGGAAGGGGAACTAGCGTCAGGGTGACCGGGTGTACCGCCGGGCGGCCGCCTCCACATCCTCCTCACCCAGAATCCCCGCTACCACCGCCACGCCCGCCCCCCCTGCCGCGAGAACCGGGCCCACATCCTCCGGCCTCACCCCGCCGATTGCGACGCACGGCCTCCCACCCGAGTGCTGCACGATGCGACGGAACCCGTCGGCACCGAGCGCTGCCCCCGCGTCACCCTTGGTTCCAGTAACCCGCCAGGGCCCCACTCCCCAGTAGTCGGCTCCAGCCGCGGCTGCCATCTCGTCGGGCGAGCCTGCGGACGCGCCGATGATGAACCCGGCCGGCACCACTCTTCGCACCAGCTCGACTGGCAGGTCGTCCGGCCCCAGATGGACCCCGGCCGCGCCCGCGGCCACCGCGACGTCCGGCCGGTCGTTCACCAGCACCGGCACCCGCAGCGCGGCGACCAGCGCCCGCGCGGCGGCCAGCAGCTCGCGGGCTGACGCGCGCTTGAGCCGCAGCTGCACGGATGTCACCCCGCCGCGCTCCGCCGCCGTGGCGAGTGCGACGAGATCGCGTCCCGCCACCAGTCGGTCATCGGTGACGAGCATCAGCCGAACCACCGCCGCTACATTATCTGCCATGACGCTTCCCGTTCCCCGGATGCAGGGCATTCGCGGCGCCACCACGGTCGGGCGGAACGACGCGGGCGAGATCCTGGCGGCGACGGACGAGCTCCTCCGCGCGCTGATCGAGGCCAACGACCTCGAGCCCGACGACATCGTGAGCGCGCTCTTCACGGTCACCCGCGACCTCGATGCCGCGTTCCCGGCCCGGGCCGCGGAAGACTTCGGGTGGAACATCGTGGCGCTGCTTCATGCCACCGAGATCCCGGTGCCCGGCTCCCTCCCCCGCTGTATCCGACTGCTGGTCCATGCCTACACCCGCCGCACGCGCGGCGAAATCAAGCACTGCTATCTCCGGGGAGCCACGGTCCTCCGTCCCGACCGGGCATGACCGTCGCGCGGGTCACGGCGCGCGGCGCCGAGCGATGGGTGCGGGGACACCCGTGGATCTACCGCAGCGACGTGGAGCGCCACCCCCCGGAGCCCGGGCTCGTCCGGGTGGAGGATCCGCGGGGCCGCTTCATCGGGCAGGGGCTCCTGTCACCGGCGTCGGAAATCCGGCTGCGGCTTCTGGAGCGAACCGAACGCGAGGTGGACCCGGCCTGGTGGCGGGAGCGGCTCACCGGCGCGGCCGAGCGTCGCGCCGGCATCGATGCTACCGCCTGGCGGGTGGTCCACGGCGAGGGGGACGCACTCCCGGCGCTGGTGGTCGATCGCTACGACCGCTGGATCGTCGCCCAGATTCTCTCGGCCGGACTGGAGCCCATGCGCCGGCAGATCCTGGACGCGCTCGTCGCCCTGTTCCAGCCCGTGGGCATCCTCTTTCGACACGACACCCCGGCTCGCCGACGCGAGCGGCTCAGCGAAGACATCGAGGAGGTCTACGGCACGGTCCCGCGACAGATCGAGGTGCGCGAGGGCGGTGTGCGCTACTTCGCGGCGCCGTGGGACGGCCAGAAGACCGGCGCCTTCCTCGACCAGCGCCCGAACCGGATCCTCGCCGGCGCCGCGACCAGGCCGGGCGGCCGCGCGCTGGACTGCTTCGCCTATCATGGCTCCTTCTCGCTCCACCTGGCCGGCCGGGCGGCCACGGTGATCGGCCTGGACTCCAGTCCGGAGGCGCTCGTGCGGGCCCGGGCCAACGCGGCGCTGAACCGACTGGAGAACATCGAATGGCGGGAGGCGGACGCATTCGAGGAGCTTCGGGCATTGGCCAGAGCCCACGAGCGATTCGACACCATCGTGCTCGACCCGCCCGCCTTCGCGAAGACCCGCGCGGCGGTCCCCGACGCCCTCCGCGGCTACCGCGAGATCAACCTTCGCGCGATGCGCTGCCTGGCCCCCGGGGGCACCCTCCTCACCGCCTCCTGCTCCTTTCACGTGAGGCTTCCCGACTTCCTCGGCATGCTGGCGATGGCGGCGGGCGACAGCGGCCGCCGCATTCGCCTGCGCCGCATTCTCGGCCCCGGCGAGGACCATCCCGAAATCCTGACCGTGCCGGAAACCGGTTACCTCAAGGGCGCCCTGCTCGAGGCGGACTAGCCCACCGCTTGACCGGGATGGGGTGATGTATGAATTTGCACCATCGTCATTGACGGCGGTCTTCGTGGGACCGCTGTTCGTCCGGAGCCCATTCCCAAAAGCTCGTAGTGACCCTCGTGACCGGCCGCTCGCGCGCGCGCGGCCTTCCGCCGAGCAGGTTCGCATGCTGAGCGCCACGGAACTTCGCGGCTCCCAGCGGCGCCGCCGTTCCCCCTACTCCGACAAGCAGCATTATCACGAATACATCCTTCAGCGCATCGAGGGGTTCAAGAACTCGATCGGCCGCGAGGAGCTCATGCGCCTCGGCGACGAGGCGGCCTCCGAGCTCCATGCGACGACCGAAGGCCAGTTCGTGTTGACCGAAGTGCTGATGCTGGAGACCGTGGATCGGCTCATCATGAAGCGGCTGGCGCTGCGGCCGTACCGGCGCTGGCGGGAGCAGTTCCGCAAGCTGCGGGAGGCGCAGCGCACGCCGGTCCACTGGGGGCTCGACGGAGGCTGCGCGCTCGCGCGCCTGCTGCCGCGGATCGAGGCTCACGACGTGGCCGTGGTGGTGGGCCCCGGCGCGGAGCCGGCCACCTACCTGCTCGCGGCGCACGACGCGGAGGTCACCTTCCTCGCCGCCGACGTAGGCTGCGTCGAGCGGGTGGAGTCGCGGATGGCGGCCGAGGCGCTCGCGAGCCTGTTCGATGGGTACGTCGCTCCCGTGGGGCCCTGCCTACCCTGTTTTCTCGATGCTCTCGAGCAGGTGGACATCGTGGTGCTTGACCCCAACACCCTCGCCGGCTGCAAGTCCCAGGTCCGCGCCGCGCTGATCGGCGATCTTCAGCGGCGCAGCCGGCCCGGTGGTGTGCACGTCATTCTCGGCGGCAGCCGGGCGCTGTCCCCGGACGCCATTCGCGGGATGTACGACGGCTGGCACGTGGAGGAGGAGCCGCTGCGCCGGAAGCGGGCGGCTCAACCTCGCAAGCCGGAGGGACTGCTGCTGGCCAAGCCCACGTGTCCCCCGGACGCGGCGGCCCCACGGCTCGCCGCGTCTATCTGACACTCGCCGGGGCTCCGATACAAGTCGGTAAGTTTCATTCATTCAATGATTTAGAAGACGAGCGAGCGGGGGCATGGGGCGTGCCTACCGAGCGGCGAGGTGCAGTCGTGGCTCCCTCGTGCAGTGAGGATCGTCCCGTGAGCACTTCCGCCGCCGCATCCGCGACCCCGCTCGGCATCGTCATCAAGAATGGCGGGCCATCCCCCAAGCCGGTCCGTTTCTGGGCCTATCTCTGGGCCGCCGACGAGGAGACCTCGGTGGATCACTGGCACCAGAGAGTTCCCACCGAGCACGCCGCCTAGTCGAAAGGGTGAACTGGGAGAGAAGCGTGAACCGTGAAAAGTGAAAGGTGAAAGGGAGGGTGGACCCCCCTTTCACCTTTTACTTTTCACCTTTCACGGTCTTCCCACTACTTTTCCGCCCGACTTCTTCCTGGACTGGCATGCGCGCTCTGGTGAAGGCAGGACCCGGTCCGGGGATGGTGCTGCGCGAGGTTCCCAGGCCCGTCTGCGGGTCCACCGACGTCCTGATCCGCGTTCACCACGCCGGCGTCTGCGGCACTGATCTCCACATCTGGGAGTGGGACAGCTGGGCCAGCAACCGGCTCAAGCCCCCGGTCGTCGTCGGCCACGAGTTCGCCGGCGAGATCGTGGAGCTGGGCCGTGAGGCGGAATCGGCGGAGCTGCTCGCAGTGGGAGACCTGGTGACGGCGGAAGGCCACATCGTCTGCGGGCACTGCCTGCAGTGCCGGCTGGGCGACGCCCATCTCTGCCAGCGCACCTCGATCATCGGGGTGGACCGCGACGGCGCCTTCGCCGACTTCATCGCGATGCCGGCATCCAACGTGATGAAGCTCGACGGGATCCCCACCGAGATCGGCGCCATCATGGACCCCATGGGGAATGCGGTGCATACCGTGCTCGAGGCACCGGTGCCGGGGAGCACCGTCTTCGTGCTCGGCTGCGGCCCCATCGGCTGCTTCGCGGTGGGAGTGGCGCGCGCCGCCGGGGCCTCGCTGGTAATCGCAAGCGACTTCAACCCTCGCCGCCTCGAGTTGGCGCGGGCCATGGGCGCGCAGGTCACGCTCGACCCCGCCCGGGACGACGTGCTCGGCAGGATCCGGGAGCTCACCGGAGGCGACGGCGTAGACCTGGTGTGCGAGATGAGCGGCCACCCCGACGGCCATGCCACCGCCTTCGCCGCCGCCCGCCTGGGCGGTCGGGTCAACCTCCTGGGCACGCCCAGCCGAACCACGGTCACCGACTTCGCCCGCGACGTCATCTTCAAGGGTCTCACCCTGTACGGCGTGACCGGCCGCAAGATGTACGAGACCTGGCACCAGATGCGGCGGTTCCTCCGTGCCGGCCAGCTCGACCCGCGACCCGTCATCACCCACCGCTTTCCGCTCGAGTGCATCGCCGACGCCATCCAGGTCATCAAGACCGGACAGGCCGGCAAGGTGATCCTGGAGGTGGCCGCGTGACCAACACGCTCGAGCGCCGGCTCGAGGGGGAGCTGGAGCAGTTCATCCGCGACGGGGTGTACAAACGGCTCAACTTCCTCGACAGCCCTCAGGCGCCGCGGGTGAAGATGGAGGGTCGGGGCGAGGTCATCATCCTGTCCTCCAACAACTACCTCGGCCTGTCCGCGCAGCCCGAGGTGATCGAGGCGGGCAAGGCCGCGCTCGATCGCTGGGGAGCCGGCACCGCGTCGGTCCGGTTCATCTGCGGGACCTTCACCGTGCACCGGGCGCTGGAGAACGCCTGTGCCCGGCTGGTGGGGACCCCGGCGTCACTTTCCTTCGTCAGCTGCTGGAACGCCAACGAGGCCGTGCCCGCCACCCTCCTGGGCGAAGAGGACATCGTCATCAGCGACCAGCTCAACCACGCCTCCATCATCGACGGCGTCCGGCTGGCCAAGGCGATCGCCAAGTGTCAGACCGCGGTGTACCAGCACTCGAACCTGGACGACCTGGAGGAGAAGCTGGCGGCGGCGCGGGACCGCCGGGTGCGGCTGGTGATCACCGACGGCGTGTTCTCGATGGAGGGCTCGATCGCGAAGCTTCCCGACCTGCTGGAGGTCTGCCGCAAGCACCACGCGGTGCTCATGGTGGACGACTCGCACGCGACCGGCGTGCTCGGCGCCGGCGGACGCGGTACGGCGGAGCACTATGGGGTGGTGGGCGACGTGGACATCATCACCTCGACCCTCGGCAAGGCGCTCGGCGGCGCGGCGGGGGGGTTCGCCGGCGCCTCGGCGGCGGTGTGCGACTATCTCACCCAGCGCGCCCGCCCCCAGCTCTTCTCCAACGCGTTGCCACCCACGGTGGCCGCGACCTCGCTTGCGAGCATCGAGTATCTGGAGGCACACCCGGAGCGGGTAACCCGGCTGCGCGAGCAGGCCCGCTACTTCCGCGAGCGGCTCCTCGAGCTGGGGTTCAAGCCGCTGCCCGGTGAGACACCGATCATTCCGGTGATCCTGGGAGAGACCTCGGCCGCCATCCGGATGAGCGACCTCCTGCTGTCCGAAGGCGTGTTCGTGACCGGTTTCGGATATCCGGTAGTGCCGCAGGGCCAGGCGCGGGTGCGTTGCCAGATCTCCGCCGCACACACCCGGGACGATCTCGACCAGGCGCTCGCCGCCTTCGCCAAGATCGGGCGCCAGCTCGGGCTCATTTGACCCAACCCACACCACCCGTTCACCCCAGAGCCACGGAGCCCACCGAGGTTCACGGAGTCCCGCCTACCCCGACAGAGCTTCTGCACGTTATCGATCTTCTTCCGGATTTTTCTCCTTTGCCCTGTTGTTGATTCGGTGGCATATCAGTTGAGTCGGTGCGACATCGGGGGAGAGGTGGGTGGCTCTGGCATCCTCCGTGGCCTCGGTGGCACTGTGGTAAATGGGGTGGTGATATGGGGGCGAGCCGGAACGCCGGTGCAGGAAGTTGCGCGCTGAGCACTTACACCGCCCGGCCCACCTCTTGCACCCGCACCCCTCTCGACGGGCGGGGACGCGGCCCGCGGGGTTTCTGCAAGCGATAAAGCATCAAGCAGATACCTCCGCCCCTGTTCCCCCTCCCCTCCCGCGCTTTCCAGCATAGTTCCCGCATTTTGACGTACCGCCGCTGGGGACGCGGTAGGCGCCGGGAGCCGCCCGGTGCGGACACCTTACGGAGGCAGTCTGTGATGAGCATGCTCACTCGTAGCATTCCAGTCGCGGTACTGGCGCTGACGCTCGGCGCTGTTTCTGCCGCCGCGCAGGAGTCCGGCCAGCGTGACTTCCAGTGGTACATCGGCCCCCAGGCCGGGGTCATGCTCTTCGACACCCCGGTGCAGGACCGCCAGGCGATGCCGTCGTTCGGTGGTCAGACGCTTATCGTCGCCCGCCGCACCGGCCTGCTCCTCTCGGTCGAAGAGGGCGTGGGCGACGACGAGGTGAGCGCCTACAACGACCTCAGCGGCACCCAGACGGTCACCTTCAACGACATCCGGAAGTACTCCGCGGTGCTGATGGCGTTCCCGATCAAGGCGGCCGCGCAGCCCTATCTCGGCGTCGGCTGGGGCATCATGCACACCGTGAGCCCCCGGACGACGGGCGCCTTCCAGAGCGACGCGGAAGATCTGGGCAGCAGCGGGTTCGGCACCTTCCTGGCCGGTCTCACCTTCCAGGTCGGCCGCCTGATGGCGTTCGGCCAGTACCAGATCACGACCAGCCCGGGCCAGGGCTTCGTAACCGACGAGACCGGCGCGGTGGTCGCCTCCGGCCGTCTGCTCCAGGGCCCGACTCACACCTTCAGCGGCGGCCTTCGCTTCGGCCTCGGCAGCGCGAAGGAGTCGGTCAAGACCGGCGGCTACAAGTAAGCCGTCTTTCACCGGGACGAAACAGCGAACGGGCAGCGTGACTCACGCTGCCCGTTTCGCTTCCTCTCAACGTCCTGCTAGGCCCTCGCTCGGGGCCGCCCACGCGCCCGCCCGCCGCCGGAGACGTGGGGGTTTCCCGCCACCAGGAACCGCAACGGCCAGTCGGCGGCCTTGGTGATACCGATGCGCGGGGTAACGGCCACTTCGACCGGTAGCGCCACGGTGGCCCCGAGGACCCGCACTTCGGACCCGGGCATCATCTTCCCATCGAGGTCACGGGTGATGCCCAGGGCCTGACAGAGCTTGCCCGGCCCGGAGCAGAGCTCGCGATCGTCCACCCTGCCCCGCCGGCCGCGCATGGTCGCAATCTCCTGGACCGGCTCCAGCGCGCGCAGCAGCACCGCACTGGCCGTTCCCTCGGCCTCGCACACCAGATTTGCGCACCAGTGGATGCCGTAAGACAGGTACACGTACCAGGAGCCTGGCGGCCCGAACAGGGCGGCGTTGCGCTGGTTCCTGCGGTGGAGATACCCATGCGACGCGGGATCGCGATAGCCGAGATAGGCCTCGGTCTCCACGATCCGCGCGCTGGTGAGCATCCCGCCCGCACGAGAGACCACCAGCGCGCCGAGCAGCTCGCGGGCGACCACCTCGGCGGGGCGATCGAAAAAAGAGACGGGCAGCGTGGCTGCCCGTCGGATCGGCGTCACTCCGCCTTCTTTCGGGTTCGAGCTCGCGGTCGCTTGGCCGGCGCGGAAGCCGCGGCCTGACTTTCGTCAGTGGCAGCGGCCGCCTCCGCCTTGGCCGGCTTCTCCGACTTCGCGCGGGTGCCGGCCTTCTTCCGGGGAGCCCGGCGCGACCGAGCCGGCCGGGCGGCCGTCACGTCCGATTCGGTCGCCTCGTCGACTGCCTTCGAGGCGGCTGCGGCCGCGGCCGGCTCGTCGATCTGGACGACGCCCACCAGCGGGTACTCGGCGGTGCGCATTCCGCCGCGGGACCCGCGGCGGAAGCGCACCCCGAACCGCACGCCGTTGTCACGCCCCGCACCCGACGGCTCGGCGGCGACCGGTTCGGCCTCCTCGGGGGACGGGGCCGCAGCCGCGGGCTCGGGCTCGGCCGGCGGCAAGCCGGGCACGGCCAAGGGCAGCGGCGGGAGCGGCGCGCCCCGCCGCGCGGTGATCTCGTAGTCGTCCTCGCCCACCTTCCGGACGTCCGCGATCTCGGCGTCGTTGGCCTGCCGCAGGAGGCGGGGGAAGCGCGCGGCCTCGAGGAGGGCATCCTCCCGGCCGTGCAGCGCCGACATCCGGAGCCGCAGTGTCTCCTGGTTCACCGGGCCGCGCAGCTCTGCCAGCGCCTGGGCCATCAGCTGGAAGGCCCGCGCCAGCGAGAGAACGCCGTCGGTCGGCCGCGCCCGCGCGGCCGGCTCACGGACCGCCTCGCGCCCGCCTTCGGAGCGGTCGCGGTCGCGCTCACGTCCGCGTCCGCGCCGACCGCGGCGCCCGCGGCCGTCCTCACGGCCGTTGCGATGCTCCTCCCGCTCCCGGGGTGAGGCCGGGGCCGCCGGCGCCGCGGCGGCCACCGGGGTGGCGGTGCCTGGGCCGACCTCGAACTGTCCGTTGTCCAGCTTGGTGACCGTCACCACGCCGCGCTGGCCCGCCTCCAGCACGAACTTGCTGAAGCGGTTGAACCCGGCGTTGCGCTCGTCGAAGTTGGGATCGATCTGCTGCATCACCTGCTTGAGCCGGTCGGAGCGCATGACATCGCCGTTCCGTGCCATCTGTGCCACCGCGACGCCGGCGAGCTCCCACGGATCGCGCTGGATGGAGGGGATGTCCACCTCCTTGGTGAGTCCGGCGAGGTCATTGTAGGAGTAGTACTCGTCGCAGTTCTGGATCAGCAGGTCGCTGGCTGACTCCCGGATGCCCACGCCGATGACGTACTTCCCGTACTCCTTGAGCTTGATCACCATGGTCGAGAAGTCACTGTCGCCCGAGAGCAGGATGAAGGTCCCGATCTCGGGGCGGGTGAAGACCAGCTCGATGGCGTCGATGGCGAGGCGGATGTCGGTGGCGTTCTTCTTAGTGGAGCCGAACGCCGGGGCGAAGATGAGATCGATCGAGGATTCCGACAGCGGGACGATGTACTGCGGATAGCGGCGCCAGTCGGCGTAGGCCCGCTGCACCGCGACCTTCCCCTTGATGATGTCGCTATTGAGGAGGGTCCGAAGCTCCTTCGTGAGATCCTTCTGGATCCCCAGGGTCACATTATCGAAATCGATCAGCAGGGCGGCGTTGGGGGCGTGCACGGGGGCCTGGCTCACCAGATGCCGGCCGGGCCGTATCAGCGGTCGGTTCACGTCTCTCTCGTTTCGGATCTCCCGCCCCCTCGTCAGCGCTCGGGACACCTGGCCGGACCCGGTGCTCTCGGCAGGTCGGTCGAGCGGGGATCAGGGACGCAGATCCGCATGGGGTCACGCTGTCGCCTCCTGCGGCGGAAGTGCCGGGTTTCGGCTGCGCGGCGCCGGCCGGGTCGCCGGTTCGCGCAACAGCACTGCCTCACAGGATGGCCAGCGCCAAGAATTTAGCGGAGGCGGGAGAGGGGTGGTAGGGGCCTACCCGACGTGGGTGTCACCCGCCAGCGGCAGGTCCAGCTCGAAGTAGAACCGGGTGCCGACCCCTTGCTGGGTCTCGACCTGCAAGGTGGACCCCATCGCCTCGACCAGCTTGCGGCAGATCGACAGGCCCAGCCCGGAGCCCGAGAAGGCGTACTCGCCGGGCTTCTGCCGGCGGCGGAACGGCTCGAAGAGCGTGGCCATGGACTGGGGCGGGATGCCGCGCCCGGTGTCGCGGACCGAGAACTCCAGCCGTCGGGGGCCGGTTTGCAGCGCCACCACCTCCACGTAGCCCTCGGCCGTGAATTTCAGCGCATTGGTCGTGAGGTTGAGGAGCACGCGGCTGAGCGCCACCGGATGCCCGATCCGGAAATCCGCCTCGGGCGCCGTGAGTCGCACGGCGAGGGTCTTCTCCTCCGCAATCGGCTGCACGATGTCGCGCACCGATTCCAGGATGTCGGTGACCGAGAACGGAATCGGATCCAGGTCCACCAGCCGGTCGCCGCCCCGGGCCAGCTCGATCACGTCGCTCGCCACGGAACTGAGTCCGAACGCCGCGCTGTAGATGAGGCCGAGCTGACGCTCCTGCACCGGGTTCACGGCGCCGCTGCGTCCCCGCTGGAGGGTTTCCGCCAGGAAGAGGATGGAGGTGAGTGGGGAGCGGAGGTCGTGCGCCACCTCCACCACCAGCTCGAGGCCGTCGGGTGCCGAGAGCCGGTCGGTGAAGTGCTGCGACCAGTCCGCTTCCAGCCGCTCGCTCACTTGCTCCAGGGCCGCGAGCACCAGGAGCAGCTGACCCGGCTCGGGCACCGGGGAGAGCCCGACGACCTGCTCGAGGAAGGCCCCGCGCACCAGCCCCAGCAGCCGCCGGGACAGCGATGTCCGGGGTACGTCCACGCTGTCGGCCGGCGAGCCCATCAGCTGCTGGCGGATGGCGGTTGAAAGCTGGGCCAGCTGGGCCGCGATCTCCTCGGCACCCGAGGCGTGCTCGATCGCCCGCTCCCACTGCGCCTGGGTAGCGAGCACCGCCCGATGGAGCGCGTCCCACAGCGCCGGCTCGAGGGCGGCGGGCCGCGGGGCCTCGGGATCCCAGAGCCGGGGCGGCACCGCGCCGGGGCTCGGTGAGACCCGCCGGCGCTCGCCACTGGACGACGTGGAGATCGCGGTCTCGGGCGTCACTCGATCGATCCGGCGCTCTCGTCTCGGTGGAACTCGTGCTTGTCCATCAGCCGATACAACGTGGTTCGGTCGATGCTGGCCAGCCGGGCGGCCTTGGACATGTTGCCGCCGGCCCGGCTGACCAGCCGCGTCAGATACTCCTTTTCGAACTGGGCGACCACGCGATCCTTCGCGGGATGATACGCCTCGTCCATCACCCCGGCCGGGACGGCACTCTCCGCGGGCCAATCTCCCCCGTCGTCGTACACGGGAATGTCGTTGGGCTGGATGACCTGGTCCGGCTCGGCGAGGACGGCGACATGCTCGATGACGTTCTGCAACTCCCGAACGTTGCCGCGCCACGGCCTGGAGCGCAAGAACCCGACGCTGGCCTCGCTGAGACGCGGGGCCCGGTCACCCATCTGCCGGTGCCGCTGCCAGTAATAGGTCAGGAAGTGGTTGGCGAGCAAGGCGATGTCCTCCGGCCGCTTCCGCAGCGGGGGAAGCTTGATCGGCACCACACGCAGGCGGTAGAAGAGATCGCCACGCAGGGCCCCTGCGTCCACTGCCTCCTGGGGCTCACGATTGGTCGCGGACACGAATCGCACGTCCACCACCGCGTCCTGCTGCTCGCTTCCCACCCGGCGCACCACTCCGTCCTGGATCACGCGGAGCAGCTTGGCCTGCAGCGGCATGGACATCTCGGTGAGCTCGTCGAGGAACAGGGTTCCGCCGTTGGCCGTCTCCAGGAGCCCCGGCTTGTCGCGGTCCGCGCCGGTGAAGGCGCCCTTGCGATGGCCGAACATCTCGCTTTCGAGGAGCGGCTCGGGCAATGCGGCGCAGTTGATAGGCACCAGCGGCCGGGTGGCACGCCGGCTGTTCTGGTGGATGAACTGGGCGATGACTTCCTTGCCGGTGCCGCTCTCGCCGCTGATGAACACGGACGCGTCGGTGGGCGCCACCTTGCGGGCCAGCTCGACCGCCTTCCGGAACGTGGGCGAGATGCCGATGAGGGCGATCTTCTCTGAGTGCCCGTGCTGCTTCATCAACTGCACCCGGAGGTCCTGCGCCTCGCGGGCCATCATCACGGCATGGGAGGCGCGGCCGATCAGGACCTGGAGGTGGGTGGCGGAGAACGGCTTGGGCAGGTAATCCCAGGCGCCGGCGCGAAGGGCCTCGATGCTGCTGGTGACGCTGGGGTTGCCGGTCATGACCACCACGATGGTGTCCTTATACGCGCCCAGCGCGGCCTGGAGAATCTCCAGCCCGGAGATCTGGGACATGTACAGGTCCACCAGGATGATGTCGAACTTGCGTCGCTTGACCGTCTCCAGCCCTTCCTCACCGCGCCCCACGAGGGTCACGTTGTAGCCATCCATCTGGAGGACGCTGGCGCAGCTCTCCCGGAGGGTCCGCTCGTCGTCTACCACGAGCACCCGGATGCTGGCTTTGACTTCGCTGGGGATGGAAAGAGGATCGCGGGGCGCGTCCGAGGGCTGGTTACTGGCACCCTCCGACTGCGGGAGCGGGTGGGCCATCCGGCACTCCTGGTCAGGTGGACAGACGTCCGCCGTCCTCCGAGACGGAAGACGGCGTCAGTGTACCTGGACGGGCCAGGGGGACAGCCCGTAATGCTGCGCTGGAGTGTCGTTTATACCACAGAGTGCGGCGCTTGTCAAGCACTGGTGAGGCGGCACCGCCACGGGGCGGGTCGCGAGAACTGGCTATATCGTTGTGCGGTCCCTACACTTAGCAGGGGATTAGTTGGTGAACTTGCTGGGTATCTGGTCGAACGCCCGGATCCGCTCTCCCGACGGACCCTCACGCTTGAGATCTCTCAAGGCCGTCGTGGCCCGAAGCAGCAACTCCACGGCGTCTACCGAGGATTCCGCGAAGTCGGGCACGGCACAGTAGCCGGCCCGCAGTTTCAGCGTTCGCTCCCCACCTCGGATTGGAATCGGAGAGGATTCGACGGCGCCGCCCAGGCGCCGTGCGAGACGCACCGCGGCTTCGGGACCGGTGGCCGGGGCGATGACCCCGTACTCCGCCATACCCAGCCTTCCGATGGCGTCCGATGCACGGCCTGCCTGTCGAAACAGCAGCGCCACCTGATCGGACATCCGGCGGGACTCCTCCTCAGGCGTCTCCTCTTCAGCGGCCTCGATGTCGGGCGCGAACACGACGCACGCGACCGGATCCCGCCGGCGGAACGCCTCGGCGCCGATCTCCCGCGCCCGCCGGGAAAGCCCGCGCATGTTGTAGAGGCCGGTGCCAGGATCGAGGAGATTCTCCTCCCGAAGTCCGTCCACCTCCCGCTTGCTCTCGAGGAAGGTGTTCAGCTTGAGCAGCAGCGCTTCGCCGTCGAGGGGCTGTCCCAGAAACTCCCACGCGCCGGCGCGGTACGCCTCGAGGCGCTGGGTTCGCCCCGAGGGTCCCGACGTGGTGATGACGATGGGTGTGGTGGCGCTGAAACGGGGATCGCCCCGCAGCGCACGACACACCTCGAACCCGTGCATGTCCGGCATCTGGGCGTCGAGGATGATCAGATCGGGCTGCGATGTCCGCGCGCGCTCGAGGGCCTGCTGTCCCGTATAGGCCCGCACCACCGCGTAGCCGCTGGGCCCCAGGATGCTCTCCAAAGACCGAGCCGACCATTCCTGATCGTTCGCGATCAAGACCAGCGGCGCGTTGGGAGCCTTTTCGCTATTTGCCATTGAGAGAGCCGGAAGCGGGGGACGGCAGAAGGGTTGGGTGTAAGCCGAACCGCAGGACTCGTGCAGTCTTGAAGGAAATTCGCAAGCGCATGTCTCACCGACTCTTGGAGCTGGTTATCGAGGCGTCCTCGGACCCGAATAGCTGGAGCGGTGCAACAGTTTGGATGCTGGCGCGCCACGTTTGACGGTCCGCAGGAGCGTGATGGAAGGACGCATCCACCTTGTGGCCCTGAAGCAACGAAATCGGACAGAGCCGCTCCGGCGCTGCGGACCCTGGCATAGGATGGTAACATTGTATAAGATAGGGGCTTAGATATCCAGACCTCAAACCGGTTGTCAGCATGGTCGCAGAGTTTTTCGCCGCGGCGTCAATATTGAATCCCGTCGGTTCACCCCGAGCGGCAGTGCCTAACCCTGCTCCCACGGTTCAGCATGCCTCAGCGACCCTTACTCGACACACCGGCTGGTCCGGAGGCGCCGTCCAGCGCCGATGGTCAGGAGGCCGTCCGCCCCTCCTCTGAGCTTCGCATCGAACGTTCGCGATTCAGTCGCTTGCTCGCCCGGTTCGGGCTGGGCGAGCTGACGAATCCGATTCTCCGTCCGACCAAGCCGCCGGCCGGACCGGGACCGAACGGCTGAGCAGCGTGAGACGCGTCACAGGGATTTCCGCTCGCGCCTATTAGCCTGAGCGGGAGCGCCTGCAATACGCACTACCGGAACGCAGCCGACGCCCCTGTGGGCGCAACAAGGATCGAAGGAATGGGCATTGCCACCTCGGGGCCTCGGCGACAGCCATCCCCACAACTGTTGACGGGTTCGATGGCGCCGGCCCCGGCACGCGTGCGCGTGTCGGGGGCGCACGCCGCCGTCGCCGAGGTGGTGGAAGATCTGGCCGCGCAACGGGCCATGAACCTGTTCATCGCCGCGGTTGCGCTCTTCGTGGCCCTTCCCCTGCTCCTGCTCATCGCGATCGCGATCAAGCTCACCTCGCGTGGCCCCGTGCTCTACACTCAGGAGCGCGTGGGCCTCGATCGCCGCACCTCCGCCGCCAAGCGGGAGCAGACTCGCCGCACCCGTGACCTGGGTGGAAAACCTTTCACCATTTACAAGTTCCGCACCATGCAGGTGGACGCCGAAGCACACAGCGGCGCGGTGTGGGCCACCCAGAACGATCCCCGGGTCACCCCGGTGGGCCGCTTCCTGCGCCAGTACCGGCTGGACGAGCTCCCCCAGCTGCTCAAC
>DATBJH010000086.1:0-52728 GCA_036556505.1 Gemmatimonadales bacterium
GGAATCGACGCCGATTGTCTCTTTCTGTTAGAGGCACCGGGGCCGCGGGCGGTGGAAAGTGGGTTTGTTTCGCGAAACAATCCGGATGAGACGGCTAAGAGCTTCATGCTTCTGAACGAAGCGGCGGGCATTGCGCGCTCGCGCACGGTCGTCTGGAACATCGTGCCATGGTACATCGGCTCGGGCCAGCGCATTCGTCCTGCAACTGGCAAGGACATCGATGAAGGTTGGCCCTATGTCGTGCGGCTACTAGATCTCCTACCGCGAGTGGCGGTTGCAGTGCTCGTCGGTCGCAAAGCGCAGCGGGTCCGACGACACTTCGTCGCACTCCGCCCAGACGTGGCGGTGTTCGACTGCCCACACCCTAGTCCGCTATTCGTGAACCGGCTACCGGCAAACCGCGAGGTAGTGGTAGAGGCGCTGCGGGCCGTCGCCGCGGCCCTACCGGGTAGGCTCTACGCACCGGGAGCGGCCTAACCCGCGATGCAGCCGACAGGCCGGGGTGGGCCTGAGTCCCGCGTCTGCGCGGGGCTCCTCAAGGCCAAACAGTGGAAGAGTAGGTTTATGCGGGCGCGAGGATGATCGCCTGCGTCTGATGCGCCAGTCGTTAGCCGGACAGCTATGAATCGATGATGAGCCAAGCTCCAGAGCCAATTACCGCTACCGTGACAGTGGCCCAAGCACCTGCCGAGGCGTTCGCGCTGTTTACCGAGGGCCTCGCGAAGTGGTGGCCCCGGGAATACACCTGGGCCCAGGACGTCCTGCAGCGCATCGAGGTGGAGCCTCGCGTCGGGGGGCGGTGCTACGAGATCGGGCCGCGTGAGTTTCACTCGGACTGGGGCCGGGTACTGGTTTGGAGTCCCCCGGATCGGCTCCTGCTGGCGTGGCAGATCAGTCCCCGACGGGAGCCGGAGCCGAATCCGGCAAAGGCCAGTGAGGTAGAGGTGCATTTCAAGCCAGGGACGACCGGTGGAACTCTGGTGTTGCTGGAACACCGCGGATTCGAGCGCCACGGTCCCGAAGGGGTGGCATATCGCGATGCGCTGGCGTCGGCCCAGGGCTGGCCGTGGATCCTCAAGCACTATGAGGCGGCTGCCGGCTAACCCGCGCATGCAGCCGACAAGCCCCTCCGAGGTAGCTCCGCTCGGGCGCCTCGTCCCGTCAGCACGAGGCGGAACGTAGGATTGTGCGGGCGTGCCAATGAGTTCACGGCCGTCTACGAGCGGGATGCCGACCGGGTCATCGCCTACGCCCAACAGACCCGGACGCCCATCACACCGAGCGAGACTAAGACCAAGGACGGAGTTCCCAGCACCGCAAAGCTGGATGCTCGGGTGCACCGGTACCCTGCCCTCGCGCTGAACACCTGGGAGGATTCCATGCTCGACATCACGCGCAGGCGGCTCCTGATGTCCATCCTCACCGCCCCGGCCTTCGTCGGTTTGTCACGCGCGCTCAGCGCCTGCGCCCGCGACGACGACCCGTTCATCGCGTCCGCCGCAGACGCGCGCGACGTGTTCGACTTCGAGCGGCTCGCGCGCGCGAAGCTGCCGCCCGCTCACTGGGGTTATCTCAAGACCGGGGTAGACGGCGACGCGACCTTGCACGCCAACGACGCGGGCTTCGCGAACTACGGCCTGCGCGTACGGCGGCTGGTCGACATCTCCCACGTCGACACGTCCGTTGGCCTCTTCGGCACGACCTGGCCGTCGCCGATCTTCCTGGATCCGGTCGGAAGCCAGCGTGCCTTTCACCCCGACGGTGAGATCGCGAGCGCGAAAGCGGCCCGCGCGCGGAAACACCTCCAGATCCTCTCGACGGTTGCGTCGACCAGTCTCGAGGACGTGTGCGCCGCACGCGGCGAACCGGTCTGGTATCAGCTCTACCCCACCGACCAGTGGCCGGTGACCGCGGCACTCGTTCGTCGGGTCGAGGCGGCCGGCTGTCCCGTGCTGGTGCTGACGGTGGACCTCCAGGGCGGCTCGAACCGCATCGCGCTCGCGCGCGCGGTCCTGCGCGATCCGCGCGACTGCACCGCCTGCCACACCTCCAGCACCCGGCTCGCCGACGAGATCGCGCCCAAGCCGATGTTCCGCGGGCTCGACGTCAAGGCCGTGAACGACCTGACGCCGCCCGACATGAGCTGGGACTACGTCCAGCGCCTGCGCGACGTCTGGCCGCGCAAGCTGGTCCTCAAAGGCCTGGTCACGCGAGAGGACGCGCTGCTCGCGGTCAAGCACAGCGTCGACGGCATCATCGTCTCGAACCACGGCGGGCGCGCCGAGGACAGCGGCCGGGCATCGATCGACAGCCTCGCTGAAGTCGCGCCCGCGGTCGCCGGCCGCGTGCCGGTGCTGCTGGACGGCGGCGTGCGCCGCGGTGCCGACGTCGTCAAGGCGTTGGCGCTCGGCGCCACTGCGGTCGGCATCGGCCGGCCCTACATCTGGGGGCTCGCGTCCTTCGGGCAGGAAGGGGTCGAGCGCGTGCTCGAGATCCTCCAGTCGGAGCTCGCCGGCAACATGCGCCAGGCGGGAACCCGCAGCCTCGCCGAGATCAACGCGTCACTCGTCGTCGACCGACGGCGGCCATGAGCCGATCGACCGCGTGTTGACGCGCCGCGAGCTCCTGACACGTCTGGCCGGCGTCGCGGCATTGCCGCTCGCCGCTGCCGCGTGCGGGCGCGCCTCGTCTGGCGTTTCGGCCCCCCGAGTCACCGGACCGCTGCACTACTCGAGTCTGGCGAACGTCGCCAGCCTGCTCGCGGCACGAGAGATCCAGTCGTTGAGTCTGACGCGACAGCTGCTCGACCGGATCGCCGAGGTGGACGGACGCCTCCAGAGCTACGTCACGGTCACGGCCGACCGCGCCATCGCGGGCGCTCGGCGCGCGGACGCGGAGATCCTCGCCGGCCGGTACCGGGGGCCCCTGCACGGTGTGCCCATCGCGGTGAAAGACCTCTGCTATACGCGCGGCGTTCGCACCATGGCGGGCACCAAGGTCTTCGCCGACTTCACGCCCGACTTCGACGCGACCGTCGTGGCTCGGCTCGAAGCCGCGGGTGCGGTCATCCTGGGCAAGCTCGCGCTGTGCGAGGGTGCGTTCGGACCGTACTACCCCGGCTTCCAGGTCCCGGTGAACCCGTGGGACAGCACCCGGTGGAGCGGCGTCTCGTCGAGTGGCTCCGGCGTGGCCACCGCTGCGGGCCTGTGCTTTGCCTCGGTAGGGACGGACACGGGGGGATCCATCAGGTATCCCTCGGCCGCGAACGGATGCGTCGGGCTCAAGCCGACGTATGGCCGAGTGAGCCGCTACGGCGTCTTCGCCCTGGCCGCCTCCATGGATCACGTCGGGCCGATGACTCGCACGGTGGAAGACGCCGCCATCATGTTCGAAGCGATGGCCGGTGCCGATCCGCACGATCCGTCCTCGCTGCCGGACCCGGTGCCCGGGGTGCGGGCGGAGTTGGGTCGTGGCATCGCGGGCATCCGCGTCGGTTTCGACCGTCGCTATGCCACCGACGACGTGGACGCCGACGTCGCCGCTGCCATGGATGACGTGCTCACGACCTTGGCCCGATTGGGCGCGATTGTCGTGACCGTCGAGATGCCGGACGTCACCCAGGTCGGTCGCGCGTGGCTCGACTTGTGTGCGGTCGAGGCGCTCGCCGCCCATGCGAGGACGTTTCCGAGCCGGGCCGGCGCGTACGGACCGGGGTTACGGGCTGCGCTCGAGTCTGGTCAGCGGGTGACCCCCGCGAAGCTGGCCGCGGCCTCGAGAGTTCGATCCGAGGTGTCCGCGTCCATCGAGGCGATGCTGGGTACCGTCGATGCCCTGGTGTGTCCGTCGATGGCGAACAGTGCTCGGGTGAAGGAGGCGGATCCGTTCGACGAAGAGACCGACGAATCGTGGAGCGCCAATGTCCGGAACGACATTCACACTCAACCGTTCAACTTCAGCGGCAGCCCGACGTTGTCGGTGCCGTGCGGGTTCTCGGCGGACGGCCTGCCGTTGAGCGTGCAGTTCGTGGGTCGCCGGTTGAGCGAATCGGTGCTCTGCCGCATCGGTCACGCGTACGAGCAGGCGACGCCTTGGCGCTCGAAGCATCCGGCAATCTGACGGCTGAGCTCAGCGAACGACGCGGGGGTTTGCTCGGCATCGAGCACGAAACGCCTGCGCTGGTACATGGTTGACGTGATTCCCAGGGCATCGGATCCTCATCCTGAGGCTGCACGTCGGTGCCACAGGCTTGGGTGTAGTTCCTGGTAGTCGGATCACTGCCAGCGCTCCGCTCGGGCTGTTGCGGGCGCGAGATTTTCCAGGGTGCACATGAAAGCCTTCGTCGTTGAGAAATACGGGAAGGATGGCCTGCGTGCCGCTCAAGTCTCAGAGCCAAGCGTCGGACTGCGTGACGTTCTGGTCCGGGTAAGCGCCGCCAGCATCAACCCACTGGACAAGATGGTACGCAACGGCGAGTTCAAGCATCTCCTGAGGTACAAGACGCCGTTCGTGCTCGGACACGACGTTGCGGGCGTCGTGACGCGGGTCGGCGCCGACGTGGGGGACTACAAGGTCGGCGACGAGGTCTACGCCCGACCGCGTGACCTGCGTATCGGGGCCTTCGCGGAGTACATCGCCATCGACCATGCCGACATCGCTCTCAAGCCGAACTCACTCACGATGGAAGAGTCTGCAGCAGTCCCCCTGGTAGCGCTCGCCGCGTGGCAGGCCCTGGTCAACCTCGCACAGCTCAAGCCGGGCCAGAAGATCCTCGTGCACGCTGGCGCGGGCGGACTGGGCTCGACGGTCGTCCAGCTTGCCAAGCACCTGAGCGCATACGTCGCCACAACTGCGCACGGCAACGACGAGGAGAAGTTGCGCGGCCTCGGCGCGAACGAAGTCATCGACTACACGAAGGCAGACTTCGGCGAGTTGCTCTCCGGCTACGACGTCGTGCTCGACTCCCTTGGTGGCGACAATCTTGCGAAGTCGCTGACCGTGCTCAAACCTGGTGGCTTGGCGATCAGCGTCGTGGGCCCGCCGGACGCTGCGTTCGCCGAGCAGCTCGGCCGGCCCCTGCTGAGGCCTGTGATGTCGCTCCTGAGCCGCAGGCTCCTGGCGCGGGCCAGGAAGCTAGATGTACGCTATTCGTTTTTCTTCATGCGGGCTAATGGCGCCCAATTGAAGACGTTGGCCGCCCTATATGACGCGCGCATGCTGCGCCCGGTGCTCGACCGGGTGTTCCCGTTCGACGACACGCTCGAGGCGATGGCCTATGTCGAACAGGGTCACGCGAAGGGAAAAGTCGTCATGACAATGGGGTCTTCAGGTAGCTGATGACGCAGACAGGCTGTGTGCTGGAACAGCTTTCCTTATGGGAGGCTTAGGCAGGCATGGCCAGCCTGGGCCCGCCGTCGAGTAACGGATTCCTGCGAAGTCGCACGCTCAGTCATCGCCTCCAGCTGGCCGCATGGCGATTCACAGCGCTGCGAGGCGGCAGCGGAATGGTCGCAAGAACGATCTCGGTCCGCTCAGTGTTGCAGGTCTCACCCGCGCCGTTCCGGCCGCGACGCGAAGCGGAGTGTGCCTTGGAGGATCACCGTGACCAGCAAACCGCCGGCTGTAATCCAGACTCTAATCGACGCGCACATCAACGGCTTCAATACCCAAGACAACGAACTCTTCCTCAGCGTCTTCGGGGACACTGCAATCATCGTCGACGGTATAGCGCCCTATCGCTGGTTGAACCCGAATGCTCCAGCCAATTGGCTCACTGACGTAGCGAAATGGCGTGCGGATCTCGGTGTGACCCACGAGCACCTCTCCTACGAGATGGGGTTCTGGAATGTTGAGGGCTCGTCAGCGTATGCCGTCATATCCGGGACTCTCACTGTAACGATCAAGGGACAGTCCGTCGTTCGGACGGGTACCCTTGCGTACACGTTCGCGAACCGAGATGGCGTCTGGAAGATTGAAGCGCAGGCTTGGGGTCGCACCTCGTAGTCTGCTCCTATGTGCGTGAGGCCGGTGGGTGGTCGGTACTGATGGGCTACGGTCCGACTCGGGCCGGCGACTCAGGCTGCTGCCCGCTCGAGCCAGGTGGCGAGGTTCGGTGAGTGGAGGTACTTCGGCCGGCGATGAATGAGCGAGCTTGTAGTAGACCGACCGGACACGGGCGACTTACTGGGTCAGCGCCGCCTAACACGCATGCAGCCGACGGGCCGGACCGGCGCTGGACTCCGTGCGCGGCACTCTCCGACGGCGCCGCCAAGGAAGCGTAGGTGGGTGGGGCGCCGGCATAGGGACCCGCCGTCTGATGCGCAAGTCCTTAGGCAGACTGCCCAAACACACTTGTGAGGTGGACTGTGACCCTCCGCGACCTTCGCGAGACGCACGCTGACAGAGTTGCTGGTGTCACCCGTCTCGTTCTGGGGGTTCTCTTCTTCATGACCGGTCTCATGAAGCTCGTGGTGCCCATGCTGGCAGCCGCGTGGTCGGGTCAACTGATCGCAGCAGGCCTGCCGTTCCACGCCCTGACGCGTTCGGTCGTCCCTTTCGTTGAGGTGGGAGTGGGCATCCTCCTGATGCTTGGGCTGTATGCCCGGGTCGCAGGGCTCGTCGCCTTGGCGATAATGGTGGTCGCCACCTACGTCCATATCATTGTTGACGATCCGGCCCTCTTTCCCCTACAGCCGAGCGCGCCAGTAGTTCCGTTGGGCGTCATTGTTCTCGTGGCGTATGTGATTTGGAAGGGCGCTGGCTCGTGGAGTCTCGATCTTGAGGCAACCGGGGCTGCTGCTTAACCCGCGCATGCGCCGCCGGGCCTCGCCGCCCATCGAGGCAAACGCCATGGCAATAGTCGCCCGCAAATCAGCCGAGTCTTCCCACGAGTCACAGGGGGGCGTGTGTCCGCACCAAAGCCTGACTCCGGCGTTCAAACCGCCATGTCCATTCTTTCTCACGTGTACTTTGCGCCGATCCTTGGCAGGCTAATTCGGGCGAGGGTGCCGGATCTCCTCGAAGGTGGCGCAGTGGACGGCGTGACACTGGCAAACCAATCTGGGCTTCATCCGCTGTCCACCGTCCGGGAACTGCGCGCGTTGACCGCCTTCGGAGTGTTTCGCGAGGTGGTCCCATCAACCTTCGTTGAGCACGGCCGGGCACATGGAGAATGCCCAGGATGACAAGGGAGACAAGGAAGGTGCGGCGAAGGGCAGCCGGGAGCGCCATAGCACCGCCTACGCGCGCCCCAGAGGGCTGGTTTCGGGCCCCCTTGGTCCATTACGCCGAGACGCGGGTGTTATCTGAAGATCTGGATTGATGCCGACGCGGCACCCCGGGAAGTCAAAGAGCTGGTATTTCGAGCGGCCAAACGCCTGAACATCGAGGCTGTCCTGGTCGCGAATCAGCGGCTTCAAGCGCCGCCCGGGAATCCTCTGGTGACGGCCGTGTGGGTGGACGGAGGCGCGGACGTGGCCGATGCGTACATCGCTGCCCGGGCTACCGCGGGCGACCTCGTGGTCACACAGGACGTGCCGTTGGCTGCCCAACTGGTGCCTAAGGGCATCGCCGTCCTGGACCCGCGTGGCGAGGAGCACACGTCCGAGACCATCGGTGAACGCTTGTCGGTTCGAGACTTCATGGAGCAGGCCCGCCTCTCAGGGGTCGTTACCGGTGGGCCGGCGCCGTATGACGCCCGCGCGAAGCAGGCCTTTGCCGCTGCCTTCGACCGAGTGCTGACGCGGCTTCGGCGCCCGGCATGAGAGCAGGTCGACGGGTCGCCCCGCGCCTGGGCGGCTACTGGCAGCAATCGTCAGAGGCCCGTCGTCGCTGGCCGCGGCGATGAGTGCGGCCATCCCAAGGCCGGCCGTCCTGCCCGCATCCACGCCAGACGTGGCCACGGATGCCACGTCCGAGAGTGCCACGGCCCGTTCGCGGCGCGAAGTGTTCCGCCGCCGGCGGCGCCCCGGCCGCCCTCAATACCATCCGATCGGCTTCTCGTCGAGGTTGATGAACACCTGCTTCGTCTCCAGGTATTCCTCCACCCCCCAGTGCCCCAGCTCCCGTCCGAAGCCGCTCATCTTGTACCCGCCCCACGGCGCCTCGACGAAGGTCGGCTGCATGTGGTTGACCCACACGATCCCGGCCTCGAGCGCCTTCACCACCCGGAATGCCTTGAAGATGTCCCGGGTCCACACCGCGGCCGCGAGCCCGTAGGGGCTCTCGTTCGCGACCCGGATCGCCTCCGCCTCGTCCTTGAACGGGATGACGCTCATCACCGGCCCGAAGATCTCCTCCTGCGCGATCTTCGCGCCGTTGTCGACGTCGTAGAAGATGGTGGGCTCGACGTACCAGCCCTTCTCGAACTGCTTCGGTTTCCCGCCGCCGACCGCGACTTTCGCCTCGCGCCGGCCCACGTCGAGGTAGCCGGCGACCCGGTCCCGCTGCTCCGCGCTCACCAGCGGCCCCATCTTGGTCTCGCGATCGCTACCGGGGCCGAGCCGGATGGTCTTCGCCTTCGCGGCCGCCGCGTCCACGAACTTCCGATAGATGTCCTTCTGCACCAGCACTCGGCTCCCGGCGGAGCACACCTCGCCCTGGTTGATGAACGTGCCGAACAGGGCGCCGTCCACCGCATTCTCGAAATCGGCGTCGCTGAAGAAGATGTTGGGCGACTTGCCGCCGAGCTCGAGCGAGACGCGCTTGAGCTGGTCGGCGGCGTTCCGCATGATCAGCTTGCCGACCTCGGCGCTGCCGGTGAACGCGATCTTGCGGACCTTCGGGTGGGCCACCAGGGGGGCTCCGGCGCCGGGTCCGTCGCCGGTCACGATGTTCACCACGCCCGGCGGCAGGCCCACCGCCTCGAAGTCTTCGGCCAGCTTCAAGATGGTGAGCGGCGTCTGCTCCGCCGGCTTGAGCACGACCGTGCATCCCGCCGCCAGCGCCGGGGCGACTTTCCAGGCGGCCATGAGCAGCGGGTAGTTCCAGGGAATGATCTGCCCGGCGGCCCCCACGGGCTCCCGCATGGCCAGGGAGACCGCGTCGGCCGGCACGGGCAGGACTTCGCCGTTGATCTTGGTGGCGAGCCCACCGTAGTACTCGAAGCAGGTGGCCGCGTCGTCGATGTCGTACTCGGACTCCACGATCGGCTTCCCGGAGTTGAGCGTCTCGATCTGCGCCAGCTCGTCCCGCCTTGCGCGGATGCGCTCGGCGAGGCGGAACAGAATCCGGCCCCGCTCCTGAGCGCTGACCGTGCGCCACCCGTCGTAGAACGCGCGATGAGCCGCCTTCGCCGCCCGATCGATGTCCGCCGCCTTGCCCGCCGGACAGGTAGCGATCACGCCCTCGGTGGACGGATCATAGACATCGAACGTCTTCCCGTCCGCCGCATCCACGAATTTCCCGTCGATATACATCCGATACTTGGCGACCTCGGCTTTGCGTGCCTTCCTGGTCGCCGTTGCCGTGCTGGTCATCGGCTCCTCCGGTGCTGCTGAGCATACTGGATGACTTGTAGGTGTGCAGGCTACCGGAATGTACGACCATGGGCGGTAAGGCGGTAAGGCGGTAGCCGTACCGCCCTACCGCCTTACCACCTACGCCGCAGCGGTCTCCGGTCTGGACAGGCGGGGCACACGCGGCAGCTGCGCGGAATCGTCCCGGACCTTCCATGGCATCCCTTCCTTGGACAGCCGCTCCAGGAACGGATCCGGATCGAGCTGCTCCGGAGAGAGGACTCCCGGCCCGCGCCAGATCCCATCATGGATGAGCCGCGCCGCGATCACCGGAGGGATCCCGGTCTGGTAGGCGGTCGCCTGCACGCCGAGTTCGGCGTAGGCGGCCTCATGATCGGAGACGTTGTAGATGTAGTAGACCCGCGGCTCGCCGTCCTTGAGCCCGCGGACCAGGGTCCCGACGCAGGTCTTCCCCCGCATCCGGCCCGCGAGATCCTTGGGCTGGGGAAGCAGTGAGACCACCAGATCGCGCGGCGCGATCGTCGCGTCGCCGACCTGCACCCGGTTCTTGGCCGAGAGGCCGAGCCGCTTCATCACCCGGAGCGTCTCGACCGTGACATCGTCCATGCAGAGCTTGAAGTCCACCATCCGGGCGTTCGGGAAGAAGCGGGGCAGGGTCTTCGACTCCTCGTGGTCCACGTAGTAACAGTTGAGAGTGCCAAGCTCCGGAAACTCGAATGGCTCGAACCCGGTGAGCGGCTCCTCCAGGTGGTACCGGCCGTCACGCCAGCTGACGGCCTTGCAGAGGCATTCGTCGATGAAGACCCAGGGACTGAATGCCGCCACGAATCCGTCGTGTCCCTGGCAGACGGAGTTGTCGCCGTCGCGGACCCGGATCTCGCTGACCGTGTCCAGCAGGTGCTTCGCGGCGTGGGCGGCGTAGATGTTGGTGGTGCCGGGATCGGCGCCCATCCCAAGGAGGGCGATCCGTCCGGCGGCCCGGAACTCCGCGTCGAGCGCGAACTGGTCCTCCAGCTTGGGGACGCCGTCCGCGTCGGTACCGCCGCTGGCCAGGTCGATGTAGTCGCAACCTGCGTCCAGGCATGCGCGCATCACCTGGACATTGGTGATGGGCAGGGCGGCGTTCAGGACGATGGTGGTGCCGGTGTCACGAATGGTGCGGGCAACCGCTGCTCGATCGCCGGCATCGAGGCCCAGGGCCGTGACGCGAGGATCGTCGAGCCGGTCCGCCAGAAGGGAGGCGCGGGCGGACACCGCGTCGGCGATGACGAGCTGCTCGAGCATCGCCTCCTGCGCGAATTTGAGGGCGGACACGGTCCCCACCGCGCCTGCGCCCAACAGCAGGGTTTTCACAAACTCCTCTTTTCGGGTGGAGCGGGACTCGGTCTGGAGGCTGTGCCTCCTCGCCCCCCCCGCTTATAGGGGCTCGCAGCTCAAGGAGATGGTCAGCTGCGAGGAGTGGACCCTCCGCTTGGTCGGAGGATGCAAACACGCCCGCCCCGGGAGAGCCGGCGCATAGGCATCATAGCTCTTGCCCCCCACTGACTGTCCAGCGCCGGGTGGCATTCGGGGTTCGGTGCTCGAACCGGTATTCACGACGTAAGTCGTTGCGATTCAGCAGGATGTGAGCCGGCCACTCGGCGGGATTGCATACTTATTCGGTGCCACCCGCGCCCACAACCCAGCGCTCGAGCTGTCGGCCCAGCATCGGGAGGGTCACGCTGCCGTTCCCGAGCACGCGGTCGTGGAACTCTCGGATGTCGAACCGATCGCCGAGGCGCCGTTCCGTCTCCGCGCGGAGTTTCCGGATCTCCAGATCACCGAGCATGTAAGCGGTGGCCTGTCCGGGCCAGGAGATGTAGCGGTCCACCTCACCCTGGAGCTGTGTCGGTGACAACGTGGTGGTGCGACCGAGGTATTCCAGCGCCGCCTCTCGAGTCCAGCCGCGCGAGTGGATCCCGGCGTCGACCACCAGCCGAGCGGCTCGCCAGGCACGGTTGGTGAGGTATCCCATCCGCGCCACCTCGCCCGAGTAGAGGCCCATCTCGTCGGCGAGGCTCTCGCTGTAGAGCGCCCACCCCTCGCTGAAGCCGGAGAAGCCGAAATAGCGGGAGATCGGATGCGCCCCGGTCCGCTCCTGGGCGATCGCGACCTGAAGATGGTGACCGGGGATGCCCTCGTGGAACGCGGTCGCCTCCCCGTAGGCGCGGGGGATGGTCTGGGGACGGTAGGTGGAGATCCAGAAGACGCCGGGCCGGCTTCCGTCCTCGGTCGGCGGGCTGTATTGCGCGGCGGCTCCCTCCCGTTGGCGGAACTCGGGGTGCTGCCGGATCTCGAGCCCCGCCCGAGGCAGGAGGCGGAACCACCCGGGGCTCGCCTGTCGGGCGCGCTCGATCGCGGCACGCGAGGTCTGTACGACGTCTTCCCGGCTTCGATAGGCGAGGGCCGAGTCATTCCGCAGACGCTGGAGCAGAGTCGAGAGATCCGAGGTACCAAAGCTCCGCTCCGCCAATGCCTGCATCGCCCCGCGCACCTGCTCCATCTCCCGCTCTCCGGCGGCGAAGACTTCCTCCGGCTGGATGTCGAGCGTGGTGAACCGCCGGACCTCGGCTCGGTAACATTCGGCACCGTTGGCCAGGGCCAGCACTCCGGGCTGCGGCCGCGCCGTGGCGAGATACTCACCGGCGAGATACTCGCGATAGCGGCGAATGGCGGGGTACAGCTCGCGCTGCACCATGCCTGCCAGTTCGGCCATGAAGGCCGCTGAGGAATCACGCCGTGCCGGTGAGAGAAAGGGGGAGCTGTCGAGCGCCGTACCCAGCAGCCCGTCGAGCTGTCGGACTACGGCTTCGACCGTCGCCCGCGGCGCCGTGTAGCCCTGCCGGACACCCTCCCGGAGATTGCTCATCTCGGTGTCGAGATAGCGGACGAGCCCGCGCGCTCGCCGCACCGCCTGCTGCCGCAGTGTGTCGGTGCCCACGGGCTGGAGCTCGGCCAGGATCGGGTACGAACCCTGCCATCCGGGCACGGTCGAGCTCAACGGCCAGAGCTCCTGCCGGCAGATTCGGGAACCGACCGACCCTTCGAGCAACTCGCGGAGGATGCCGTAGGTCACCCACTCCGGCGTTCCCTCCAGCCGGGACGCATCGATCGCTCTCACCTGCGCCAGCCAGCCGTCCTCCCTGGCGTGCCATCGGTCCAAAGCCTCGAGGGAGTTGTCGGTCACCTGGCCGTCGTCGGTGCCCGGAATGCCGCGCCGGGTGGCGGATTCCGGCGACCGCTCGAAGAATGCCGCCACATATTCCCCGGCGAGGCGGTTCAACTCGCCGCCGGGACCAGGAGGCGCGCCCGGGCCGGGCTGAGCCGGAGATGGGGCTCCGCCGCAGCCGGCAAGACAGACGAGCAGGACCGTGGCTGGTCTCATACATGACCTCCGGCACCTATCCTAACCCCGTCTTCGGACCTGGAAGTATCTTTCCCCTCCACCCACTACGACCCACGCCGCGAGGCGAGCATGGCCGGCGTCATCCAGATCCGGACCGAGATCCCGGGACCGAAGAGCCGCGAGCTCCTGGCGCGCCGCGCCGCCGCAGTACCGCGCGGCGTTCCGGCCGTTACCTCGATCGCCGTGGCGCACGCGGAAGGCGCCGTGGTCACCGACCTGGACGGCAACAGGCTCATCGACTTCGGTGGCGGGATCGGCGTGGTGAACACCGGCCACCGTCACCCAGGTGTGGTCGACGCGGTCCGCGCCCAGCTCGACCGCTTCGCGCACGTCTGCTTTCCGGTCTCCACTTACGGGCCCTACGTCGAGCTGGCGGAGCGGCTGAATCGGGTGACGCCGGGAAGCCACGAGAAGCGCACGTTCTTCGTGAACAGCGGGGCGGAGGCGGTGGAGAACGCAGTGAAGGTCGCGCGTGTCTTCACCGGGCGGCAGGGGGTGGTCTGCTTCGAGCACGGCTTCCACGGCCGGACCAATCTGGCCATGGCGCTCACCTCGAAGGTGGTCCCCTACAAGAAGGGATTCGGGCCGTTCGCTCCCGAAGTGTACCGGCTGCCGTATCCCTATTGCTACCGCTGTGACAAGGCGGACCGGCGGACGGGCGGTCTGGCGGACGGTTGTTGCCTGGCCAGCGCCGACTGGCTCGAGCGACAGTTCGCGGCGTTGGTGGATCCGGGCTCGGTCGCAGCGGTGGTGATGGAGCTGGAGCTGGGGGAGGGCGGGTTCGTTCCGGCTCCGGTGGAGTACGTGCGCACACTCGCCGCCTTCGCCAGGTCACACGGCATCCTGTTCGTCGCCGACGAGATCCAGACCGGCTTCGGGCGCACCGGGGCGATGTTCGCCTGCGAGCACTACGACCTGATCCCCGACATCATCACGACAGCCAAGTCCCTGGCCGGCGGGTTCCCACTCGCCGCGGTCACCGGCCGCGCCGAGGTGATGGAAGCGGCGGAGCCGGGCGGGCTAGGCGGCACCTACGGAGGCAATCCGCTGGCCTGCGCCGCGGCCCTGGCCGTGCTGGACGCGATGGAGAATGAACGGATCCCGGAAAGAGCCGCGACAGCGGGGGCCCGCATCGCGGGCAGGTTCCGGAGCTGGGCCGAGTGCTATCCCGCCATCGGCGACGTCCGGGGGCTCGGTGCCATGGTGGGAATGGAGCTGGTGACCGACCGCGCCTCGCGGACGCCGGACAAGGCGCTCACCGGCAGGCTCCTCGCCGGCGCCCTGCGCCGCGGGGTCATCCTGCTGTCGGCCGGCACCTACGGCAACGTCGTCCGGGTCCTCGCGCCGCTCACGGCGGACGACGCGCTGCTGGACGAGGGTCTCGACGCGGTGGGCGAGGCACTGGCGGAAGCGGTCGGCGGCACTCGACAGCCCTCCTAAGAGGATTCCCGCCGCGTGGTCGCCTTGCCCCCGTCGACAGCTGCTCCCGTCGTTCAGCTCACGCGCGTCTCCAAGACCTTCGGCGACGTGAAGGCCGTGAACGACATCTCCCTCGAGATTTTCCGGGGAGAGTTCTTCTCCATGCTGGGCCCATCCGGTTGTGGGAAGACCACCACCCTGCGCTTGCTGGCGGGCTTCGAGCAGCCCGACGAGGACGGCGGCGAGGTCCGTCTCATGGGCGAGATGGTGAACCGCAAGCGGCCGTACGAGCGGAAAGTCGCCATGGTCTTCCAGAACTACGCGCTGTTTCCTCATCTCTCGGTCGAGCGGAACGTCGCGTTCGGGCTGGAGCAGCGGAAGCTGGCGAAGCCCGAGATCGGGGACCGGGTGCGTAACGCGCTGCAGATGGTCCGGCTCAAGCCGGAGGTGTTTGCCCGCCGGATGCCGGGGCAGCTCTCGGGCGGGCAGCGACAGCGTGTGGCGCTGGCCCGTGCTCTGGTGCTCGAGCCCGCCATCCTCCTGCTCGACGAGCCGCTCGGCGCGATCGACCTCAAGCTCCGCAAGGAGATGCAGCTCGAGCTCAAGGCCCTGAACAAGCAGCTCGGCACCACTTTCGTCTACGTCACCCACGATCAGGAAGAGGCCCTCACCATGTCCGACCGCATCGCGGTGATGGACAACGCGCGGGTGGCGCAACTGGGGACACCGGCGGAGATCTACGAGAACCCCCGAACCGCCTTCGTGGCGAAGTTCATCGGCGAGTCGAACTTCCTCGAGGGACGTGCGCGGCAGTCGAATGGAGGCTGGGAGCTGGCGTGGGAGTACGGCGGGCGCGCCCGATTACCGGCGCACCCGGGCCTGCAGGAGGGCAAGCAGATCCGCATCGCGGTGCGGCCCGAGTGGATGGACGTCTGGCCGTCGGGCGAAGTGCCCGCCGGAGAGAACGCGCTGAGCGGCACCATCGAGGACGTGATCTACCTGGGCGAGACCATGCACGTGCTGGTGCGGGTGCCGCATGCCGGCACCGTCACGGTCGCGGTCCGGAACGAGGGTCAGCTGATCAAGCCGCTCCCCTGGAAACGGGGAGACCAAGCTGCCGTGGGCTGGCTGCCCGAGGATTGCCAGATCCTCGAGGAGAGCTGATGCCGTCGCCCCGGCAGCGCCTCCTGGGGTGGCTGCACACCCGGCCGCAGGCGCGCGCCTGGCTGCTGCTGGGGCCGGGGACGATCTGGCTGCTGGTGTTCTTCCTGGTTCCCCTCCTCATCATGCTGGTCTACAGCATGATGCCCCGCGGCATCTACGGCGGGGTGGACCCCGGCTTCACCCTGGAGCACTATCGGCGGTTCTTCGACCCGCTGTACCTGGACATCCTTCAGCGCACCTTCGTGTGGTCGGTGGCCTGTACCGTGATCTGCCTGGTACTGGGCTATCCGGTCGCCTACGTCATCGCGCGAGCCGGGCCCTGGAAAAACTTCCTGCTCTTTCTGGTCGTGCTTCCGTTCTGGACCAGCTTCCTGGTCCGAACCTTCGCCATGATCTTCCTGCTCCGGGATACCGGACTGATCAACGGCTGGCTGCAGCAGATCGGCGTGGACCCGATCTCCATGCTCTACACCCCGTTCGCCGTGATGGTGGGGCTGGTCTACGGCTTCCTCCCCTTCATGATCCTGCCGATCTACGCCTCGCTGGAGAAGCTCGACCTCTCGCTGCTGGAAGCGGCCGAGGTCCTGGGCGCGAAACCGGCCGAGCGGTTCCGCCGGGTCACCCTGCCGCTCTCCATGCCGGGGGTCGTCGCCGGCTGTCTGCTGGTCTTCATCCCCGCCCTGGGCTCGTTCCTGACCTCCGACCTGCTGGGTGGGGCCAAGCAGATGATGATCGGAAACCTGGTGCAGAACCAGTTCTCCGCCGCGCGCAACTGGCCTTTCGGCTCGGCGGCGTCGTTCATCGTGATGGCGCTGGTGCTCGCGGCGGTCATGCTCTATCTCAAGGTGAAGGACCGGGAGCTGGAGGAGCTCCGGTAGATGGCCGGCCGGCTGCCGCGCTGGCTCATCGCCGTCGCCGTGGCGGTGTACGCGTTCCTGCACCTGCCGCTGCTGGTGCTGGTCGCGTTCTCCTTCAACGACTCCAAGTTTTCCGCGAGCTGGGTAGGGTTCACCCTGGACTGGTATTATCGGCTGCTCGAGCGCCCCGACATCATGCGCGGGCTGAAGGCCAGCCTCATCGTCGGCGGCATTTCCACCGTGGTCTCGGCGGTGCTGGGGACGCTGGTCGCCCTGGCCCTGGCCCGGCACCGGTTCCGGGGGCGGACGGCGCTCGAGGGTTTCCTCTATGTTCCCATCGTGACGCCGGAGATCGTGGTCGGCATCTCGCTCCTCATCCTCTTCGCCCTGGCGAAGATGCCGCTGGGTCTCACGACCATCATCATCGCCCACGTCGCCTTCTCTCTGTCGTTCGTGGTGATCGTGGTGCTGGCGCGACTGGAGGGGATGGATCAGAATCTGGAGGAGGCGGCCCTGATCCTGGGGGCCGACGAGATCACCACCTTCTGGAAGGTGACGGTGCCCCAGCTCTGGCCGGGCATCCTCGCGGGAGCCCTGCTGGCGTTCACCATGTCGTTCGACGACTTCGTGATCACGTCGTTCGTCTCGGGCTCGGGCTCCTCGACCCTGCCGATCGTGGTCTACGGCATGGTGCGCCGGAACATCGAGCCGAGCATCAACGCCATCAGCACCATCATCCTGCTGGTGACCACGGCGCTCATCTATCTCGCGGACCGGCTGGCGCGGGAGAGGTAGGAGCCCGGCGGAGGCCCCGCTGATCGAGCGCTGCCTGTGGGACGAGGACCTGCCGGCGCGACCGCCGACCGCTCCGCTGCCGCCCGAGGCCGATGTGGCGGTCGTGGGCGCGGGGTACACCGGGCTCTCCGCCGCGCGCACGCTGGCGGGGCACGGCGCCTCCGTCGTCGTGCTGGAGCGACACCGCGTGGGGTGGGGGGCCAGCGGGCGGAACGGCGGCTTCGTGCTGCCGGGGTACAAGCCGGATCCGGACGAGCTCGTGCGACGCTGCGGAGCCGACCGTACTCGCGCGCTGCTCGCCGCGACCCACGAGGCGGTCGAGGGCCTCGAGGCACTGATCGCGCGGGAAGCCCTGGATTGCGGGTACGCTCGGCGCGGATGGATCAGTCTGGCGGCGAAGCCGGCCCACATGCGGGAGCTGGAGCGGACCTCCCGCGACCTCCGCCGCCTGCTCGGACACGAGACGGCGCTGCTCAGCGCGGGCGAGTTGCGCGAGGAGCTGGGCTCGGACAGGTACCACGGCGGGCTGCTGGAGCCGCTTGCCGGGTCGCTGCATCCGGGACGGTACTGCGCGGGACTGGCCGGAGCCGCGGTGCGGGCGGGTGCGGTGCTGGTCGAGGAGGTGGAGGTGGTCGGGGTGGTTCGCGACGGCGCGGGCGCGACGCTGGCCACGTCGGCCGGCCCGCTGCGAGCGGCGGAGGTGCTGGTCGCGACCAACGGCTACACCGACCACGCGTTCCCCGCGCTCCATCGGCGCGTGGTCCCGGTGGGAAGCTACGTGGTCGCCACCGAGCCGCTGGGTGCGCTTGCCGCCGAGGTGCTGCCGCGGGCGCGGGTGATGAGCGACACCTGGAACCTGTTGCATTATTTCCGGCTCTCGCACGACGGCAGGCTGGTGTTCGGCGGCAGGACATCGTTCACGCCCACCGGGGTGCGCCGGAGCGCCCGAATCCTGGAGGCGGACCTCCGCGCGGTTTTCCCGCAGCTCGCCGCGGTGCCCCTGGCCCATACCTGGTCGGGCAGCCTGGGCGTGGCCCGCGACCGCATGCCGCACGGGGGGCGGGTGGACGGGGTGCACTACGCGCTCGCCTACGCGGGGCACGGCGTGGCGCTCGCCACCTGGCTCGGCGCTCGCATGGGTGACGCATTGGCGGGTCGGGGGGCCCTCCCGACGCTGGCCGGGGAGCTGCCGGCGATCCCGCTGTATCGGGGCACCCCCTGGTTTCTTCCGGTAGTGGGAGGTTACTACAGGATGAAGGACTGGATCCGATGACAACACGACTCACAGAGGAGCCCACATGAGCAAGCGCAAGGAACTCGAACGCCTGGTGGGAGAGCTGGAGCGCGGGGGCATCTCCCGCCGCGACTTCGTCCGTCGCGCGACGGCCCTGGGCCTCAGCGTGAGCTCGGTCGGCGCGCTGCTCTCGGCCTGCGGTGGGGGCGGCGACAAGGGAGACCAGGCCGGCGAGGGGGCGGCCCAGGGTGAATCCGATCTCGGTCCGGTGGAGAAGGAGCTGCACATCTACAACTGGTCGGACTACATCGCCGAGGACACGGTGCCGAACTTCGAGAAGGAGTTCGGCGTCAAGGTCACCTACGACACCTATGAGAGCAACGAGGAGATGGTGGCGAAGCTCCAGGCGGGCGCCACCGGGTACGACATCATCGTCCCCTCGGGCTACATCATTCCGGTCCTGGTCGCGACCGACCTCATCGCGCCCCTCAACAAGAAGTATCTCCCCAACTGGGGCAACGTCTCACCCATCTTCCAGAACCTCCCGTCCGACCCTGGCAGCACCCACACCGTTCCCTGGCAGTGGGGTACCAGCGGGATCGCCTACCGCACCGACAAGATAAAGACCCCGGTGGACAGCTGGGCGGTGTTCCAGGACATGAAGTACCACGGCAAGATGACGATGATGGACGACGGGCGCGAGGTGATCGGCGCGTTTCTGCGCTACCGCGGGCATTCGCTCAATTCCACCGACCCGCAGCAGCTCGCCAAGGCCAAGGCCGACGCGATCGAGGCCAAGAAGCACCTGAAGGCCTATATCTCCGCGCCGGTCAAGGCCCAGCTCATCTCGGGCGACGTGTGGATCGCGCAGCTCTGGAACGGAGACACCACCCAGGCCAAGGCGGAGCAGCCCAACCTGGGGTACGCGATTCCCAAGGAGGGTTGCACCATCTGGGGTGATTCGATGTGCGTGCCGAAGAGCGCACCCAACAAGCGGGCGGCGCACGAGTGGATGAATTACATCCTCCGCCCCGAGGTGGGCTCCGCGCTCTCCAACGCCACCGGCTATGGGACCCCGAACGCCGCGGCGGCAAAGCTGCTCGACACGCCGGTGCCGTACCCGAGCGAAGAAGAGCTCAAGCGACTCGAGTACCAGGTGGACCTGGGCCGCGACACCGCGACCTGGGACCAGATCTGGACGGAGATCAAGTCGGCTTGACCCGCTCCGCGAACGACGAGGTGCTCGGGCTCACCCGGCGCTACCTCGGGATGATCGAAGGCCGGGAGCTGTCCCGCGATGAGCGCGAGGCCTTCATCGCCGAGACGGTGGAGGCCTACGAGCGCTACGTCAACCGTGGGTTCATCGGCTACCGCAAGTCGGTGACCGAGGCGGGACAGTTCGCCGCCCTCGAGTGGTCCGGCCAGGGCTCGATGCTCCGCGACCTGCTCGACCGCGAGTACATCGACTGCCTCGGCGGCTACGGGATCTTCAGCGCCGGGGTGAACCACCCCCGCATCCTGCATGCAGTCGCCTGCCAGATGCAGCGCATGGCGCTCAACAGTCAGGAGCTGCTGGAGCCCTGGCGGGCGGCCCTGGCGCGGCTGCTCGCGATGGTGACGCCGGGCGAGCTCGGCAACGCCTTCTTCATCAACAACGGCACCGACGCCGTCGAAGGCGCCATCAAGCTGGCCCGGCTCTACACCCGCCGGAACCTTTTCCTCTCCACGCTCGGCGGGTTCCACGGCAAGTCCATGGGATCGCTCTCCCTCATGGGCAAGGCCTCGTTCCGCGAGCCGTTCGCGGGCGGACTCCAGGACGTGCGCTTCGTGCCGTACGGCGACGCGGACGCACTCGAGGCCGAGCTGACCAAGGCGGCGCTGGTGGGGACGCCCGTCGCCGGGTTCGTGGTCGAGCCGGTGCAGGGCGAGGCGGGCGGGGTCGTCCCGCCCGAGGACTATCTCCCCCGCGCGCGCGAGCTCTGTACCGCACACGGCACGCTGCTCATCGCGGACGAGATCCAGACCGGGATGGGACGCACCGGCGCCCTCTGGGGAGTGGACCACACCGGGACCGTGCCCGACATCATGTGCCTGGGGAAATCGATCGGCGGCGGCATCATGCCGCTCTCGGCCTTCATCTCCACGCCCGAGATCTGGGAGGTGCTGATCCCCAATCCCATCATCCACTCTACCACCTTCGGCGGCAACCCGATGGCGTGCGTGGCTGGGATCGCTGCCATTCAGGTCACGCTGGAAGAGGATCTCCCCGGGCAAGCCGCGAAGAAGGGTGACTATCTCCTCCACGAGCTCGGCACTCTCCGAAGGAAGTACCCACAGGTGCTCACCGATGTGCACGGGAAAGGTCTTCTCCTCGGGATGGAATTTCCGACCGACGAGACCGGCTTTCACTGTGCGGCAGGCCTCTTCAAGCGCGGAGTCCTGGTCGCGGGCACCTACTCCAAGGCGCGCACTATCCGGATCGAGCCGGCGCTGGGCATCCCGATGGAGCTTCTCAACGAGATGCTCACTCGGTTGGAGGATACGCTCCGTGAGGTGGCCAAAGGGGCATAGGGGGCTCGCAGGACCGGGTCCGGAATCCCGACCCGACGAGTGACAGCGATCACCACGGGCGGTGGCGCGACGTTCCCAACTTCTGCTCATGGCTCGAACGGTCGCTACCGGCTCCGCCGCCGATTTCATTCCTCCTCGTCCCACCTTGCCCAAGCTTCGCAAGGCAGCGGCCGGATGCCGGGGGTGTGATCTCTGGCGGGATGCCACCCAGACGGTGTTCGGCGAGGGTGCGGTGGGTGCGGCCGCGGTCTTGGTGGGGGAGCAGCCGGGAGATCAGGAGGACCGCGTTGGGCGGCCGTTCGTGGGTCCGGCAGGCCGTCTCCTCGACGAGGCGCTGGAGTCGGCCGGGATCGAGCGCGACGCGGTATACCTCAGCAATGTGGTCAAGCACTTCAAGTTCGTGCGCAATGAGCTGATCAAGCGCCGGCTACACAAGAAGCCCAGCGCTGCGCAGGTCCGCGCCTGCAGGCCGTGGCTTGAGGAGGAGCTGCGGCTGGTACATCCCAAGGTGGTCGTGGCACTGGGGAGCACGGCCGCGCAGGCGTTGCTGGGCAACCGGTTCCGTGTGACCGAGTATCGGGGCCAAGTGATGCGCTCCGAATGGGCCGGACCGGTGATCGCCACCGTGCACCCGTCCTCAGTGCTTCGCGCGCCGGATGAGGCGCGGGCCGAGGCGCGACGGGAGTTCTTCGCCGACATCGTGAAGGTGGCGGAATTCCTGGAGAGCGTCCACGCCTCGGCTCGACACTGAGCGTTTACCACATGCGACTCGTGGGGCTATTCCTGGGCGCCCTCCGTCGCCTCCGCCTCCTCCTCCACCGCGTTGGACCAACTGATCGAGACTCCGCCCCAGAGCTTCACGTCGCTTTCGTCGGTCGGGGAGGTGAACTTGGTGAAGTCGTCGCCGCTGATCTGAAAGTGCACCACCGGCGTGATCGTGAAGACGCCGGCAGTCAGCGGCACTCCGGCTGAGAAATCCGCGTGAGTGAACCCGTCGTCCGCAAAATTGAACGATTCGTCCTCGGGATCTTCGCTCTGTCCGGAGTTGAAGCCTACGACCGCGCCGAGGTCGAGCGTATGAGTCTCACCCAGCTGAAGCGAATGTGAGGCGGCGCCCTCGAAGTAGAAGCCTTTGATCTTGTCGAAGTCGTAGTAAACCGAGAACTCCGGGGCCAAGGGCACGTCGAATCCCACCTTGCCGTAAGCCTCCCAGGTGTTGAGATCGCTGTTCAGCCCGCCGTTCGAGGTCTCGGTGAGGTCGTTGGGGTAGATGTACCCGACGACTCCGCCTGTCAGTGTGGTCTTTCCGGTTCCGAAGGCGACCTCGCCGTACGGATTGTACTCGGCGAGATTGAACGACGAGATCCCGCCGCTCTCGCTGATGTCGTCGTCGGGATCGTCGTACTGCCCCAGGTCGATGTTGGCCCAGCTGCCCAGCGTGATCGAGGCATTGCCGGCCGGAAAACTGACCCAGACGTCGGGCTGCGCCACGGGCTTGTTTGTCAGGCTGAGGCCGCGCCACACATAGGAGCTGAACAGGTCCAGTTGGGCACCGATTTCGGTCTGGGCGTACGCTCGAGGCGCGTGCGCTGCCAGCAGGATGCCGAGCGCGCTCGCCCTCAGCAGATTCACGGCCTTCATGGGATCTCCTTGGGACACTGGGCAGGTAGGACGGCGAGACGCCGACGCCTTGGATGCCAATGTACCGGCCGCAGCACGGCGGTCAAGCACGACTGCCGCGCTGCGTACGAGCTCCTGATACATCGACCGGCATCCTCGATGCCGCGTTTACCCGCGGCTATTCCGAGGCGGATGCGGCGCCCGTCAGGGAGAAGATGCCCGCCGAGAAGGGCACGCTGGCCGACAGGTCGAGATGGGTGAAGCCGTTTTCGGCGAAGTTGTTGAGCTCGTCCGGGTCAGCCACTTCGGCCTGGCCCGCGATCAGAGCCGTCAGCGCGCCGAGAGCAAGGGATACCGAGCCCAGCGGCACCGCCACGCCGATCCTGCCGGGCCCGTGAGCGTCACCTCGCCGGCCGGCACGCTCACCTCGGCCCAGGGGTCGAACTCGGCAAGGTGGAAGCTCGACGCCCGCACTCCGACTGGGATCGTCGCTGTCGCCGTATTGGCCGAGATCCACGTTGACCCAGCCGCCGAGGGTGACGTTCGTCGCCCTCGCCGGGAAAGCCACGCAGGCGTTCGGCTGACCCACCGGCCGGTTGGTGACGCTGATGCCTCGCCACACGTACCCGATGGGGATCTGATTATTCCGGTTTCGACGGGCTTCGGGGCGCATGAAGCCAATGTGGGAATCGTGATGGCGTACCATCAAGCGGACCCCGCGAGCCGCTTGAAACGCGGCTCGGGTCGGAGCGGAGCCCAGGTCGGGTCGCTCCGGAGCAGGGCCGGGGTGACCCAGCTGGGCAGCGCCAGCAGCGGTTCCAGGGTGTCGAGCGCGCGGTCGTGCTGTCCCGCCAGCATGTAGATCTGCGCCAGGCGGGTCAGGATGTAGGGTCCGGAGTTGGCGTCCCGCGAGGGCGGCAGCAACTCGGCCGCACGGCGCCCCAGGCGGATCGCCTCCCGATGTTGCCCGGCTCGCGCGTAGGTCAGACCGGCCCGTGCCAGGAGCTTGGGATCGTCGGGTCGCTCCCGCACCTGGCGCTGCAGCACGGACAGCGCCGAGTCCGCGTGCGCGCGCTCGGCGCGATGGTCGCCCCGAAAGCCGGCAGCCTCCGCGTGCAGCAGGTGATAGCGTGCCGAGTCGCCGTCGAAGGAAGCGGGCCGGATCGCCTCGAGCGTCCTCGCGAAGGTGGTGTCGGCGGTGAGCAGGGCGCCGGAGATCGCGTCCGGAATCGTGAGGGCCTGGGCCAGGCGGCCGGCGCTGACCCGATCGAGTGCCTGGGCCATCACCGCATGGGCGCGAGCGGGGTCCCCCCGCCAGATCAGCTGGAGCATCGCCTTATAGGCCCATGGCTCGGCCCAGTCGGGCGAGAGCTGAATCGCGCGATCGAACGCCCGCTCCGCCTCCGGGTAGTGACGAAGCGACATATAGGTGTCGGCGAGGTCGAGTACACGGAGGCCCGATCGGGGATCGTACCGGACCGCCTCCTCGAAGCGGGCCAGCGCGCTGTCCCACTGTCCCCGCCGCCGCTCCACATAGCCGATGGCCGTGAGCAGCTCGCTGTTGCCCGGCTGCTGTCGCCGCGCGGCTTCGAACTCATCGAGCGCGCGACCGTAGTCGCCTAGGCCCCAGTAGAACAGGTAGCCGCGCGCGATCCGCGTCTCTGCCAGCTCAGGTGCGAGCCGCAGAGCGCGATCGACCGCGATCCGCGCCGAGTCGACCCGCGTGGGCGTGCGGTCGTGCCCGAACCAGTACATCGCGGAGTGAGCCCGGCTGAGCCGAGCCCAGGCCGGCGCGAACTCCGAGTCGAGCGCCACCGCTCGCCGGTAGAGATCCACGGCCGCCTCGACATTGCTGCGGCTGTAGCTGCGGGCGGCGTACTCGTTGCCGCGAAGGTAGAAGTCGTACGCCTCGGGAGTCGCCGTCCCGGCGGCGGCGACCGCGGTGGGACCCGGCGTGCGCAGCGCCAGGTCCAGCGCCGAGGTCACCTGCTCGGCGATCTCCGACTGCACCCGGAAGACCTCGGTCAGCTCGACTTCGTACTCCTCACCCCAGAGCGGGCTGTCCTCCGCCACCGCGATGAGACGCGGCGTGACCCGCACCCGCCCGTGTCCGCTGCCGGCCCGCTCCCAGCGCACGCTGCCCTCGAGCACGTAGCCCGCTCCCAGCTCGGCGCCGATCTCCCGCAGTGACTTGGGGCTCCCGCGGTACTGCTCGGTGCTGGTGCGACTGATCACCCGGAGGCCACCGAGCCCGGCCATGCGGCTGGTCAGCTCCTCGGTGAGTCCGTCGGCGAAGTACTGGTCCGCCGGATCACCCAGGTTCTTGAACGGCAGCACCGCGAGCACGCGGGTCTCCGTTGCCGCGGCGGCTGAGGCGCCGGAGGCGGCATCGTCCCGGGTCAGCAGCCAGGCCCCGGCCGCAAGCACTGCTACCAACATCCCCGCGACCAGCCAGCGGGTAGGGCGCGACCGCGGCGTCGATGGGGTCGCCCGGGCGCGGGGCAGAGAGACCGGTGTGATCGCGGTGGGGGATTCCGCTGCGAGCGCGCGGGCGAACTCCTCCATACTGCCGAACCGCTCATGCGGCTGCCGAGACAGCGCCCGGGTGAGCACCTGATCGACCACGCCCGGCACGTCGGCTCTGACCGAGCGGAGCGGCTCCGGGGTCGCCGTGAGCTTCTTCGCCAGGATGGCCCGGGCGTTGGCGCCGGTGAACGGCGGGGCGCCGGCGAGAGCCTCGTACACCACAGCGGCCAGGGCGTACTGGTCGCTGCGACCGGTCAGCTCCTCGTCCCCGGCGGCCTGCTCCGGACTCATATAGGTGGGAGTCCCCATCGTGACGCCGGTCTCGGTCAGCCGGGGTCCGGAGGGGGTGTCGGGGTCGGTGGCGCCGCCCGGCTGCTCCAGGGCGTAGGCGATCCCGAAATCCGCGAGGATCGCTTCGCCGGTGGGCGACAGCATGATGTTCTCCGGCTTGAGGTCGCGATGGATGATCCCGAGCCGGTGGGCGTAGGCGAGGGCGGAGGCCACTTCCAGGGCCAGCTGCACCGCGCCGGGCGGGTCGAGTCTGCCGCGCCGGCGCAGCCGGTCGCGAAGCGTGCCTGCCTCGACATACGGCATCGTGTAGTACAGCCGTCCCGCCGCGGTGCCGGAGTCGTAGAGCGGCAGGATGTGAGGGTGCTGGAGGCGAGCCTGGGTGCGGATCTCGCGCTGGAATCGCTCCACGCCGAGCGCCGCACCGAGAGCGGAGTGCAGGACCTTCAGCGCCACTCGGCGGCCGTGGCGGAGGTCCTGGGCCAGATAGACGGTCGCGCTGCCGCCGCGGCCCAGCTCCTCCTCGATCAGATAGAGGTCGGCGAGCTCCGCCGCGAGGAGATCGTTGCGGTCCGGGGTGCTGCCGGGGTTTTGCATGGATGGCTGAATCTAGGTCCGCACCGCGCGCTTCGTACCCCCCGCAGCGTGGTTGCGGAGTTGAAGCCCCTATGGCAGCTTGCCTCTGGACCCCTCCCACGAGGCTCGGGCCTGGACCTCGACTCCGATTTCGTCCGGCGCTTCGGCGACCTGGTCGCGCTGATGCGGGTCGATCCAGGTAATGACGCCGCGCAGGATCTTGCGCTCGCCGCGGCCGCCAATGCCGTCGCGTCCACGGCGGTGGAGGTGGACGCGTCGAGCGAGCAGTCGGGAAGCCCTGAAGGTGTGGGCCTCCGGGCCCGGATGATCGCCCGCCAGGTGGACCGTCTCCGCGTCGCGGCGGGCGCCCAGCCTCACGAGCTGGAGGCCGTCGCCCGCGCCCTCGCCCACGACCTCACGCCGATCCCGGCCACGCCCCACGTGCAGGTGGATCGCATGAGGCTGCTGGCGCCTCCTTCACGCTGATTCGCTCGACCACGCTGATTCGCTCGACGCTCAGCGGTGGACGTCGAACCCCTCGATGTGCACGTCGAGGTTGTGGTTCTGCCGGATGCCGACGATACCGTCGAGAGCCATTGCTTTCGCCTCGGTCGCGTAGACTTCCTTGCCGTTCACCAGAAAGGCGACGCGGCTCGGATCGCGCTTGTTGTCCACCTCGAGCAGGTTGGTGGAGGAGCCGTTGGCCTCCGGCTGCTTCACCGCGTCGCTCGGGACCCAGCCCTTCGAGACATCGCTCGTCTTCTCCCCCTCCCGGCGCTTGATCAGGTAGCTGCCGTCCTGCCGTACCAGGAAGTAAAGGTATTGCTGCCCGGCGCCATCGAGTCCCTTGCCGCCGACGAACAGTCCGTAGCCCTCCGCGTGCTTTGACGGCTTGGTCTGGGTGAAGGTGGCCAGCGTGTGGAAGGGGCCTTTACCGTCCTTGTCGGCCCGGTAGAGGATGATGGCCGGGCCGGTGGTCACGTGCAGGCCCTTGCCCATCGTCACGATCTTCGCCTCGGAGGCGTCGCCCCGGTCGGCGCGGACGGTCCAGCCGGCCGGGACGGCGCCGCCCCGCGCGGGCTGGTCGGCGTCGGAGGGCGTTTGCTGGGCGGCGAGAGGAAGGGAGAGTGCCGCGAGCAGGGCGGCGGCGGGCAGCGACGATCGCATGGAAGTCCTCGTGAGCGGATGAGTCGTTGGAGTTGCGGGAAGCGTTTCCCCAGGCTAACCTAACCGTCCACCTGTTCGGTTCTCCTTCGGAGACGCTCGATGTATTGGATCGGCGTGGTCCTCGCCACGATCGGGGCGAGCTTGATCCTCGGGGCCCTGACCTTCGTGTCGGCCCTGATCGGTGTGGTGGTCAACGCGATGATCGTGCTCATGTGCGGGCCGCTCATCGACGGCCTGCTGGCTCGCCGGGGGCGCGCGCCGTCCCGTTGAGCCGGCGAGTCAGCCCTCACCCGCGGTCGGGGCTTCCGGGGTAGTCGCCGAGCGCATGGCGGCCTCGTAGTTGATCTTGAGACTTCCCAGCAGCTCCCGCAGGCCCCGCACCTTCATCTGCAGCCCCCCTCCTCGGCGGGTCATGGTGGCCATCAGCCCCGCCGTGTCGGCCAGGCCGCTCAGGCTGAGGCCTCCCGCGTTTGCCTTGACCTCGTCCAGCAGGCGTGCGAGGCCGCGCACCACGACATCGTCCGCGCGCAGCGATGCCATCTCTTCGATGACGGCGTGGATGCGTTGGAACTTGGGCGGCAGGGTTTGAAGGAACGCGAGCTGGGCCTGCTGCCGGGACGAGAGCTTGACGGCCATGATTCGCGACTGGTGTCAGGGACGAGTCAATGTAATAGCGGGGGTGAATCTCCACCCCTCGCGTTTCGTAGGGCGACGTGCCGCAGCGGTGGCGGCCTGGTCCCTTTCCGAAGTATGAACTGCTACTACTGAACGTAGGGCCGAGCGATGAAGCTTTCGGACCTCTCCATCCGGCGCCCAGTGCTCGCCAGCATGTTGAGCCTGGCCCTGGTGCTGTTCGGCGTCATCGGCTACACCGAGCTCGCCGTGCGCGAGTTCCCCGACGTCGATCCCCCCATCGTCTCGGTCAGCACCGCGCTCCCCGGGGCCAACCCCCAGGTGGTGGAATCCGCCGTCACCGACATCCTCGAGGAGGAGCTGAGCACCGTCGAGGGATTGCGGACCCTGACCAGCTCCAGCGCCGAGGGGTTCAGCAACATCACCCTCGAGTTCAACCTCGAGCGCGACGTCGAGGCCGCTGCCCAGGATACGCGTGACAAAGTGTCCCGGATTCGGGAGCGGCTGCCCGAGGATGTCGAGGAGCCGGTGGTCGCCAAGCAGGACGCGGACGCGCAGCCGTTCTTCTGGCTCGCGCTCTCGGGCGAGAACTACGACCTGCTCCAGCTGTCGGATATCGGCGACCGCCTGGTGAAGAGCCGGCTTCAGACCCTCCCGGGCGTGGGTCAGGCCAGGATTTTCGGCGAGCGCCGGTTCTCCATGCGGGTCTGGCTCTCGGCATCCAAGCTCGCGTCGCGCGGGCTCACCGTGCAGGACGTTGAGCAGGCCATCCGGACCCGCAACGTCGAGGTCCCCGCCGGCCGGATCGAGTCGGAGCGACGGGAATTCACCGTGCGCTCGCTCGGTGAGCTCAAGACGCCGGAGGAGTTCAGCAACCTGGTGGTGAGCAGCGAAGGCGGTGTGCTCATCAAGCTGCAGGACCTGGGCCGGGTCGAGTTGGCGGCGGAGGACGAGCGGAGCACGCTTCGCTTCAAGGGTTCCCCGGCCGTCGCGGTCGGCGTGGTGCGGCAGTCCAAGGCCAACATCCTCTCCGTGGCGGAGGCGATCTACCAGGAGCTGCCCAGGATCCAGGCCTCGCTCCCGCCGGGGGTGAGGATCACTCCGGCGTTCGACGAATCGATCTTCGTCAAGAGCTCCATCCGCGAGGCCCAGGAGACCCTCATCATCGCGGCGTTCCTGGTGGTGATCATCATCTTCGTGTTCCTCCGGAACCTGCGAGCGACGATCATCCCCGGGCTCGCGATTCCCACGTCTATCGTGGCGGCCTTCGCCATCATGTACTTCATGGGATTCTCGATCAACAACTTCACGCTGCTCGCGCTGACGCTGGCCATCGGTATCGTGGTGGACGACGCGATCATCGTGCTGGAGAACGCCTATCGACATCAGGAGGAGCTGGGGGAGGCCCCGGAGACGGCGGCGATCAACGGTACCCGGGAGATCGCCTTTGCCGTGCTGGCCACCACGATCTCGCTGGTGGCGGTGTTCACCCCGCTCGCATTCCTCAAGGGCTCGACCGGACGCCTGTTCAACGAGTTCGGGATCGCGGTCGCGGGATCGGTAATCATCTCCGGCTTCGTGGCGCTGACGCTGACACCGATGCTCTGCGCCAAGATCCTCAAGGTTCCGCCCCGTCATGGCCGGCTCTATCGTCTGCTCGAGACCGGCTTCAGTCGCCTGGCCTCGGGCTACGCCCGAACCCTGTCCCTCGCGCTCCATCATCGCGGGGTCGTGGTGGTCGCCGCGGTGCTGGTGACCGTAGGTGCCGGGTTCGTGTTCCGCACTCTGGAGCGGGAGTTCGTGCCGCCCGAGGATCGCGGCTGGTTCTTCTCCTTCATCATCGCGCCCGAGGGCTCGTCGCTGGCCTACACCGACGGCTATCAGCGGCGAGCCGAAGCCATCCAGGCAAAGACCCCGGAGATCGACAGCTACTTCAGCGTGGTGAACATCGGCGATGGGGTGAGCCGCGGGATCATCTTTACCAATCTGAAGGACTGGTCGGAGCGCGAGCGATCCTCAGCCGAGATCATCGGCGGCATCCAGGCCCAGTATTTCGGCATTCCGGGTGTCTTCGCGTTCGCCACTCAGCCACCGGCGTTCGGTTGGGGTAACCCGGTCAACTTCGTCATCCAGCATCCCCAGTTCGACTCGCTGGTGAGGGGGAACGACACGCTCCTCGCGCGCGCCAGGACGATCCCGGGGTTGCTCAACGTGGACAGCGACCTGCGGGTGAACAAGCCGCAGCTCAACGTCAGCTTCGACCGGAATCGGGCGGAGGACCTCGGCGTCCCGGTGAGCGAGGTGGCGACGACTCTTCAGGTGCTGCTGGGCGGTCGCGAGGTGAGCACCTTCACCCGGGCCAACAAGCAGTACGACGTCATTGTCCAGCTGGACCCGCGAGCCCGGGCCACTCCCAGCGACATGACCGGCCTCTATCTCCGGGGACGCGGCGGCGAGCTGGTGAAGCTGGAAGCGCTGGCGAACGTGGAGGAGGCGGTAGGCCCCCGCAGCCTGGAGCACTTCAACCGGGTCCGCTCCTCCACTATCACGGCGAGCCTGGCGCCCGGCTTCACGCTGGGCGCGGCGATCGACTCGCTCAACCGGATCGCCGCGGAAGTGCTGCCCAAGGGGAGCAGCACCGCGCTGGCAGGGGAGTCCCGGGAGCTGGAGGAGAGCGGATCGTCCCTCTACTTCGCCTTCGTCCTCGCGCTGGTGGTGGTGTTCATGGTGCTGGCGAGCCAGTTCGAGTCGCTGGTCCACCCGTTCACCGTGCTCCTCGCGGTCCCACTGGCGGTGACCGGCGCGCTGTTCACCCTCAAGCTGGCCGGCTCGACCATCAACGTGTACAGCCAGATCGGCATGATCCTGCTGATCGGCCTGGTCACCAAGAACTCGATCCTGCTGGTCGAGTACATCAACCAGCTGCGGGAGCGGGGCATGCCCACGATCGAGGCGGCGCGGGAGGCCGGGCGGATTCGGCTTCGGCCCATCCTGATGACCTCGGTCGCGACCGTGATGGGCGCGCTTCCCGTCGCACTCGGCCTTGGCGCAGGCTCGCTCAGCCGGCGGCCGCTGGGCTATGCGATCGTCGGCGGCATGGTGTTCTCCACCCTGCTGACCTTGTACCTGGTTCCGACGGTATACGTCATCTTCGACCGGGCGCTCGCCCGGATCCGGGGACGCGAGGTCGCGCGGCAACGCGAGCTGGCCGCGGCGGAGGCGGAGTGATCGCGACCGCACTCCTCGTGCTCCAGGCCGCCGCGGGCGCGGACGCCGTGCCGGCGGCGGCCGATACCATTCCGCGGATCTCACTGGGGGAGGCGATCCGGCGCTCGGCCCGGCTGGACCCCGACTACGTCGAGGCCTTGGGCGACATCCAGAACGCCGAGTGGGGACGCCGCGCGGCGGTGATTGCGTTCTTCGTCCCCGCGGTTTCCCTCGGCCTGGACGAGACCAAGTATTCCACCGAGTTCTTCAATCCGTCCGATCCCGCCAACCCCACCAGCACTCTGGTGGTGGGCTCGGCCCGCGCGGACTACGAGATCTTCAGCCTCCGCAAGTTCTCCGAGCTGGGCCGGACCAAGGCTGACATCGAGAGCGCGGAGGCCGGCGAGCTGGAGCAGCGATTCCGGGCCGCGCTGGAGACCGAGTCCAGCTACTACGACGTGCTGGTGAATCAGGAGCTCGCTCGCGTCGCCGAGGAGCGGGCGAGGCGGGCGGAACAGGGTCTGGGCGTCGCGCGGGCCCGGGTGGCTTCGGGGGCCGCGGTGCAGACCGACTCGCTCCAGCTGGTGCTGGAGCTGACCCGGGCACAGGTGGACCTGCTGGTGCGACGCAACGCGCTCCGCACCGCCCAGCTCGATCTGGGGCGCCGGGTCGGCGAGGCGAGAGCGGTGGATGCGGTGCCCCTGGACACCATGCCGGCGCCCGACCTCCCCATCGGATTGCCAGAGGCGATCCAGGCGGCGCTCGAGGCGGGGCCGCAATACCGGAGCGCCCTCGCCAATGAGCGCTCGGCAGATGCGGCGCTCAGGTCCGCTCGCAGCGACTACTTTCCGACCCTCGGCATCGGCGCGCTGCACCAGCGGTACGACACCGAGATCTTCCCCGGTGCGGCCAAAGTCACCTCGGTCACCTTCAGCCTGTCGTTCCCCCTGTGGAACAACGGGTTGCGGGAGATCGAGGTGAGCCGGGCGGAGACCTCCCGGGACGTGGCCCGCACCATCCGCGAGGACCTCGAGCGCGGCGTGCGCCGCGACGTGATCGCGGCCTTCGACACCTACGAGAGCAGCCGAGAGGCGGCGCGGCTCGCCGGGGTCGGCGTGGTGGTGGCTCGCGCCAACTACCAGATGCAGGAGATGCGCTACCGGGCCGGCGCGAGCACCATTCTCGACCTGCTCGACTCTCAGGTCAGCCTGGCCGAGGCCGAGGGCGGCCTGGTGCAGGCGCGCTACGTCACCCGGTTGTCGTTGGCGCGGCTGGAGGCGATTCTCGGCCGTAGACTCTTCTCGAACAAGGACGCACCGTGAGACGGACACTCGCCCACCTGCTGCTGGGGATCGCGGCCTGCAGCAAGGCCGATGGCGCGCCGGACGGCGCCGGCGGCGGGCCGGGGGGCGGCGGGCCCCCGGCGATGCCCGTCGAGGTGGTCACTGCCGTCGCCGACACCGTGGTGGACGCGATCCTGGCCACCGGCCAGATCGAGGCGATCAACTCGGTCGAGCTCCGGCCCGACATCGAAGGCCGCATTGCGGCCATCCTGGTCCGCGAAGGCTCGACGGTCTCGAAGGGACAGCCGCTCTTCCAAGTGGACGACGCCGAGCTCAAGGCCGAGGTGGCTCGAGCCGAGGCCGAGCGCGACCTGGCGCGGCAGTCGCTGACCCGGACGCGCGAGCTGCTGGCCCAGAAGGCCTCCAGCCAGTCCGAGCTGGAGCGCGCGGAGGCGACCGCCCGCAGCACCGAGGCGCAGTACCAGCTGCTCAAGGTTCGACTCGACCGGACCACGGTGCGCGCCCCATTCTCGGGCGTGACCGGCCGCCGCCTGGTGAGCCTTGGGGATTACGTGACCACCTCCACCGGGCTGATGGCGCTCCAGACCGTCTCGCCCCAGCGGGCGGTCTTTCAGGTGCCGGAGCGGTACGCGGACAAGCTGAAGGTCGGGCAGGTGGTCACGTTCCGGGTGGCTGCGCTGCCCGGCCGCGAATTCTCCGGGCGAGTGGATTTCGTGGATCCGGTCGTGCAGCTCCCCGGGCGCACGATCACGGTCAAGGCGCAGGTACCGAACCCGCGCCGCGAGCTTCAATCCGGCATGTTCCTCGAGGCCCGTTTGGCCATCGACGTCCGCCCGACCGCCGTGGTGATCGCGGAGGACGGCGTGCTGCCGATTCAGGGCACCAACTACGTGTGGGTGGCGGTGGACGGAAAGGCGACCCGCCGGCAGGTGGAGCTGGGTGTTCGCACGCCAGGCTTCGTCGAAGCCCGGAACGGCGTGGAGGCGGGCGAGCAGGTCGTGGTCGGCGGCCAGGAACGCCTGGCCGAGGGTGCCCCGGTCGCCGTCACCCTGGTAGACCGCACTCCTACCAGCGGACGCGAGAGCGTGGGCGGCACGACGCCGCCTGCCGATACCGCGGGCCGCTCCCCCGCGACCGCAGGCGATACGGCGGCTCCCCGAAGCGATTCCGCCGGAAGCGAAAGGGCGGAGACCGGCGGCGGAGAGCACCGATGATCCAGGCCGGGGAACCGGCGCCGCCGTTTGCCCAGACCGACGCGGCCGGGAAGCCGGTCTCACTGCAGGATCTGGCCGGGCGGGATGTCGTCCTCTTCTTCTACCCCAAGGACGACACGCCGGGCTGCACCAAGGAAGCCTGCGGCTTCCGGGACGCGTGGAACGACCTGCGAAAGATGGGCGTCGAGGTCCTCGGCGTCTCGCCCGACTCGGCGGAGTCGCACGCCCGCTTCGCCGAGAAATACCGGCTCCCCTTCCGGCTGCTCTCCGACCCCACCAAACAGATGATGGAGGCCTATGGTGCCTGGGGCGAGAAGACTCTCTACGGCCGGAAGACGACAGGCGTGATCCGGTCCACGGTGTGGATCGGCCCTGACGGCCGGGTGCGGCGGCACTGGGCCCGGGTGCCCGACGCGGGGAAGCATCCCGACCAGGTGCTCGCCGCCCTCAAGGCCGAGCGCTGAGGCGCCCGGCCGGCGCTATATTCCCCATGTCCCGACAGCCACGGATGTCCGCATGACCACCGCAACCCACACCCGCTCCTTCGTCGTCTGGCTCTGGGAGTGGACCAAGTCCATCGTCGTCGCCCTGATCGTCTGGTTCTTCCTGCGGACCTTCCTGGTCGAGGCGTTCCGGATCCCCTCCGGGAGCATGGAGAACACGCTTCTGATCGGCGATTTCCTGTTCGTGAACAAGGCGCTCTACGGCGCCGAGGTGCCGATCGTGAAGACCCGACTGCCGGCGGTGCGGGAGCCGAAGCGGAACGACATCCTGGTGTTCGACTCGGTGGAGGAGGAGGGGCTCAAGGTCGTCAAGCGGCTGGTGGGGATGCCCGGCGACACGCTGGCGATGGAGAGCGGCGTACTCTATCGCAACAGCAAACGGGTGGACGAGCCCTGGGCGGTGCACACCGATCCGTCCCGCTCGGAGGATCCGATCCAGCGAGCCAAGATGCGGGAATGGCAGCTGCCGCACGTGGTCGCTCGGGATACCGGGGACTATCAGCCCGACCTCCAGGACTGGGGACCGATCGTGGTGCCGCGGGATTCGTTCTTCATGATGGGGGACAACCGGGACAGCTCGTACGACGGCCGCTACTGGGGGTTCCTGCCCCGCGAGAACGTGCGCGGACGTCCGCTGGTGGTGTACTTCAGCTACGACGCGAGCAGCTGGCGATCACTCCCGTTCTTCACGGCGGTGCGGTGGGGACGAATCTTCAGCGCGCCGGAGTGACGCGATCAGTGGTGCGGACGAGGCGCTTCGGGCAGCGACGCGCGACTGAGCATGCGCGGGATATAGGCGGCGGTGCGGCTGCAGGCGGTGCAGTGGAGGGTGACTCGGCCACCGGGGGCGTCGTCGGGGAGGGTGCGCTTGGGAATTCGCTCGACCGCGGCCGCTCCACATGAGGGACAGACCAGAGGTTTCTGGTCCCTATCCGCAGCGATCAGAATCAGCGCTTCCGGCGCCCGGTACTCCTTGATGCCCCTGCGTCCCACGGGCTGCCCTTCCGGCGGGGTCTGGTGGCACGGGACTAGCTGACCCTACCCACGTGAAATTTATGGCAGTGCCCTCGGGCGCGCCACAGCGGGCGCGCCCTTTGGCTGGAGGAGTTGGACGAATGAAGCGCATCATCCGATGGGCCGCGGTTGCCGCGGGATTGTTGTCGTTGAGCGCGGTTCGGGCCGGCGCGCAGGAAGTTCACGAGATCCGCATGATGTCTTCCGGCAAAGGCGAGTTCCGATTCGAGCCCGCGTCGGTCAAGGCACGCCGTGGAGACGTGCTGCTGTTCCGGGCGGTGAGCGGTGGTCCCCACAGCGTCGTGTTTCAGGGCAAAGGCATGTCGCCGGCCGATCAGGAGCGGTTGAACGAAGCCATGCCGCGACGGGCCAGCGACCTCAGCAGCCCGCTGCTGACCGATGGCACGGAGTACCGGGTGGTCGTGCCTGCGTTGACGGCGGGGGCCTATCATTTCTTCTGCCTGCCCCACAAGGCGTACGACATGAGGGGCGAAGTGGTCGTCCGGTAAGGGGAGGCGGGCCCCAGGCGGGCCGGGCGGAGCCGCCCGGCCTTTTCGTTTAGGGGGAATTGTATTAGTAGCTACATATACTACTAGCGTCTGAGCCTCCCTGGTGTCAGAATTCGGCTCGGTTGGGGTGAGGCGGACGAGGGGGTGACTCGAGGCAAGGAGGCCATTGTGGCATCGGAACTTGGCGGAACTCAAATCATGACGTTGCTGGAGACCCTGCCGGGAATCGCGAACGTCCTGCGAAGCCCGGTCGCGGACGCTCTCAACAACGTCATCCGCGCGGCCGCCCGGCTCTCCGAATTCAACGTGGCCGACGCCGAAGAGCTGGTCCGCTACGCGACGAGGCGGAGTCTGATGGGGCAGGAGGAGGGCGACCGGCTGCTGGCGGAGGTGCACGCGGCTCAACAGAAGCGTCTCGACCGCGCGGCGGATCGCGAAAAAGCTCAGCGGGCGAAGGCCCGCGGAAAGACCAGGACCGTCAGGGCAGTCAAAGCGGTAAAGGCGGTCAAGAAGGTGAAGGTCAAGAAGGCTGCCAAGGCCAGGAAGCGGTAGCGCTCCTAGGTCTTGAACTGCTGCATCAGCGCCGTCAGGCGGGTGGCACCCTGAAGCAGGTCGCCCGCCGACGACGCCATCTCCTCGGTGCTCGCGCTCTGTTCCTCGGCGGCCGCGGTGACCTGCTCGCTGGCCGAGGCATGCTCCGTCGCGGCCTGACTCACCTCCTGGGTACGGACCCCCAGCTCCTCCACGATCCTCCAGTTCGCACCCGCCTCGCGCTCGACCTCGGACGCCGCGCCGTGCACCTCTCCGACCGCGCCCGAGATCTGTTCCAGCGCCCGCGCGGCTGCCGCCGCGACATCCTCGATCCCCTGCACTTTCGCTGAGCCGGTCTCCATGGTGTGGGAGACCTGTCGCACCTGATGGCGGATGAACTGGACCGTCTTGGCCACGTCCTCCGCCGCGGTGGCGCTGGAATCGGCCAGCCGCCGGACCTCTTCGGCCACGACCGCGAAGCCCCGACCGTGCTCACCGGCGCGGGCGGCCTCGATGGCGGCATTCAGGGCCAGCAGGTTGGTCTGCGACGAGATCTGCTTGATCAGATCGATGAAGTCGGTGATCGGCTCGGAGAGCCGGGTGAGCTCCTTGACCTGACTCGCGGAGGTGCGCACCACCTCCTTGACGTCGAGCAGGGTCCGTCCCGCCGCAGCCACGTCCTCCTGATGGCGCGCCGCCAGCTCCCGGATCCTGCCGCCGAGCTCGCCCACCCGGGCGGCGGCTTGGGCGTTTGCCTCCGCGATCTGGCGGAGACTGTGCAGCAGCGCGTCCGCCTTCTCCATGCCTTTCACCTGCTGCTCGGCGCTGCCGGCGATCTTCACCATGGCGGTGGAAATCTCGCCGCTGCTGGCCGCCAACTCCTCGCTCATGGCGGAGAAGTCGCTGGCGCTGGTGCCGATGTGGCTCGCCTCTCCCACCACCGACACGACGACGGAGCGCAGCCGCCCGCCCATGTCGTCCATTGCCTGCGCGAGGCGCTCCAGCTCGGTCGGCATCTCGCCCAGCCGGAGCGGCCGGAGATCGCCTGCCCCGAATCGCTCGGCGGCGCCCGTCAGCTGGGTGAGCGGGCGGTCCACCATCCGCACGGTGAGGAATACGATGGTGAAGCCCACGATCAAGGAAACGAAGAACAGGAGCCACAGCATCTGCCGCCGCTGGTCCGCCTGGCGCCCCAGGTCGGCGGCGCGCGCCATCGAGCGGGAGGTGTGGGCCAGCGAGAGCGCCCGCACGTCGCGCAACAGCGTGTCGGAGGGCGAGCGCGCCATCTCCGCGTAGCGGCGCGCCTCGTCCGGCCGTCCCAGGTCGGCGAAAGCGTGCGCCATGCCGTAGGCGACTTCCACCTTGGCCTGGTTGTCGGCGATCTGGTTGACGATGTACCGGTCGGCGGTGGTGAGGGAGGCGAGCCCGCGGTAGCGCCGTTGGAGGGCGTAGGCGGAGTCGCCCTGCTCCAGCACCCGGAGCCGCAGCTCCGCCGCCGGACGCACCAGATACTGCTCCGCCGAGCGGATCTCCGAGGCGACCGAGGAGATGAGGCCGTTGCCCAGGTCGGTGGTGGTCAGCAGCAGCGAGAGCTCGTGGTCCACCGAGTGGTCCAGGGCCCGGATGGCTCGCACCCCCAGCAGCGCGATGACGAACACCAGCCCGATGAGCAGGATCATCCCGCCCACCACCCGGCTTCGGAGGCTCCGCATCATGGTCGGGGACCCTGCGCCATCTCGGTGCTGCCGTTGGCGACCTCGATCGCGCCGGCGTGCACCCGTCCGACGTATACGTTCTGCGCCGGTACGTCGCCGACGGCATCGAACGCCACCAGGCCGGTCACCCCCTCGAAGGGCGGTGTCTCCGAGCCCACGCCCGCGAGCGCGCGTCGGACCGCCTGGCGATCCGTCCCCGCCCGCGCGATCACTTGGCTCAGGAGGTAGATGGCATCGTAGGTCGCCGCGGCGGGCTGGTTCGGCATCCCGGCGCCCGGGTACTTGCGGCGATACGCTTCCACGAACTTGCGGTTGGCGCCCGTAGGGATGGTGGGGAAATAGGCTGAGGTGAGATAGACACCTTCGGCGAGCGCCCCCGCGGCTTCGATCCCCTCGAGCCCGTCGCCGCCGACGATAGGCACGGTGATTCCCCGCCGTCTCGCCTGGCGCAACACTTCCTCCGCCTCGCCCCGGTTGCCGGCCACCGCGAGGAACTGAATGTTCCGGTTCCGCGCCATGCGATCGAGGTAGGGTCCGACGTCGGGCCGATCGCCGAGATACGGGTCCACCGATTCCAGTCTGCCGCCCAGCCGTTCGAAGTGCTCAACGAACGTCTGCCGGATGCCCCGGCCGTACTGGTCGTTCAGGTAGAGGACCGCGCCGCGCTCCAGATGCAGGGTCTCGTGCACCCACTCGGCGAGCACCGCGCCGTGCGCCAGGTCGCTGGGACACACGCGGAAAGTGTGATCGCCGGCGCTGGACACCTCAGGCGACGAGGACGAGGGCGAGATGGCGGCCACCGGATTGTCGCCCCCGTTGTACACCGGCGCGGCGGCGAGGGTGGTACCGGAGAAGAGGTGACCGACGACGGCCGAAACGTCCGAGTCGTACAGATCGGTGGCGACGAAAACAGCGGAGTCGGGATCGGTGTAGTCGTCGCGCACGACCAGCTCGAGCGGCCTGCCCCCGACCCCACCTGCCGCATTGATCTCCTCGGCCGCTAGCTCCGCGGCCAGCTGCATGGGGATGCCGATTGGGTCGCTGAACGATCCGGCCACGCCGATCCGCACCGGAGCCCCGCCATCCCGGTGGCAGCCCAGAAGCAAGGTAGCGACGAGGGCTGGAGCCAAGCGGGGCGCAATAAGCCTGAGCGATCGGGACGATGCCAAAGCGGGGCTCCGAGGCGTAACGTATTTGGAGTGAAGGCCTTAGTCTTCGCGGTCAGGCTGACCAGGGGCTGGAAGTGCAAATAGCGTACTTAGTCCGGGAGAGCCACATGCGCGACTGGAGCGACCTGCCGCCCGCGGCGGACATCGATCTCCACGGGCAGTCGGTGCTGGAGGCGGTCGGCAATGCGGAGCGGTTTCTTCGGGCCCAGCGCAAGGCGCGTCCAGGAGCGACGGTCAGGATCGTGACCGGTCGCGGGCGAGGCGGTGGTGGCGCGCCGATCAGGACCCGGGTACGGACCCTGCTCAGGCGGCTCCGGGACGAAGGGACGGTGGTGCGCGATTACGTACTTGAAGACACCGAAGGGAGCTTCGTCGTTCGGCTACGATGATCCCCCCGCCCGCTCCGCCCCCCAGGCATCGAGCACGCGACCGTCCACCAGACTCACCGACGCGGTAAGCTCGCCGCGCTCGGTGCGCCAGGTGAGACGGATCATCCTGCCGCGTCGCACCCACTGGAGCACGGACTGTCCCCCCTGGGTCTTCACGGCGACCCGGCCGTAGCGTCGCTCGAGCTCGCGGCGCCACCCGCCAAGGCCTGTGCTGTCCAAGGCCGCGGAGAGAGCGATCACGCCGGCAGCGCTGTCCATTGCCGATACCCAGACGTGCATCGGGCCGCTCGTGGAGTCGCGGATCGTCCCTCGGCACTCGGACACCTGCGGATCCCGCTTCGATCGGTCGCAGCGCAGGCGGCCGCCCTGCTTCCGGAGGAGCGCGTCGAGCTCGGCCAGCCGGGCGCCGGCCCGAAATCCACGGAAATGCAGCGCGGAGGTGTCCTGAGGAATCGTGCTGGACGCGGTCGCGGGAAGGATGAGCGAGGCAAGCACCAGCGAGGCCGGCAGCAGGGGGGTCACGCGCTCAGGGCCTCACGAGGGAGACAGATGCCCAAAGCCCCCGCTGCTCCGCGGGGGCTCCGGTGTAGTTCGGCTCTGCGTCGGATCGGGAAAGGCGCGGAGCGCGGGGATTCAGACCTTGCGGACGTTGGAGGCCTGGAGCCCCTTGGGGCCCTCGACGACCTCGAACTCCACGTTGTCGCCCTCGGACAGCGAGCGGAAGCCTTCGGCGATGATTGCGGTGTGATGAACGAAGACGTCCTTGCCACCATCCTGCGCGATGAAACCGAACCCCTTTGCGTCATTGAACCACTTGACCGTGCCCTTCGCCATTGTTGCAACCTCTTGACAGGGGAGCCCGCAGGCTCCGGGGAAACCCCCGGCCCTCGTGGCCGGGTGGAGACGCCCCAAGAAAAAAGCCGCCCGGACAACCCGTCCGGCCGGCCGACGATGAGTCAAGTATGCAAAGGTGGGACTGCGCTACGCATGGTCTAAGGTCATGTACGGATTCGGAAATGTCAATACAGCCGCTGGTACAGGTAGGTGCCGGGCCGGTCGCGATGGATTCGGCAAGGGTCCATCAAGCCGAGACTTAGCGCAGCACCACTCCGGCGGCGCGAAGCTCGTGATCCAGCAGCCAGCGCTTCTTGGCGAGGCCCCCGCCATAGCCCACCAGGCTGCCGTCCTTGCCCACCACCCGGTGGCAGGGGATGAGGATCGCCAGGTGATTCGCCGCGACCAGCCATCCGATCTGGCGAGGATGCAGCGATGTCGCGCGCGCGACGTCATCATACGACCGGGTTTCACCCAGCGGAATCTTCCGCAGCGTCTTGAACACGGCCACCTGGGCGGGCGAGAGATCGAACCAGCGCTTGAGGTAGTCGGGATAGGGGAAGGGGCGTGAGGATCCGGCGAAGTACTCGTCCAGCCAGGTGCTGGTGATCCGGCAGTCCCCCTGCGCGATGTGCAGCTCCGGCACCGCGGCGCGGAGCCGGACGGCCCACTTGATCGTCGTTGCGCGGTGGGGGAACTCGACCGCCAGCGGACCCGCCTCACACTCGACCACGGTCAACGTGCCGATAGGCGAGCTGTAGGACGTCCACTCCACGTGCATGCCGGGTTCCCCTTGCGGATGCCCGGAATATACGCCCGGCGCGCGGCTTGTATATTCCCTCGCATGACCTCCCCCCAATCGCTGGTGGTCCGCACCTTCACCGATCGGGCTGAAGGGCTGTCGCACTTCGTGCTGCGCGCGGGTGAAGCACCCCGGCTGCTCGCCTTCGACGACGCCCTCGGCTGTCCGGTGGAGACCGCGCTCGCTGCCCTGGAGTGGACCGGGGCGGTAGGGATCCTGCCCGACGACGACCTCCTCCACGCGGCCCGGCTCACCAGTGAGACCGCCGCGGCGGTGGTGGAGCGGAAGGCGACCGACGGCCGCCGGTTCGTGTACCTGGGTCCGCGGCTGGATGCTCCACCGATGGACGTCTTCGAGGGGGCCATCCTGTTCGACGAGCCGGGGGTCAAGGCGGTGGAGTTTTCCCATCGGGCCCACGCCCTCGCGCACTTCCTTCGTGCCACGGCCGGGGCCGGCGCCCTCCTCGCCATGCTGGGCCGCCGAGCCCCTGAGCTGCGACACCTCCGACGCTGGCTCGGTCCCATCATTCAGGAGCTCGACGGACCCCGCCCCCTCGTCGCTGGATGGTTCGCGGCGAGCTCCGCCGGGTGTCTCTTCTCGTCACTCGACCAGGAGGTCACCTACCGGTATATCGAGGTGGGACTGGAGCCGTAAGACTTTCCACCTGAATCTGTGGATACACATCTCCACAAACCTGTGGACGGAGGCGGTAGCACAGTGGGCAGGCAGGGGTTAGGAATCCACAAATTCAGTCCACGCCGATGTTGTAACCCGAATAAAATCAGGCACTTGCGCGGTCGGAGGCGATCGGTATCTTAGCCTCACGCGTTTGCATGGACACGTGCTGAGACCCCGAGTCTCGGAGGCGGCCGGCAAGCGGGTCCAGGCGGGTTATCAGGGGAGAGTGCCGACGCAACCAAGGGCTCAGGCGCTCGCTGATCCTGGTGATCACCCCGGCTTGGATAGGTGAAGCCAGTCGCGTGCTTCATCCACCCCGATCTTGCGCCTCGGGGTGCAGTGCGAAGGGTCGGTCCGCGACCCGATCCGACTCGCAGCGCTCGAATGGATGAACCAGGTGGGATGGCCATCCGGCCTGGGGATGGATGCCAAGGCCTCACCTCGCCCTCCCGAGCGGCGAAACAGCCAACCGGTGGCAGGTGGGAGAAGAACGGCGGCAGCAATGCTCCGACCTTGGTTAGTCCAATCGTGGGACGGCCGTCTAGCCACGACTAGGCGGCCGTTCTCATTTATTACCTTCTCTCCATGCTTCTGCTCCACGTGCTCGTACTGTCGAAGGGTGCCGAACGGCGCGATGCGCTGATGAGCGCGCTGCGCGGCGCCGGCCACCAGGTGGTGTCAGTGGCCGACGCTCCCGCCGCTGCGGAGGCGATCGGGTCTGCCGGCTTCGATGCGCTGGTGCTCGATCTGGCCTGGGCGGAGCTGGAGCCGGCGCGGCTGCGCGAGGCAGTTGCGCCGGCCAGTACGATCGAGCCCGACAGTCTCGAAGCTGCCGAGCGGCGGCACATCGCGCTTACGCTGCGCTACACCGGCGGGAACCGCCGTCGCGCCGCGCAACTGCTCGGCATTTCCCGCTCGACGCTGCTGCACAAGGTGCGCAAGTATGACCTCGACGAGTTCTGAGGCCGGCCTGACGGCCGCCAGGCTCAGGGCATCCGCACGACCCGGATGCGTCCAAGCCGCGAGATCACCACTGAGCGCATCGCCGAGCCGAGGGTGAGATTGAAGGTGGCATTGCTGAGCGCCGTGGTCGTGCCCAGCGGGGAGAAGCTGAGGTCGCGGGGTGTGCCGGTGATGGCGATGCCCCGGTCCAGAGGCCCGGAACTCAGCCACTGTGGCTGGGTCGCCCCACTCAGAGTGATGCGCAGGCTCCGGGCCGCCACGGAAAGAATTGCCGGGTGTCCACTGGTGATGGCGAGGGTGCGAGCCCGGCGATGGGCGGAGACCAGGGCCTGGGCCGCCTGCTCGACGGCAACCTCTTGTTTCAGTGCAGTGAAGCGGGGCAGTGCAATTGCCAGCAGCAACCCTGCTATGACCAAGGCGAGCGCCAGCTCTGGCAGCGTGTAGCCGGACTTCATGGCCCCACTTTAGCAGTAGAACTGTCCAGACTGGAATCGGTGGGCTGCAAGCCGGCGCATAATCGCTCGCACTTGCCCTCCGGGTATCCGGGAGACATACTAAGCTGCCCTCACCATCAAGCACGGGGAAACGCAACCTGTACACGCCCCAGCAGCTGTTCGAAGAGTTCGGCTCCTCGGCGGATGTTCTGGCACACGCGCCATTTCTCGAGCGCGCGCGGATCGAGCGTGAGCACACCCGAGATTTCCCCGCGCGTCTCGCGCTGGGTGCGTACGTAGTCGCCCGGTTGGTGGACCGATTGCTCTCCGGTCTCGAGGGCGTGGAAGCTCAGGAAGGTTTTGCATGGCAACTCGCGGCGGTGCGGCGCCACCTCGCGGATCTCCCCGGTGACGCACCCGAGAGCGCGCACCTGCGCGGCATCGCGGATGCCGTCCCCGTCGAGCCCATGCCGACTCCCGCACTGCGGCTCTGCCTCACGGCATACGCGTACTTCCTGGAGCACGAGGCGCGGTTGGACGAGGCGCTCGACATCCTCGGCCTGGCCAGTCGCGCCCACAGCGCGTCGGTCCCCCCGGCCGAGTTCGCCGCCATCGCGCTGTTCGCCGGCCGGCTGAACCGGCTCTTGGCCCGCTGGGCCGCGGCCAACACCTGCTATCAGCGCGCCGAGGATTCGGCGACTTCGGCCGGCGATCTCGTCACCGTGCTGCGGTCGCGGCTGGGTCGCGCGGCGGTGGCGCGAGGGCAGGGCAACCTGCCGCTGTCGCTCAGCATGGCGAAGGACGTGGCGAGCCAGGCGCAACGCGCCTCGCTGCGAGAGGTGGAAGCGATGGCGTGGGCGGACCTCGGGGCCGTGCTCAGCATGCAGGGCAGCATCGAGGAATCGGTGCAGGCCAAGTATCGCTGCTTCCAGCTCACCGAGGACAGCCTCACCCGAATGCGGGTGCTGGGCGACCTGGGGATCAGCCTGCTGCAGCTGAAGGCCTACGCCAGCGCTCGACTCGCGTTCGAGATCGTGGCCTCCTCCAACACCAGCTTCATCGTCCGCACCAATGCGGTGCTGGAGCTCATGGATCTGGAATCGGCGGCGGGGAACCGGATGGCCTTCGAGCGCCGGCGTGCGGAGGCCGAGACCAACCGCGAGCGCATGCCGCCGAGCATGGTGGCGGACTTCCAGTTCAAGACCGGCGTCGGCATGGCGCGGTTCGGTCGCTACAAGAGGGCACGGGAGTTCTTCACCGGGGGTCTCCAGTTCTCGGAGGAGCACCGGCTGAACGTCTGGTATTTCAAGTTCGAGCGGGAGGTGAAGGCGCTGGAAGGCCTGGAAGCTTCCGAAGCCCGCCAGCCTGAACTCGCCACCCCGACGACCGTCGAGTCACCGGTCGTCGAGGAAGTGGCGGTCGGACTGCGGGAGTACGCCCTGACGGCGAGCTAGTTGTTCGAGCCCTGGTTCTCGAGGTTGTTGGAGCCCTGGTTCTCGAGCATCGCCTGCGGGATATCGGACGGCCCGGTAGCCGCATCGGAACGTCCACAGGCGGTCGTCAGGGCGGCGATGGTCAGGACCGCGGCCGCGATCAGGCTGGAAGAGCGCCGGGACATGGGGATTCCTCTCAGAGAACGGTTCCGGTCAGGGGATGCCGTCAATCTGGGACGCGGAGCATTCCCGATTTAGGGCCCTTTTGCGACAAATAGGGACCGTTTTGCGACATTTGCTCCTGGCAGCCGTCCCACCAGAACGTGTTTTTCGACTCCGGACCCTCGACGCGGACCGCTTTCACTGGGTCTCGGCGAGTAGCTGGCCCGAAGCCGTGGAGACCATCCGCGCCAAGCCCATAGACATGGCGGTGGTGGACCCCCACCTCGGCGGGGGGGAGCCTCGGCCCCACGGCATCGAGCGGCTTCGGCTCTTCTTCCCCTCTCTCCCCCTGCTAGTCTATACCGATCTGACCCCGGCCAACGCGGGCGTCCTGCTCCAGCTGGGGCGAGCGGGCATCCGCCGGGTCGTGGTCTACCGCTTCGAGGACGCGCCCAGCGCCCTCCGGAGCGCCCTCCTGAGCGAGCTGGAGCAGAGCGCCTCCCAGCAGGTGATGCAGGCCCTCGGCCCCACGCTCCAGGACCTGCCCGATGAGCTGAGGGTCGCGCTCGAGGCCATGTTGCACGCCCCCGGCGATCAGGGGCCGACGGTCACCGCCCTGGCCGACCGCGCCCAGCTCACCCGGCGCACCTGCGAGCGATGGTTCACCAAGGTGGGCCTGCCCTCGCCCAGGGTCGTGATGGTGCTCATCCGGCTGCTCTATGCCCACCGTCTTCTCCTCGACCCGGGTTACACCGTGGAGGACGTCGCCCTCAAGCTCGGGTACAGCAAGACGAAGACGCTCCAGATGCACCTGCGGGCGGTGTTCGGCGTGACCGCCGGCGAGCTGCGGGTGTCGCTCGGGACCGACGAGGCGCTGGAGATCGTCACCCGGCGCTATTTCGCCCAGCCGGCGAGGGCGGCCTCGTGAAGGCCCGCATCCTGGTGGTGGACGACGAGCCGGCCTTGCGCCGGACCCTGGAGCGGGCCCTCGGCGCCATGGGCTACGATGTCGTCTCGGTGGGCGATCCTCTCCTGGTCTACGAGCTGCTGGACGCGGCGGACTACGACCTCGTGGTGCTGGACATCCACCTGCCCCAGCTGTCGGGCGATACGCTGGCCATCGCTCTGCTCCGGCGCTGGCCACGCCTGGCCGAGCGGCTGCTGCTGATGACGGGTGATCCCTGGGCGCTCCGGGCCGACTGGCCCGAAGAGCTGCGCCGGTGTCCGATGCTGGTGAAGCCGTTCACACTCGACGGGCTGGCAGCGACGGTGCGCGGCGCGCTGGCCCCCCCGCCACGGATCCAACGCAAGTCGAACGGCGGATGACGGCCGGACTCACCACCTCCGCTCCAGCCGATCCCCTCACCACTCTGCGGGAATACCGGACCCTCGCGCCCTGGGGCCTTCGCGACCTCGCGGCCTTGGCCGCGGGGCTGCTCGACGCTTCTGGGGTCGTGCCGGTGAACGCAGCCGCCCGGGCCCGCCCCAGCGAGCGCACCATCCGGTTCTATGTGACTCGGGGGCTGGTGAGCCCGCCGGACGGGCGCGGCACCGCGGCGGTGTACTCCTATCGCCACCTGCTCCAGGTCCTCGCCATCAAGCTCCGCCAGATGGAGGGCGCCACCCTCGAGGCGCTGCACCGCGAGTTCGCCGGGATGACGGGCGACTTGATCGAGCGTCGCGTCGCCAGCGCGCTCGGGTCCGCGTTGCCCCGGCCCGAGCGGCTGGCCCTGCTCCAGGCGCCGGGCACCGGTCGCGGCCGGGTGGGCCGCGCGGTGCTCGGGTGGCTCACGCCGGTAGAAGGCGCGGCCGCCGCCGGCTCGCTGTGCCGCCGGATCGCGGTGGTCCCCGGCATCGAGCTGTTGATTGACGAGCAACACCCGGTCCTCCGGCTCAACGGCGATGTCGAGGGCATCACCGCCGCCATCCGCCGGGCGCTCGCCGACCTGATCGACTCCTAGACTTCTCCTCGCACAAGGGTCACGCCATGTCCACGATCGTGCTGCTGGTCGTTCTCGCGGTCATCGTCCTGTGGGTGATCGGCGCCTACAACGGGCTCATCTCCCTCAAGAACCAGGTGACCAACGCCTGGAAGCAGATCGACGTGCAGCTGAAGCGACGCCACGATCTCATCCCCAACCTGGTGAACACGGTCAAAGGGGCGATGGACTACGAGCGCGGCACGCTGGAGGCGGTGATCGCCGCCCGGAACAAGGCGGTGAGCGCCACCGGCGTGAAGGATACCGCGCGAGCCGAGGGCGAGCTCACCCAGGCCCTCGGCCGGCTGTTCGCGCTGACCGAGGCCTACCCCGAGCTCAAGGCCAACCAGAACGTTCTCCAGCTTCAGGAGGAGCTCTCGAGCACGGAGAACAAGGTCGGCTTCTCCCGCCAGTTCTATAACGACGTCGCCACCCAGTACAACACCAGGCAGGCCACGTTTCCGACGCTGCTCGTCGCCGGGCTCGCCAAGGCCTCGCCAGCGGAGCTGTGGGAGATCGAGGACGCCGCCGAGCGCGCGGTGCCGAAAGTGGATCTCTCGCTCAACAAGCCGCAGTGAGCGAGGACGCCAACCTCTTCGCGCAACAGGAAGCCAACCGGCGGCGCTCCACCTGGCTGGTCGTCGGCTTCATCGTCTTCTTCGCCTGGGTCGGCTTCGGCGGCGACATCGCGGTCGGCCTGCTCACCGCCGACGCCGAGCCCGGTGGCTATCGGCACGTGGTCCCCTTCATCGGCATCGTCACCACCCTGGTCGCCGCCGGCATCTGCTGGTACGCCTGGCGATACGGGCCCCAGCGGGTGCTCTGGGCCACCGGCGCGTGGGAGATCATCGAGCCTGCCACGCCGGAGCAGAAGCAGCTGGTGAACGTGGTCGAGGAGATGGCCATCGCCTCCGGGCTTCCCAAGCCGCGGATCTGGGTCGTCCCCGACGAGGATCCCAACGCCTTCGCCACCGGCCGGGACGCGCAGTCGGCCAGCATCGCGGTCACCGAGGGGCTGCTCAAGGCGCTGAACCGCGACGAGCTTCAGGGTGTGGTCGCCCACGAGATGGCACACGTGCGCAACCTGGACGTGCGGCTCATGACCCTCCTCGCCGGCATGGTCGGAGCGGTGGCCCTCATGTCCGACGGCATGGGCCGCATGCTACGGAGCGGCGGCCGGGTGGGCGGCAGCTCCAGCGGACGGGGAAGCAGCGGCGGCGGCAGCAAGGGTGGAGGGAACCCTCTCGGCCTCATCGTGCTGGCGCTCTGGATCCTCACCCTGATCGTAGCGCCGGTCGTCAGCCGCGTCCTCGCGATGTCGGTGAGCCGCAAGCGGGAGTTTCTGGCGGACGCGACCGGGGCGCAGTTCACCCGCAATCCGATGGCCCTCGCCTCCGCGCTGGACAAGCTCGCGGCGGCGACCGGCGCCACCCGCTCGATCACCACCGGCGCCGCCCACCTCTGCATCGTGGACCCTTCGCCGGGCCTGCTCTCGTCCCGCCAGGGCCTCCTGGCGGACGTGCTCGCCTCACATCCGCCGATCCGCCAGCGGATCATCCGCCTGCAGGGCATGGGGTACCAGCAGGCCAAGCACGAGGCAGCGGTCGGGTAAGGTGCACTACCAGGAGCTCGCACCACCGCCGGAGCTGCGCGGCCTGGTGCACCGACTGTGGATCCTGCGCGGCCGTGCCCGTGCCGACGGGCCGTTCCAGCGGGCGATGCCCGACGGGCGGTCGGAACTGATCTTCAATTTCGCCGACCCCTTCGAGTGTCTCGACGGCAAGCAGGTGAGGCCGCAACCGCTGTCGCTCCTCGTGGGGCCGAGCCGCCGGGCCATGGCGATCCGGCCCACCGGCAGGGTGGATCTCCTCGGTATCCGCTTCCGGCCCGAGGGGCTCGCGCGGTGGCTCCGCGTGCGCGGAACGGAGCTGGCGGACGGGGCCTTCAGCCTGGGGGAAGTCCCGGCGCCACTCGAGGCTACCCTGCACGAGCAGCTCGCGGAGGCCGGCGAAGGCCGCCTGAGGGTGCTCCGAGCCCACCTGGCGAAGACATCGCACGGGGAGGAGCACCGGCGGCTCTCCGCGGCCGTGGACCTGATCCTGGGCCACGACCGTGCGCGGCCCGCACGGGCCGCGGGAGCCGTGGGATTGAGCCGCCGGCAACTCGGACGGCTCTTTCAGGAGCGGATCGGGATCACGCCCAAGTCGCTCGAGCGGCTGGGCCGGTTCCAGCGAGCACTCCGGGCGCTGGACGGCACCAGGGGCACCTCACTCGCGAGTGTGGCGACCAGGGCCGGGTACTTCGACCAGGCCCACCTCTGCCGCGATTTCCGGCTGTTCGCCGGCATCACCCCTACCGGGTATCGCCGCGAGGTGCGGGAGCTCACCCGACACTTCCTGGACTCACCCTGAACGGCCCGTTTTTCCAAGACACTGCCGGCGGCAACCGCTAGCTTCGTGACTCCACCTCCGGAGACCTTGTCATGCGCGCAGCCCTCGCGGCCACCGTGCTGCTCCCGCTTCTCGTCGGCGTGTCCAGCCGGGCGCCGTCCCACCCGGCGTCTCCCACTCTCGCTGACCTCGCCTTCATGGCGGGCTGCTGGCGGGGCCCCTCCGGCGACGGCGTGACCATCGAGGAGTACTACACCCCCCCGACCGACAACCTCATCCTCGGCGTCTCCCGGTACACCAAGGGGCCCAGGGTGACGGACTACGAGTTCAGCACCATCGCGCATGAGGGCGGCGAGATCGTGCTCACCCCGCGCCCTTCAGGCCAGGAGCCGGCGCCCTTCCGGCTCACCCGTCTCGATTCCACCGGGGCGGTGTGGGAGAATCCCGCCCACGACTTTCCGACGCTGATCGCCTACCGCCGCGGAGCGGGGGACAGCCTGATCGCCAGGATCGAGGGGCCGGGCCGCGACGGGATGCGCTCGATGGAGTGGCGGATGGGTCCGGCCTCCTGCGGCCGCTGAGGATCCTCAGGGCCGCTCGGTGAGCTGGAGGATGTCCGCCGCGAACGACGCCGGATCGAAGGGCAGCTCGAGCACGCGGTCGGCGGCCGCGGCCAGCGCCCCGCGGGTGTTGCCCGACACCAGCGCCACGACCCGGTAGTCGCGCTCCGCCGGCGGCACGAAGCCGCCCGAGCGCCGGGCGCCCGCGGCGTCGGTGCCCCCCTGGGCGACCACCAGCCGCGCCCCGGCCGAGGCGGCCAGCCGCTCGAGATGGGCGGCGTCCTCCGCCCGCACCACCTCGAACCCGGCGTGGCGCAACAGGAGAGATACCACCCGGGCGAGATACTCCTCGCTCAAGAGCACCAGGGCGCGCCCCCGGGAGATGGTGACAGCGGGAGCCGCGTCGCCCAGATCCACCATCCGCGTGCCGGTGGCGTAGCTCTTGGTGCGCACCTGACGCAGATCCCCGATGCGCCGCACGATGTCGCGGATCCGGTGGAGCGCGTCGCGAACGCTCCCCAGGGTCTCCCGGCGCGCGTCGGCGTCCATCGCGGGGTCGGCCAGCAGGAGATCCACATGGGCGAAGGCCGCCATCAAGGGATTGTTGATCTCGTGGTGCAACGTCACCGTCATCTCACCGATGGCTGCCAGACGCTCGGCCCGCACCAGGTCCTGCTCCGCGGCCACCAGCGCCTTCCTGAGCTCCCGGATCCGGCGGACGCGCTCCAGGACCTGCGGGAGCAGCTGGCTGAGCGAGACGTCCTTGGCCAGGTAGTCGTCCGCGCCCTGACGCAGGGCGCTGGCGGCCAGGGACTCGTTGCCGTGCGCGGTGACGAGGATGACGGCCGGGGGGTGGGGGCGTGCCCGGATCGCGTCGAGCACCGCGAGGCCGGTGGTGTCGGGAAGCTGGTGGTCGAGGAGGACCACGTCCACCCCCTCGAGCGATTCGAGGGCTTCGCGTCCGCTGGTGGCGTGGACGATGGTGGTGACGCCGATATCCGCAAGGATCTTCCGGACCAGGCGGACCATCATCGGGTCGTCGTCCACCAGCAGGACCGTGCGGGAGGGAAGGGTGTCGGTCACCGCGACCGGCTCATCCCGTCGCATCGTCGAGAAAGACCAGCGCCTGCCGCTGGGTGACCACCGCCTCCAGCGCGCGATACACCGTCGGGTCCAGCACCGTGGCGACCAGATCGGCCATGCGCACCACGGCGATCTCGGGCGGCATCTTCTCCTGGTAGGGGCGTGATGTCGTAAGGGCGTCGTAGATCTCCACCGCCGCGATGATCCGCCCTCCGAGCGGAATCTGCTCGCCCATCAGGCGATCGGGATAGCCGAACCCGTCCCACCGCTCGTGATGACTCCGCACGTAGGTGATCACGTCCTTGAGGTGCACCAGCGGCGCCAGGATCTGCGACCCGACCAGCACGTGCTGCTTCACGTGCTCGTACTCCTGGTCGGTAAGCGGGCCCTGCTTGTTGAGCACCTCCTCGCGGATGCCGATCTTGCCGATGTCGTGCAGCCTGCCGGCGGTCCGGACCGCCTCGACCATGGCATCGTCGCATTCCAGCTGGGCGGCGATGCTGGCGGAGAGGTCGGCCACCCGCGCGGAGTGGCCCCTGAGGTAGGGGTCCTTCGCCTCGAGGGCGTTCACCAGCGCGTCGAGCGTGGCCACCGAGATCCGTTCCTGGTTGGCCTGCTCCTGTCGCCGCTGCGTCGTGCGGGTCGTGATCTCCCCGCCCGTCCAGGCGCCGCTGTCGCGGCCCTCGAGCCGCGCCTGGCGCTGCCGGAGGGCGTTCTGAACCGCGCGACTGAGGTGGGTGAGGTCCACCGGCTTGAGGAGGTAGTCGAGGGCCCCGCGCTGGAGGCACAAAGCGGCGCTGGTGGCGTCGTTCACGGCGGTGAGCATCAGGATGGCGGCGTCGGGCTCCAGCTCGAGGACGCGAGGAACCAGATCCACACCGTTGATGCCCGGCAGGTTCACGTCCAGCAGCAGCGCCGCGATCTTCTGCCGGCCCAGGATGGTAAGCGCCTCTTCCCCCGAGGCAGCGACGGCGACCTCGTACCCCTGGTGGGTGAGGTACTTCCGCATCGACCGGCGGATGGCCTCCTCATCGTCGACGACCAGGAGGGTGACTACGCCGTCGTTCACCGCGCACTCCCGTGCCGGGCGGCCGCGCCTGAAGGGGCCGACGCTGGGCGGGTGAGGGCTTGCCAGGGGGTTTGGAGAAGCTAGGACCGGTGGGGGATGGGGTCAATCGCCCGCGGAGTCCACGAAGTCCACCTGCACGCGCTCCGGGATGATTCCGGCTTCATGGCCGCGATCCAGCAGCCGCTGGACCGCCTCGCGGCCCCGAGCCCCGTAGTCCACGGTCCACTGGTTCACATACATCCCGACGAAGGTATCGGTGCGCTCGTCTCCGATGCCCCGGTTGTAGCGGCTCGCGTGTGCCAGCGCGGGGGCGCGGTGCTCCAGCGCGTACACGATGCTGGCCCGCAGATCCCGGGCGATCTGGCGAATGACGGCCTCTCCCAGATCGCGGCGCACGGCGTTGCCGCCGAGGGGCAAGGGGAGACCGGTGTCCCTCATCCACCACGCGCCGAGGTCGCACCAGAGGTGGAGCCCGGTGTCGCCGTAGGTGAGCTGCCCCTCGTGGATGAGCAGCCCCACGTCCACCTCGCCGCGATGGACCGCGTCTTCGATGCGGTCGAACGGCACCACCACGTGCTCCACGTCGGACTGGTACAGCTTCAGGGCGAGGTAGGCGGTGGTGAGGAGCCCGGGTACGGCGACTCGGAGGCGGCGCAGGGCGGCTCGCGGATCGGCCGGACGAGGCCGGGTGCTCACCAGCCGCGGCCCATAGCCGTCGCCCATCGAGGAGCCGGAGCCCAGGAGCGCGTACTCCCGCCAGAGATAGGCGTAGGCGTGAATGGAGACCGCGGTGACATCGAGCTCGCCGCGCCGGGCGCGCTGGTTCAAGGTCTCGATGTCGGACAGCTCGTGCACGTAGCGGAGCTCACCGGTGTCGAGCTTGTCGGCGGCGAGCGCGTAGAACATGAAGGCGTCGTCGGAGTCGGGGCTGTGGGCGACGTGGATGGTGCGCGCCGTCGGGCGGTCGGGCGGTCGGGCGGTCACGGTTTCCGGTTCCCGCCAGCCTGACCGCCCGCCC
>DATBJH010000087.1:0-16037 GCA_036556505.1 Gemmatimonadales bacterium
GCGGTACGACGCGGTGTCACCCTGAATCAAGTGAAGGGGGTCCCTGCCGGGTATGGTCCCCTTCCACTTTATTCATGGCGCCAATCATTCGTTACCGCCGTACCGCCGTACCGCCGTACCGTCGTCCCGCCGTCCCCTACCGCCCCACCGCCCCCGGCCCCCGCAGCACCTTCCCCGGCCGCGCCCCCGTCGCCTTGCCCTCGGCGATGACCGGCACGCCGTTCACCAGCACCCAGCGCATCCCCTCCGAGAGCTGGTGCGGCTGGGCGAAGGTCGCGCGGTCGCGCACGGTGGCCGGGTCGAACACCACGACATCGGCCCACATCCCGACCTTGAGCACCCCGCGATCGCCCAGCCGCATCCGCTGCGCCGCGAGCGAGGTGAACTTGCGGATCGCCTCCTCCAGGGTGAGCCGCTGCTCCTCCCGCACGTACTTCCGCAGGATCCGCGGGAAGGTGCCGTACGCCCGCGGATGGGGATGGCTCTGCGACAGGATGCCCTCGGGCCCCGCGCCTTCGGAGTCGCAGTTGATCGAGACCCAGGGCTGCTCCAGCGCCAGCGCTACATCCGGCTCGCTCATCCCGAACACCGCGACGTAGGTGTAGGCGCCGTCCTCGATCAGGAAGTCGAGCAGCGCGTCGATGGCGTCCGTCCCACGCTCCTGGGCGACGTCGGCGAGCGTCTTGCCCTGGTACTTCCGGAGGGCCGGGTTGTGTACCGCGCCGATCACGATCGCCTGGGGCCCCTCGATCTTCTGCCAGCTGTTATCCCAGCCGGCCTCGGAGGCCTCCATGGCCCGCCGCACCTTCGCCCGTGCGCCGGGATCGCGCAGGCGCTCCAGCAGTCGTGCGGTGCCGCCATCGTGGGCCCAGGGCGGCACGAAGGAGGAGAGCGAGTTGAACCAGGCGGTATACGCGTAGGTGTCGGCGGCGATGTCCACTCCCGCCTTGCGGGCCGAGTCGATCTTCGCGACCACCTCCGGCATCCGGCCCCAGTTGTTCTTCCCGGCGGTCTTCAGGTGCCACACCTCGACCGGGATCCCGGCGTCTCGTCCGATCCGGATGGCCTCGTCGAGCGCCGGCAGGATCTCGTCACTCTCATTCCTGAGATGGGTCGCGTAGACGCCGCCGAGCTTCGCCGCCTCGGTCGCCAGCGCGATCAGCTCCGGCGTCTCGGCATAGGGCGCCGGCGGGTACTGCAGCGAAGTGGAGAGGCCGACGGCGCCGTCGCGCATCGCCTGGCGCACCAGCTCCCGCATCCGGTCGAGCTGGGCCGGCGTCGGGTCCCGGTCGTCGTCGCCGAGGACCATGCGTCGGACCTGGGTCGCGCCAACGTAGGTCGCGAGGTTGATTCCGATACCCTGGCGCTCCAGCCGGCCGTAGTACTCGGCGAGCGTGCGCCAGTCGGGCACGATGCCGAGGTGCTCGAACCCGGCGTGGTCCGCGGCGACGATGGCGTCGTTCAGCGGCGCGGGGGACCCGCCTTCGCCGGTGATCTCGGTCGTGATGCCCTGAAAGATCTTGGATGGCAGCCGCGGATCGGCCAGGATCGCGAGCTCGGACTGGCCCAGCATGTCGATGAAGCCGGGCGCGACGACCTGGCCCCGTGCGTCCACCGTCCGCTTCGCCGTCGCACCCTCGAGACGGCCGATCGCCGCGATGCGGCCGTCGCGGATCCCCAGGTCGCCGGAGTACCAGGGCGAGCCGGTGCCGTCGATGATCCGGCCGTTGCGGATGACGAGATCGTAGCCGGGAGACTGAGCCGCGAGCGGGAGTGCGCTCAGACCGAGGAAGAAAAAGAGTGAGACCCGGAGCATCCCGCGCGTGCTGTCAGGCCGAAGGCACATGCAGGTCGGCGTTACCGGCTCGCCAGCGCGTAGCTGAGCGTCTCCAGCTCCAGCGCCAGATTGACCGTCTTCACCACCACGTCCTCCGGCACCACCAGCTGCACCGGCGCGAAGTTGAGGATCGCCTTCACCCCGAGCCCCACCAGCCGGTCCGCCACCGCCTGGGCCGCGTCGGCCGGCGTCACCAGCACCGCCATATCGATGGGATGCTTGCTCAGCTCCCGCTCCAGGTGCGCGATGTCGAGCACCGTGAGCCCGTTCCACTGGCGACCGATCTTGGAGGTGTCGCTGTCGAAGATCGCGATGATGTCGAACCCGCGCTGGCGGAACCCGCGGTACTGAACCAGCGCGCTGCCGATCTTCCCTGCCCCGATCATGCCCACCCGATAGCGGCGCTTGAGGCCGAGGATCTCGCGCAGCTGGTCGGCCAGCTCGGGTACGGGATAGCCCAGCCCCCGCTTGCCGAAGGACCCGAAGAACGACAGATCCTTCCGCACCTGGGCCGACGTCGTGCCGCCGCGCGAGGCGAGTGCGCCGGAGCTCACCGTGGCGATGCCCTGCCCCTCGAACTCCTCGAGAAAGCGCAGATAGAGCGACAGCCGGCGAACCGTGGACTCGGCGACCTTAGGCATGGCGCGCATTTTTGTGAAACATTTCACAAACTTACCGCGGTGCCCACCCTCCGTCAACGAGCGCGCGAAGCAGCGCCGCCAAGGCCGGCGGCGGCACCGTCTCGGGCCGGGCGCTCGGGTCGATCCCTGCGGCTGTGAGCACCGCCTCCACCCGCTTCGCCTCCCAGCCGGTGAGCTCCCGCAGCCCACGGCCGAGCTGCTTGCGACGGAAGCCGAACAGCCCGACCGCGAGCCGACGGAAGCGCTCCACCTCCTGGTCGCTCACGATCGGCGTCGCCAGCGGAGTCAGTCGCAGCACCGCCGAGTCCACCCTGGGTCGCGGATGAAAGGCGCCGGCCGGCACCGTGAAGAGCCGCTCCGCCCGGGCCACGGCCTGGACTCCGACGCTGAGCGCGCCGTACGCTTCGCTGCCCGGCGCGGCGCCCACCCGGTCCGCCACCTCTCGCTGCACCAGGAACACGATCCGCCTCGGCCGAGGCGGTGTGAGGGCCTTGTCGATCAGGGGCGAGGTGATGTTGTAGGGAATGTTGCCCGCGACCAGGAAGTCCGGGCCCGCGAGCGCGTGCCAGTCCGCCTCGAGGGCGTCCGCTTCCACCACCTGGACGGCCGGAACCCGGGCGCGAAGCGCGGGCAGGAGATCGGCATCCTTCTCGATCGCCACCAATCGTCCGGCGTAGCCGGCCAGCACCTCGGTGAGCCCGCCGGGCCCTGGCCCGATCTCCAGCACGGTATCCGCCGCCGTCGCGCCGAGCGCGTCGGCGATGCGCTGGAGAATCCGGGGGTCGGTGAGGAAATGCTGGCCGAGCCGTCGCTTGGCCCGTGGCACGTCAGATCCGGAGCACCAGGAGCGTGCGGTCGTCCACCGGGCTGCCGCCGAACGCCTCCGCTGCCGCGAGCACCGCCTCCACGATCGTCCCCGCCGGCTCGGTCCGGTGGGCGCAGACCTCGTCGAGGAGCCGCTGCTCGCCGAACGTCTCGCCGGCCTCGTTTCGCGCGTCCACCATGCCGTCGGTCCAGAGTACCAGCAGATCGTGGCCTACGCTCCAGGGGACCTGGCGGCGCTGGATGCTGCCCGCGGTCGCGAGCCCCAGCGGCGGGGCGGTGGTCTCCAGCCGCTCCGGGTCGCCGAACCGCGGCACCCGGAACGCGTACGGGTGACCGGCGTTGGCGTACGACAGCCGGCCGCTCAGCGGGTCGATCACGCCGTAGAACACGCTGAAGTACATCTCCGTCTCCGCCAGCTCGGTGGAGAGGCTGTCGAGCAGCGCGCTCAGCGTCTCGTCGGGCGTGACCGACGCCGCCGCGTGAATGCCGGCGGCGGAGAGCACCAGCGCCATCACCAGCGCCGCGGAGAGGCCGTGCGAGGAGACGTCGCCCAGCATCACTCCCACCCGTCCGCGGCCGAGGCGGGTGAAGGTGTAGAAGTCCCCGCCGACCGATTCCGCGGGGAAGCAACGCACCGCCACCTCCGCGTCGCCGTGGAGCACGCCGGGCGAAGGGAGCAGCTTGAGCTGGAGGTCGTGGGCCAGCTGCAGCTCGTGGCGAAGCTGCTGTTGGCGGAGATCGCGCTCGACCAGCCGCGAGTTTTCCACCGCGGCGCCAATCTGGTTCGCCACGGCGGCGACCAGCTTGCGGTCGCCGGAGGTGAAGCGATCGCCGCCGATCCGGTCGGTGAGATTGATGACGCCGATGCATCGGAGGGGCGAGTTCGGCGCGCCGTAGCAGATCGGCACGCTCAGGTAGGCGCGGCCGCGGTAGCCGCGATCACCGCCGCAATCGCCCCGGGTGTCTTCGTCTTCCGCGGGGTCGTAGACGATGGTGCGCTGCTCGCGGTACACCTTGGCCGCCACGGAGCAGTCGTCGTCCACCGCCACCGGGGCGAGGCCCTCGACCCCGAATCCCCGCGCCGCGACGGTCCGCAGTACGCCGGCGGCTTCGTCCACCACCATGATCGAGGCCCGTTTGGCACCCACCACCGTGCTCACCTCGCGCACGATGGTGTGGGTGGCCTCCTCCAGCCGAACCGTCGTGCCCAGGATCTCGCTGATGGCGTAGAGGAGATCGATCTCCTGGTAGCGGCTCGCCAGCTCCTCGGCCATGAACCCCCGCTGGCGCTCGGTCTCCAGGACGGCCTGCACGATCGGCATCACCCGCTCGGCGGCCGCGCGGGACCGGACCTCGTCGCCCGCGTCCACCTCGACCCAGAAGCCCTCGATCGCGCTCACCGGCGCGAGCCACACGCTTCCGTCCGGCGTCGGGACCGGTCCCGCCTCGCGCGGGATCGCCGGGCTCCAGCCCGGATCGCCGCCGCCGACCGCCTTGAGGGCGCGGCCGTCGAAGCGCCAGAGGCGCACCCGTCCCTGCACCAGTGCGCCAAGGCCGCCCAGCACGGGACCGAGCCGTCCTAGTGACGGCGCAGGATCATGCAGATGGAGTTCCCTTGCTCGTTGAATTGCACCGCGTCCACGAGCTTGCGGATCAGGAAGAGGCCGCGCCCGCCGGCTTCGTCGAGCTGGTCGGGCTGGATCGGCTCGGGCACGGTGGACGGATCGAAGCCGGGGCCTTCGTCGGTGACGTGAACCCGGATCACGTCGTGGTGCAACTCGGCGCGGATGTCCACCCACTTGTCGAGCGACTCGCGGTTGCCGCGGAGGATGGCGTTGGCGAGCGCCTCCGAGAGCACGACCTGGAGCCGGAAGCGGATGGTTCTGGTGGCCATGTGGCCGGCGAGGCAATGGCGGGTGACCAGCTCCACCGCTTCCTCGATGCAGCTCACGTCGCTGGGCAGGCGCAGGGTGACCAGCGTGGCGGCGCCCTCGGCGTCCGGGGCCGGCGAGCGGCGGACACAGAGGCGAAGGGGCGACGTCATGGGTCGCGGACGCTAGAAGCTGGCCAGGGCCTGCTGGGGAGTGTCGGCGATGGCGAAGAGCGTATCCAGCTTGGTGAGCTCGAACAGGGATCGGAGGTCCTCGTTGAGGCCGGAGAGCCTGAGCTCGCCGCCGGCCTCGCGGATGCGCTTCGAGATGGACACCAGCGCGCCGAGGCCGGAGGAATCGATGTAGCCGGTCCGGGAGAAGTCGATCAGGAGCCGGCGCTCGCCCCGGTCCAGCGCCGACTGAACGAGGTCCTTGAGCTCCTGCCGATTGCCCACGATCAGCTGGCCCTCCACCTGGAGCACCGCTACGCCGCTCGAATCCTTGATCTGGGTGAAACCCATCGTCGCTCCGTCAGGTCGTCGAGTCGCTCTGCAACGCCACCATGGCCGCCACCTCGACAATATCATCGGGTGTGGCGCCCCGCGACAGGTCGGCCATGGGACGGGCCAATCCCTGAAGAATTGGCCCGATCGCGACCGCGCCACCGAGCCGCTGGGTCAGCTTGTAGGCGATGTTGCCGGCGTCCAGGTCGGGGAACACCAGCACGTTGGCCTTGCCGGCCACCGGGGACCCGGGCGCCTTGCGCTCGCAGATGTCGGGTACCAGCGCCGCATCGCCCTGGAGCTCGCCGTCGGCGCGAATGTTGGGTGCCAGGGTGCGGAAGATCGCGACGGCCTCGCGAATCTTCTGGACCCCGGGCCCCTCGGCGCTCCCCTTGGTGCTATAGGAAAGGAAGGCGACGCACGGGGTGTCGCCCACCAGCCGGGCGCGATCCCGGGCGGCGGCGAGGGCGATCCCCGACAGCTCCTCCGGCGTCGGATCGGGCACCACGGCACAGTCGGTATAGGTCAGCACCGCCCCGCTCTGGACCACCATGTAGAACGCGGAGCTGACCAGCCGAACGCCGGGCGCGGTGCCGATCGCCCAGAGCGCCGCCCGGAGGACATCGCGGGTGGTGAGCACGGCCCCGGCGACCGCGCCCTCCGCGTCGCCGAGGGCGACCAGGGAGGCGCCGAAGTTGGCGGGATCGGCGGCCACGTCGAGGGCGTGGACCCCGTCCCGGATCTTGTCCGGTCGGCGCTCGCGCAGGTAGTTCGCAATCCGGTTGAGCCGCTTGTCTCGCGACGGTGCCAGCCCGCCGTCGCCCAGCAGGATCGGCTGGGCGATCCGGTCCCGCTCCAGCCGCTCCGCCGCCGCGCGAACCCGGGGGTCCTCGCCTTCGCAGAGAACGATGCGCGCCCGCCGCTTCGCCGCGCGCTCCAGCAGCTCGTCGCGGAAGCTCATCGGCCGAACTTCCCCGTCAGCGCGGCGGCGATCGCGGGATGCACCAGCCCGCTCACGTCGCCGCCGTAGCGGGCCACCTCGCGCACCAGGCTGGAGCTCAGGTAGGTGAGGTCCACGGCGGGGACCAGGAACACGGTCTCGAGGGATGGATGCAGTCGCCGGTTCATGAGCGCCATCTGGAACTCGTACTCGAAGTCGCTCACCGCCCGCAAGCCCCGGACGATGATTGCCGCGCCCACCCGCTTGGCGAACTCCGCCAGCAGCCCGTCGAACGACTGGATCGAGATCCGCGCGTCACCGCCCACGGCTTCCCGCAGGAGCCCGAGCCGCTCGTCCACGCTGAAGAGCGGCTGCTTGGTCGCGTTCCGGGCGATCGCCACGATCACCTGGTCCGCCAGCGCGAGGCTCCGGCGCACCAGGTCCTCGTGGCCCTTCGTCGGTGGATCGAACGAGCCCGGGTAGAGCGCGATCCTGGTCATGAAGCTCGGCAGAAGGTCACGGCGGTGTCGCCGTAGCGCCGGGTCTGGTCGCCCTCGACCCGCCGGTCGGCGGGATGCTCCACCGAGAGAATGCGGGCGAATGGGGTGGCGCGGAAGAGGGCCACCAGGCGGTCCGCCGCGTCGGCGTTGTAGGGGGGGTCGGCGAAGGCGACGTCGTACTCCCCCGCGCCGAGCCCCCGGGCGAAGCGGAGCGCGTCACCCCGGCGGACGGCGACCCGCGCGCCGACGTCGAGGGCCTCGATGTTGCCCCGGAGCGCCTCCAGGGAGGCCGGCGCCAGCTCCACGAAGGTGGCATGGGCGGCACCGCGGGAGAGGGCCTCGAGCCCCAGCGCCCCGCTTCCGGCGAAGAGATCGAGCACCCGCGCGCCCGACAGCTCGGGGGCGAGGATGCTCATCCACGCCTCCCGCACCCGGTCGGCCGTCGGACGCACTCGGCCATCGCGCGGAACCAGGAGCCGGCGGCCGCCGAACTCGCCGGCGACGATGCGCACGCGTCGAGAAAGCGTGTCATCCTGAGCGCAGCGAAGGAGCCGAAGGCCGGCTCATGTCCCCTTCGCTCCGCTCAGGGTGACCGGGGGCTGAGGCCGCACCGCCACGCCGGCCCCATGTGGCCCGATGGCGCAGAGCCGGGCCTGGAGACACAGCCGTCCGTTCCACTCGTTGAGCTCGAGCCGGAACGCCGCGTCCACCGGATCGTCGGTGAGCCAGGGCACCCGGTCCGCCCACTGGAACCCGATCGCCGGCAGACGGTAGCGCCCGTCGTCGAGCGTGCCCTTGAGGTGTCCTTGCCCCACCCGCGAGCGGCCGGCCAGCCGTACCCCGCGCACGCCGAACACCGGGCTCGCGTTCCCCGTACCACACGGCTCCAGGTAGCGGCAGAGCCGCTCCAGCTCGTAGGTGATCTCGTGGAGGTCGATCTCCAGGTCCACCCGCTGCTCCGGGCCGAGGTCCTCGGGCGCGAGTCGGTCCCGCGCGATCCCGCCGAAGCGCTCGCGGAACGCCTCCAGGTTTTCGCGCCGGATGGTGAGCCCCGCCGCCATGTGGTGCCCGCCGAAACGCTCCAGCAGATCGCCGCAGGCGAGCAGCGCGTGATGCAGGTCGAAGCGAGAGATGCTCCGGCCCGACCCCTTGCCGATGTCGCCGTCGAAGGCGATCAGAAACGCCGGCCGGCCGTAGCGCTCCACCACCCGGGACGCGACGATGCCCACGACCCCGGGATGCCAGCCTTCCGCCGCCAGCACGAAGCTCGCATCGCGCCCCAGGTCGGCGATCTGCTCCACCTGGCTCAACGCCTCGTCGAGGATCCGCTGATCGATCGCCTGACGCTCGGTGTTGAGCCCCTCCAGCCGCCGGGCCAGCGCCGTGGCCTCCTCCATGTTGTCGCTGAGCAGCAGCCGAAGGCCGTCCGCCGCGTCGCCGATTCGGCCCGCGGCGTTCAGCCGGGGACCGAGGATGAAGCCCAGGTGCCCCGCGCGGATCTCCTTGTTGGCGAGGCCGCAGGCCTCCACCAGGGCCCGCACCCCCGGCCAGTTGCTCTCCCCCAGCAGACGGAGCCCATGCTTCACCAGGATCCGGTTCTCGCCCTGGAGCGGCACCACGTCGGCCACGGTGGCGAGCGCCACCATGTCGAGCAGGTAGTAGGGCAGGTTCACCGGGAGATTGAGCGCCGGGACCAGCGCCTGGACCAGCTTGAACGCGACTCCGGTGCCGCAGAGCCCCGAGAGCCCCGAGACGTCGTCCGACCGCTGCGGGTCCACCAGGGCGACCGCGGGCGGCAGCTCGTCGCCCGGAAGGTGATGATCGGTGACCACCACGCCGATGCCGGCGGCGCGCGCCTCCCGCACCGTGTCTACCGCGGTGATGCCGCAGTCGCAGGTGATGACCAGCGAGGCCCCGGCGGCGCGGGCCGCATTGAGCCCGGCGGTGCCGAAGTCATAGCCGTCGCGGAGGCGGTGGGGGACGAACGGGACCACGTCCGCCCCGGCCGCGTGGAGCGCCCGGGTGAGCACGGCGGTGGCGCATTGCCCATCGACGTCGTAGTCGCCGTGCACCATGATGGTGCCGCCGGCGCGGACCGCGGCGGTGACGGCGTCCACCGCTTCCGCCATGCCGGCAAGGACGAACGGATCGGCGAGATCGCCGATGGCGGGGCGGAGGTAGCGGCGCGCGCTCTCCGCGTCGGACTGGCCGCGCTGCACCAGCAGGGCCGCCAGGGCCTCCGGCAGGTGCAGCCGCTCGGCCAGCTGGAGCACGAGACTCCGGTCCGGCCGCGGGGCCACCACCCAGCGGAAGATCGGAGCCTGGGGGACGCTCACCACGACAGTCTAGCCCCTTCCGGAGTCACTCGGGCGACCTCTCGGCCTCGGGTGGGTACAGGATCGCGCCGCACACCTCGCAGTTGTCTACCACGGTGCCGGCCCGGATCTGACTGCGTCGGTTGAGCGGGATGGAGGTGTGGCAGGCACCGCAGGCGCCGTTGACCAGGGGGACGATCACGTCGCCCGAGCGCGCCCTGCGCAGCCGATCGTAGCGGATGCGGAGCGGCCGCTCCAGCCGGGATGCGCTGTCCTCCCGCTCCTGCCGCGACCGCGCCAGCTCGGCCTCCAGCTCCTGCTGGCGCGCCGCCAGCCGCTCCCGCTCCGGGGTCTGCCCGTCCGCGACCGTATCGACGTTGCGCTCCTCCTCCGCCGCCTTGAACTGCGCCTGGGTCACCGCGTCCGAACTCCGGACCCAGTCGTTCTCTTCCTTGGCCACCACCGATCGGGCCAGATCCAGCTCGGCCATCAGGGTGGAGGCCTCCTTGGGATTCCGCACGTGCTCCAGCCGCTGCTGGCGCCGCTCCTGGAGAACACGGTAGCTCTCGATCTTCTGCTCCAGCTCGTCGCGGCGCCGCGCGGCATCGGCCGCGGCCCGCTTCGCCGCCTCGAGGCCCTCCCGTGCCCGGTTCAACGCCTGATCCAGTACGCCCGTCTCTTCCCGCAGCGCCTCCATCCGCCGCTCCACCTCCGCCACCGCCGAGTCCTTTGCCTGAAGATCGAGCAATTTGACCAGATCAGCGTGCATCTACGTCCCCCCGTCTCAGTTTGCGCTTGAGCAGCTCCTCCGGGAAGATCGCCGAGAGCTTGTGCTTGATCTCCCGTTCCTCGTTCACGATGGTCTCGAAATTGTCCGCCGTAATGCGCTTCTCCTCTCGCAACGCCTTGATCTCATCGAGCTTCTTCCGAAGCGGTCGGGCTTCCAGGCTCCTGCACGCGTCCACGAACGCGCGATCGAGGTCCGGCAATCCGTACTTGGCCTCGTATCCGTCCACCCGAGCCAGCGCCTTCTGAGCCAGGGGTGAAAGCTGCTCCAAGAATACGGCGGATTGGACGTTTTCGGGACTGCGAAGCATCGCCTCGTACAGCTCGCGCAGGACCGGCGTCTCGAACCATTCCGCCGGCACTTCCGCGGCTGCCTTGGGGATCCAGGAGCGATCTCTCAGGAGGACCCAGAGCAACAGGCGCTCGGCCGGGACCTCCGCGCCTGCCCGCCGGCGTCTCGCCTGCGACATCGGCCGACCCCGACTCGGCGTCGGCGCGTCGGGCGACGGCGCAGCGGCAGCGGCCGACCGCGCCGCCGCCTGCTCCCGGAGCACCTCTCGGCTCACCCCCGTCCGCTCGGCCACCGTCTTGAGGTAGAGGTCGCGGGTGATCGGGTCCGCCGCCGCGCGGATGGTCGGCAGCAGGCGGTCCAGCGCCTCGCGCTGGTGCTCCACTCCCTCGAACCACCCCTTCCGCTCCAGCAGCTGGATCTTGCGCTCCAGCAGGTCGATCCCGTCGTCGAGGATCGGCTGCAGCGCCTCCGCGCCGCCTCTCCGCACCAGCGTGTCCGGGTCCTCGCCCTCCGGCATGGTGGCCACCCGGACCCGCACGCCGTGGCGCAGCAGCTCGTCGCCGGCGCGGAAGGTGGCGCGAAGGCCGGCCTGGTCGCTGTCGTAGAGCAGGGTGGCCGCGCGGGCGAACCGACGCAGCAATCCGGCCTGGTCCCCGGTGAGCGCGGTGCCCAGCGGGGCGACGACGTGGTCGATGCCCGCCAGCACCAGGCGGAATACGTCGAAGTATCCCTCGACCAGGATGACCGACTCCTCTTTCCGGATCGCCGTCTTCGCCTGGTGCAGGTTGTAGAGCTGCTTTCCCTTGTGAAAGATCGGCGACTCGGGGGTGTTGAGATACTTGGGCTCACCCGGGCCCAGGAGCCGGCCTCCGAACCCCACCGGGCGACCGCGGAGATCATGAATCGGAAAGAGCAGCCGGGCCCGGAAGCGCGGCACCACCTTCCCGTCGTCGCGCTGCGCGGTGAGCCCCGCCTCCAGCAGGACCTTGTCCTCCAGGCCCAGCTCCTTCATCGCCGCCAGGAAGGCGCGGCTCGCGGGCGCGTAGCCCAGGCCGTGTTCTCCCGCGGTGTCCAGAGGGATGTCCCGGCCTTCGAGATAGGCGCGGGCGTCCGCCGCGTCCGCCGATTCCAGCAGCTGCCGGGTGAACCAGTCGTGGGCCACGGCCACCGCCTCGAACAGCGGCTCCCGCGGGTCCGGTCCGGAACGTCCCGGGGTTTCGGGAATCACGATCCCCGCGCGGCGCGCCGCCTCTCGCACGGCGGTCGGATAGTCCATCCCGAATCGCTTCATCAGCCAGGAGAACACATCGCCCGAAGCGTGGCACACGAAGCAGTAGTACCGATTCTTCTTCGGAATGACGGCGAAGTTCCGATGGGTCCCGCCGTGGAACGGGCACGGGCCGCGATAGTCCGATCCGGTGCGCTTCAGCTCGACCGCCTCGCCGATGAGGCCGACCAGATCGGCGCTCTCCCGCACCTGGTCCACGGTCTCCTCGGGGATCATGCTCATGCCGAGAACTCGACGATGGTGACCCCGGTGCCGCCCTGGTTTCGCGGCGCGAAGCCGAAGCGGGTGATACGCCGGTCGGCGGAGACGACCCGCCGCACCCGTTCGCGCACGACGCCGGTGCCCATCCCGTGGATGATGCGGAGAAAGGGCTGCTCCGCCAGCACCGCGGCGTCTACGGCGGCGATGGTGGCCTGCTCCGCCTCATCGCCGGTGAGGCCGCGGAGATCCACCTCGAGCGCAGGCGCGCTCTCGGGGCGGACGGGCGGACGGTCGGACGGGCGGACGGGGGGCTTGGCTTCACCGCTGTTCGAGGAGTCGGCGGGCACCGGGGTGAGCGCTGATCGGTCCAAGACGATTTTCATTCCGCCAACGGTTACTACGGCGGTGCCGTCAGAGCGCAGCTCCAGCACCTTGCCGGTGCCTCCGCTGGGCAAACGGACCCGAGCATCGGCGGCCAGCGCCTCGGCCTCCTGTCCGCCTGTCCGCCCGTCCGCCCGACCGCCCTCTGCCGATCCCTCCGACTGCAGCCGAATCCCTTGCTCCACCATCCGCCGCGCCTCCCGAGCGGCAGCCTCGTCGCCCGCGGCTCGCGCCGCGCCGAGGGCCTCCTCGACCAGACGCCGCGCATCCATCAGGTACTGCCTTGCCTGCCGCTTCCCCGCCCGGTCGGCGTCCTTCTCCCGTCGCTTCAGGTCGGCCTCGCGCGCGCGCTGGCTCTCGTCCTGCACCGTCAGCCGCGCCTGCAGCGAGTCCAGCTCAGCCTCCCGCTGCTCCAGCCGAGCCCGCGCCTCCCGGGCTTCGCGCCCGCGCTCCTCCACCGCCGCGAGGAGCGCATCCAGGTTGCGCTCCGCGTCGGGTACCCGGGCCTCCGCGTCGGTGAGGATCTCGGGCTCGATCCCGAGGCGGCGCGCGATCGCGAGGCCGTAGGAGCGCCCCGGCACCCCTTTGACGAAGCGATACGTCGGTGTGAGCGTGGCCGCGTCGAACTGGAGCGAGGCGTTTACCACGCCCGTCGTGTGGCTTGCCAGGTCCTTGAGCGCGCCGAGGTGCGTGGTGGCGAGTGTCAGCGCGCCGCGCGCGGTGAGGGCTGCGAGGATGGCGCCCGCCAGCGCCGCCCCCTCGGCCGGATCGGTGCCGCTCCCGACCTCGTCCAGCAGTACCAGCGAGCCGGCGTCGGCCTCCGCCAGGATCCGGCGCAGCATCGCCACGTGCGCGCTGAATGTGGAAAGGCTTGCGGCGATGGACTGGCGATCACCGATGTCGGCGAAGAAGCCGCCGAACGCCGGCAGCCGTGAGCCGGCGCCGACCGGCGGTACGATCCCGCTCTGCGCCATCGAGGAGGCGAGCCCGACGGCCTTGAGGAGCACGGTCTTCCCGCCGGTGTTCGGTCCGCTGATCAACAGCGTCCGCTCCGAGGGATCCAGCTCCAGGTCGAACGGCACCACAGCCTCGGCGCCCGCCAGGAGCAGCGGATGCCGGCCGTTGACGATCCGGAGGCCGCTCGGAGCGGGCAGGACCTCGGGCACGTGGCCCTCGACCGCGATGGCGTACCGGGCGCGCGCCACGAGATCGTCCACCGCGACGCACATCTCCACCGCGCCGCGTAACGCCGGCAGCTCCGGACGCAGCAGGCCGGTCAGCTCGCGGAGCACACGGAGGGTCTCCCGCTCCTCCTCGACCTCCGCTTCCCGCAGCGCGTTGCCGAGCTCGATGGCCTCGGTGGGCTCAATGAAGAGGGTGCCCGCGCTGCCCGACTCGTCGTGCACGATGCCGGCGGGGCGGTTCCGCGAGTCGCGGCGGACCGGGATGACGTAGCGCCCGCCGCGCAAGGTGACCGACGCGTCCGAGGCAGCGGTGGCGGAATCGAGCCCCCGGAGAAGCGCGTCGAGTCGGCGGAGGAGCCGCTGGCGGGCATGCTGCACCTCGCGCCGAGCGGCGGCGAGCGCCGGGCTCGCGGTGTCGAGAAGACTGCCATCCGCGTCGAGCGACTGCTCCAGCCGGCGCTCGAGACGCTGGCCCGGGAGGTCGTGCGCCAGCTCCGCGGCGAGCGGGGCCGACTCCTTCACCCGGCGGAGGTCCTCGTGCACCCGTCGCGACGAGGCGAGCATCCGTCCGATCGCGAGGAGGTCCTGGCCCTCGAGCACGCTGCCTTCGATGCGCAACCGCGCGAGGGCTCGCGACACGTCCGGCACCGGCTCGGCGAGGAGTCCGTCGCCCCGGCGGAAGAGGCCCGCCACTTCGCTCACCCTCGCCAGCTCCCGGCGCACCCATCCCAGTTCCAGGGTCGGCCGCCGCGACCTCACCCGGTCCGCCCCCAGCGGGCCGGCTGCGTGACCGGCGACCACTTCGAGCACCGCCTCCAGCTCGATGGCGTCAAACCCGTCCGTGCTCCGCTCGTCCGGCAAAGGAGACGGGGTGCCGGCCTCGGTATCGGTCGGCACCCCGTCGGAAGAAAGAAACTCCACCACGGCCATCACCCCGCCTGAAGCTCCTCGCGGACGATCTGGTTGATCAACCTGCCGTCGGCCCGTCCCTTGTAGCGCGGAACGATCTGGCCCATGACCTTGCCGAGGTCCTTCGCGCCGCCTGCGATCACCTCGCGCACGGCGGCCCGGATCTCCTCCGGGTCGACCGCAGGCGGGAGGAACTCCTCCAGCACCGCGATCTGGGCCTGCTCCGCGTCGGCCAGGTCGGTCCGGCCGCCCGCCCGGTACTGCTCGATCGCCTCCCGACGGATCTTGATGCCCTTCCGGAGGACCTCCACCACCTCCTCGTCCGTCGCCGGCCTGCGGAGATCGATCTCGCGATTCTTCAGGTTGGCGAGAATAGTGCCGAGGACGAGGGTCCGATCCTTGTTCTGCGCCTTGCGGGCGGTGTTCATCGCCGCCCGCAGGCCGTCGGCCAGGCTGCTAGCCGCGGGGGACACGCGGGCCCCGGCGGTTCTTGCGGACGGCGGCGTTCATCTTCCGCTTCCGCTTCTCGCTCGGCTTCTCGAAGTGACGGTGCTTGCGGAGATCCGACAGGATCCCGGCCTTTTCGCACTTCTTCTTGAAGCGCTTGAGCGCCCGCTCGAAGCTCTCGTCATCATGGATGATGACTTCCGGCATGCAGTGTATCACCCCTCTCGGCCCCTTCAGGGCAGCTGGCCCCTCGGGGCGTAAATATTAGAAGCGTGGGAATTTACGCGATCCTCGGTCAGGGGGCAAGCAGGCCGGTTCTGCGGCTGGTGGACCATACTTGACGTTGCAACCCTGAGTCCGCAAGAAGCCGGGCGCGTCCAGCAGGGCGCATATGGCGCCTCACCGCAGCGGCAACCAGCGATCCGTAACCGATCCGCCTTAGCCAACCGCGAGCCGGGTCGCTGAGCACTGCAATAGCGACTCCGACCAAGGCGATCGCACGGCGGTCACTCGCACCCCCTTGCTCGTCGCCGAGCCCATCACGCGCCCAACCAATTGCAGCACTCGGGCCACTACTGGCTCAACCACCGGGGCTACTTCATGTGCAGCCCGTCGAACCGGCCGATCGCCTTGCCCCCCTGGTCGACAAGATCGAGCTGCTTGCCGCCGATGCTTCACCCGCTCACCCGCTGGAGCATCTGGAGGAAGCTCCGCTCGGTTTCCATACCCTGGCAACGCCATGCGCTCGCGGTACGTGGCCGTGCCTCTGATCACGCCGGACATGCTTGCCTTGGCGTCGGCCGGAGCGAACTCGTAGATGCCTCCGTCCGCCAGCGAGAGGTAGAGGTGACCGTCGCGCAGGACGTAGGACCGCACGAACGGCAGCTGCTTCACCAGTTGATCGTGAAGCGACCCCGGCGGGCACATCGCACGGGTGAGTGCCATCGGACCGAGCTCGAGCTGCGGGGCCGCTACGGATTTCCAGGTGCCGCTGCCCCGGTTGCAGTCGATCCTTGCGGCCAGCCGTCCGTCGGACTCGAAGCTCAGGGTGTACTTGGCGGGGTCATCGGGTGTGAGAACGGTTCCGTCTCCTCCCTTGAAGCTGACCAGCTGCCAC
>DATBJH010000088.1:0-5752 GCA_036556505.1 Gemmatimonadales bacterium
CCCATCAGCGGATCCCGGTACGCGCTGCAGTTCGCCACCTTCGCCGACGGCGGGTGGTCGGCCCCGTTCACGGTGGTCGAAGACGATTCGATCTTCATCCATGCCACCGAGATCCCCAGCGTTCGCGCGCTGAGCGACAGCGCACTCGCGGCCGTCTGGCAGCGCAAGACCGGGGGCACGGGCCACGGCTTCTACGGCATCCGTGTCGCCTTCTCGAGCGACCACGGCGCCAACTGGAGCCGTCCGGTGATTCCGCACCGCGCTCCGGTGAACGGCGGCACGTTCGAGTTCCCCACCGCGTACCGCACCGCCCAGGGCGAGCTCGGACTCTTCTGGATCGACCCGCGACGCCAGACCGCCCGGCACAATCCAGACAAGCCGGACGAGATGGACCACGTGGGGAGCCGGAACCTGATGTGGACCACCGTGTCACCCGACGGCCGACTGGGCACTGAGGTGGAGGTGGACTCGGTCGCGTGCGACTGCTGCCCGATGGACGTCGCCCTGAGCGGCGACGCCACGGTGTTCGCTTACCGGGACAAGGAGCTGCCGCCCGGCCTGCCGATCGATTCGGTCCGGTACGAGACCAACGTGGTCCGCGACATCGCGGTGGCGCGGCTGGAGCCCGGGCAGGAAGGTGACGCGGCGGCCTGGCGCGCGGGCCGCGTCGTGCACCGCGACGGCTGGGTCTACAACGGCTGCCCCAACAACGGTCCCGCCGTCGCGGCTGACGGCCGACGGCTCGCGGTGGCGTGGTGGACGGCGGAAGGGTCGCGACCGCGCGTGCAGCTCGGCTTCTCCGACGACGCCGGGCGCTCCTTCGGCGAGCCCGTCGTAGTGACGAGCGGCCGGCCCGAGGGTCAGGTGTCGGTCGGGCTGGTGCCGGACGGCGCGGTGGTGCTGTGGCTGGAGAACCGGCAGGTCTATGCGAGGCTGGTGCGGGCGGACGGAGGGACCGGCGCGGAGACCGTGCTCGGCGCCAGCGGCGGGCGGCACCGCCTGCCGGCGCCGGTCGGCGCGCCGGAAGGCGGCCTGATGGTGACCTGGCTAGGCCCCGACAACCGGCTCACCTCCCGGCGGATTCTCGTCCCGTCAGCGGTCGCGACTCGGTAGCCGGTCGCCGCCTATCGCTCCGCGGCGAACGGATCGGACAGACGCGGATCGGTCAGGAACGTGGAGTCGGTCAGCGATTCCAGGAAAGCGATCACGTCGTCCATCTCCTCCTCGGTCAGCGAGAACCCGCGCACCAGTCCCGACTTGAGCGGGCTCTGGCTCCCATCGCCTGCATAAGGCCCCGAGAGTACCGCCCGGCCACCACGGGCATAGTGCCGCACCACGTCCCGCAGCGTCGCGATGCTGCCGTCGTGCATGTAGGGCGCCGTCACCGCCACGTTGCGCAGGCCCTGGGGACGGAACCGACCCCGGTCCTTGGGGTTGTGCGTCAGCTCGTAGAGCCCCTGGTTCCCCTCCGGATAGCTGCCGTCACCGCCCACGTTGTAGAGCCCGTTGTTGAAGAACGGGAAGGTGATCGTGCCCGGCGTCGTGGTCGCGTCGTGGTACGAGGTGGACAGGTTGATGCCGGTATGGCAGTGGAAGCACTCCATCCGCTCCGAGTTGAACAGCTTGAGCCCGCGAATCTGCTGGGCAGTCAGCGCCGACTGGTCGCCGCGATAGTAGCGGTCGTAGGGGCTGTTGCCCGAGATCAGCGTGCGGCAGAAGCCGGCCACCGCGAACCGGATCTGGTTGATGGTCGCCCCGGGCGGGCTGTCAGGAAACGCCTCGGCGAACAGCCTGCGATAGGTGCTGTCCGCGTCGAGCCGGGCCAGCACCTCCGCGCGGATCCCGTCCACGATGCCCAGCTCGATGGGATCGTCCGACAGGAGCGGGACCAGGATCTGGTCCTCGATCGTGAGCAAGGCGTTGTTGCCCCAGGTGAGGGTGCTGAAGTAGGCGACGTTCGCCAGGCCCTGGCTGTTGCGGAGCAGCGGGTGGCCGGTGGAGCCCCGCGGCACCGAAAGGCCGTCGGTAAACGCGAGCCGCTGCTGGTGGCAGGAGGCGCACGACTGGGTCTGGTTGCCTGAAAGGCGGGTGTCGTAGAACAGCCGCCGACCCAGCTCGATCTTCTCCGCGGTGAGCGGGTTGTACTCCGGGATCGCGGGCTCGGCGAAGTGCTCCGGCAGACGGAGCAGCTCCCGGACGCCGTCCGGCGGCCGGGGCTCCACACCCGAATCGCCGCAGCCGAGCGCCGCCGCCGTGATGGCGGCGGCGCCCAGCCAGCGCCTACTGGACAACGAAGACACCGTCGTCCTCCGGATTCGAGGCGCCGGTCCCCATGTCGATGCCGAGATTGGCGAAAATGGTTGCCGTGTGCGGCTGATCCGGGCTCGAGTGGGAGGCGACGCCCGGGATCATGGGACCACCCGGCGTCTGCTCCACCTGGAAGTCCAACCCCGCGAGCAACGCATCCACGTCCAGGCCAACGGCGTCGTCGAGATGGAAGTGCTCGAACCGCACCGCCGGCGTGTTGATCCGGCCGCAGGTATCCCGGTCGGTCATCGCCCGGGTTCCGTCACCGCCGCAGTCGGTGCTGCCCACATGAACGTACCCCTCGCCCGGCGTTCCGCCGTCCGACACGGTGAAGTTCATCACCAGGAAGCGATACGCGAACGCCCAGGACCAGTGCATCTCCGCCAGCGGCGACGGGGCGTCGGCGTCGGTATGGCTCGCGAGCACGTCCTTCATCACCGGCTGCGGAATGCCCACGTCGAACGCGATGGAGTGCACCAGGTCGGGCCGGGTGCGCCCCGTGACGACGGCGTTGGTGCGGGCGGTTCCCTCGGGGAAGCTCAGCCCCTCGCCGGCGCAGGCGCCGCTTGCCGTGCCGGTCAGGTCCACCAGGGCGACATTGCCCGCGTCGCTGTTGTACTGGAAGTCATTGTCGTCGAGCTCGACCGGGACTTCGGCACCCTGCTCGTCGAAGAAGCGGATGTTGCTGACGTAGAATCGGAGGTCGGCGAGCTCGACCGAAACCGTGCCGTCGGGTCCCAATCCATCGAGGACGTTCCCGCAGCCTACGGTCTCGCCGTTGTGGACGGCGGCGAAGTTCAGGGTGAACGGCTCCAGCTCGTCGGGGCCGCTCGAATCACTACAGGCGACGACGGCGCTCGCCGCGGCGAGCACGATCCAGGCGGGCAGCGCCCGCGTGGGAACGGACAGCAGTGGCATGGCACGCTCCAGGCTGAAGGGACCAAGGCTCGCACCCGCGCGACATGAGCGCGGTCGAGACCGGTAGCGGTTGACGGACGGAAGGTCAGCCGAGGAGCGCTGGAGGACCGATGGAGAAGGGGAGGACGTGGGAGCCGGCGCGCGACGGTCCGCGCCGGTTGACGGCAGGTGTGGACGCAATCCCGGATCGGGGCGCCGGGGCCGGCGCGAGGCGCGCGGGCTCGACGGCGAGTCCGGCTCCCGCCACGTGGGCCACACACACGCATGCCTGGCCGGACGAATCCGGGGCGCGGTGATCGTGCTCGTGATGGCCGGAGTGATGCTGTGGCGTCGCGCCCGAGCCGCCGACGCACCCCGACGCCGCCGGCAGCGCGGCGACGCGGAAGCCGAATGCGCCGGCGAGGATAAGAGCCAGGCAGGCGCGGAACGTAGTCCGCAGCACGGCTGGTGCAGGGCTCGACATGGGAAAAGAGTGCTACAGCGGCCGCGCTGGCGCAAGCTATGGCTGCCTCACTTGCAGTCTGACTCCCGCGAGAACCTGCCTGGGTGCGCGAGGCCAGTGCCGCTCAGTGAATCCAGCGCCGCAGACTACGGCGGTTTCGGCCGACGATTCTCTCGAAACGCTTCTCAGCGCCCGCCAAGTACCGGTCCCGGCTCAATGGATGACGATGTTCCCGCGCACGACCGGCCAGGTACGCGCGTTGCCGTCGGGCCAGATCCGCAGTTGGCAGTACTCCTCCGAGGTCACGATTCCCGGCGGCGGCTGCTCGAAGCCGAAGAAGGTGCTCCGGTCGGGCTCCGCGCTCCGCTTGCCCGTATCCAGCACCCGGAACCACACATCGTCCCCGACTTCGGTGACGGGATCCGGGTCGTTGCTGTGAGTCAGCACTCCACCGATCCAGGCCCGATGGTTCACCGGGTCCACCGCGAAGCAGGTCACCTCCCCGACGTAGGTGAATCCGAAGAAGGGCTGGTGCTGAAAGAAGCGACCCGAGACCGCGCCGTTCTTGTGCCGTATGGCCAGGAAGCCGAACCCGACGGTGCCGAAGTCCGGATGCTCGAACTGCCCGGCTCCCGTAACCAGATCCCGTATTCCCCAAAGATCCGCCGGCTGGTCCCCGGCGCCTTGTATCTCGTCCCGAGGCGCCGGCGCGGTAGACTCGGTACAGCCGAGTGCCAGCATTCCCAGGATCCCGCCGACCCACATGCCCCGTAGCATCGCTGCCTCCTCGTGCGAGAGATCCCGCAGAGCGGAGCATAGGGCTGCAGGGAGCACACGTCTTGAATCGGCCACGCCCACCTTGAACGGGACGAACATCTCAGGCTGTGTCACCGGGTACGAGGCGTCTACGCCCCAGGTTTATCGCTCGCGAGCCACCGTCCTACCGTAAAGCGAAAGCGCCGATTGGCTGAAGCTGGAGCGTTCGCGACCTGGATCGAATCGGTCACTGCCCAAATCCGAGGGTACTATCCCAAGTCGTTGAACCCCTGCCGCCGCTTCCTCTACATAGTGCCGAAGCTGCGGGTCTGCGTGGCGCCAGGCGTCGACTACAAATCGGTAGTGCTCCATTGCCTTCAGGCAGGTGACGATGCTTGGCTCAACCGCGCCAGCAGCCGGGTCAGAGTGGGAACGGGGCTCGTGTGCAGCGCATCACCGTCCGCGCGAGGCGGCAACCCTATGCTGCCAGGACCCGGATTGGGCTGGGCGGAGCTGTTAGCGGAGAGCGGCTTATGCGGTTCGAGTCATTCTCTTTCGGATCCATTCGGATCGATGGTACCACATATGAGCACGACGTGGTGATCGATCGCGGCAAGGTTCGGAAACGGGAGAAGAAGCCTTCCAAGAAGTTCCGCAGTGCCTTCGGCCACACGCCCCTTTCCATTGATGAGAGCATACCCTGGGCCTGCCGGCGGCTGGTCATCGGCACGGGCACCGGGGCCCTGCCGGTGATGGAGCAGGTGCAGCGTGAGGCTCGCCGCCGCGAGATCGAGCTGGTAATGGTGCCGACGGCACAAGCAATCGAGTTGCTGGAGCAGGACTCTGCCGACACCAATGCCATCCTGCACGTGACCTGCTGACTGGATTCCGCGATCACGCTGTCGGCCGAGTAACGACGTGATGTACCCCTTCCGAAAACCGCTCGCCGACTGACGTCGTTTCTCGCTTGGGCACTGCTCACGCGCATGCCCTCCCGCCGACGCGCGCTCGCAGGCCGCGACCGCGCGCCCACGATGTCACGCAGCTCCTCCGGAGACGTGTAATGTCATACCATGCCCAGCACCGGGTGACCAGCTCCTGGTCCGCCATCCTCGCCGCCCTCGCCGGCTGCGCTTTCGCCGCCTGCACCGACCCGACCTCTCCCGCTCCGTCCGATACCTCCACTGAAGCTACGGCCGACCTGGGCGCGAGCGGCAAGCGCCACGCCGGCGCGGTATATACCACCACGAACGGCGCGGGCAGCAACGCCATCATCGCCTTCGGCCGCGCGGCCGACGGCAGCCTCACCCGGATCGGCCGGTTTCCCAC